>JBKBON010000017.1:0-87913 GCA_046294755.1 Allorhizobium sp. | reverse complement strand
TGACGGAGGATGAAGCAGCTGCGGGTATCCTCCTCTACCGTTGTCCTCACGAGCGTCCTGAGGAGAATACCATTTCCCTCCCCCCAACGATCGTCATCCTCGGGCTTGACCCGAGGATCCAACCACAAGCCTCGGGATGCCTGATCAGGGCCAAACCTTGAGATTTCGCGAGAGGGGCCTAGTAATGTCCGCACCAGCCGAACCGATCCCCTCTCCTGGAAAATCTGAAGTTTAGGCGGCTTTCGCTGACCTCAAGCCTTCGATTCTCTCTCCTCCCCCGCTTGGGGGGAGGTAGGGCCGCTTACGTTGCGTCCCTTCCCCTCTGTCCCCGTCCCCCAACCTACGCTAGCATCCCGCGACCCAACTCCGGCGAACCCCACGAGGCGCGATGTTCATTCCCCTGCATGACCGAAATGCGCTGAAGCATATTCGCAAGCAATATGTGACGCTGGGGCTGATCCTTGCCAATGTGGTAACCCATGCGCTGGCGACGCTGGCACCGGATGCGCTCTACGAGATTGGCGTCTATGGCATGGGCTTCATACCTGCTGTCGCCTTCAACATCGCCGAGCTTGACCCGCGGCTGGTGCTGGTGCCGGAAAGCGCGACCTACGTCACCTATTCCTTCCTGCATGGAAGCTGGCTGCATTTGGGATCGAACATGCTGTTCCTCTGGGTCTTCGGCGACAATGTCGAAGACGCCATGGGGCACTTCAAGTTCCTGTTCTTCTACCTTGCCTGTGCCGCAGCCGGAGCGCTTGCTCATGGTCTTCTGATGCCGACGAGCGAGGCACCGCTGATCGGGGCATCGGGGGCGGTGTCGGGCGTGGTCGCCGCCTATCTGATGCTGCACCCGAAAGTGCGCGTCTGGGTGCTGGTCTTCATGCGCTTTCCCCTGCCGCTCCCGGCCTTCATCCCGCTTCTCTTCTGGGTCGGCCAGCAATTCGTGATGCTGGTCATCGACGGCGAGAGCAATGTTTCTTGGGGCGCCCATGTCGGCGGCATCATCGCCGGTACGGTCCTGGTGCTCTTTTTGCGACGTCCGGGCGTGCCGCTCTTCGACAGGGCGATCGTGACGCCAAAGGCTGTCGAACACGCAGCCCCGTCCGTCGATATCGCGACAACTGGCCCCTGGGGTCAGAGACCGACGAACAACCCGCTGGCCAGAGAAGGGGACGCGGCCGCAAGGGGCGCAAAAAGCCCGCCGTCGCAGCCGGCTCGCAAGATCACCCATTGGGGACGATGACAAGAGGTCGCGGCCGCGACATATTGACGTGAACGTCAACGTAAATTATTGCTGTCCGTCAAACGGCATCGATCGTTGTGTTTGGGAAAAAAATGCGTATCGATGTCGCCAATCGACAAACGGCGGAACGCATCAGCGCGCATTTTCCCGCAGAAGATTTGAAGAGAGGAACCCATGAAGATACTCGTCCCAGTCAAGCGGGTTGTGGATTACAACGTCAAGATCCGCGTCAAGCCGGATGGCTCCGGCGTCGAGCTCGCCAACGTCAAGATGTCCATGAACCCTTTCGACGAGATCTCCGTCGAGGAGGCTCTGCGCCTGAAGGAAGCCGGCAAGGCCGAGGAAGTGGTGATCGTCTCGATCGGCCCTGCTAAAGCCGAGGAAACCATCCGCACCGCACTCGCCATGGGCGCTGACCGCGGCATCCTCATCGAGACCGAGGAAACCGTCGAGCCGCTCGCCGTCGCCAAGCTTTTGAAGGGCGTGGTCGAGGCGGAAGCTCCGGGCCTCGTCATCGTCGGCAAGCAGGCAATTGACGACGATTCCAACCAGACCGGCCAGATGCTGGCAGCTCTCCTCGGATGGGGCCAGGCAACCTTCGCCTCCAAGCTCGAACTCGGTGCCGACAAGGCGACCGTGACCCGCGAAGTCGATGGCGGTCTGCAAACGATCGACGTGAAGCTGCCGGCGATCGTCACCACCGACCTTCGCCTGAACGAGCCGCGTTATGCTTCGCTGCCGAACATCATGAAGGCGAAGAAGAAGCCGCTCGACAAGAAGGCTCCGGCTGATTTCGGCGTCGACATCGCGCCGCGCCTGAAGGTGCTGAAGACGGAAGAGCCTGAAGGCCGCAAGGCGGGCATCAAGGTGAAGACTGTCGCCGAACTGGTCGACAAGCTCAAGAACGAAGCCGGCGTATTGTAAGCGGAACGGACAGGAGAAACGAAAAATGGCTATTCTTCTTCTCGCAGAACACGACAACGCGACCGTTTCCGAACAGACCGCGAAGGCCCTGACGGCCGCCACGAAGATCGGTGGCGACGTGCATGTGTTGGTCGCCGGCTCCGGCGCCAAGGCAGCCGCCGATGCTGCTGCCAAGCTTTCGGGCGTCTCCAAGGTGCTGCTCGCCGACGACGCTTCGCTCGGCAACAACCTTGCTGAACCGCTGGCTGCTCTTATCGTTTCGCTCGCCGGCAGCTATGACACGATCATCGCGGCTGCGACCTCGGTCGGCAAGAACGTGATCCCACGCGTCGCCGCCCTGCTCGACGTCATGCAGGTTTCGGAAATCACCGAGGTGGTCTCTGCCGACACGTTCAAGCGTCCGATCTATGCCGGCAATGCGATCCAGACCGTGCAGTCGACCGATGCCAAGAAGGTCATCACGGTCCGCACCGCCTCCTTCGCCGCCGCCGCTGAAGGTGGTTCGGCTGCCGTCGAAACCGTTGCGGCCGCTGCCAATCCGGGCGTCTCCTCCTACGTTTCCGACGCTTTGTCGTCGTCCGACCGTCCGGAACTCGCCTCGGCCAAGATCATCGTCTCCGGTGGTCGTGCACTGGGCTCTTCGGAGAAGTTCCAGGAAGTGATCCTGCCCGTCGCCGACAAGCTGGGTGCTGCGGTTGGCGCCTCGCGTGCAGCTGTTGACGCCGGTTACGCCCCGAACGACTGGCAGGTCGGCCAGACCGGCAAGGTGGTTGCCCCGCAGCTCTACATCGCCTGCGGCATCTCCGGCGCGATCCAGCACCTCGCCGGCATGAAGGACTCGAAGGTCATCGTCGCGATCAACAAGGACGAGGAAGCACCGATCTTTCAGGTTGCCGATTACGGCCTCGTCGCTGACATCTTCGAGGCCCTGCCGGAGCTCGAGAAGGCGCTCTGAGCATCATCTCGCAGCTGCGAAAGGACTGGTCAAAGAACCCTTTGCGGTCTATCAATCAGCCGGGTCCGCGATAAGCGGGTCCGGCATTTTTGTGGGAAGAGACTGGAACGGGCGAGGAGCGCGACAATGACGGACAAGATCAGCAATGTGGGTGTCGTGGGTGCGGGCCAGATGGGCTGCGGCATTGCGCAGGTCTCCGCCGCCGCCGGCTACAAGGTCATGATCTACGATCTCTCCAAGGACAGGATCGAAGCCGGTCTCGCCACGATCAATGGCAACCTCGCCCGCCAGGTGACCAACGGCAAGATCACCGACGAGCAGCGCAAGGCGGCCCTTGCCCTGATCTCGGGCTCCGCCGACGTCAACGACCTTGCCTCATCAGATCTCGTGATCGAGGCAGCGACGGAAGACGAGAGCGTCAAGCGCAAGATCTTCGCCACCCTCTGCCCGGTCCTGAAGCCGGAGGCGCTGATCGCCACCAACACCTCGTCGCTGTCGATCACCCGCCTTGCCTCCGCCACCGATCGGCCGGAACGCTTCATGGGCATCCATTTCATGAACCCGGTCCCGGTCATGAAGCTCGTCGAACTCGTGCGCGGCATTGCGACCGAGGAAACCACCTTCGCCACCGCCAAGGACTTCGTCTCCTCGCTCGACAAGACGATTACGGTGGCCGAAGACTTCCCGGCCTTCATCGTCAACCGCATCCTGCTGCCGATGATCAACGAGGCGATCTACACGCTCTATGAAGGCGTCGGTTCGGTGGAAGCCATCGACACAGCGATGAAGCTCGGCGCCAATCATCCGATGGGCCCGCTGCAGCTGGCCGACTTCATCGGTCTCGATACGTGCCTCTCGATCATGCAGGTGCTGCATGACGGTCTGTCGGACTCGAAGTATCGCCCCTGCCCGCTGCTGGTCAAATATGTCGAGGCCGGCTGGCTCGGTCGCAAGTCGGGTCGCGGCTTCTACGATTACCGTGGCGAAGTGCCGGTTCCGACCCGCTGACGGACCATTTCGGCGGGGGACCCTCCGGCGGAAAGATATTTGCCCCTCCGGGCAATCATTGGTCGGCCATTCCTCGGAAGAGATGCGCCGACCCTCTAGTTTGCGGGGCAGATAGAGATCCCCCGCATACCGGAGTACCAGTCCATGAAACGCCTCCTCCTCCTGAGCGCCGCCCTTGCCGCCCTCTCCCTGCCGGTTTCGGCAAGCGCCGCCGACAAGTTGCTCAACGCTTCTTATGACATCGCCCGCGAAATCTTCGCAGCGCAGAATGAAGCCTTCATCAAGGCCAATCCGGGCGTGACCATCGACCAGTCGCATGGCGGCACCTCGCGCCAGGCCCGCGCGATCGTCGAAGGGCTGGAAGCCGATGTTGTGACCTTCAATCAGGTCACCGACGTGGAATTCCTCGCCAAGAACGGCTTCATCAACGAAGGCTGGCAGTCGGAATTTCCGAACAATGCCTCGCCCTTCTATTCCTTCCCGTCCTTCCTGGTGCGCGCCGGCAACCCGAAGAACATCAAGGACTGGGACGATCTCGCCCGTGACGACGTTCAGGTGATATTCCCGAACCCGAAGACCTCGGGCAATGCCCGCTACACCTATCTCGCGGCAACGGCTTACGCGAAGGAGAAGTTTGCCGGCGATGAAGCCAAGGTCACGGAATTCGTCGACAAGATCTTCGACAACGTGCCGGTCTTCGACACCGGTGGCCGCGCCGCGACGACCACCTTCGTCGAGCGCGAAATCGGTGACGTGATCATCACCTTCGAGGCCGAAACCAAGTCGATCGCCAAGCAGTATGGCGAGGACAAGTATCAGCAGGTCGTTCCCTCGGTCAGCCTGCTCGCCGAATTCCCGGTGGCCATCGTCGACAAGGTCGCCGATGCCAAGGGCAGCCAGGAACTCTCCAAGAAGTACCTCGACTTCCTCTATTCGCCGGAAGGTCAGAAGATCGCCGCCGACTTCGGCCACCGCGTCCATGACGAACAGGTCGCTGCCGAATATAAGGACCAGTTCCCCGAGATCCGCCTTGTCACCGTGGAAGACGTCTTCGGCGGCTGGGCCAAGGTTTCCGAGGAGCACTTTGCCGAAGGCGGCATCCTTGATGGGATCTATGGCAGCCGCTAAGACCGCGGCCGATTGATGTCAGGACCGGCGGATCATCCGCCGGTTTTCTCGTGAAAGGACGACGCCGTTGAAACGCCGCGTACTGCCCGGCTTCAGACTGTCCCTCGGGATCACGCTGGTCTATGCCGCGATCATCATTCTTCTGCCGCTGGCCGCCCTGATCTTCAAGGCAGCGAGCCTCGGACCCGCTGACTACTGGCGCATCGTCTCCTCCGAGCGTGCGGTGGCAAGTTATGGCGTGACGGTCGGCTCCGCTCTGGTCGCGACCCTGTTCAATCTCGTCTTCGGACTGGCGCTCGCCTGGGTGCTGGTGCGCTATCGATTCCCGGGCCGCCGCATCGTTGATGCGCTGGTCGACCTGCCCTTCGCGCTTCCGACGGCGGTTGCCGGCATTTCGCTGACGACGCTCTTTGCCTCGAACGGCTGGTTTGGTTCGGCACTGGGTGAGATCGGCATCAAGGTTGCCTATACGCCGCTCGGCATCATGGTCGCCATGGCCTTTACCAGCCTGCCCTTCATCGTGCGCACGGTGCAGCCGGTGCTCGAGGAACTCGATCCGGCGCTGGAAGAAGCCGGTCAGACGCTGGGTTCCAGTGACTGGGGCATCTTCCGCCGGGTGATCCTGCCGCTTCTGACGCCGGCACTGCTCGCCGGTACATCGCTCGCCTTCGCCCGCAGCCTTGGCGAATTCGGTGCGATCATCTTCATTGCCGGCAACCAGCCCTTCTCGACCGAGATCACGGCGCTCCTCGCCTTCATCCGGCTCGAGGAATACGACTATCCGGCATCGGCGGCGATCGCTTCGGTCATGCTCTTCGCCGCTTTTGTCATGCTGGCCGTGACCAACTATCTCCAGGCCCGCGCGCTGCGCTACACGGTGAAAGGTTGAAGCCATGAGCCAGGCAACGACAGGGCGACGCCCACCGCGCGTCGGCGATGCACCCCTCTTCAAATACACGCTGATCGGCGTGGTTCTGCTTCTCGTGCTGCTCTTTGTTGTAGCACCCATGGCTGTGATCGGCATTGAGGCCTTCTCCAGGGGCGTACCATTCTTCCTCGATACGATAGCAGCCCCCGACACACGTCATGCAATCTGGCTGACCGTGCTGACGGCGCTGATCGCGGTGCCGATCAACACTGTCTTCGGCGTGGCAGCCGCCTGGGCGATTACAAAGCATGATTTCCGCGGCAAGCGCTTGCTCACCATCCTGATCGAGATCCCCTTCTCGGTCTCGCCCGTGGTCGCCGGTGTCGCCTATCTCTTCGTCTACGGTCTGCAGGGCATTTTCGGCCCGTCGCTCGACAGTGCAGGACTGAAGATCCTGTTTGCGCTGCCCGGGATCGTGCTTGCCTCGATGTTCGTGACGGCACCCTTCGTCGCGCGCGAACTGATCCCGCTGATGCAGGCCCAAGGGCGTGATCTTGAAGAAGCCGCGACCTCGCTGGGCGCCAGCGGCTTCCGCACCTTCATCTCGGTGACGCTGCCGAACATCAAATGGGCGATGCTCTACGGCGTGGTGCTGTGCAATGCACGTGTCATGGGTGAGTTCGGCGCCGTGTCGATCGTCTCCGGCAACATCCGTGGCCAGACGAACACGCTGCCCCTGCACATAGAACTGCTCTACCAGGACTACAACGCGGTCGGCGCCTTTGCTGCCGCCTCGATCCTCGCAGCACTGGCACTGGTCACGCTTGTCGCCAAGGTTCTGCTGGAACGCCAGGGCGCGGGACGCCGGAACCGACCGGCAACGCTTGCCGGCAATACTTCGGAGATGAATTCGTGAACATTCGCCTCGACACGGTCGTCAAGACCTTCGAAACCTTCCGCGCCGTGCATGGCGTCTCGCTCGACATCAAGAGCGGCGAACTGGTGGCGCTGCTTGGGCCGTCTGGCTCCGGCAAGACGACGATCCTGCGCATGGTCGCCGGCCTCGAATTTGCCGATGGCGGTCAGATCCATTTCGGCGAAGAGGATGCGACAAACATTCCCGTACGCGATCGCGGCGTCGGCTTCGTCTTCCAGCATTATGCGCTTTTTCCGCATATGACGGTGGCGGAGAACATCGCCTTCGGCATGAAGGTTTCCAAGGTGAAGCGGTCGACCGCCGACATCGACCGACGGGTCGAAGAACTACTCTCCCTCGTGCAGCTTGCTGGACTGGGTGAACGTTTCCCCGGCCAGATCTCCGGCGGCCAGCGTCAGCGTGTGGCACTCGCGCGTGCGCTCGCCGTGGATCCGCGCGTGCTTCTGCTAGACGAACCCTTCGGCGCGCTCGACGCCAATGTCCGCCGCGACCTGCGCCGGTGGCTGCGCTCGATCCATGACGAGCTGGGCATCACCACGCTCTTTGTCACCCATGACCAGGAAGAGGCCCTCGACCTCGCCGACCGCGTCGTTATCCTCGACAAGGGAAAGATCGTCCAGCAGGGCACGCCGGAAGAGGTCTGCCGCCATCCGGCCAATGCCTTCGTCATGCGCTTCCTCGGCGATACCAACGCCCTGAAGGCCGATGTATCGAACGGGCAGGCAACCGTTGGCAACATGACCTATGCGGCCGACGGCCTGAAGGATGGCCCGGCCGAACTGCTGTTTCGCCCGACGGATGTCGTCTGGAGCGACGATGCGTCAAAGGGTGTCGCCGCCAGCATCGAGCGGGTTCTCGACCGCCCGGGCTCGCGCCGCGTACTCGCCAAGACGAGCGGCGGGACAACCGTCGAGTTCGACGTCTCCCCGGACTTCGCAAAGGCAAAAGGCGACCAGGGTTTCATCGAAATCCTCAGGCCGCGCCTGTTTGAGGACTGACACCCGTCACGGGCCGCAGTTCAGCTGCCCGTCGCTGCCGCCATCACCAGCGCCTTGGCGTCCGCGCCGTCCCAGACGGCCGGACCGTTCATGCTGCCGAGCAGGCAACCCCTGCCATCGACAAGCAGCGTGACCGGCAGGCCGAAGGCCAGGCCTTCGCGCTTCAGCTGATTGAAGACCCCCATCGAGGCATCGCGGTAAAGCCCGAGCGCATCAACGCCCGTTTCCTCGAGAAAGGTCTGCGGCTTCTCGACATCGCCGGTGTCAATGTTGATCGCGAGTACCTGGAAGGCGTCGCCGCCCGCGACCTTTTGCAGATTGTTCAGAGCCGGCATCTCTTCCCGGCAGGGCACGCACCAGGTGGCCCACAGATTGATCAGCACCGTCTTGTCAGCAAAGTTGGCCATTGTCATCGGTGTACCTTCCTTGTCCAGGAAGGTGAGCCCCTGAATGAGCTTCGGCGCGCTCACAGGGATCATCGCCGCGACATCGCCCTTCAGATAGGGCGTGATCGCCTCGGCTTTCGCCACCGAACCCTCGCATTGCGCGACATCCGCCGTCTCCGTGGCATTGCCAGACAGGGTCTCTCTCACGTATACCGCAGCCGCGCCGGCCACGATGCCGGCCACCGCCGCGATCGCAACCAGCTTGGTAGAGAACAGGCCCGAAGGTCTTTTTTCTGTCATGTCATTCTCCAGGACGGGCATCCCATGGCCGAGGGCAACAACGACACCAAATCCTCCAACCAGATGTGGGGCGGTCGCTTCGCCTCCGGGCCATCGGCGATCATGGAGGAGATAAATGCCTCCATCGGTTTCGACAAGAAGCTTTACGCCCAGGACATCCGCGGCTCAAAGGCGCATGCGACCATGCTGGCGCACCAAGGCATCATCTCCGCCGAAGATAAAGACAAGATCCTTCACGGGCTGGACACGATCCTGTCAGAGATCGAAAGCGGCAATTTCACCTTCTCGCGCAAGCTCGAAGACATTCACATGAATGTCGAGGCCCGACTTGCAGAGCTGATCGGCCCGGCAGCCGGACGCCTGCACACGGCCCGCTCGCGCAACGACCAGGTGGCGCTCGATTTTCGCCTCTGGGTGAAGGAAGAGTTGCAGAAGACGGAACAGGCACTCAGCGGCCTGATCGCAGCTTTCCTCGACCGCGCCGAAGAACATGCCGACACCGTGATGCCCGGCTTCACCCATCTCCAGACGGCCCAGCCGGTGACCTTCGGTCATCACTGCATGGCCTATGTCGAGATGTTCGGCCGTGACCGCCAGCGTGTGCGCCACGCGATCGAGCATCTGGATGAAAGCCCGATCGGCGCTGCGGCGCTTGCCGGCACCGGCTACAACATCGACCGCCACATGACCGCGAAAGCGCTTGGCTTCCGCGAGCCGACCCGCAACTCGATCGACACCGTCTCCGACCGGGACTTCGCGCTGGAGTTCCTGTCGATTGCCTCGATCTGCGCCGTGCATCTGTCGCGTCTGGCCGAAGAAATCGTCATCTGGTCGACACCGCAATTCGGCTTCATCCGTCTTTCGGATGCCTTTTCGACCGGCTCCTCAATCATGCCGCAGAAGAAGAACCCGGATGCTGCCGAACTGGTGCGTGCCAAGACCGGCCGCATCAATGGCTCGCTGATCGCGCTCTTGACCGTGATGAAGGGCCTGCCGCTCGCCTATTCCAAGGACATGCAGGAAGACAAGGAACAGGTCTTCGACGCCGCCGAAAGCCTGGAACTGGCGATTGCCGCCATGACCGGCATGGTGACCGACATGACCATCCGCACCGACCGCATGAAGGCGGCTGCGGGTTCGGGCTATTCGACCGCGACCGATCTCGCGGACTGGCTGGTGCGGGAAGCCGGGCTTCCCTTCCGTGACGCGCACCATGTGACGGGTAATGCCGTGGCCATGGCGGAGAAGAAGGGTTGCGATCTCGCCGAGCTATCTCTCGAAGAGCTGCAGAGCATCAATGCGGCAATCACATCAGACGTCTTCAACGTCCTGACGGTCGAAGCCTCGGTCGCGAGCCGCAAGAGCTTTGGCGGCACCGCGCCCTCGGAAGTCAGGAAGCAGATCGCCTGGTGGCGGGCCAGAAACTGACAAGGCGACTGATCACGCGGACGCCAGCCAATCATCACGAGATCAGGGGTGCACAAGCGCCCCTTTTTTCGCTAGAGCCTAGAGCGACAACTTTTCGATGGACCGGGTCATGGTGAATTCGCTGAAACGCACGACGCTGACGCTCTCTTTGGTAATCGCCGCCTCTCTGGCTCTGTCTGGCTGCGGCCGCAAGGGCGATCTCGATCCGCCGAGCACCCCGGTTGACCAGCAGAACAAGCGCGGCGCCGAGGCCGAAAAAACCCCGGACCGCCCCTTCCTTCTCGATCCGCTTCTTTGACAGGGCTTAACCCGTGAACCATTTCGAGTATCGCGATGGCGTTCTCTACGCCGAGGGCGTGGCCATTCCCGAGATTGCGCGCACCGTCGGCACGCCTTTCTATTGCTATTCGACGGCAACGCTGGAGCGCCACTACAAGGTCTTTTCCAGGGCCTTTGACGGCGTCGATGCCCTCGTCTGCTACGCCATGAAGGCCAATTCCAATCAGGCTGTCCTCAAGACGCTGGGCCGCCTCGGCGCCGGCGTCGACGTGGTCTCGGAAGGCGAACTCCGCCGAGCGCTGGCAGCCGGCATCCCGGCAGAGCGCATCATGTTCTCCGGCGTCGGCAAGACGCCGAGCGAGATGGATTTAGCACTCGAAGCGGGCATCTACTGCTTCAACGTCGAGAGCGAGCCGGAGCTGGAGGTCTTGAACCAGCGCGCCATCAAGGCTGGCAAAAAAGCGCATGTCTCCTTCCGCATCAATCCTGATGTGGATGCCAAGACCCATGCCAAGATCTCGACCGGCAAAAAGGAAAACAAGTTCGGCATTTCCTACGAGCGGGCGCGCCCCGTCTATGCACGCGCTGCAACGCTTGAAGGCATAAAGGTTTCCGGCATCGACATGCATATCGGCAGCCAGATCACCGATTTGCAGCCCTTCGAGGATGCCTTCCGCCTGCTGCGCGAACTCGTAGAGACCCTGCGCAGCGACGGTCACGAGATTGAGCATGTCGATGTCGGCGGTGGCCTTGGCATTCCCTACAAGGACGACAACAACCCGCCGCCGGAGCCCGATGCCTATGCGCGGATCGTCAAGGACCAGCTGTCGAGCCTGAACTGCCGCATCGTCACCGAGCCCGGCCGCCTGATTGTCGGCAATGCCGGCATTCTTGTGACCGAGGTCATCTACGTGAAGGACGGCGGCGACAAGACCTTCGTCATTGTCGATGGCGCGATGAACGACCTGATCCGCCCGACACTCTACGAGGCCTATCACGAGATCAAGCCGGTGGTGATTTCGGCCGCGAACGCCCCGCGCATCAAGGCCGATGTCGTGGGTCCCGTCTGCGAGACCGGCGACTATCTGGCGCTCGACCGCGAGATGGCGATGCCGAGGCCCGGCGACCTGATCGCGGTCGGCTCCGCCGGTGCCTATGGCGCCGTACAGGCCGGCACCTACAACACCCGCCGGCTGGTGCCGGAGGTGCTGGTCAACGGCGACGCATTCCACGTGATTCGCCCGCGTCCGACCTATGAGGACCTGATCGCGCTCGACAGCGTCCCGGACTGGCTCGCCTGATCCATTCACAATTCGGCGATGAAGCGGGAAAAACTTCCCGCTTTTTCCCGCCGCCCTCGTCTTCGCCACAAAGACTGCTATCTTCGAGCGTGACGAGCCGTGTCTGATGCGCGGCGCTCTCGGAGACCAGACGGATGAGCTCTTCCCGCCCGGCCAGCCACAGGAAAGGCGCCTTGAAGGACGACCCGAAGCTTGCGCGACGCGTCGGCGTCAAGCGTGCGCTCGCGCGCTCCGTGCTGTTTGCCGAGCGGCTGCTGCCGCTTTTCCTGCCCGTCCTCAGCATCGCGGCCCTTTTTGTGGCGCTCGCCTGGTTTGGCGTCTATCGCGAAGTGCCGGACCTCGTCCGCCTGGCCATCGTCTTCATTCTCGTCTTTGCCTTCGTTGCTTCCTTCCTGCCCTTCCTGAAGCTCAAGCTGCCGAACATTGCGGAAGCCGATCGGCTGCTCGAAGAGCGCAATGGCTTGGCCCACCAGCCGGTGGCGGTGCAGGACGACCAGCTTGCCGCCGAGACGCCCTTCGCCCGGGCACTCTGGCAGGAGCATCAGCGGCGGATGGCCGAGCGTATTGCAGCCCTCGACGCCGGCCTGCCGCAGCCCGACATTGCCCGTTACGACCGCTATGCGCTGCGCGTCGTGCCGGCCCTGCTCTTCGTCACGGCACTCGCCTATTCCGGCTCCAATGGGGCAGGCTCGATTGCCGATGCCTTTCGCCAGCATGTGCCGGAAAGCGAAACGCCGGCGATCCGCATCGACGCATGGATCACCCCGCCGGGCTATACCGGCCAGCCGCCGGTCTTCCTCTCAGGCCTCGGCACACAGGACGCAGCCGGCGTGACCGTGCCGCAGAAGTCGAAGGTGACGGTACGCATCAGCGGTGGTCCGTCGGACGAGAAGGTGCTCTTCGTCCAGCAATCGGATGGCGCCGTTCTCGATGTCGCCGAGAAGGACGATGCGGCCCGCATGCCCAAGGCAAGCTCCGAGATTGACGCAATGACTCAGACCGCCGTCCCGACGCCGCCGCCGGCTGCAGCTCCGAACGGCCCCATGGTGGCGCGCACCCATGAGCTGGAACTGGCCGAGGCTGGCGAGCTGCGCATCGCCGACCGCAGCTGGACAATCGGCGTGACGCCCGACAGGGCGCCGGAGATCGCCTTCGATGGCGTCCCGCGCCGCGCGATCAATGGGGCGCTGGAAATCGCCTTCACCGCGAAAGACGACTACGGCCTGCAAAAGGCGCATGCCGAGATCGTACCGCTTGAGGAACAGCCGGGGGCAACGCCGCTGTATCCGCTGCCCGACTACAAACTCGCGCTGCCACGCCACAATGCCCGCGACACCAAGGGGGTCGCGTCCCGCAACATTACCGAGCATCCGCTGGCGGGCCAGATGGTGAAGATCACGCTGGTTGCAACCGATGGCGCTGGCCAGACGGGCCGCAGCGAGCCCGTCGAGATGCGGCTGCCGACGCGCAATTTCTCCGAACCGCTGGCAGCCTCCGTTGCCGAGCAGCGCCAGGTCTTTGCGCTGGACACCCGTCAGATGCCAAGGGCGATTGCCTTCAACGAGGCGCTGGTGCTCCGCGCCGACGAAACGATCCCGGATCTGGGCAACTTTATCGCCCTTGAAAGCGCCCGCGCCCGCATGGGCATGGCCCGCGGCGAGGAGCAGCTGAAGGACACGGCGGATTACCTTTGGGAGATCGCGCTGGGCATCGAGGATGGCGATCTGTCGCTGGCAGAGCGCCGCTTGCGCGACGCCCAGCAGGCGCTGTCCGAGGCGCTGGAAAACGGCGCGAGCGACGAGGAGATCCAGCGACTGATGGCAGAGCTGCGCTCCGCCATGCAGGAGTTCCTCCAGGCGCTCGCCCAGCGCATGCCCAACCAGCAGGGTGAGCCGCAGCAAAACGCCCAGAACATGCTGCGCCAGCAGGATCTCGACAACATGCTCGACCAGCTGGAGAATCTGGCCCGTTCCGGCAACCGCGACCAGGCACAGCAGCTTCTGTCGGAGCTGCAGCGGATGATGAACAACCTTCAGGCCGGTCGCCCGCAACAAGGACAGCAACAGCAGAACAGCGAAGCCCGCCGTCAGATCGACAAGCTCGGCGAGATCCTGCAGCAGCAGCAGCGGCTGATGGACGAGACGTTCCGTCTCGACCAGGCCCTGCGCGACCGCATGCAGCGCGGTGATCCGCGCCAGGGCGAGGAAGGTGCCGAGGGCGAGCAGCAGCAAGGGCAGCAAGGCGAGCAGGGGCAGCCGAATCTGGATGGCATGACGGCCGAACAGCTGCGCGAGGCGCTCAGGCAGCTGCGAGAGCAGCAGGAACAACTGGGACAACAGCTCGGCGAGTTGCAGGAGGGGCTAAAAGGCCTCGGCATGGAGCCGGGTCCGGGCTTCGGAGAGGCGCAGCAGGAGATGCAGGGCGCCGGCGAAGCGCTTGGCAAGGGTCAGGGCGGCCCGGCCGTGGAAGGCCAGGGACGCGCGATGGAAGCGCTGCGCCAGGGCGCCCGTGACATGATGAACCAGATGATGCAGGCGCAGCAGGGTCAGGGCGGCCAAGGCCCGCAAATGGGCCAGGGCCAGGGCAATCAGGACGGACGCGATCCGCTCGGCCGACCGCGCGCCACCAGCGGCCCCGACTTCGGCGAGCAGGTCAAGGTGCCCGACGAGATCGACGTGCAGCGCGCGCGAGAGATTCTCGAAGCCATCCGCGAAAAGCTCGGCGAGAACTCCAGCCCCGAGATCGAGCGGCGCTATCTGGAGCGGCTGCTGGATATCCAGTGAGGTTGTAGCGGCTTTACAGAAACGACAACGCCCGCATTAGCGGGCGTTTGTTTGTTGAGCTATGCCTTGGGCAGTCTCAGCCGGCCAGCGCAGAGGCGACGGCCTTGCGGATATCCGGAAGCGCGAACGGCTTGGAGACGACATCAACGATCTTTGACGACAGGTCGTCGGCGCGTTCCCGCTGTTCGGCATAGCCGGTCATCAGCAGGATCTTCATGGCCGGAAATTCGGAATGGGCGCGATGCGCGAGTTCGATGCCGTCCATGACCGGCATGCGGATATCGGAAAGCAGCAGGTCGAAGGCGCCCTCGGAGAGCTTTTCGAGACCTTCCGCACCATCGGCGGCCTCATGTGTCTCGTGGCCATCCAGCCGCAGCGCGCGTGCCACGAAGGAGCGCAGGGAGTCTTCGTCTTCGGTGATGAGGATTCTCGCCATGGTTGAATTCTTCTCCCGCGTCCATTGACTCTTGCGAGAGGCAAATCACCAGACTTTCCTTGTCGAGTGGTAAACGCCGGACCTCTTGTCCGGCGCGATGGTTAACAGCTCCCTGCCGTCGGATGATCAGATGTTCCCTTGTGGAACACCTTACGCGTCGCCGGTGACGACACCGACGAAGGGCAGTTCGCGGAAGGCGTAAGCCACATCCATGCCGTAACCGACAACAAAATAGTCTGGGCATTCGAAGCCGACATAGTCGGCCTCAAACACTTCTTTTCGCTTCACTTTCTTGTCGAGAAGCACAGCGATCGTGACATTGGCTGCACCGCGCTCATACATCAGTTCCTTGGCGAAAAGCAGGGTCCGTCCGGACTCCAGAATGTCGTCGATCAGGAGAATATTGCGCCCCTTCACGTCGCTGTCGATGTCCTTGATGATCTTCACGCCCTGCGACACCGTGCCTGTGCCATAGCTGGACAGCGTGATGAACTCGACTTCCGGCGCGAGCCCCACATCATGCAACGCACGAATGAGATCGGCGGCGAAGATGAAGGAGCCCTTGAGCACCGAGATGACCAGAAGGTCGTCACAGGGACCCTTCATGATATCCTGGGCGAGCTCGAGATTGCGCTGCCGGATCTGCTCGGCGGTAAAGAGCGGTTCGATGTTCTTTCCGCGAACAACGGGCATGGGGAACTCCTTGCTTGTCGACCTCAGGTCCTTGGCCGGCGGCATGCCGGAAAGGCAAGGCCCTTAGCACACTGGAGTGCGTTAGACACCCGCCTCCTCGAAGGAAAGCCGGACTTCCGGGATTTTTCCACCGGGATGCTGGAGCCGTGTGACGATCCCGCGGCTCTCGCCACCCTTAAGGCTCTCAACCGGCGGCTCGATATAGGTGCTCGCAATAACCTGGCCGTCGATGAGGAGGTCGGCGCGCAGCCTCTGCAGCGTCACGTCTCGACCGGTACGGTTCTCAACGATGGCGTTGAGCAGCAGAACGCGCATCCCGTTACGGTCCTGCGGCGTGAGATTGACATGGGTAAAGTCGATTGGCTTGGCAGCGATCTCCGGATGTTCGCCATGGCCGAGGACGAGCTGGCCTGCCAGAGAAAAGATCGAAACGAAGCTGATGGCCACCAGGAGCGAGAAGGCAACGTCTGACAGCCGCTGGAGGCGCGCTTCGATGATCTGCACACCGCCGCGCAGAAGGGCGCCGAAATCAAGCGAGACCTGAGCGGGCGAGGCGGTCTCAGCTGGGCGCGAAGACGGCTTTGGCGCCTCACGGACCGTCACCGTAACGAACTGCGCATCGACCACATCGGGCCGCCCCATGCGTTGATGAGGCTCGATCCGACGGCGGGCCCGGTCTGGCGGCAGGAGATCGATGTCTGCGGCCGCGACCTGCTTCTGGTAACGGAAAGCGCTCATGGTGCGGACCTTTCGCACAGCCAAAATCGGATAGACCGAAAGTCGGCGGTTGAAACGAATCCTCTCCAGACGTAAATTCAAATGGTTAATGCTTCGGAAAGATGGGCGCAAAAGTCCAACATCCGGGAGCATGTTTACCGGCCGTTGACGATCTTCGTTTACGTGCCCCAGACCTCGGACACGTCAGACTGGGCCCCCTTTGATCCATTTCGAAAATGTCGGCCTGCGCTATGGGATGGGACCGGAGATCCTCCGCGACCTGACCTTCGACCTGCCGAAGGGATCCTTCCAGTTCCTGACCGGCCCGTCGGGCGCCGGGAAGACGACCCTGCTGCGCCTCCTGTTTATGTCGCTGCAGCCCACCCGCGGGCTGATCCGCAGCTTCGGTCGCGACATCACCAGCATCCCGCGCAACGAATTGCCGATGTTGCGCCGCCGCGTCGGCATCGTCTTTCAGGATTTTCGCCTGCTTGATCATCTGACGACCTATGAGAACGTGGCGCTGCCTTTGCGCGTGCGCGGCAAGGCCGAACAGACCTATCGGCAGGACGTCATCGAACTCCTGAAATGGGTGGGGCTCGGCGAGCGTATCAATGTGCTGCCACCGGTGCTTTCAGGCGGCGAGAAGCAGCGTGTGGCAATTGCCCGCGCGCTGATCGACCGGCCGGAGATCCTGCTTGCAGACGAGCCGACGGGAAATGTCGATCCGCCCATGGCACGCCGGCTCCTCAGCCTCTTCCTGGAATTGAACCGGCTGGGCACGGCTGTCGTCATTGCTACCCATGACCTTGCCCTGATGGACCAGGTGGATGCGCGCCGGATGATCCTGACAGACGGGCGGCTCGACATCTATGAATGAGATCGCTCAGAATCAGAGTTCCGGCCAGAAGAAGCGCCGCGTCGAGATGACGGTGAGGCCCACCGGCCCGATCCTGCCGCCCTCCAACATTCAGGGCAATGCGCTGATGGTGGTCATCGCCATCATGGCCTTTCTCGCCTGTCTGACACTGGGCGGCGTATCGATGGTCCGGGCGACGGCGGCGAGCTGGCAGAGCCAGATCTCCCGCGAGATCACCATCCAGATCAAGCCCGAGGAAGGCCTCGACATGGGGGCTGCCCTCATCAAGGCGCGCGACCTCGCGCTGACCTTTGTCGGCACCCGTGACGGTCGGATCATGGACGACGCCGCGACCGCCCGCCTTCTCGAACCGTGGCTTGGCACCGGCCTCAACCTCGAGGATCTGCCTGTGCCACGCCTGATCGTGGTCACCATCGACGAGACCAACCCGCCGGATTTCGAGGCGATGCGTGCGCTTTTGATGGAAGAGGTGCCCCAGGCCTTCCTCGACGACCACCGCACCTGGGTGGACCGGCTGGTGCAGATGGCCCGCACCACGGTGCTGATCGGCTCCGGCATCCTCGTGCTGGTCTTTACCGCCATGGTGCTGACGGTGGTTTTTGCGACCCGCGGCGCCCTTTCGGGCAACCGCCATATCATCGAGGTGCTGCACTTCGTCGGCGCCGAAGGGACTTTTGTCGCCCAGGAGTTCCAGAAGCATTTCCTCAAGATCAGCCTCAAGGGTGCTGCCGTCGGCGGTTTCATGGCGGCAAGTTTCTTTGCACTGGCGAGTTTCTGGCAGAGCCGATCGCTGGCGACACCTCAAAGCGATCAGGCGACGGCCTTGTTCGGCACCTTCACGATCGGCTGGGGCGGCTATCTCGGCATCTTCACCACGATGATCGTCATCGCACTCCTGACCACGCTGACGGCCAGGCTGACAGTCATGCGCACGATCTTCGAAATCGATCTGATCCGCTCCGATCCGGCCCGCACCGACGGTCTTCTGGACGACTGACGAAAACTCGCATGTTGACTTGCCTTAAAGCCGCCTGTTCGCTGTGGGAAATCCCGGCTATTCACGGGCGATGAGCATGGACCGCATGACGCCAAATCAACCGCTGTACGACGGCGACCGGCCCCGTTCGGAAGCCGGCCTGTTTGCGCGAAAAGGGTTGTTTCGCAGGGCATTGCGCTATGGCGGCATGCTTGTGATCCTGTGTGCGGCCGTGCTTGTGGCTGGCTTTCTCGTCTTTGCTGATTCGGTCACCGGGATGCGACCGCCGGAGACGGTGAAGGCAGATGCCATCGTAGTGCTGACCGGCGGTTACCAGCGCATCGAGCAGGCGATTGACCTTTTGAAGCGCGGATACGGCGAGAGATTGCTGATTTCAGGCGTCAATCCGCAGACAACGCCGGGCCAGATCCGCAAGGCGACGCGCACCTCGCCTGACGTGTTCGATTGCTGCGTGGACATCGGTTACGGCGCAATCGATACGATCGGAAATGCCAACGAGACGGCGAACTGGATCCGCGACAAGGGCTATCGCTCCATCCTCGTCGTGACCAGCAACTACCATCTGTCCCGCAGCCTGATGGAACTGCGCCGAAGCGATCCAGAGACGGAATTCATCGGCTATCCCGTGGTCAATGCCGACCTCAAGACCAGAGCCTGGTACAGCGAGCCGGATGCCATGCGCACCATGCTGGCGGAATATGGCAAGACCGTCGTTGCCTATATCAGGGGCCTGACGGGCTGGAGCCGTGACGACCAGGGCTTGCGTCCGGAAGGCGAAATCACCGAATCTGGTCGCAGCAGCTGACGGTCGCGGGCACGCGACCGCTTTTGCTCCTCCAACTTTTCCTCTAAGGACGTCTTCGCCTGTCCTCGAGAGCCCCACGATATGATCCCTCTGCGTTCGATCCTCTTCAACATCGCCTTCTACGCAAATCTCATCCTGCGGATGATCGTGTTCTCGCCGATTTATTTTCTTTTGCCGCGAAAGAAAGCCTTCTTCGTGCCGAAGGACTGGGCCCGCTCCAACCATTGGCTGATGGAGAAGATCGTCGGCACGACCTTCACCGTCGAGGGGCTCGAGAACATTCCCGAGGGCGGCTACATCCTAGCGCCGAAGCACCAGTCCTTCTGGGACACCTATGCGCTGCTGCCCTGGCTCGATGATCCGGTCTACATCCTCAAGCGCGAGCTGATGTGGATCCCGATCTTCGGCTGGTACGTAGCCAAGCAGCGCATGATCCCCGTCAATCGCGGCGCCAAGGGCAAGGTCATGGCGCAGGTGATCGAGCGGACCAAGCTTGAGATGGCCAACGGCCGCCAGCTGATCATCTATCCAGAAGGCACACGCCGCCCGCCGGGTGCTGCCCCGGAATACAAGTACGGCATCGCCCGCCTTTACCGTGACATCAACGTGCCTGTCGTGCCGGTTGCCATGCATCCGGGCCTCTTCTGGCCGCGTCGCAAGTTCCTGCGTTTTCCGGGCCACTTCGTGGTGCGCATCCTGCCGCCGATCGAGCCGGGCCTTGATCCAGACGTCATGCATGAGACGCTGATGCAGCGGCTGGAGGCCGCGAGCGACGAGTTGCTGATCAAGACGGCGAAGGACAATCCGGACCTGCCCTTGCCTCCGACCGCCGTCAACCGGCTGAAGGAACTCGGGGCGCTCTGAGCGCATTGAAAAGGAAATGATCAGCTACTGGCTGAATTAGCGGCGATGGCAGAGGCCACGTTTTCCAGCCAGTGGTCGCGAATACCGAGCTCGCGCAGATGGGCCACCGTGTTGGCGACATAGACAGGATTGGGGCCGGACCGCCCGACGGCAGACTGGACGATACAGGCCGCTTCCTCGACCGTGACGGCGCCGGCATATTGCGAATGGGCACGGTCGATGACGTAGGTCAGGGCGCGGACATCGCGACCATCGGCAAGGCGGGTGCGGACATGCCGTTCGAGATAGACGCTGGTCACGAGTTCCCGCTCTCGCAGGTAGTCCACCGTCGACTGCCAGGCGGAAGGCGCCACGCGAAAGGCAACACCCTTGCAGGAGCCGCCGCGGTCAAGCCCGAGCACGAGGCCAGGACGTTCTTGCGTGCCGCGATGGACATAGGAACGGACACAGAGCGCGCGGCGATACCCGCCAAGATGTGCAAGGATCCGCTCTTCATACGGAAAGCCGGGGTTCCACATCAACGAGCCGTAGCCAAAAACCCAAAATTCGTCCATATCCCACGCCAATCCAGTCACAGCAGTGATCGCAACGAGGAGCAACCATGGCCATGTCGACCGCGCCGGAAAGCCCGATCAGCCGCAAGGTTGTCCGGCTCGGGGTTTTGATCGTCCTCGCCATCGCTGTCTATAGCGTTGGCTGGTATTTTGCAGCGGAATATCTCAAGAATCGCATAGTGGGCTTCTTCGAGGGGGGAAATCCCGCAGGCGTGACCGCATCATGCCAGGATGCGACGATGGGAGGCTATCCCTTCCGCTTCCGCCTCAATTGCTCCCGCCTCGCCTTTGACGACCACTTCCAGGGCGTGGCAGCCTCATTCGGCCCGGTCCGCGCGGCAGCCCAGATCTACAATCCGGGTCACGTCGTGTGGGAGATGGATGCGCCTGCCGAAGTCCGCTCGGCGCTCGGCTTCAACGCAGCACTCGACTGGACCAACATGCAGTCGAGCTTCCGCATCGGGCTATCAGGCCTCTCGCGCAGCTCGCTGATGATGGAGGGCCTGAACGCGACCGTGACCTCGACGGTTTCCAGTCTGCAGGTGCAGATGACGATGGCGAGCGCCCAGTCCCATGTACGCCAGAACGACGGCAATCTCGATTATGCGACCCTCGTTCGGGATCTCGGCGTCTCGATCAATGGCGAGAAGATCGCCCTACCGCCGATTTCCACGAGCCTTGACGCCACATTTGCCGACAAGGGAGGCCTGCTCGACCCCAGGGTGGCGCAGGACCAGAGGCTCTATGGCAGCAAAGGCGAGATTCGCCGCATGGTCGTCGACATGGGAGAAGGTCGCGTGCTGACGATGAGCGGCCCATTCGAAGTGGGTGAAGACGGCCTCGTCTCCGGGCGGATCAAACTCCAGGTCGAGCAGGTCCGTGCCTGGCGCGATGCCATGAAGGCAGCCTATCCGGAGCAAGCCAGCATGATCGACAATGTCGCCAACGTCCTGCGCGCACTTGCCTTCGGCCGCGACAACAGCGAAGCCGAAATCACCATCCAGAACGGTGTCGCTTCTCTCGGCTTCATCCCGCTCGGGCAGATCCCGCCGCTCTGAGGCGAAGCGCCTTACTTGTCGAGCGCGTGGCGGCCGAAGTCCGGCACGTCGACATCCTGGCCGGCCTGGACGATCGAGCGGCGGATGGTGCGGGTGCGCGAGAAGAGCTCGAACAGCTTGTCCCCCTCGCCCCAGCGGATTGCCCGCTGCAGATAGGCGAGATCTTCCGAGAAACGCGCCAGCATTTCGAGGATCGCATCCTTATTGTGCAGGCAGACGTCCCGCCACATGGTCGGGTCGGAGGCAGCCAGTCGGGTGAAATCACGGAAACCCGAAGCCGAATACTTGATGACTTCCGATTCCGTCACCGTCTCCAGATCGTCGGCGGTGCCGACGATGTTGTAGGCGATGATATGCGGCAGGTGCGAGACGATGGCGAGCACCTTGTCGTGATGCTGCGGGTCCATCTCGTCGCACATGGAGCCCATGGCTTCCCAGAAGCCGCGCAGACGGGCAAGCGCTTCCGCATCCGTGCCTTCGAGCGGCGTGAAGATGCACCAGCGACCCTTGAAAAGCCCCGAGAAACCAGCGTCAGGCCCCGACTTTTCCGTACCTGCCAGCGGGTGGCCGGGGATGAAATGCACGCCATCAGGCATATGCGGCGCCATCTGGGCGATGACCGAGGCCTTGGTCGAACCGACATCGGTGACGATGGCGCCGGGTTTAAGGTTCGATGCGATCTGCTTGGCGACCGCTTCCGAAGCGCCGACCGGGACGGAGACGATGACGAGATCGGCATCCTTGACGGCATCGGCTGCGGACGGAACATAGGCCGTGCCGAGCTCCAGCTCTTCCGCCCGCGCAAGCGTTTCGGCGCTGCGGGTCGAGATCACGACCTCCTTCGCCAGCCCGAGCTTCTTGACGTCACGGGCGATCGATGAGCCGATGAGGCCGATGCCGATCAGGGCGATGCGGTCGAACAGGATTTCAGACATCACGTGCGTTCCATGAATTCAGTGAGAGCGGCGATGACGCCGGTATTGGCCTCGTCGCTGCCGATCGTCATGCGGAGTGCATTGGGAAAACCATAGGACGAGACGGCGCGCAAGACGAAGCCGCGTTCCGTCAAAAAGGCGTCGGCATCCGACGCCCGCTTTCCTTCGCGTTCGGGGAAGTGGATCAGGATGAAATTGGTGACCGACGGCGTGACCTCGAGACCGAGGGCCGTCAGCGCTTCCGAGACCCGCGCGAGCCAGACCTGATTGTGCTCGACGGCCTTCGCCACATGCGCCTGATCGCGCATCGCCGCGGCCCCGGCGACGAGCGCCGGCGTGTTGATGTTGAACGGCCCGCGCACCCGGTTCATCGCATCGATGATCTCGGCGGGGCCATAGATCCAGCCGATGCGCAGCGCCGCAAGTCCATAAACCTTGGCGAAAGTCCGGGTCATCACGACATTGCGGTTGGCGGAGACGAGTTCGATCCCGGCCTCGTAGTCGTTGCGGCGGACATATTCCGCATAGGCCGCGTCGAGCACGAGGATGACATGTGGCGGCAGGGACGCTTGCAGCCGCTTGATGTCGGCATAGGGCACATAGGTGCCGGTTGGATTGCCAGGATTGGTCACGAAGACGATCTTCGTCCGCTCTGTAACGGCGGCGAGGATTGCATCGACATCGACGCGCCGATCGGTCTCTGCAACGGTGACCGGCGTGCCACCTGCAGCCAGAATCTGGATGCGGTAGAGCAGGAATCCGTGTTCGGTGATGATGCCTTCGTCGCCGGGGCCGAGATAGATATTGGCAAGCAGCGCCAGCAGTTCTCCCGAGCCATTGCCGCAGAGGATATTGGCCGGGTTTAGCCCGTGCACTTCGGCAATCGCGTCGCGCAGCATGCGCGCCTGGCCATCGGGATAGAGCTCGAGCTTGCCTGCGGCCGCCTGAAAGGCCTCGATGGCTTTCGGGCTTGGGCCAAGCGGGGTCTCGTTGGAAGACAGCTTGAAAACGCGGTTCAAACCGCCCGCATGTTCCTTGCCCGGAACATAGGCGGCAATCTCCATGACCCCGGCGCGGGGTAGCGGCTTTGTCGAGGCGTTCATGAGGCGCATTCCCGGCCTGTCGGGTGGCGAGAGACCGACCCTTCACAGGCGCTTGGGATTACTGCGGAAAGCAGCATTTGTCGAGGCGGGCAACCGCCGCAGACTGTCCTGCGGCAACCGGTGGGTACCCGGCATTCAGCTAGCGGGTGGTCGGCTACGGGTTGTCGGCACACCCTGCGGTGCCAGCACGGGCGCAAAGACGCGGCGCGAAGCCCGTGCGGCAACAGGAAGCCCCTGATAAAGCCGCTTCTGCGCCTCAACGACGATGACGCCAGAAAAGGCCGGCCAGAGAATGCGGCCGAGACGCTCGAAACCTCGGCGAAGGCGCAGAACCGCACGGATCTTCGACGGCGGAAAGAATAGCGCCTCCGCCGATGCGCCCGGCGTGAAATTCGTCTCGCGCAGCAGCGAGGTCAGCTGTCCGCGCGAATAGGGCCGGCCGGAGCCGAAGGGCGTGTGTTCCATCCGCGCCCAGACGCCCCGGCGATTGGGCACCACAATGACGAGGCGGCCACCCGGAGCCAGGACCCGCCAGACTTCCTTGAGGGTCTCGCGGGGGTTTTCGGCGAATTCCAGAGAATGCACCATCAGCACCCGGTCAACCGAACTGTCGGGCAGCGGCAGTTCCTCGTCAAAGACGAGCGCGGTGGCGGAAGGTTCGCCCACCGGCCAGTTCACCGCCCCCTGCCCCGCCGGCATGAAGGCCATGGTGCGCTCTGTGTCAGCGCGAAAGCGTTCGAGAAAGGGAATGCAGTAGCCGAGACCGACCAGACGCTCCTGCGGCAGACGCGCCCAGACGGAGGAAACCGCCAAAGCGATCGACTGCTCCGCCACGCGACCGAGCATCGTGTAATAGAACTGCCTCAGATCGACGATATCGACATGCATGAACTTATTGTTAGCAGCCCATCCTTGGACTTCAAGCCGCAAGAGGCTACATTCGAAGGAACGAGGTGGGACATAAAAAAGCGGATCAACAATGAAATCTCTGCAGATCGAGGTATTCCTCTGCCGAAGCGACAACTTCGGCGTGCTTCTTCACTGCCCTGAAACGGGGGAGACGGCAAGCATTGACGCCCCGGAGCTCGACCCCATTGTCAAGGCTGCGGAAAGGCGGGGCTGGACGATTACCCATGTCTTTACCACCCACCACCACGGCGACCACGTCGAGGCCAACCTGGCGCTGAAGGAGAAGTACGGCTGCGAGATCATCGGTCCGCGCGACGAAGCCGCTGCGATCCCCGGGATTGACAGGACCATGGGAGATGGCGACGAATTCAGCTTTGGCAATCGCCCGGTGCGCGTCATCGAGACGCCGGGCCACACCGCCGGACACATCTGCTATTATCTCCCCGAGGACATGCTGCTCTTTGCTGCCGACACGCTGTTTGCGCTCGGTTGTGGCAGGCTCTTCGAGCGTTCCGCGATGGACATGTGGCATTCGCTGCAGAAGCTCGCGGAGCTGCCGGACGAGACCATCGTCTATTTCGGCCATGAATATACGCTCTCCAATGCCCGTTTCGCGCTGACCATCGATCCGGAAAATGCAAGGCTGAGATCGCGCGCCGAACTCATCGAGATGCAGCGCAAGCGGGGCGACTTCACCATCCCGACCACCATCGGGCTGGAGAAGGAGACCAACCCCTTCCTGCGTGCAGGCGATCCGGATATCCGCCGGACGCTGGGCATGGAGGGCGCGACGAATGACGAGGTCTTTGCCGAGATCCGCAAACGCAAGGACACGTTTTGATGCAGGCGAAAGACATCATCGAAACCCTCGGCATGCAGCGCCATCCCGAGGGTGGCTGGTATGTGGAGACTTATCGCGACGAAAATGGTGGACCACGCGGCCACTCGACCGCCATCTATTACCTGCTGCAGGCAGGTGAACGGTCTCACTGGCACAAGGTCAGGGACGCTGCGGAGGCTTGGCATTATTATGCTGGCGCACCACTGGCGCTCCATCGTTCGAAGGACGGGGTGACGCAGGAGACCGTGGTCCTTGGCCTCGACCTGGCCGCAGGCCAGCGTCCTCAAGCGATCATTGATGCCGATGAGTGGCAGGCGGCGGAGAGCCTTGGTGAATTCACTCTCGTCGGCTGCACCGTCGCTCCCGGCTTCGACTTCTCCGCTTTTGAAATGGCGCCGCCCGATTGGAATCCCGGCAGCTGAGCGATCGCCGAGCGCCTATTCGTCAGTATGCAGAAAGCCTCAGCGTCAGGATCACCTGCGCCGCGAAATAGGTGACCCAGACGAAATAGGCGGCCGCATCGTCAATTGGATGGCCCGCGCCGGTCCAGTATTTCCGGATCGTCAGCACGATATCGGACAGGATGAACAGCATGGCCCCGACAAAAACGAGCGGATCGGCTATGCCGAGCGTCAGCCAGACCAGCACCATGAACAAGAGCACATAGATGCCGATCGGCATGGCCAACCGCCCGGCTGGACGCCAGATGCGGGCAAGCACACCGGCTGTCAGGATTGCGACCAGCGCGCCCGAGATCACCCGCCAGGGTTCGGCAAGAGCGATAACAGGGTCGGACAGGGTGGCCAGAAGCGCCACATAGGCGACATGGGCGGAGAGAAACGAGGCGACACCGCCGATAAAGGCGCGATCCCCTTCAAAGGCGAGCGACCAGTCGCCGAGCGCACCGAGTGCCAGTGCGGCAACGAGGAGCGGATGTGCATCGACGAGACAGGCATAGACCGAAAGAAGCAGAACGGGCGCCGTCTTCCAGATGGCCCGAAAGACGGTCTTCTCCTTCGGCAGGATCCAGAGATAGCTGGTACCGAGCGCGACCGAAAGCCACAAGATGCCGGTCGCACTTGCCATCCAGTTCCCCCCCGTTAGCTCGGCCGTTGCTTGCTGCGGAGAATCATATCCCGCGCGGCAAGCACCGCGCCACCGGTGATGAGCAGGCAGGACAGACCAATTCTGACACTAAGTTCGCCAAAACCAAAAATGATCAGGATCAGCGTGGAAAGAAGCGGAGCGGCATAGCTGGATGCGCCGAGAATCTGGATGTCCCCGTTCTTCACGCCGTAATCCCAGACGTAGAAGGCCAGCCCCACGGGAAACAGACCGAGCCCGACCACGGCTGCCCATTGGGCCATATTGTCAGGCCAGACGGTTGTTTCGAGCGCCAGATGGCAGAGGAGAGACAGGATTGATGTCGCAAGGCAGAAACCTGTCACCACATCGGTCGAGACCTTCTCGAACTTGCGGCTGACAAGCGAATAGGCCGCCCAGGTGAAGGCGCAGAGGAAGGCGGTGAAATAGCCGATGCTGTAGGCCGGATCGAAGGCAAATCCGTTCTTGCCGACGATGAGGACAGTGCCAGCCAGGCCGCAAAGGGCGCCGACGATGTGATGCCACCCGAGCTTTTCGCCCGGCAGGAGAGCCGAACCCACGACGATCAGAAGCGGCCAGAGATAGGCGATGAGACCCGCCTCGACAGCGGGCGCATTGCGAAGCGCGGTGAAATAGAGGAAGTGGTAGCCGAAGAGTCCGCCAACACCCGCGAGCCACACCTTCGGCGGCTGGCGCAGCTCCTTCAACCGCTCCGGCCGGGCGATGAAAAGGAGGATGCCGGGAAGGCTGCCGATGGCAAAAGTGATCGCCGATAGCTGGAAGGCCGGCATCGTGCCCGACGCCGCCGTCATGAGCGCGAGGAAGGACCACATCAGGATCGCGGTGAACCCGATGAGCGTTGCCTTGGTCTTCATGAAAACCCCTGCTGCGGGGCTCGCCCGCTGAAACTAGCCGTCGAACTTTTCTGCGGTCACATGCACAGTCCCGTAGCGGGTCGGGATCTTCGCATAGACTGGAGCATATAGCTTCAGCGTCGCCGTCTTGGCAAACCAGATCTCCATGCCCGTGACGGATGCCATGTATTCGATGTCCTTGCGGCCCTTGCGGAAACCGGACTTCGGCACGTAACGCACCGAACAGACGATCGCGTCACCTTTCACATTGCCGGCAGTGAACTTCGCCGACCGGTTGGGCGACAGCACGAGATCCATCCGGCTCTCCCCATCATAGACAGGCAAGGTCTGGGCGCAGACATCGGCATCACCGGCGATGAGCAGCGCACCGACCGGATCAAGCACAGCGCGCAGATCGGCGGGCGGCACCGGAACCCAGGAACTGGGTCGGGGCCGCGCCGGTGTCACCTTCGTATCGATCACGTCGCCATTGGCGAAGCGGACCTCATATGTGTGCTTCCGCTTGCCGCTCTTGTAATCGAGAACATAGCGCTCGGGACTCATCAGCCCGCCAGCCATGCGGCCAGACACGCTGCTGTCGGCTGAAACCTCGCGCACGATGTCAACGAGGCTCGAAGAATGAAACTGGCCCGAAATCGTGTATCGGTCATTCTCGACGGCGGTCTGAAAATTCATTCTGGCGATCGGCAGGACACCGAGCGACACCTTGTAGGAGGTATCATAGCGGTAGTCGGCGGCTTGAGCGGCACCGCAGAGCAAAGCGAGAATGGCAGTAAAAAGGCCGGTCCGACGCAAAGGCGATCTCCATCAGGGGAATGCCGGCAGACCGGCGAATTGATGCTGCATATTCGCCCGGGACTGTGGCAAGAAAATATCCTACGCCCCGCCGCCGCCCGGAAAATCCAAGGTTTGGCTTGACGCGCCGGTTCTCACTGACTATAGAACCGCAACTTTCCAATCAGACGCTGTTGGATTGCCTCGCCGGCATTTGGCCGGAAGCGATGCGATGGCCTAGAAAAACAATAGGTGTACCATGTCCCGCAGTTGCGAATTGACCGGCAAGGGCGTCCAGTCGGGCAACAACGTGAGCCACGCGAACAACAAGACCAAGCGCCGGTTCCTGCCGAACCTGTGCGACGTCACGCTGATCTCGGACGCTCTGAACCAGCGCTTCCGCCTGCGCGTTTCGGCTGCTGCCCTGCGCACGGTCGAGCATCGCGGTGGTCTCGATGCCTTCCTGATCAAGGCTTCCGAAAACGAACTGAGCATGCGCGCCCGTCTGCTGCGTCGCCAGATCGTCAAGAAGACCGCCGAAGCCGCTTAATAGCGTCATTTGGCCAGACTTTCGAAAGGCTTGACCGGGCGACCCGGGCAAGCCTTTTCGTTTGAGACAAGCACGCAGGAAGAATCTGCGGCGCCTTAGATTACATTGTTGTTCCTCCAACTGGTGGCATCACCCAGGATAAAAAAATGCTGAACAAGCGCTATTTCCTTATCTACAGCCTGCTGATGACGACCGTCGTGGTCGCATCGAACTTCCTCGTGCAGCACCCGGTCGACGCCGTTCTGGGTGGCATCAATCTCGCCGACCTGCTGACCTTCGGCGCCTTCACCTACCCGATCGCCTTCCTCATCACCGACCTGACCAACCGTCAGTTCGGCCCTCAGGTGGCGCGCCGCGTTGTGCTCGTCGGCTTCGTCGCCGGTGTTGCCTTGTCGATCCTGCTCGCCACGCCGCGAATTGCGGCAGCCTCTGGCACGGCCTTCCTGGTGGGCCAACTGCTCGACATCTCCGTCTTCAACCGGCTGCGTCAGCAGTCGTGGTGGAAAGCCCCGCTTCTGGGGTCGCTGATCGGCTCCGTCCTCGATACGGCAATCTTCTTCTCGATGTCGTTTGCACCGGTCTTCGGCTTTATCGGCCCGAATGACGATTTCGCCATCGCCGCAGCTCCAATCCTCGGGGTCATGACGGCAGAGGCTCCCCGCTGGATCTCCTGGGCGATCGCCGATTTCGGCGTGAAGATGCTGATTGGTTTCATCATGCTTCTGCCCTACGGCGCCCTCATGAGCGTTGTGCGCCCGATGCCGACGGTGTCACGCACGGCCTGATAAGGACCATCAGACAACATGTCAGACAGCCTCGGGAAACCGGGGCTGTTTGCGTTTTAAGAGATTGGAAAATCAGTTCTGCGAGGTGAGGCGAAATTCCAGCATCAGCGTCCGCTGCAGGATGGAATGGTTGTCGTCGGAGACGACGATCAAACGGACAGACCCGTCAGGCTCGGGCAGCACGTCGAGACCTTCCATATTATCGATCTGCGACCGATAATTGGCTTCGAACAGGATCTCGCCATCAACCACCGCATCCGGTCGAATACTTGCTCCTTCGATTCGCCGCAGACGCATGCCGACACCCGTGGCGATCGAAAATCGACGCTCCAGCAGCAGCAGATCTCCGTCTGGCAGGTAGGCCGCGTCGGTGATCTCGAAATCGTCGCGCGGGCGGACACGAAACTCGCCCGCCAGCGGACCACCGACGATGGCGGCATAGATATTGCCGTTGTCATCGAAGCTCTTCTCGGAGATGGCAACCAGCGCACCCGCGATCTCGCTCCCTTGAGGCGCAATGACGAGCGACTCGAAGCCACCATTGCTGTGCAGGATATCGAGGTCAAAGGGAAAGGCGATTGGGGCAGACGGCAGAGCCTTGCCGAGATCGGAAAGGGGCCCATACGAGAGAACGCGGTGCCGCTGCTCGAAGCCTACATAGGCGCGATCCCCGTCCAGAGCCAGGCTCTCGGCATCGACATGGAACTTGCTCGCGCTCTCGCGGCCAGAGGCATCAAGTAGCGGAGCGAGGCGGACGGCCTCAAGCCCCGCCAGGCGACCGCCTGCATCCCGCAGGATGCGACCCTCGATCCAATAACCGGTATCGAAGACGCCGACGAAGGATTGCTGGTCACGAAAGCGGATCGACGAAAAGGCGCCAAACAGAGGCTCAGGTGACGAGAGCTCGACCCCGCCGACGAAGGTGAGGCCCGGCGACAGCGTGGGATTGCCACCAAGATCCCTGATGACGTCACTCTGCACCTGGATGGGAAGCATCTCACCGGGAGGAATGACGGCCGGCGTGCAGGACGACAGCCCCAGGACTGCCGACATGGCACAAGCGCTCGCCAGCATCCGTGCGCCTCGCTTAGGCACGCAGGCGCGCCCGACCCGAGCCACCGGAAGGCTGTTCCTCGAAAAGCGAGGCGAGCTGCTCGGTCATGGCGCCTGCCAACTCATCCGCATCGACAATGGTGACGGCGCGGCGATAGTAGCGCGTGACGTCATGGCCGATACCGATCGCCAGCAGTTCGACGGGCGAACGCGTTTCGATCTGCTCGATGACGGCGCGCAGATGCCGCTCGAGATAGTTGCCCGGATTCACCGATAGCGTCGAATCGTCAACCGGAGCGCCGTCCGAAATCATCATCAGGATCTTGCGCTGCTCGCGGCGGCCGATCAGGCGGTTATGCGCCCACATCAGCGCTTCGCCATCGATGTTTTCCTTGAGCAGGCCTTCACGCATCATCAGGCCGAGATTGCGGCGCGCGCGGCGCCACGGAGCATCCGCCGACTTGTAGATGATGTGGCGGAGATCGTTGAGGCGACCGGGCGCCGGCGGCTTGCCGCCTGCGAGCCACTTTTCGCGCGACTGTCCGCCCTTCCAGGCCTTGGTGGTAAAGCCGAGGATCTCGACCTTGACGCCGCAGCGTTCCAGCGTGCGCGCAAGGATATCGGCGCAGGAGGCGGCGACCGTGATCGGGCGGCCGCGCATCGAACCGGAATTGTCGATGACCAGCGTGACAACCGTATCGCGGAACTTGGTGTCCTTCTCCTTCTTGAAGGAGAGCGGCTGCATGGGATCGATGATCAGTCGGGTGAGCCGTGCCGGATCGAGGTAGCCCTCTTCCAGATCGAAGTCCCAGGAGCGGTTCTGCTGCGCCATCAGGCGGCGCTGCAGGCGGTTCGCCAAGCGGCCGACGGCACCCTGCAAATGGGCAAGCTGCTTGTCGAGGAAGGCGCGCAACCGGTCGAGCTCGGCTTCGTCGCAGAGCTCTTCGGCAGTGATTTCCTCGTCAAATTCCTGGGTGAAGATCTTGTAATCGACCTTCTCGTTGAAATCATCGAAGGGGGTTGCCGGACGGCGCATCTCGCCGGGCGTCTCGCTGTCGTCGTCCCCCTCGTCCGACATCTCCTCCTCGGAGATCTCGGCACCATCCATCTCGCCGTCGTCGAGCTGCTCCTGCGAGGCTTCGCTTTCCTCGGCGGGAGCCGATTCCTGACCGGCTTCCTCTTCCGAGGTCTCCTGGTCCTGCTCGCCGCTGCGCGGCTGCTCCTCGTCCGTGGACTGCTCGTCTTCGCTCTGCTCCTGGTCGTCGCCCATGTCCTCGGCCATGTCCATGGCCGACAGCATGTGGCGGATCACCCGGGAGAATGCCTGCTGGTCTTCGATGACGGAAGAGAGATTGTCGAGGTCGGCCCCGGCCTTGTCCTCGATGAAGGGCCGCCAGAGATCGAGCACCTTGCCGGCCGTTTCCGGCGCCTTCTGGCCGGTAAGCTTCTCGCGCACCAGCATGGCAACGGCTTCGCCGAGCGGCGCGTCTTCCTGGCGGCTGATCGTCGAGAAATTTGCTTTGGCGTATTTCTCGGTGTTCATCGACTGGATGTTGGAGGCCACACCTGGCATGCGAAGCGAACCAAGCGATTCCACGCGTGCCTGCTCGACCGCATCGAAGATCGCGCGCGCGTCAGTCCCCTGCGGCGCCATGCTCGCATGAACCTTCTGGTCATGGCATGCGAGGCGGAGCGCCATGGAATCACCCAGACCACGCGTCACGGCGAGTTCATGGGCGGTCGGACGCTTGGAAAGTTCCGGCAACCGGATCCGCTCGCCGGCAAGACCCGGACGCTCATTGGCAAAGGCAACCTCGACCTGCGGATCACCCGCGATCGAGCGCACGCAGCCGGTGATGGCACGGCGCATCGGCTCCGTATCCACCCCGCCGCCGGCCCTCGCCTTCGAATTGTCGCCGCGCCCTGCCATGCTTCTCAGTCCTTATGCGCCGAGTACGATATTGGCCGCACTTTCCTTGAGTTCCACGCCGAATGCGCGCTGATACTGCTCGGCCACCAGCGTGCGCTCGAGTTCGTCACACTTGTTGAGGAAGGTGACCCGGAACGCGAAGGCGACATCGCCGAAGATCTCGGCATTTTCAGCCCAGGTGATCACGGTACGCGGGCTCATGACGGTCGAGAGGTCGCCATTGATAAAGGCGGCCCGCGTGAGATCGGCAAGACGGACCATGCGCGAGACCGTGTCGCGGCCCTCAGCGGTCGCGCCGAAGCTCTTCACCTTGGCCGAAACGATATCGACTTCCTTGTCATGCGGCAGATAGTTGAGCGTGGTGACGATCGACCAGCGGTCCATCTGCGCCTGGTTGATCTGCTGCGTGCCGTGATAGAGGCCGGTGGTGTCGCCGAGGCCAACCGTGTTGGCGGTGGCGAACAGGCGGAAGGCAGGGTGAGGACGGATGACGCGACTCTGGTCGAGCAGCGTCAAACGGCCGGACGATTCCAGAACGCGCTGGATGACGAACATGACATCCGGGCGACCGGCATCATATTCGTCGAAGACGAGCGCGACATTGTGCTGGTAAGCCCAGGGCAGGATGCCGTCCTTGAATTCGGTGATCTGCTTGCCGTCCTTCAGAACGATCGCGTCCTTGCCGACGAGGTCGATACGGCTGACATGGCTGTCGAGGTTGACGCGCACGCAGGGCCAGTTCAGGCGCGCTGCGACCTGCTCGATATGGGTCGATTTACCCGTGCCGTGGAAGCCGGAGACCATGACGCGGCGGTTGTGAGCAAAGCCGGCGAGAATAGCGAGCGTGGTTTCACGGTCGAAGAGATAGTCCGGATCGAGATCCGGCACATAGGCGTCGCCCTTGGAATAGGCGGGCACTCGGATGTCACTGTCGATACCAAACACTTCGCGCACCGACACGGTGGTGTCGGGGAGATTGGTAATATCAAGATCAATTTTGCTCATCGTTTCTCCATGCCGGGCGCCACCGACCGGCCGCATCTCATCGCTGCTCTTGTGTTCGGACTAACAGAAACCGGCCTGCTTTAACAATTTGTATGCTTCAATAACAGCGCGAAAACGCTCTTCCGAAGCCCTGTCTCCGCCATTTGCGTCGGGATGGTGTTTTTTTACAAGCTCCTTGTAGCGGGTCTTGATATCGCTCGGGGTGGAGCTGACGTTAAGCCCAAGCGTATCCAGCGCTTTCGCCTCGAGCGTCTTCAGCTTGCGGTCCGCTGCCTGATAGCGCGGAGCCCCGCCCCGCCCCTGCTGGACGAAGCCGAACGGGTCCTTCATGCGCGCCTGTGACGCAGCCGACCCGGAACGCATGGTGGAGTGAAGCGGGCTCGCTTTCGCTGCCTTGTTGACGCCCACGGTCCATGTCGGACGATGGCCGGTGATCGCCTCCTTCTGGTAGCGCGCGATCTCCGTGTCGGACAGGCCGGAGAAGTAGTTGTAGCCCTTATTGTATTCCTTCACATGTTCGAAGCAGAACAGGAAGAACTGGCCCTCCGCATGCCGGCCCACAGGTGCACGATGGGCTCCCGGCTTGTCGCAGCCGTCCCACTGGCACACTGGTTTGGAGGGTTCGGGCTCGGCCTCCCGCTTTCGCCGGGTGCGGATCCGATCGAAATATTTCGAGTCGAGTTTCATGCCGTAATTATGGGGCGCACGGCAGGGGCGAACAAGAATTGACAAACCGGTTTGTTGCGCGCTTTGTGGGGCTTTTTGCGAAGCAGCAGAAAGAGGCAGATCATGTCGGTGAAGAGCCGGATCGAGACCCGACTTACCGAGGCTTTCAAACCCGAACGCCTCGTGGTGATCGACGAGAGCCACCACCATGCCGGCCACCAGCCTGACATCACCGGTACCGGCGAGACCCACATGCGGGTGCGGATCGTCGCGGAAGCCTTCGCAGGCATGTCCAGGCTCGCCCGCCACAGGGCCGTGACGGATCTGTTGAAGCCGGAGCTCGACGCGGGACTGCATGCGCTCGCCATCGAGCCTGCCGCTCCCGGTGAAGCCACCCGCTGGTGAGCGAGGTCAGGCCTGCGGATCGGCCGTATCGATCGGGCGGATGCGCAGGCGCGTAATGCGGTTCTTCTCCCGCTTCAAGACGATGAAGCGCTTTCCGTAGAAGGTGAAGGCCTGACGTTCCTCGGGAATCGTCTTGGATTCGTGAATGACGAGGCCCGCCACCGTCGTCGCCTCCTCGTCCGGCAACTGCCAGTCCATGGCACGATTGAGATCGCGGATCGGCACGCCACCGTCGACCACAATCGAGCCGTCGCTGTCCTGACGCACGCCCTGGATCTCCAGGTCGTGTTCATCGGAGATATCGCCAACGATCTCTTCCAGAATGTCTTCGAGGGTCACGACACCCTGCACTTCGCCATACTCATCAACGACGACAGCGAAATGCGTCTTGCGTCGCAGAAAGGCGTTGAGCTGGTCCTTGAGATTGGTCGTATCGGGGACGAACCATGGCTTCTGGGCGATCTTGACGATGTCGATGTCCTGCGGCTCGACATTCGGCTCGGCCAGCGCCCGGATCAGGTCCTTGGCATGAATGACACCGATGATGTTGTCGGTCGCGCCGCGCCAGACCGGCATGCGTGTATACGGGCTTTCGAGAATATTGCGAATGGCGACCTCTGGCGGCTCGTCGGCATTGACGGCCCGCATGGCGGTCCGGTGAATCATGATGTCGGAGACCTCGAGCTCCCCGAGATCGAGAACGCCGCCCAGCCGGTCACGGTCCGCTTTGACGACGGCCCCCTCACGATGCAGAAGCGCCACCGTGCCGCGCAGTTCCTCATGCGCCGACAACATGGATGCCTCACCGGAAATCGACACGCCGAACAGGCCGAGCATCTTGCGGACGATCCAGTTGACCACACTCGACAGGGGACCGACGATGGCGACGAACGGACGGACAAGCGGGGCGACAACGAGGGCGAAGCGCTCTGGCGCCGAAATCGCCCAGCTTTTCGGCAGGACTTCCGAGAAGATGACGAGCAGAACCGTCATCAGCAGCGTGGCAAACGCGACGCCGGAATCACCGAACAAACCGAGGAAAAGGCTGGTGGTGAGCGACGAGGCAAGGATGTTGACCAGGTTGTTGCCGATCAGCAGAGCGCCGATCAACCGGTCGCGCCGCTCGATCAGCCTGTTGACCACGCCGGCCCGGTCGTCTCCGTTGATCTCGATGCTGTGCATGCGCGCACGAGATGTCGCAGTCAGCGCCGTTTCGGATCCGGAGAAGAAGCCGGAACAGCAGATCAACAGAAAGATGGCGAGGATGGTGAGCCAGTATTCGGTGACACTGGCGAGGATTTGCTCGATCATGATGGACGCATCTCCTCAATGAAACGCTGAACTTCCGAGGCCGGCACGTCGTCGGCGACGAAGGACTGGCCGAGACCGCGCGTAAGGATGAAGGTAAGCTTGCCCGATTTGACCTTCTTGTCCTGGGCAATCGCGTCCATCAGGACATCGGTCGGCGGCAGTTCGCCAGGAATCTGATCCATGCGGGTCGGCAGGCCGACGGCCTGCAGATGCGCCTCGACGCGATCCGCAAGATCGGGGCTTGCAAGGTTCATGCGAGCCGAGAAGCGATGCGCAAGCACCATGCCGATCGAGACCCCCTCGCCATGCACGAGGCGGCTGCTGTCATACTGGGTTGCTGCCTCCAGCGAGTGGCCGAATGTGTGGCCGAGATTGAGCAGCGCGCGGCGACCGTTTTCCCGCTCGTCGGCGGCGACCACATCGGCCTTTGCCTGACAGGAGACGGCAATGGCCTCAATGCGGGCGGCACCGCCGGCGAACACGTCCCGCCAGTTCTTTTCCAGCCATTCGAAGAAGTCTGGCTTGTCGATCAAGCCGTATTTTGCCACTTCCGCATAGCCTGCGCGGAACTCGCGCTCTGACAGCGTGTCAAGCACGTCGGTGTCGGCGAGCACCAGATCCGGCTGATTAAAGATGCCGATCAGGTTCTTGCCCTGGCGGGCATTGATACCGGTCTTGCCGCCGACGGAACTGTCGACCTGCGACAGCAGGGATGTCGGGATCTGCACGAAGCGGACGCCACGACGCACGATCCCGGCGGCAAAGCCGGTGAGATCGCCGATGACGCCGCCGCCCAGCGCGATCACCGTGTCGTTGCGTTCGATACGCGCCTCAAGCAGGACGTCGCAGACCTTGGTGAGATAGTCGAAGCTCTTTGTCTTCTCGCCGGCGGGAAGCGTGACCGATACCGCCTCGATGCCGTCGGTCTGCAGGCTGTCCATCAGGCCGTCGAGATAGCATGAGCCAACATTTTCATCCGTGACGATCGCCGCACGGCGCCCCTTGATGCGGGTCGAGATCTCGCCGCCGGCACGCGCCATGAGACCCGGCCCGATCAGGATATCATAGGATCGCTCGCCCAGCGGTACATGCACCAGGCGTTCCGATGTCTCGAGCTTCGTCATAACGTCTTGTCCTTGCCGATAAATTCGATCACCGAGGCCAAGACCTCGTTGGCGATGACTTCCTTGCGCACGTCGCGCGACTGGACGGTAATGTCTGCCAGCCCGTAGATGGGATAGCGCTTGTCCATCAGGTCCTTGAGCGTCTGCTTGGGGTTCTCGGTCTTCAGAAGCGGCCGATGATCCCGTTTGTTGACCCTTTCCCAGAGCACATCGAGTTCGGCACTGAGCCAGACCGAAAGGCCGCCACGCTCGATCTGCTTGCGGGTCTTCTCGTTGATGAAGGCGCCGCCGCCGGTCGAGACCACGCGGGGACCGGTTCTCAGCAGCCGTTTGATTACCCTCGTTTCCAGAGCACGAAACTCTTCCTCGCCATAGGCAGCGAAAAGTTCGGATATCGACATGCGCGAGACGCGCTCGATTTCCGTGTCGGTGTCGATAAAGGGCAGGCCGAGCTGCTGGGCGACGATACGGCCGATCGCCGACTTGCCAGCGCCCATCAGGCCCACGAGAACGAGATTTCGTTTGCCAAGCGCAGCCTTGGCGCGCTGACCCAGACTGGGAGCAAGGTTGAGGATCGTTTCGGTCATCGGCCTGTTCACGACTGTTTCATGACCTATTGACATATAGGAGGCTAGCGTCAAGCCATGGCGGCATTTCCACGCGACCTGTCCCGGCCTTGGTAAACTTTACAAGCCGACCTATCTATTACAACGACCGACCGAGGACTGACCATGCCCACACTGTTTCGCTTCCTGTTTGTCTGCGGGACCCTCGTCGGCCTTGCCTATGTGACCATGTGGTCCTTTGCGGTCTTCGTCGAGCCGAGGGAGCGGGACGTGACGGTTCGCATCCCGTCCGAACGGATCAACCCGGTCGAGCAGTAGCAGGAGCAACGACATGGCGGATCTGAGCAACGCGCGCGTCGAAGCCTTTCTCGAGATGCTGAGCGCCGAGCGCGGGGCAGCCGAAAATACGCTGATCTCCTACCAGCGCGACCTCGACGATCTCTCCGACTTTCTCTCAGGGCGCAAGGTGAGCCTCGGCGGGGCGACGCGAGAAGACCTGACCGCCTATCTCTCCGATCTGTCCCGACGCGGCTTCCAGCCGACATCGCAGGCAAGGCGGCTCTCCGCCATGAGGCAGTTCTACAAGTTTCTGTACGCCGAGGGTCTGCGCGGCGATGATCCGACCGCGATCCTTGACGCCCCGAAGAAGGCGCGCTCCCTGCCCAAGGTGCTGACTGTCGAGGATGTCACGGGGCTTCTATCGTTGGCCGAGCAGGAAGCAAACCTCGAAGGGGCGGACCAGCCGGCGCGGATAAGGCGACTGGCGCTGATCGAACTTCTCTATGCGACCGGCATGCGCGTGAGCGAACTCGTCTCGCTGCCAGTGAAGGTGCTGACGCAGGAGGGCCGCTTTCTGCTGGTGCGCGGCAAGGGCAACAAGGAACGGCTGGTGCCCCTGTCACGCACGGCGATAGAGGCATTGGCCCGATATGGCAGAATACGGGGGGCGGACCCCGCCCATGTCGAGAGTCCCTATCTCTTTCCGGCAGCCAGCAAGGAAGGTCACCTCCCTCGCCAGGTCTTCGCCCGCGAACTGAAGGATCTTGCCGCCAGAGCTGGATTATCCGTCAATGCCGTGTCTCCGCATGTGCTTAGACATGCCTTTGCCAGCCACTTGCTCGGCAATGGCGCGGACCTGCGCGCGGTGCAGGAACTGCTTGGCCACAGCGACATTTCCACCACGCAAATCTACACGCATGTGCTGGACGAGCGGCTGCAGCAACTGGTGCACACGCATCACCCCCTTGCAAAACAGGCCAAAAACCCCGATTAGAGCCGGCAAAGCCGGTTCCTGCGGGCGGCGAGCGCCAGGAACGAACGATCGGAACTGAGTTCATGCACAATTATCTAGACTTCGAAAAGCCCATCTCCGACCTCGAGGCCAAGATCCGCGAACTGAAGAAGCTTGCGGAAGAGGACGAGAGCATCGACACCTCGGAAGAGATCAGCCGGCTGGAAAGCCGCGTCGACGAGGCGATGGTGGAGATCTATTCGAAGCTCAACGCCTGGCAGAAGACGCAGGTCGCGCGCCATCCGCAGCGTCCGCATTTCGTCGATTACGCCGAAGCGCTGTTCACCGAGTTCACGCCGCTCGCCGGCGATCGCAAGTTTGCCGAGGACGCCGCCATCCAGGCTGGCCTCGCCCGCTTCCGCGGCCAGCCGGTTGCCGTGATCGGCCAGGAAAAAGGCAACGACACCAAGTCGCGCATCAAGCACAACTTTGGCAGCCCCCGGCCGGAAGGCTATCGCAAGGCGATCCGCGTGATGGAAATGGCCGATCGCTTCGGTCTGCCTGTCATTACATTGATCGACACGGCGGGCGCCTATCCGGGCGTTGGCGCAGAAGAACGCGGTCAGGCGGAAGCGATTGCCCGCTCCACCGAGATGTGCCTTTCACTGAAGGTGCCGATGGTATCCGTGGTCATCGGCGAAGGCGGCTCAGGTGGCGCAATCGCGATCGCGACCGGCAACCGCGTCTTCATGCTCGAGCACGCGATCTATTCCGTCATCTCTCCGGAAGGCGCGGCATCGATCCTCTGGCGCGACTCGACCCGCGCCAAGGAAGCGGCGACCAACATGAAGATCACGGCGGAGGACCTCAAGGGTCTCGGCATCATCGACGCCATCATTCCGGAGCCGGTCGGCGGCGCCCACCGCGCTCCGGACCGGGTAATCGGCATGACCGGCGACGTCATCGCCAGCGCACTGGCCGAATTGACGCCGCTTTCGGGCGATCAGCTGCGCGCCGACCGCCGCCAGAAATTCCTCGATATTGGTCGCAACCTCTGAGTCTTCCGGCGCCAGGTGCGGCAATTTGCCATCACTCCGCCGCTTTGCAGGACTAGCGGCAGCAGAAGAGTGGCGAAACCGGCGCTCATTGGTTTATAATTTGTGAAGAAAGCAGTTCTAGAATAGGCGGACCGGCTCATTGCGAGCCACCACTTCGATCCTGGAGAGAGCGTTTGCGCATGCGCTTGACATCGACGGCCCTGGTTCTGCTTTTCGCCGCCGCCCTGGCAGGCTGCAATGACACGTTGGAGAGTGCTGCCTACGATACGCCGCGGGTTGCCAACAAGGTCGCTCAGCCGCTGCCCGCCCGCCTGATTGCCGAAATTCAGAAGAAGGGCATGGATCGCAACTCGCCGATCATGATCCGCATCTTCAAGGAAGAGGGCAAGCTCGAGGTCTGGAAGGCAAAGACCAACAACCGCTTCGACAAGGTTGTGGAATACGACATCTGTGCCTGGTCCGGCCGTCTCGGTCCGAAGGTGAAGGAAGGCGATCGGCAGGCGCCGGAAGGCTTCTACCCGCTCACGCCTTATCACCTGAACCCGAATTCGAAGTACTTCCTCGCGATCAACACGGGCTTCCCCAACCAGTTCGACCGGGCCAATGGCCGAACCGGCACCCATTTGATGATCCACGGCGCCTGCTCGTCCTCGGGTTGCTATTCAATGACCGACGCGCAGATGCTGGAGATCTACGCTTTCGCGCGTGATGCCTTCAAGGGCGGACAGCAGGCAATCCAGCTGCAGGCCTTTCCATTCCGCATGACCGCGGAAAACATGGCCCGTCATCGCCATAGCCCGCACTACGATTTCTGGAAGATGCTGAAGGTCGGCTATGACCACTTCGAGGTGACCAAGCGTCCGCCCGAGGTAAACGTCTGCGAAAAGAAATATGTCTTCAATCAGTCGGCGCCGGAAGGGTCGAGCTTCAATCCCCAGGGCACCTGCCCCGCGATGAGCACGCCTCCGGCCCTGTCCGTGGCCCTGAACGGCTATAACGAGGCCTACGACGCCGCCTATGCCAAGGCCCTGAAGAAATACGACGGCAAGATCTGGTATGATCCGACAGAGGCCGAGCGCAAGGCGCTGGTCGCAGACCTGCGCAGATCGCGCTCGCATGATCTGGCTTTTGCACCCACGGGTTCTGCGCTGAAGGCCGGACGCTTGATGAATATCGACGACGCAGGCCCGGCAACGCCCCCGGCTGCCAACGGCACGGCAGCTGTCAATCAGATGGCGACCAATCCGAATGGCGACCCCCAGGTGCAGGCGGCACAGACACCCGAGGCCACGGGCGGCCCGGCGATGACTGCGATCCCCGTGCCCCAGCCCAATCCGCTTGCGCCGCCGCCTCAGACGGCGGAAGTCGCACCGGGCCCCACGCCCAAGAAGCCTTTCTGGAAGCTCTGGTAAGGGCATGGCCGAGACAGCGGTCTACGACCTGAGGGGGCTGAAATGCCCCCTTCCCGTTTTGAAGACGCGACGCCGCATGGCCGATCTGAAACCGGGCGACGAATTGATCGTCGAAACGTCCGATCCGCTTGCAGGTATAGACATCCCGCATTTCTGCACCGAAGACGGTCACGAACTCATCGCGCAGGAGCGCCATGAGGCGGGGCATCGCTTCCACATTCGAAAGGGCGGCGGACTGTCGGCCTAGAAGGTGAAGCCGGGGATGGACAGGGGATTATCCATCATGGCTGCGCGGTCCGGTCGATCGACGGCAAGCTTGCCTGTAAACGCGCCGAACAGATCCCGCACATAGTCTTCCGACAGATCCCGGGTGATCAGCACCAGTCGGGTCTTGCGGTCCGACCCCTCCGGCCAGGCCGGAAGGCGCACCGGTGCATGAAAGATCGACTGCACTCCATGCAGCACCAGCGGCTTCTCCGGTCGATCGGTCAGTGCCACGATGGCTTTCACCCTGAGCAGTTTTTCGCCATGCGTGGAGCGCAGGAGATCGATGAACATGTTGATCGCCATCGGGTCGATCGGCTCATCATGCAGGATCGAATAGGACCGGATCGCGGTGCCATGGCGGTTTACGTCATGGCCGTGATGATGATGGTGATGGTCATGGCTGTGCTCATGGCCATGGCCGTGCCCGTGATGCTCATGGTCGTGGTGATGATGGTGGTCATCAGCCGTTGCCATCTCGTCCTTCAGCCAGCGGTCGACATCGGCGATCTTGGTGGTGGGATCGTAGAGACCGTTCACCAACATAGCAGCCGAGCCTGCGTCCTCTGCATCGCCGTCGGTGATCGGAGCCCGGGGATTGAGGCTTCGTAGGCGTTGCGTCAGCATTGTAATCGCGTGGTCATCGGCAAGCGTCTTCTTGGTCAGGATCAACCGGTCGGCCACCGCCACCTGCTTGTAGGCTTCGGGATAGGTGTCGATGGTGGAGAGACCATTGACCGCGTCGACAACGGTGACGACACCATCGAGATCGAAATGCTGCGCGACCGCTGGATGGCCCATGACGGACTGCATGACGGGAGCAGGATCCGCGAGCCCGGTCGTCTCGATGACGACCCGCGACAGCGGCTTGATCTTCCCGGTCTGCATTCCGTCAATCAATTCCGCCAGCGTATCCACGAGTTCGCCCCGCACGGTGCAGCAAAGGCAGCCATCGGAGAGTTCGACCACGGCATCGTTGGAGGCTTCGACCAGAAGGTGATCGATCCCCACCTCGCCGAACTCATTGATGATGACGGCTGCATCCTTCATGCCCGAATCCTTGAGGAGCCGGTTGAGCAGCGTCGATTTGCCCGCCCCCAGGAAGCCGGTGAGGATAGAAACGGGAATGCGGGACTGGTTCATGGAACAACTCAGAATGTCGGACGCGGCTTGGGGATCGGCACATTGGCGATCTCGCCCGGACCGGCACCCTTCTTGGTTTCGACCGGCTCGCTGCCGGGGATCAGCCCTGCATAGCTCATTGCAGGCGGTCTGCCCATCTCGCGAATATAGGGTGACAGGAGCTTCATGCGACCGGCCTCGTCCCGACCTTCGCTGCGTATCTGGCGCGCCTGCGGATTGCAGATCTCCGCGCTGATATCCGTGACCTGGTCCTGTCCCTCGCCGTAAGGGGCCAGCTGATCCAGCCGGTTGCCGGCGACCGTTGTCGTCAGTCCCTTCTGCAGAAGATCGGCGGAAAGATCAGCACGCGCGCCAAGGCTGTCGGCTCCGAGCACGACGGAAATGACGGTGCGACCGTTGCGGGTGGCGGAGGAGACCTGGTTGAAGCCGGAAGCACAGACATAACCGGTCTTCATTCCATCGGCGCCGGGGAAACGCCCGACCAGCAGATTGTAGTTCGGATAGTCCTTTTTGCCTGTCGTCACCCCTTCCAGGGCGAAGTAACCTGCATATTCCGGGAATTCTCGCCTGATCGCCGTGGCGAGCACCGCCATGTCGCGGGCAGTCGTATACTGGCCCTTGCCCGGCAGCCCGTTCGGATTGACGAAGCGCGTCGAGGTCATGCCGAGCCGCTGCGCCTCCTGGTTCATCCGCTGGACGAAGGCGGCTTCGCTGCCGCTTACCGTTTCCCCGATCGCCACCGCGACGTCATTGGCGGACTTGATGATCAAGAGTTTCAGCGCACTGTCGAGAGTCAGCTTCGAGCCCGGCTTGAAATACATCTTGCTGGCCGGCTGATCCGCGGCATGCTTGCTCATCACGACCACGGTGTCGGGCGACAACTCGCCTGAACGCATCAGACGGAACGTGGTATAGGCCGTCATCAGCTTGGTCAGCGATGCCGGATACCATTTGCGGAAGGCTTCCTGATGCGCGATCACCCGACCGCTTCCGACATCGACGAGTATCATGGGATTGGCTGCGGCAACACCCGGCAGAACCAGTGCCACCAGCGAGACAGCAACCGCCAGTCGGCGGACGGTTCCGGTGGAAGACAACATGCGGGGACGTTTCGTAAACACGACTTCGATCCTCTTGTTCGGCTGATGGCTCGCCAAAGCATGACGAGATCTTGTGAGGGAAGGAATGGCAAAGCCCATTGAATACGTCAATTGAAAGGCGCACATTCCTGGCCGACAATCACGTGATGCGAACTCTGCGTGATCAGGACTGAACCCAGGACGAAAGAATGCCTATTCTGAACCGAGCTTCCGAACTCCAGTCGGAGGCTACCGAATGGCGCCACCATCTGCATGCCAATCCGGAAATCCTCTACGACGTCGAAAACACCGCAGCCTTTGTCGAGGCGCGCCTGCGGGAGTTTGGCGTGGACGAAATCGTGACCGGCCTCGGTCGCACCGGCGTGGTCGGGATCATCGAAGGATCGGGCGGCAAAGGCCGAACCATTGGGCTTAGGGCCGACATGGACGCGTTGCCCCTCGACGAAATCTCCGGCAAGCCCTGGGCCTCGACCATTCCGGGGCGCATGCATGCCTGCGGCCATGACGGACACACGGCCATGCTGTTGGGCGCGACCAAATACCTTGCCGAAACCCGCAACTTCACAGGCCGCGTGGCAGTGATCTTTCAGCCGGCCGAGGAAGGCGGGCGCGGCGCGCTCGCCATGGTTGAGGACGGGTTGATGGAGCGCTTCGGCATCGAAGAGATCTATGGCATGCACAACATGCCGGGCAAGCCGGTCGGAACTTTCGCCATCCGCAAGGGTGGCATCATGGCAGCACCCGACAAGTTCTCGCTCAAACTGACCGGCCTCGGCGGCCACGCCGCCGAACCGCACAACACGGCTGATACGATCGTGATCGGGGCGCAAATTGTCGGTGCGCTTCAGACCATCGCCGCCCGCAACGCCAATCCGCTGCGCTCGGTTGTCGTGTCTGTCACGCAATTCCATGCCGGGACGACGCACAACATCATTCCGGAGGAGGCCTTCATTTCAGGCACGGTGCGCTCGCTCGACGAAGGCGTGCGCGATCTGGCGGAGCGGCGCATCGGCGAGATCGCTGCCGGCATCGCCTCTGCCCATGGCGCACGGATCGAATACGAGTTTGAGCGCGCCTGCCCGGTGACCGTCAACCATCCCGCCGAGACCGATTACGCCGCGCGCGCAGCCATCGACGTGGTGGGAGCAGACAATGTCGACACGGATGTAGATCCGAGCATGGCCGGCGAGGACTTTGCGTTCATGCTGCAGTCTCGGCCCGGCGCCTACATCCTGATCGGCAATGGCGCCACCCCTGGGCTGCATAATCCGGCTTATGACTTCAACGACGAGGCGATCGCCGCAGGCATCTCTTACTGGGTGCGTCTGGCCGAGCAACGACTGCCGCGCTGACATGACCCATGCGGCGCAAAACCGCTTGGCTTGAAGGCCACGCTTTTGTATGGAGGAGAAAGTGGTCCCGTAGCTCAGCAGGATAGAGCATCAGATTCCTAATCTGAGGGTCACGCGTTCGAATCGCGTCGGGATCACCATTCCTTGTCCGCCAACATATCCCCCTTGTGAATCTAGGGTTGCGCTCGAACCGTTATACTGCACAATGGTTCCATGCCACGCCGACGGGTGCTTACTGTTTTTTATCGTCGGCCTCGAACGGAGGGAATGCTATGGCATCTGGGCCCCCCGGCAAGACACCTGAAGAACATGCGATCGTTGAACGCGCCGTGAAGCGCCTTTACGGCCCAAGGCAAACGGACGGGCATTTGAAGGAAAACGCGGCTCAGTTCGTGGCCTATCTGGTTAACAATGGCATTCGCGATGAAGACGAACTGGTCGAGCTTGCCAAAATTGCAAATGGCAAGCGCTATGATCCGAGCAATGGCAGCTTCCTTTAAGCCATCCGATGCCCGGACATTCTACTGACGCCCGCCGAATGGACGGGTGTCTGCATTTTCATCCTTGCGATAGAGTTCGCGCGTGGCCGCATCGCTGTTGAGGCGTTCGCGGCTGCTCAACCGACGCTGGCGCATGATAGCGTAAAAGATGGCGCCGCCGAGAAGAAGCGGCCCGAGCATGACAACGGCAAGCCAGAAGTAATCGATCATGATGTGCCCTTTCATAGCTGACCCCTGAGGGTGTCAGAAGGGCAACACGACGGCGGGAAAAAGGTTCCGATCCGGTCAGGAGCCAGTGTCCGCCTCCGCCCGCCTGGCGTCGATCGCCGCCTGAAGCTCTTCAGCGAGCTGAAGCAGATGCGGTGGCACTTCCTCGCGCCGCATCTCTGCCATCAGGATGTCGAGCTTGTCTCGCACGATGCCACCGGTACGGTCGCGGCGCGCCTCCATGGATGTGGGCTTCGTTATTTCCATTCGGGCCTCCGACTTCAAGCATCATGCGAACCATCGTGATGTTTCGCTTCTAACTGTCGATACGACAATTGGTTTGCCTTAGATCTCCAGAAAATTTGTCTGACGCTGCAATGCACTTCAGTTCAGCGTCTCTTCAAGCTCTGGAAAGGCGGCGATCAGAGCATCTTGATCGGCATAGTCAAGAGTAGGAGCCTGTAACAAGACGCTGATACTGCTGGAGACATCCACTGCCCCGTCATGCTCCATTTCGACCCTCTCGCCGGAGGCGAGAACCAGGGTTGCTCTGGATGAGAAGCCCTGCCGGATCAGCCAGTCGCGCGGCACCTGCATTTCGACTGTCGCCTCAAAACGCGGCCCCTGGCGCTGCACGGCCACGTGATAGGTGACAGGGGAGAGCCGCTCACCAATCAGCAATTGGCCCTGGCCATCGACGTTCTGCAGGTGGGTCATGATGTGTCTTTCTTTAATCTGGCGTGACTTTGGCAAGTAACCCGCCATGCTCCGCGGGGTTCCATCCCAAAAAGCGGCATGACAGCGGGAACCACAGACCCAGGAGGACGTTCCTTTCACGGGCTCACACGGGGAAAGAGCGAGAGACACCGATGAGCAGCGCAAGTCAGACAACCGATCACGATGAGATACGCAAGTGGGTTGAGGAGCGTCAGGGTACGCCGTCCCGCGTGAGGGAGAGTGGCGAGGGTGGAATTTTACGAATTGATTTCGGCGAGCCGGAGGAAGCGCTCGAGCCAATCGAGTGGGAGGAATTCTTCCAGATCTTCGAAAAAAGTGACCTGGCGTTCTTGCACCAGGACAGGACGGCCGACGGAAAACTCAGTCGGTTCAGCAAGTTCGTGAGCCGAAGCTGACTTTGCCACCCGGTCTTGATCGACCGTTCACATTTTCGGGAACCAAGCCGAGGGATGCGCGTTCTCGCGTCATCGTGCCTGGTACCATAGACATCGGAGGATGGCGACCTTGACGACCCGTAAAGCCGAGCTTGCCGCACAATCTGAAGTAGTCGCGTTGATCCCGGCATTGCGTGCCTTTGCGCGGACTTTCTGCCAGAGACCGGAAGAAGCAGACGATCTCGTCCAGGAAACTTTGACCAAGGCTCTCGCAAACCTGGACAAGTTTGAGCCTGGAACCCGCCTGAAGTCATGGCTCTTCACCATCATGCGCAACACCTTTTGCACCCGTTTCAAGAAGAGCAGCCGCGAAACGGTCGGCCTTCCCGATGCCATCACGGCTCGACTTACGACCGAGGCGAGCCAGGAATGGACGGTTCAGGCGGACGAGGTTCGCCGCGCGCTGAACCGCCTGCCCGAACATCACCGGGAGATGCTGGTGCTCATTGTCATGCTCGGCGAACGTTATGAGGATGCCGCAGAGATCTGTGGCTGTGCCGTTGGCACCGTGAAGAGCCGGCTGAGCCGAGCCCGCCAGCAACTTCGCCGGGAACTTGGCGAAATGGGCACGGACAGTCCTGTCGGATGACGCGAACTGCGGATGACGACCTCCCAGCGACCGGACAGCCGCCTTCTGCAGAGGATCAAGCCGAGCTTTCGGAGATAGGCCTGGTCTACGGGACCGATGCCGCCCCGGGTATCCATCGCCGCCGCAGGGGCAAGGGATTTTCCTACCACCTGGCCGACGGAACGACCATTGCGGCTCCCGAAGTCCTTGCGCGTATCCGCAAACTCGCATTGCCGCCAGCCTATGAACGGGTCTGGATCAGCACCGACCCTCGCAGCCACCTCCAGGCCACGGGTTATGACGCACGCGGCCGCAAGCAATACCGCTACCACGCCGACTGGGCCGCATGGCGCAGCGAGCGAAAGTTCGACGATCTGATCGGCTTCGGCGAGGCCCTGCCGACCATTCGCCGTCGCATCGCGCGTGATCTCGCCGAACATGCTGACGAAAGCTACTTCCTGCTCTCGGCCCTGATCAGCCTCCTCGACGTCACCTACATGCGTGTCGGCAACAGAACCTATGCCGAGGAAAACCGCACCTATGGTGCGACGACCCTGCAGAAGCGCCACCTCACCTTCGAGCCTGATGGCATTCGGCTGAGCTTCGTTGCCAAAGGCGGCAAGCGGGTGCGCCGTAAGCTGCGCCATCCGCGGCTGCAGAGGATCCTTGAGGAGATCGCAGATCTGCCGGGCCGCGACCTTTTTTCCTGGCGCGACAAGCAGGGCCAACTGCACCGCGTCGATTCCGGGCGGCTCAACACCTATCTCGCGGAAATCACCCGAATGAAGCTTTCGGCCAAGACCTTCCGCACCTGGGGTGGCAGTGTTGCCGCCTTCGGGGAGGCCTGGCGCCGGATGGAAGAGGGAGAACGACCGACGATCCGCCAGATGTGTCAGGTGGCTTCGGACCGGTTGCACAACACGCCGACCATCTGCCGCACCAGCTATGTGCATCCCGCTATTCTCGGACTGGCGGACAAGGCAACGGATCTGGAGAGGGTGCGTGCGGCCATCCTGGAGACGCCCGCGCGGCAATTGCTGCGGGCCGACGAGAACCGGCTGATGGCATTTCTGCAGGCAGCGCCCGCATCCCCCAAGACGGAAGCCTGAGCCAGTACGGCAGACGCAAAGAAGGGGCCGGCGGAACCGACCCCCTTATTGTAGCGGCCTGCGGCAATAGCTCAGGCAGCCTGCTTCTGGGCAGCGGCGTTAACCGCCTTCTCGGCGAGCTTGGTCAAGGCTTCGTCGGTCTTGGATTCCTCCGACAGCGTCTCGTCGAGAAGCTTCACCGCATCCTTGTAGCCGAGCTGCTGAGCCCACGCGCGCAGGGTGCCGTATCGGCTGATCTCATAATGCTCAACGGCCTGAGCAGCGGCCAGAAGGCCGGCATCCAGAGCGGGCGAACCCTTGAACTCTTCCATGATCTCCTCGCCTTCCTCAACGATGCCGTCGATGGCGGGGCAGGTCTTGGCACGCGGACGCTTGCCAATGATTTCGAAGACCTGCTGCAGACGTTCCACCTGGCCTTCAGTTTCTTCCTTGTGCTGGAGGAATGCTGCCTTCAGCTTTTCATCCTGTGCGCCGCGCGCCATCTTCGGCAGGGCCTTCAGGATCTTCCGTTCGGCGTAGTAGATGTCCTTGAGGGTCTCGTGAAAGAGCTCTTCGAGTGTCTTGGTGGCCATGTCGGTATCTCCTCGGTTATCGGTTATGGCGAGAGAAGAACCGGTCCGGTGGCGCTTTGTTCCGGACGGTTTTTCCTCTCATGGTCGGAACGATCCTCGGCTGGGGATGGTTAGTTTCCAAGGTGGCGCAGCGCGCCGCCCTCCCCAATCCAAAGGAGGAAACGATGGTCAATCGCAACGACAACTGGGATGCCGACTACGGCCGCAACCGCAATGCACGCCGTGGCCCCAGCGGGGATTACGGCCCCGGCGAAAGCGGCTTTGTGCGCGGTTACGGCGAAAATCGGCCTGATGCCGACCGCTATGACGCGGGACGGCAGCGCGAGTTCGGCATGGATGGCGGTTATGGCGCCAGTGGGTCGCGCTATCCACGCATGGGGCGATCCGACTGGACCACCGACGATCTTGGTTACGCCGGCGACCTGAGCGATCGTGGCTACGGTGATGACACCCGTGGCTATGCCCGCGGCGCCGGGCGCGGCTACTACCCTTCGGACAACCCCTCCTATCGCGGCGGCTACGGCCGAACGAACCGCGACTATGACGACGACCGCGGATTTGTGGATCGCGCGTCAGACGAGGTGGCATCGTGGTTTGGCGACGAGGAAGCCGCTCGTCGCCGCGAGATGGACAGCCATCGCGGCAAGGGTCCCAAGGGTTACCGCCGGTCGGACGCCCGCATTCTGGAAGACGTCAACGACCGTCTAGCCGATGATCCGGCCGTGGACGCCTCTGATATCGAGGTGACGGTCAAGGACGCGGAGGTCACCCTGACCGGCCATGTGACCGACCGTTGGGAAAAGCGCCGTGCCGAGGATTGCGCAGAACGCGTAAGCGGTGTCGCCCATGTGCAGAACAACCTGCGCATCCGGATTTCCGGCGAGGGCAGCGTGATGACGCAGGCCTGACGGTCATAGCTCAGCCGCGAAGGGCACGCAGGGCGTTGAGGATGACGGCGACGTCGATCACCTCCTGCAGAAGAGCACCCCGAACCGGCGTCAGATGACCGAAGGCGGCGAGCAGCATGGCGCCGCCTGACAAGACCAGCCCGGCAACAGCGCTTTGTCGGGCGATAGTGCGAGAACGCCTCGCAATGCCGCAAGCCAGGGGCAGCCTTCCCAAATCATCCGCCAGCAAGACGACATCGGCCGCTTCGGACGAGGCCGCAGAACCCCGCGCGCCGATAGCGACGCCGACATCGGCAAGTGCCAGCGCTGGAGCATCATTGACGCCATCGCCGACCATCATGACGACACCAGCGTCGCGTTCGAGGCGAATGAGGTCCACCTTGCCCTCAGGCGTGAGATCGCCGGCGACAGCGTCGAGACCAAGGGTTGCAGATGCCTTTTCCGCCACATCCGTCCGGTCACCGGAGGCCATGACGATCCGGCCTACCCCGCCGGCCCTGAAGGCGGAGATCGCGTCACCGGCATCCGGCCGGAGCGGATCTGAAAGCAGGATCAGCCCGGCCGCCCGCCCGTCAATTCCGACCGCGACCACAGCCGTGCCGGTATCGACCCCGGTCCGGGTAAACGCCTCACCATCCGACATTTGCGAAAGCACATAGCGACTGCCACCGAGCACGACGCGGCGGCCGCCGACCAGTCCCGATAGTCCGCGGCCAGCTTCCTCCACCACCTCCTGCGGCAGGGTCAGACCCAGATCCCTGGCGCTCGCCGCGCGCACAAGCGCTTCCGCCGCCACATGGCCTGAGGCTTGGTCAAGCGAGGCGGCAAGGATCAGCACCTGATCGGCAGTGAAGCCGGCTTCCGGCCTGACATCGCTCACCTCGGGGCGCGCGGAGGTGACTGTGCCCGTCTTGTCGACCACGACGGTGGTCACCGCTGCGAGCGCCTCCAGGGCACCAGCGGTCTTGACAAGCACACCATGGGAGGCAGCCCGCGACATGCCGGCAATGACCGCCACCGGCACGGCGAGGATCAGCGGACAGGGCGTTGCAACGACAAGCACCGCGAGTGCCAGGGTCGCCTCGCCGCTCCACCACCAGGCGCCAACGGCGAGCAACAGTGTGATGCCGAGAAAGACCAGCGCATATCGATCAGCGAGCCGCGCCATGGGCGCCCGGCTCGCCTGTGCCTGTTCGACAAGGCGGACGATGCCGGCATAGGTGCTCTCCCTCGATTCCCGCAGCACCAGAAGGTCGAAGGCATCGCCTAGCACGGTCGCGCCACTCGGGACCTCCGCACCGAGACTGACCGGTACAGGTAACGATTCGCCCGTCAGCGCCGACAGGTCGAGCACCCCGGAGCGCGCGAGCAGGCGGCCATCGACGGGTACGACTTCGCCTTTGCGCAGGAGGATCCGATCGTGCGGCTTGAGCGCCTCGATCGGCACGCTTTCGAGCGTCTCTGCACGATAACGCATGGCCGTTCGGGAGACGCGGCCGAGCAGCGCCGTCATGTCACGTCGGGCACGGCCCTCGGCGAAGCTTTCGAGCAACTGCCCGCCGGCATACATGACGGCGACGATGGCCGCGGCAAGGTTTTCCCCGAGGGCGAGACCGACGGCGATCGACAGGGCGGCAATGGCATCGACCCCCATGCGACCGTTGAGCAAGGCTTTCAGGATGTCGATGACGAGTACGACCAACACGGCGGTAGCGCCGACGAACCAGGCCTGAGCGGCGACATCGGCATTTGCGGCAAAATAGAGAATCCCACCGCCGAGGAGACAGAGAAGGGCCAATCCCGCGAGCAGGACAGGCAGGCTCTCACGCAATCGTGTCGGCTGCAGAAAGTCCCGCATCGTCACATTCCCAAAGGCGCCGGCGACAGGTCGAAACTGACCTCTCTTGCTGCTCTTCCCTTTCCCTTGTAGAGCCTTCTGAGCATGAAGCAATCGGACGTAAGCAGCATGATCGACAGTGCCCGGCCCCGCCGCCTTTCAGTCCTCGGCTCCACCGGCTCGATCGGCGTCAACACGCTCGATGTCATCGCGCAACTCGGTGGCCGCAACAGCTTCGAGGTCATGGCGCTGACGGGCAACGGCAATCTCGACCTGCTTGCCGAACAGGCCCGCCGCACGGGGGCAAAGCTCGCCGTCACTGCCGACGAAAGCCAGTACATGGCGCTCAAGGACCTGCTGGCGGGCACCGGCACGGATGTCGCAGCCGGCGCAAGCGGGCTTGAGGAAGCCGCCGACATGGATGCCGGCTGGGTGATGGCCGCCATCGTCGGCACCGCAGGCCTCGCACCCACCCTGAAGGCTGCCGCACGCGGCGCCGATATCGCGCTTGCCAACAAGGAATGCCTCGTCTCCGCCGGCCACCTCTTCGTCGAAGCGGTGAAAAAGGGCGGCGGGCGGCTGATCCCCGTGGACAGCGAACATTCGGCGATCTTCCAGTGTCTCGAAGCAGACCAGCGTCATGCGCTGGAGCGCATCGTGCTGACCGCGTCTGGCGGCCCCTTCCGCACCCATAGCCGCGAGCAGATGGCCAATGTCACGGTGCAGACGGCACGAACCCATCCCAACTGGTCGATGGGCCTGAAGATCTCCGTCGGCAGCGCCTCAATGTTCAACAAGGCGCTGGAGATGATCGAGGCCAAGCACCTCTTCGATGTGGCACCCCACCAGATCGAGGTCGTCGTGCATCCCCAGTCGATCATTCATTCCATGGTCGGCTACACCGACGGCTCCGTCATCGCCCAACTCGGCGTGCCGGATATGCGCACCGCCATCGGTTATGCCCTGACCTATCCGAAGCGCCCGGCACTCAATGTCGACAGGCTCGACTTTGCCAAGCTCGCACGGCTCGATTTCGAGGCCCCGGACGAGACGCGCTTCCCGGCCCTGCGGCTCGCCCGCACCGCGCTCGAACGCGGCGGATTGCAGGGCGCCATCCTCAACGCCGCCGAAGAAACCGCCTTCAACGCCTTCGTCGAGGACAAGATCCGTTTCCTCGACATGGCCGACGTGGTCGAGACGGTGATGGATGCGATGGTCGAGGGCGTGCCGGCGGATACGATTGCCGACGTCTACGCAGCGGACAAGGAAGCCCGCCGCAAGGCGGCTGAGGTCATCGCAGCCCGGTAAGTTCCGGCCTACCGATCATACACCGCGGCGCGCAGCATTTCCGGATAGGCTCCATTGCAGCCTTCCAGGGCGTTGTTGGTCAGGCTGACAACGGTGAGCCGCTCGGCGGGATCGATGAACCAGGTGTTCCCGTAGACGCCACCCCACTGGATCGCCCCCTTTGGCAAGGCAGTCCTCGCCGCGACGGGATCCGTGACCAGGCCGCCGACAAAGGTGAAGCGATAGCCGGGCTCGCCCTCGATTTCGCCGATCTGATTGGAGAGCGCCGCTTGCGCCATGTCTGGCGAGAGCAAGTTGCCGCCGCCCGTCCGCAGCATTTCCAGGAGCTTCATGACGTCATGTGCCGTGCCGGCCATGCCAGCGCCACCGGACTGGAAAGCCTTCGGATTGAAGATGCGGCCCGGCGAAAACACGGTCCGCCAATTCTCCTCGTCGCCGCTGACCCAGGGGTCCGGCATGCGCTCCGGGCGACCGGGAGCATCGGCATAGGCGACGGCAAGCCGGACAGGATCGGTCACGTGAAAGCGGGCATCGGCCATGCCAAGCGGGTCGACGACGTGCTGGATGACGGCCTCCTCCAGCGTGCCCCCATGCACGGCGGCAAGCACCCCGCCGAGGATATCGGTCGCGAAGGAGTAGCCCCAGCGGCTACCCGGCGCAAAAGCAAGCGGGATGGCATTGTGGCGGCTGAAATTGTCTTCGAGGCTGAGATCCGTATTGCCGAGGCCGAGCGTCATGCGATGCACCTCGGGCAGAAGCTCCAGTGCCGGATCATAAAGCAGGCCGGATGTGTGGGTGAGGAGATGGCGGATGGTGATCGCGCCTTCGCGACCATCAGGCGCCTTCGGCCGGAACCAGGGCAGATAATCCGAAACGCGATCGTTGAGCCTGAGCAGCCCTTTCTCGATCATGGCGAGCGCGGTGACTGCAACGATCGGCTTGGTGACGGAGGCGTAGCGGAAGATCGTATCGAGATGGACAGGTACGCCGGCTTCGCGATCGGCAAATCCCGCAGCCTTCGCGAGGATCGACTCACCGTCCTGATAGACGAGCACCACGGCACCCGTGATGCGTTCTTCCTCGATCACCCTGTCGACCAGGGTATTCACGCGTGTGGCAATGCTCACGTTCTTAAAACCTCCCAAAGAAAAATGCGGGCTCCGTTTCCGGAGCCCACATCTTTATGAAGGTCTGTTAGAAGGCGATCAAGCCACCGCGCGAGCCAGCGCGCAGCGCGACCAGAGCTGATGCAGCGAACCGACGAGATGCTCGAGATCGGCATCGGTGTGCAGAGGCGTCGGGGTGATGCGCAGCCGCTCGGTCTTTTTCGGGACCGTCGGGTAGTTGATCGGCTGCACATAGATGGAACAGTTGTCGAGCAGCAGGTCGGAGATCCACTTGCACTTGGCAGCATCGCCGACCATCACCGGCACGATGTGGCTCGGGTTCGGCATATGCGGAATACCGGCCTTGTCGAGCATGGAACGCAGACGACGCACGCGCTCCTGATGAGCGAAGCGCTCGACCTGGCTGGTCTTCAGATGACGGATAGAGGCAACGGCACCCGCGGCAAGCGCCGGCGGCAGCGCCGTCGTGAAGATGAAGCCCGAGGCAAAGGAGCGGACGAAGTCGCAGAGCGCTGTCGACGCGGCGATATAGCCGCCCATGACGCCAAAGGCCTTGCCGAGCGTGCCTTCGATGATCGTCAGGCGATCCATCAGGCCTTCGCGTTCGGCGATGCCGCCACCATGGGCGCCGTACATTCCGACGGCATGCACTTCGTCGAGATAGGTCATCGCGCCATACTTGTCGGCGAGATCACAGATTTCCTTGATCGGGGCGATATCGCCATCCATCGAGTAGACGGATTCAAACGCGATCATCTTCGGCGCCTTAGGATCGGCAGCCGCGAGCTTGGCCTCCAGATCCTTGACGTCGTTGTGCTTCCAGATGACGCGCTCGGCCTTCGAATGGCGAATGCCTTCGATCATCGACGCATGGTTTAGAGCGTCGGAGAAGATGATGAGGCCCGGGATCTTGGCGCCGAGCGTGCCGAGTGCCGCCCAGTTCGAGACATAGCCCGAGGTGAAGATCAGGGCCGATTCCTTGCCATGCAGATCGGCAAGTTCGCGCTCGAGCAGGACGTGGTAGTGATTGGTGCCAGAGATATTCCGGGTGCCTCCCGCACCCGCGCCACAGTCATCGATCGCCTTTTTCATGGCGTCGATCACGAGCGGGTTCTGCCCCATGCCGAGATAGTCGTTGGAGCACCAGACGGTGACCTCCTGGGTGCCGTTTTCGGTGTAGCGGGTCGCGCGCGGAAAATTGCCGCGCTGGCGTTCCAAATCAGCGAAGACGCGGTACCGGCCTTCCTCGTGAAGCCCCGCGAGCTGATCCTTGAAAAACGCCTCGAAATCCATGCCTAAACTCCAGTCTACGACACTCTTTTGTGTCTCTCAGGCGCCGGGGTCAACCCCGCCATTGTAAATTCATTCTAAACTGCGACAAATGGCGCGAACATTAGAACCGTTGCACATAGATACTAACGGTTTGTGCCGAAGCAAACTTGATCTGCGTCAAACTCAGAGAAAAAGGACGGCCGAAGCCGCCCTTTCTCGTTTCGTCTGAAATTGTTGCCCTTCAGGAGGCCTGAACGGCTCGTTTCGCCATCACTCGGATGAGATTTGCCCGGTATTCTGCCGTACAATGCAGATCCGACATCAGCTCCGACGAATCAATCTCGACACCATTGACTGCGTCCGGTGACCAGCTTGCCGAAAGCGCGGCTTCGAGAGCGGCATGACGGAAGACACCGTTCGAGCCGGCACCGGTGACCGCGACACGCACACCGCCCGCCCCCTTCGAGACGAAGACGCCGGTCATGGCATAACGCGAGGCGGGGTTGGCGAACTTGGCATAACCCGCCCGCTCCGGAGCGTCGAAACGGATGGCCGTGATGATCTCGTCTTCGGCCAGCGCCGTCTCGAACAGGCCGACGAAGAAATCGTCAGCCGCAATTTCGCGACTGTTGGTGACCACCGTCGCACCCAGGCCGAGCACGGCCGAGGGATAATCTGCTGCCGGATCATCATTGGCGACCGAGCCGCCGATCGTGCCCATATGGCGGACATGCGGATCGCCGATCATCGAGGCGAGATGGCAAATTGCCGGGCAGACGGCACGGATGGCCGAAGAAGACGCGACCTCCGCATGGGTGACGGCCGCACCGATGGTGATACGGCGTCCCTCCACCTTGATGCCCTTGAGCGCATCGATGTGCCGGAGATCGACGAGGTCCGACGGCTGGGCGAGACGCTGCTTGAGCGCCGCGATCAGCGTCTGTCCGCCGGCGATGAACTTGCCATCCTCGGCGCCGCCAAGCAGTTTGCCGGCTTCCTCGATGGAAGAGGCGCGGTGGTAGCTGGTTGGATAAAGCTGCATGGTCCTCTCCCCTTACTCGGCAGCCTGACGGGTCGCATTCGCCTGGATCGCAGTCCAGACGGCAAGCGGCGTCGCCGGCATGTTGAGGTTGTTGTTGCCGATCGCATCCGTGATCGCATTGATCAGCGCCGGCGGAGACCCGATGGCGCCGGCCTCGCCACAGCCCTTAATGCCGAGCGGATTGCCCGGGCAAGGCGTATTCTGGTGCGAGACGTTGAAGGACGGCAGGTCGTCGGCGCGCGGCATGGCATAGTCCATGTAGCTTGCCGTAAGCAGCTGGCCGGTCTGCGGATCGTAATGCACGCCTTCGAGCAGCGCTTGGCCGATGCCCTGGGCAATGCCGCCATGCACCTGTCCCTCGACGATCATCGGGTTGATGATATTGCCGAAGTCGTCGGCTGCAACGAACTGCACGATCTCGGTCTTGCCGGTATCCGGATCGACCTCGACCTCCGCAATGTAGCAGCCGGCCGGGAAGGTGAAGTTGGAGGGGTCGTAGAAGGCGCCTTCCTTCAGACCCGGCTCCATGCCCGACGGCAGGTTGTGGGCGGTGTAAGCCGCGAGCGCCACCTGGAACCACGGCACTGACTTGTCAGTACCGGCGACCTTGAGTTCGCCATTCTCGATCACGACATCGCTCTCGTCCGCTTCCATCAGATGCGCGGCGATTTTCTTGGCTTTCGCCTCGACCTTGTCGAGCGCCTTGACGATCGCTGACATGCCGACGGCACCCGAGCGCGAGCCATAAGTGCCCATGCCCATCTGCACCTTGTCAGTATCGCCGTGGACGATCGAGACATTGTCGATCGGCACGCCGAGCCGCTCGGCAACCAGCTGGGCAAAGGTGGTTTCGTGGCCCTGGCCATGGCTATGCGAGCCGGTAAGCACTTCGACCGTGCCGACCGCATTGACGCGGACCTCGGCCGACTCCCAGAGGCCGACCCCGGCGCCGAGCGAACCGACCGCCGCCGACGGTGCGATGCCGCAGGCTTCGATATAGCAGCTCATGCCGATGCCGCGCAGCTTACCCCGTCGTGCGGCTTCCGCCTTGCGGGCCGGGAAACCGTTCCAGTCGGCAGCGGACATGGCGGCTTCCAGCGAAGCGTCGTAATCGCCGGCGTCGTAGCACATGATGACCGGCGTCTGGTACGGGAAGCTGCGGACGAAGTTCTTCCTCCGCAGTTCCGCCGGCGAGATGCCGAGCTCGCGGGCCGCGGTTTCGACGGTGCGTTCGAGCAGATAGGTCGCTTCCGGACGACCGGCGCCGCGATAGGCATCGACGGGCACGGTATTGGTATAGACGGTCCGCACATTGGCGTGGATCGCCGGGATCGCATACTGGCCAGACAGCAGCGTCGCATAGAGATAGGTCGGCACCGAGGACGAGAAGAGCGACATATAGGCGCCGAGATTGGCGATGGTGTCGACCTTCAACCCGATGATCTTGTGGTCCTTGTCGAAGGCCATCTTCACCTTCGATACATGATCACGACCATGGGCGTCGGTAAGGAAGGCCTCGGTGCGGTCGGAGGTCCACTTGACCGGCACGCCGGTCTTCTTCGACGCCCAGAGACAGACGACCTCTTCCGGATAGATGTAGATCTTCGATCCGAAACCGCCGCCGACATCGGGCGCGATGACGCGCAGCTTATGCTCGGGCGCGACATTGTAGAAGGCGCTCATCACGAGACGCGCGACATGCGGGTTCTGCGAGGTCGTGTAGCAGGTGAAGTGGTCTTCCGCCGTGTCGTAGATGCCGAGCGTGGCGCGCGGCTCCATCGGGTTGGGCGACAGGCGGTTGTTGAAGATCTCGATCTCTGTGACATGGGCGGCACTGGCGATCGCTGCGTCTGCCGCAGCGCTGTCGCCGATCTCCCAGTCGAAGATCAGGTTGCCGGGCGCTTCCGGATGCAGCTGCGGCGCACCGGGCTTAAGCGCATCGACCGCACCGGTCACGACAGGCAGCTCTTCATACTCGACCACCACGGCTTCCGAGGCATCGCGCGCCTCGCCCAGGCTGTCGGCGATGACGATCGCCACCGCGTCGCCTACATAGCGCACGGTTTCATGTGCCAGCGGACGCCAGGCGCCCATCTTCATTGGCGTTCCATCCTTGGAATGGATCATCCAGCCGCAGATCAGGTTGCCGATCCCATCGGCCAACAGCTGCTTGCCGTCGAGAACGTCGATGACACCCGGCATGGCCTTGGCGGCCTCGACATCAATGGACTTGATCTTGGCGTGCGCATAGGGCGAACGGACGAAATAGGCATATTTCATGCCCGGGACGACCATGTCGTCGGTATACCGGCCCTTGCCGGTCAAGAAACGCTTGTCTTCCTTGCGCGCCACACGCGCGCCGATTCCTTCAACACCCATTGTCTTCTCCTCCAGAGAAACAGGAATTAGGTCTTAGGCAGTAGGCGATAGGGGATCGGAAGTAGGCAGTAGGCAGTAGGCAGTAGGCAGTAGAAGATAGCTTCGCATGCGTCAGGGGTCGTGGCTGCTACTGGCTATTGGCTAAATCCCAATCCCATCTCGCTCACTCGGCGGCCTGGCGGCCGGCGGTCATCGCTTCGTTGGCCGAAAGCACGGCCTTGACGATGTTGTGGTAGCCCGTGCAGCGGCAGATATTGCCCTCGAGCTCGTGGCGAACGGTGGCCTCGTCGAGCGCACCGTTGTGACGACAGATCATGTCGAGCGCCGTCATCACCATGCCGGGCGTGCAGAAGCCGCATTGCAGGCCGTGATGCTCCTTGAATGCCGCCTGCACCGGATGCAGGTCTCCGCCGGAAGAAAGACCCTCGATCGTCGTAATCGACGATCCCGAGGCCTGAACGGCCAGGATCGAACAGCTTTTGATCGATTTCCCGTCCATATGAACGACGCAGGTGCCGCACTGGGTGGTGTCGCAGCCCACATGCGTTCCCGTCAGACCAAGTTTCTCGCGAATGAAATGCACGAGCAGGGTGCGATCCTCGCATTCCCCGCTCACTGTCCGGCCATTCACCGTCAGTGTCACTTTAGCCATGTTGTTCCTCCTCGTGTCTCTCCCGGACACAGGGGCTATGGTGTGAGTTTTATGTGACATGTGCAACCGTTCAGGGCGTCGCAGCCGAAATATTTGTGTGCCGCATTGCAGCATCAAAGCGCCTGTAAATCCTGGGTTCATCTTCGATGCCCCATGCAGTGGCAGCACCTGCGAAGGTGTGAGCCACGACCATGGACATTCCCTTGGTCAAGACTATGCTTATGCAAGCCTGACGCCGCATGGGGAAAGCTCGAGCGGCGGGGTCTGCTGCCTAAAACAAGACCGGCTCGACGGGGCCCTTGCAAATTGGAGAGATGAAGATGAAGAAAGCTCTTGTGCTGATGCTGGTCGGCCTTTCGGTTGCTGGCTGCACCCAAACGGAACGCGGCGCAGGTATCGGTGCTGCTTCTGGTGCGATCATCGGTGGCATTGCCACTGGCAATGTCCGTGGTGCAGCCGTCGGCGCCGCCATCGGTGGCGTTGCAGGCGCCGTGATCGGCCGCGTCTCGGAACAGCCGGGCCAGTGCTACTATCGTGACAGCTACGGCAACCGTTACATCGACGCCTGCCCGCGCGGTTACTGAGTCGTTCGTCGCGATTGAGATAGGGCGGGGAGCAACACTCCCCGCCTTTTTTCATGACTGCTCAAAAAGGGGGTATGCGTAAGGGCGCATTTACCCCTAAGTTGTCCGGTGGGTGGGGCACGCCTGACAGTTCGCGATGAAAGCGACATGCGTAGACCGAGTGGATGGACATTGCAGAAGTTTAGTCTTGCGTTGCGGCTGGGGCTTGTAGTGTCCTTTGCCAGCACTTCTCTGCCCGGGGTGGCCACCGAAGCAGCTGCATTTGAGCTGTTTGGCATTCGCCTCTTCGGCAGCGATGAGGCTGATCGCGACGTGATCGATCCCCTCGATTACACGATCACCCTCGACACGGGTGCTGCCGATCGACAACTCAAGAAATCTCTTGAGCGCACCTCCCTGTTGCTGGCGGAAGAAGATGAACCCGTTTCCGGCGATCTCGGATTGGTGATCAAGGCGCGGGACGATCGCGACCGCCTGATAGCGACACTCTATGAGAACGCGCTGTATGGCGGCGTGGTCCTCGTCACGATTGATGGCAGGGACATAGACAGTCTGCCACCCAATCCGGTTTTCGACCGATCCCGCCCGGTACCCGTGTCGATCACCATACAGCCGGGGCCAACGTTCACATTGGATGAGGTGCGCCTGGAGGGAGACGCGGCACGCCTCGATCCGGCCGAATTCGACCTGGTGCCAGGAGCGAAGGCCGGCTCTTTGACGATCTTGAGAGCCGCCGAAGCCATTTCCCTCCAGCTCAAGGAAGAGGGGCGCCCTCTGACCGAAGTGACGCGCCGCGAAGTCGTGGCCGATCACGCGACGGAGACGGTTGATTTGACCATTGCGGTCGAAGCGGGACCCATTGCACCTCTCGGCGCCGTCACCGTGAAAGGCGCCCGGGCGGTCGATTCTGAATTCATCGCCTATTATTCCCGCCTGCGACCCGGACAGACTTATTCACCGGAGCAGTTGCGCAAGGCCGGCGAACGATTGAGGACACTCGGCGTCTTTTCGTCTGTAACGATCAACGAGGCCGAGGGCCTTGAGCCGGACGGGTCTTTGCCGATTGGCATCGTCGTCTCGGAGGGCAAGCATCGCTACTTCGGTATTGGCGCGAGCTATTCGTCAGTCGATGGCGGGGGCATTGAAGGCTACTGGGGCCATCGCAACCTCTTCGGCCAGGCGGAATCGCTGAGGATCGAAGGATCAGTGCGCGGACTTGGCGAGCTTGAGAACGTCAGCGACGTCTCGTCTTTGGATTACACCGCCGGCATCACCTTCATCAAGCCCGGTGCCTTTGTCCCCTCCGGCACTCTGGAGGCGAGCGTCAGGGGCAGCACCTCGACCACCGACTACTACGATGCCGCCACGGTCACGGGCAGCGTGTCCTACGCCTATGAACTGACGGATTTCGACACCGCCAAAGCCGGTGTTTCGCTGGCCTATGACAGCATCGACGACGCGTTTGGCGACGACAATGAGTACCTGACCTTCGGCGTGCCGATCAGCTATATCAGAGATACTCGCGACAACAGGCTGAACGCCACAGAGGGCCATTACGGCACCGTGACGCTGACACCGAGCTATGATTTCTTCGGTCAGACCTTCTTCACCTCGCTCGAAGGCTCGATCTCTGGCTATCTCGGCTTCGGTGAGGATGATCGCTTCGTACTCGCCGGACGGCTGAATGCAGGCACCCTTGTTGGCGGTGATGATCTTTCGGCCATCCCAGCGACACGCCGCTTTTTCGCTGGCGGTGGTGGCTCCGTACGCGGCTATGCTTTCCAGGAGATCACGCCGTATAACCCCGCTGACGAGGGCACCGGCGGTCGCTCTTACGTGACAGTCAATCTGGAAGCCCGAATCGGTGTGACGGATACCATCGGGATCGTGCCCTTCCTCGACATTGGATCAGTGGGCGACAACACAGTGCCTGATTTCAATGACATCAAGATGGGGGCTGGTGTGGGCTTGCGCTACAAGACGCCGTTTGGTCCCCTGCGGCTGGACGTGGCTGTGCCTCTGGATCCGTATTCCGGGGGCAACCGTTATGCCATTTATGCCGGTATCGGTCAGAGCTTCTGACCGCGCAAGACAGGATGAATGAAAGCATGATCTGGTTGAAGCGCATTCTCACCTGGACGCTCCGTCTTCTGGGCGGCCTCGTGGCCGCGCTGATTACCCTTTTTGTCGTGGTAATCCTGGTCGGAGGCTTCTCGCGGACCGGTAGCCAGTTCCTCGCCGATCGCATCGCGGCGCTGGTCTCGACTGATAACCGCCAGATTGTCCTCTCCGGCACCGGCCCCTTGCTGAGCAGCCAGTTTTCCGTTGATCGCATCACGATCTCTGACAGCGAAGGCGTCTACGCCTCGATCGACGACCTCGCGCTCGATTGGACGCCCCGTGACCTGATCCGCAAACGCTTCACCGCCGAGCGGATTTCTGCACGCCAGGTGACAATCTCCCGTGCGCCCCTTCCCTCCGCCGAACCGCAGCCGGAGACGAATGAACCCTTTTCACTGCCGGTCGAGATCGACGTAGCCGCAATAGAACTGCCACTTGTCGAGATTGGCGCCGCACTTGCCGAACGCGACTTTGCGCTCTCGGCCCAAGGCTCACTGCAAATCATCGGCGATACGATTGCAAGCCAGTTGACGGCAGGCCGACTGGACGAGCCTGACAACAATGCCGTGGTCGAACTGCTATACGCCCCGAACGTCAATCAGCTGCAGATCAAGCTTGACTACCAGGAACCCGCTGCTGGCCCCCTTGGCCAGTTTCTGCAGGTCCCTGGCCAGCCCGCGCTTGAGATCCAGGTCGACGGAGACGGTCCGCTCGACAATTGGGCGGGCGAGGTTACGGCCTCGCTCAATGGAGAACGCACGACCACGGTCGACGTCACGCACCGGCTGGGCGCCGATGGCATTCGCGCCTTGACTGCGGCGGGTGGCGGCCAGTTTTCCGGTCTGCTGCCCCCGGAACTGCGAGACATCTTTGCCGGTGAGACGACGATTGACCTCGCGGCGAAACTCGGTCCGGACGGGTCGATTGCAATTGAGACGGGTCGCTTCGAGACCGCGTCCGCAGAGGTGGTAGCCGCTGGACGCTACGATCCGAACGGCGAGAATAATATCCGTCTGTCAGCCCGAGCAACCGGCGACCCTGTCGGTATCGCCTCGCAATCGGCGGACTTCACCGGAGGGTTAAGGCTCAGAAGCTTCGATCTGGCGGTCACCGGCCAGGCACCTGCGGCAACCCTGTCACTGCGGGCTGACCTGGCAGAACTCAGCGTGCCGCAGGGCACTTTCTCTGATGTCTTGCTGACCGCCGAGAGTGAGGGCTTCGACCTCGCCAACCGGCAGGGCCCGGTCAATCTCGATATATCGGTCCAGGGGACCGACATCAGAGATACGGATATCCGGCCCTACGTCCGCGGCCCCCTGAGGCTCACCGGACCGCTGACCATCACCTCCGAGGCGATCAGTTTCGACGAACTGATCTTCGACAGCAATGGCCTCGACGTCAGAGGTTCCGGCCGATACGCGCTTGACACCAACGGGTTCTCCGGCCAGTTGGCTGTCCAGGCGGTTCCCGAATTGCTACCGCCGGCGCTCTCAAATCAGATCCAAGGACCGGTCGACCTGTCTGCCCGAGTCGACTTCGTTGCACCGCGCGCCGTCGCCCTGCGCGAGATCGTGCTCTCAACCGACATTGTACAGGCCCAAGGCTCTCTCTCTATCGACCAGGACGGGATCCTGGTGACAGACCTGACGGGCCAGCTGCGTGACATCGGCCTCTTCGTTGAGCGGATCCAGGCGCCGGCCTCCTTCAACCTCTCGGCTTCCGGGCCGCTGGATGCGCTGGAGGCGACCATCAATCTCGCGGTCGCAGAGGGCCAGGCCGCCGGCTATCGCGTTGAGGATCTCGAACTACAGCTGGAGGGGATCGCCGATCGGCAAGCGCCTGGAGGCAATCTGACGATCAGTGGTCAGATCGACGGCAAGCCACTAGACGCCAAGGCGCAGGTGGTAAGCGCGGACGGCAGGACCAGGGTCGATGCACTCGACATCGCGGTCGGCCCGAACCGGCTGACAGGCGCGCTGGAACTCGGCCAGGATTTTCTTCCGACCGGCAATGTCTCCTTCGACTTCCCCGACATCAGCCTGCTTGCAGCACTTGCCGGCCAGTCCGTCAGCGGTGACCTCGAGGGCGAAGTCGCCCTGCGATCCGAACAGGGACGCATCTCTGCAAATGTCGAAGCATCCGGTACGACGATCACGCAGGGCAATCTCACGATCCGAGAACCGCGCATCGACATGGCGGTCTCGGATGTTGCAGCTCTTGCCGCAGAAGGCACGATCCGCGCCGCCGAAATCGTCTCTGGCGCGAACCGGCTGGAGACTGTGGAACTCGATTTCACCCGCTCAGGCTCTGATACGGATTTCAATCTCGCCGGGCGATACGACGATGCACCCGTGGTTCTGCGCGGGGCACTGGGCCAGGATAGCGAGGGTCTGGCGATTGCCGTTGAGGAACTGCGTGCCACGCCACGCGGCGTGCCCCTCGCGCTGGCTTCACCGACCTCTCTGCGCATCATCGATGGACGGGTCTCGCTCCCTGAAACAGTAATCTCCGCAGGCTCTGGGCGTGTGGCAGTCTCAGGCACCATTGGGGAGAGACTTGATCTCACGGCCAACATCCAAGGCGTACCAGCCTCGCTCGCAGCACCCTTCGCACCTGAACTTGCCCCCGAAGGGACGATCTCAGGCACCGTGACGGTGGGCGGCTCAACCTCTGCGCCGGTTGCGGATTATCGTCTGGATTGGCAGGGCGCCGCCGTGGCACAGACGCGCGGACTGGGCCTCGCGCCGCTTGGGATCACCCTCAACGGCCGTTTCGAAAACCAGAATGTCACGATCGAGAGCGGCATCAGCGGCGGCGGCATCGGTCTCTCGGCGGGCGGAAGCGTGTCGCTTGAGAGCGGCCCGGGTCTCAGCATCCGCCTTCAGGGCAATGTTCCCTTGTCTGCCGCCAACGGCCAGCTCAGCCCGCTGGGATTGGTCGCGGAAGGCAACGCCAACGTCAACCTCACGATCGGCGGCACAGCCGGCACACCGGAGATCACCGGCACGATTACAACCAGCGGCGCCCGCGTCGTCGATGTCCGCCGCAATCTCGCGATCGAGCAGATTGCCACCACCGTCAACCTGACGGGCAATCGCGCCGAGATCGGAAGCCTGACCGGAAACTTCGCGAGTGGTGGCCGTATCTCGGCAAATGGGTTCATCGATATCGCAAGCCCGGGACTGCCTGCAGAACTGACGATCAACCTGGACCAGGCCGTCTATGTGGATGGCAATACCGTCACCAGCACGGCAGATGGTAGGCTTACTCTCACGGGGCAGCTGCTCAACGGGCCGACGCTTGGCGGAACCATCAACCTGTCGCGCACCTCGATTACGCTCTCCGAAAGCCAGCCTGCCAGCCTGCAGGCCCTGGACATCCAGCATCGCAACGCACCGCCCGCCGTCCTGCGCCAGCAGCGCGACCAGCAACCGGCGGAAGGCCGCGCTTCCAGCGCACCGATTGTCCTTGACCTCACGATTTCCTCCCCCAACCAGACCTTCGTGCGGGGACGTGGCATCGATGCGGAACTCGGCGGCACGATCGCACTGACCGGCACGGCTGCGGCACCTGTCGTCTCTGGCGCCTTCGAACTGCGGCGTGGACGCATGCAGATCCTCACGCGACGGCTGGAGATTACCGAGGCGACCATCACCTTCGGCGGAGATCTCGTGCCGCTTCTCGATCTGGAAGCAACCACCAATTCGGGCAATGCAACGATCATTATCCGCCTCACCGGCCTTGCCAGCAATCCGCAGGTCAGCTTCACATCGACGCCGGCCCTGCCCCAGGACGAGATCCTGGCGCAGCTGATCTTCGGCCAGTCGTTGTCGCGGCTCTCGCCACTGCAGATAGCACAGCTCGCCGATGCCGCGGCACAGCTTGCTGGCGGTCGAGGCACCTCGCTGTTCCAGTCGCTGCGCAGCACCCTCGGCATCGACGATCTCGATATCTCGACGGACGAGACCGGCGGCACCAGCATCAGTGCGGGCAAGTATCTGAACGAGCGGACTTATATAGAACTACAGCAGAGTGGCACCGGCGGCGCCAGAGCCATCATCAACCTCGATATCGGACGCGGTCTGAAACTCAAGGGTGAAGCCGGCGGCGAGGGCGCAGGCGGTGGTATCTTCTACGAGAAGGAATACTGAAGGGTTGCCTGAAGGGTCTTTACCCGCCCGTCAGGCGACCTTGCTGGTCTTCAGCAGGATGTTCGACTCGGTAAAATTGATCCCCTCGATCAGGCGAATGCGCCGCAGCGTCTCGTCAAAACTGGCGAGATCCCGCTCCTCGAGCTCAGCGATGAAGTCCCATTTGCCGTTGGTGCTATGCAGGGAGCGGACCTGCGGCATGCCGCGCAATTGATGGGCCACGCGATCGGCGAACTTGCCGACGACCTCAATCATGATGATCGCCCTCACTCCATTCGGCTGGATTTCGCTGCCTGTCAGGATGGTGAAGGCAGCAATGGTACCATTCGCCACCAGCCGGTCGATGCGCGCGGAAATCGTCGCACGCGACGCGCCGGTCATGGCAGCAAGGGAGGCGACGGGAAGTCGCGCATTCTGGCGCAGGGCCCCCAGGATATGTCTGTCGAGATCATCCATTTGCCAAACTGTCACATACTGGTTGCGATATGCGCAAACTATAGCGCTTTGTGACGAAGTTCCACCTTTTTGACAGCAGCCCTTTGCCCGATGATGGCAAAAGGATCATGAATGAGGACCGCCCATGCACAAGCAACAGAAGACCGTGACGCTCATCGGGGTACCGCTCGAGGAAGGATCCGGCCGCGGTGGCTGTGCCATGGGGCCAGCGGCCTATCGCATCGCGGGGATCGCGTCTGCCATGCGAGAACTGGGTTATGAGGTCAACGATCGGGGCGACCTGCGCCCGGAGCCAGCAACCGACCTTCCGCAGATGGACCGGGCCAAGCATCTGCCCATCGTCGGCGCCTTCACGCGCGCGATCGAGTCTGCGACCTATGACGCGGCTGCCAGTGGCGCAGTGCCGATCCTGCTTGGCGGCGATCACAGCCTGTCCATGGGCAGCGTGTCCGGCATGGCCCGTTTTGCCGCAAAGGAAGGACGACCGCTTTACGTGCTCTGGCTAGACGCACATTCCGATTTCAACGCGCCCGAAACATCCCCCTCGGGAAATATTCACGGCATGCCGGTCGCCTTCTTCTGCGGCAAGGCCGAGTTTGCACCGATCCTGCCGGGCAACCGCCCTTTCGTCGACCCCCGCCACGTCTATCAGGTTGGCATTCGCTCGGTCGATGAGGAGGAACGTCGCCTGATCACCGACAACGCCGTCAATGTCTACGATATGCGGGCGATCGACGAGGAGGGCATGGGCAGCATCGTCAAGCGTATTCTGGCCGACGTCCGCCAAGCGGGTGCGCTTCTGCATGTGAGCCTTGATGTCGATTTCCTCGACCCCGACGTCGCCCCGGGCGTTGGCACCACCGTCCCTGGAGGCGCGACCTTCCGAGAGGCGCATCTGATCATGGAGCTGTTGCACGACAGCGGGCTGGTCTCCTCACTTGATCTGGTCGAGCTCAATCCATTTCTCGACGACCGAGGCCGCAGCGCGCGCGTGATGGTGGAACTGGCGGCCAGTTTGTTTGGAAAACGCATTCTGGACCGGCCCACGAGAGGTGCGTGACCGCCGGCCGAAACATTCGAATATACCGAATTTCGATCGAGCATTTGCCCTGGAGCTTAAGATTTGACCATCTGAGGCTTCAATCTGAACAAAAATTGCTCATCCAAAATGGCGAATATTGTTGAACATTGACCTTTATTTAAACCTACGAGGCTAATATTCGCCCACGGCTGCCCCGATCATGGGAGCCGATTATTGGGGGTTGATATGGCTTGGACAGGGCTTCCCGGGCAAGAATCGAAAGCAGTGCTGGACGCACTCGGCAAATCCCAGGCCGTGATCGAGTTCAAGCTCGATGGCACGATCATCACGGCGAACGAGAATTTCTGTCGGGCGCTCGGCTACAGCCTGGAAGAGATCAAGGGCAAACACCACAGGATCTTCTGTGATCCGGCCTACACTGCGACCGCAGAATACCGCGAGTTCTGGGCCATGCTGAACAAGGGTCAGTTTGAGACCCGAGAATACAAGCGCTTCAGGAAGGACGGCAGCGAGATCTGGATTCAGGCCTCCTACAATCCTGTCTTCCGCGGTGGCAAGCTTGTTAAAATCGTCAAGTTCGCCACGGACATCACGGCAGCCAAGCTTAAGTCTGCAGAGGCGGATGGAAAGCTCGAAGCCATCTCGCGCGTCCAGGCCACGATTGAATTCACGCCAACGGGCGAAATTCTCACGGCGAACGAAAATTTCTTGTCGACCCTCGGCTACACTCTGGCTGAAATTGCCGGCAAGCACCATTCCATGTTCTGCGAGGCGGACTACACGCGCTCCGATGCCTATCGCGATTTCTGGAAGACGCTCGCCTCGGGACAATTCGTCTCTGCGGAGTTCAAGCGCATTGGCAAGGGCGGCAAGGTGGTCTGGATTCAGGCATCCTACAATCCGATCTTCGATGCCAGCGGACGGGTCTTCAAGATCGTCAAATACGCGACCGACATCACGGGCCGCGTCAACGCCGTCGACGAAATCGCCAAGGGCTTGACGGCGCTTGCCCATGGTGACCTCACAGCGACCATTGAAAAGCCCTTCATCCCGTCGCTCGAACAGATCCGCACTGACTTCAATGCCGCCATGGCACGCATCTCAGCCGCGATGCAGAATGTCAGCCACAATACGGATGCCATTGCCTCCGGCTCCTCGCAGATTCGCGAAGCCTCGGACAATCTCGCCAAGCGCACCGAACAGCAGGCTGCAGCCGTCGAGGAGACTGCAGCGGCACTGGAGCAGATCACCCAGACCGTCGCCGACAGCTCCAAGCGCGCCAATGAGGCAGGCCAGCTGGTGGCCCGGACCAAGGAAGGTGCCGAGCGTTCTGGCTTTGTGGTCAAGAATGCCATCGAGGCGATGGGCCAGATCGAGAACTCGTCGAAGGAGATCTCCAACATCATCGGCGTGATCGACGACATCGCCTTCCAGACAAACCTCCTGGCGCTGAATGCGGGTGTCGAGGCTGCCCGCGCAGGTGAAGCGGGCAAGGGCTTTGCCGTGGTTGCCCAGGAAGTACGGGAACTGGCGCAAAGGTCCGCAACAGCCGCCAAGGAAATCAAGGCCCTCATCAATACCTCCTCGGATCAGGTGAAGGCGGGTGTCCAACTGGTGGGCGAGACGGGCAAAGCGCTCGAGCAGATTGTCATTGAGGTCAAGGACATCAACGCCAATGTCGCAGCGATCGTCGAAGCCTCGCGCGAACAGTCGACCGGCCTGTCGGAGATCAACAAGGCGGTCAATGCGATGGATCAGAACACGCAGCAGAACGCCGCCATGGTCGAAGAATCGACCGCCGCAAGCCACAGCCTGGCAAAACAGGCAGCCGCACTGCGCGAACTGGTGTCACAGTTTAGAATTGGGCAACACTCTTCGCATAAAGTCATGGAAGCGCGTCCCGATGCGACCCCTGTCGCATCACCGGCACGCAAACTCATGGCGAGTGTCGCTCGCGCCACAGGTGGCGCCGCTGCCGCCAAGGTACAGGAAGGTTGGGAAGATTTCTAATGGCAACTATCAGCTCCACCAGCTTCGGCAGTGAGACCCTCGAGATCATCGCCTTCCGGCTTCATGATCAGGAGTTCTGCGTCAAGACCACCACCATTCGCGAAATCCGCGGCTGGGCTCCGTCGACGCCGATCCCGCATGCGCCGGCCGATGTCATCGGCGTCATGAACCTGCGCGGTTCGGTTATCCCGATCATCGACCTCGCCTACAAGCTCGGCATGAAGAGCACCGTTGCCAATGAACGTTCCGCCATCGTCGTTGCCGAAGTCCACAACATGGTCATCGGCATGCTGGTCGACCGCGTTTCGGACATCCTGACCATCCCGTCGAGCCAGGTTCAGCCGGTTCCGGAAGTTTCCGCTTCCTTCGACAAGACCTTCTCCGAAGGCATCATCGCCAACGAAAACGGCATGATCTGCTTCCTGAACCTCGCCAAGATGTTCAAGGGCAGCGACCTGGAAGACATGGCCGCCTGATCTGGCGCCACTCCCTCCGTTCCGAAAGGGCAGCGCTTCGCAGCGCTGCCCTTTCGCGTTGAAGCGCGGAGTTGATCTTGACACGCAGCTGTCCTACCAGACCTGAAATTCCGGGAGGCGAAGATGAAACTGCTCTTGATCCACACTGGCGGGACGATTGGCATGGCGGAAACGCCGGAAGGTCTCGCGCCCCGCAAGGGCCTGGTGGAAGAGGCGATCACCAAACGCCTACCTCAGGGCACGGAACTCATCGTTGAGGTCTTCGATCCCCTGCTCGACAGCGCCGATGTCGGCCCCGCTCACTGGAACCGGATGCTGGATACGATCCGCAGCCATCCAGACGCTGCCGTGATCATCACCCACGGCACCGACACCATGGCCTTTACCGGTGCTGCGCTCAGCCAAGCCCTGGCTGGCGAGGCCAGGCGCGTCCTCCTCTGCGGCTCGATGTTGCCGCTCGGACAGGAGGGCGATGCTGAGGGCAATCTCGATCTCGCGATTTCAGCTGCGATGGGCACGGAGCCCGGCGTCCTGCTGGCCTTTGCCGGTAAGCTTCTCACCGCCGATGGCCTGGTGAAACATCACAGCCACGAAGCAGACGCCTTCCGCTCGCAACCGCAAGCGAGACCGAACACGCCGCAGCGCAGGACCTTCGAGGACCGGAAGCTTTCGATCGTCACGCTATCGCCCGGCATTCCGGCGGAGGCGGTCGAGGCGATGCTGGCAAAGCTCGACGGTGCGGTGCTACGGATCTTCGGCGCCGGGACGGCGATGAACGATGCCGACCTGCTGAAGGTCCTTGCCCAGGCAGTGAAGGACGGAAAGCGCCTTCGGGCGGTTAGCCAGTGCGAGGCAGGGGGCCTGTCACCTGGCGCATACGCCGCTGGCGCCGGCCTCTGGAGCACGGGCATCGAGAACGGCGGCACGCAAACACCGGAAGCCGCCCTCATCCATCTCTGGCTGAACTGAGAGAAACGCGCCTGGCGCCCCGTCTGGTCGCGGAACGACGTCCCGGAAGCTAAACCTGCGTCAGGGCGTCGTTTCCGGAATGCTCGGCTCCGACAGCGATTCGCCTGCGGCCACACCTTTGCCACCGGGGGCACCGTCCGCGGCGTCGCGCCCGACGCCAATGGCGCTGGCATCAGCCTCACCCGGGCGTTTGACCTGCCTGGCGGCTTCGACCACCAGCGGCAGGAAACCGGTATCGGGGACAGCCATCAGCTCGAAGAAGCGCCGGCGCATGCGGGCTTCCCAGAACTTGTTGATATGCGTGGCGACCCCCTCCGCACGCACCTCCTCCGGCTGTGACAGGAAGAACGTGGCGATCTGATTGGCCATGCGGATCAGCTTGGCGTCGGTGCCGGTTTCAGACATGCAGCGGTACTCCTTCGGCCACCCGGTCCGGCCGGGTGAAAATCTCGAAATCCTCGTCGCGCGCAATGCCGATCAAGGTGATGCCGGCCTGCGCGGCGGTGCGGATGGCAAGCGCTGTCGGCGCGGAAATGGCAATCAGCACGGGCGCCCCAAGCGCTGCCGTCTTCTGCACCATCTCGACGGACAGACGGCTCGTGACCACGACGGCGCCCCCGGCCGGCTCCCAGCCGCCGAGCAGCACGGCACCGACGAGCTTGTCCAGCGCATTGTGGCGACCGACATCCTCCCGGATTGCGACGAGCCCGTCGGTCAGGCTGTAGAAGCCGGCGGCGTGTACGGCGCGTGTCTGGCGGTTCAGATCCTGCCGCGCCGTCAGCTGCGCCATGGCCTGGGACACGTCACGGGCGGACAGACTGAAACCCTCGGCAGCAACCGGTTTGACCGCACGGCTAGCCTGCTCGATCGATTCGATCCCGCAGAGCCCGCAACCGACAGGCCCGGCCATGCGGCGACGCCGGGCGACCAGAGCCTCGGCCGTCATCTCCTTCAGCGTCACCTGAACGTCAATCCCCTCACCCGCCTCGACGATCTCGATCGACACCACGTCTTCGGCCCGCTCTATGATGCCTTCCGCGAGCGAAAACCCGACGGCGAAATCCTCGAGATCATCTGGCGTCGCCATCATCACCGCATGGGTGGAGCCGGCAAAGGAAAAGGCGATCGGCACCTCCTCGGGCACGAGCCGGCTGCTGGCCGAGACGAGCCCTCGGCTCGCCTTCAGCCCGCCGACAATCCGTGCCGTGGAGCCGATCACATCACTCATTCCGCCGCTTCCAGTTTACCCTCGATCCGTCGCGACTGACGCGACAGCTCCTCATACTCCTCCTGCCACTCGGTCGGGCCGTTGGACGGGGAGACCTGCACGGCAGTTACCTTGTATTCAGGGCAATTGGTTGCCCAGTCGGAGAAGTCTGTCGTGATGACATTGGCCTGCGTGTTCGGATGGTGGAAGGTCGTGTAGACCACCCCCGGCGCGACACGGTCGGTTAGAAGTGCACGCAACGTGGTGTCGCCAGAACGGCTGGCGAGCTTGATCCAGTCACCATCCTTGATGCCACGCTGTTCGGCATCATGCGGATGGATCTCCAGCCGGTCTTCCTCGTGCCAGACGACGTTCTCGGTGCGCCGCGTCTGCGCCCCGACATTGTATTGCGAGAGGATGCGACCGGTGGTCAAGAGCAGCGGGAAGCGCGGGCCGGTGCGCTCGTCCGTCGGCACATATTCCGTGCGGATGAACTTGCCCTTGCCGCGGACGAAACCGTCGACATGCATGATCGGCGAGCCCACAGGGAATTTCTCGTTGCACGGCCACTGCACCGAACCCATCTTTTCTAGATAGTCGTAGGAGACGCCGGCAAAGCTTGGCGTGGTCGCGGCGATCTCGTCCATGATCTGAGACGGATGCGTGTAATTCCAGGTTAGGCCCATGGCCTGGGCGAGCTTCTGCGTCACTTCCCAGTCGGCATAGCCGTTCTTCGGGGTCATCACTTTGCGCACACGGTTGATGCGGCGCTCGGCATTGGTGAAGGTCCCGTCCTTTTCCAGGAAGGTCGAGCCCGGCAGGAAGACATGCGCATAGTTGGCGGTCTCGTTGAGGAAGAGGTCGTGCACGACGACGCATTCCATGGCAGCAAGGCCGGCCGAGACATGCTTCGTATCGGGGTCCGACTGCAGGATGTCCTCGCCCTGGATGTAGATGCCCTTGAACGTGCCCTCGACAGCCGCATCGAGCATGTTGGGGATACGCAGGCCCGGCTCGTTGCTGAGCTCGACACCCCAGAGCTTTTCAAAGGTCTCGCGCGTCGCATCGTCGGACACGTGACGATAGCCCGGCAGTTCATGCGGGAAGGAACCCATGTCGCAGGAGCCTTGGACATTGTTCTGGCCACGCAGCGGATTCACGCCGACGCCGGGCCGCCCGATATTGCCGGTGACCATGGCAAGGTTGGCGATCGCCATGACGGTGGTCGAGCCTTGGCTGTGTTCGGTGACGCCGAGGCCGTAATAGATCGCGCCATTGCCACCGGTGGCAAAGAGCCGCGCAGCACCACGGAGTTCAGTAGCCGGCACGCCGGTGAACTTTTCGGTCTCCTCCGGCGAATGCTGCGGCTCGGAAACGAAGGCTGCCCAATCCTCGAACTCCGACCAGTCGCAGCGCTCGCGGATGAAGCGCTCATCGAACAGGCCCTCGGTGACGATGACATGGGCAAGTGCCGTGAGCACCGCGACATTGGTGCCGGGCTTCAGCGGCAGGTGGTAGGACGCCTCCACATGCGGGGTGCGTACGAGATCGATGCGGCGCGGATCAATCACGATCAGCTTGGCACCCTGCCGCAGCCGCTTCTTCAGCCGCGAGCCGAAGACGGGATGGCCATCGGTCGGGTTGGCGCCGATGACGACCACGACGTCGGAATGCTCGACCGAATCGAAGTTCTGCGTACCGGCAGATGTGCCGAAGGCCTGGCCGAGACCATAGCCGGTCGGCGAGTGGCAGACGCGGGCGCAGGTATCGACATTGTTGTTGCCGAAGCCGGCGCGGATCAGCTTCTGAACCAGATAGGTCTCTTCATTGGTGCAGCGCGACGAGGTGATGCCGCCGATGGCGTCGCGGCCATACTGATACTGGATGCGCTTGAATTCGGAGGCGACGTGGGCATAGGCCTCTTCCCACGTCACTTCGCGCCAGGGATCGGAGATCTTCTCGCGGATCATCGGGTTGAGGATGCGGTCCTTGTGGCTGGCATAGCCATAAGCGAAGCGACCCTTGACGCAGGAATGGCCGCGATTGGCCTGGCCATCCTTCCACGGCACCATGCGCACCAGTTCTTCGCCACGCATCTCCGCCTTGAAGGAACAGCCGACGCCGCAATAGGCGCAAGTGGTGACGGCCGAATGCTCCGGCTGGCCAATGGCGATCACGGACTTTTCAGTCAGCGTCGCCGTCGGGCAGGCCTGCACGCAAGCGCCGCAGGAGACGCATTCCGATGAGAGAAACGCTTCGTGTGCGCCGGGCGACACACGGCTGTCGAAGCCACGGCCTTCGATCGTCAGGGCAAAGGTGCCCTGCACCTCTTCGCAGGCGCGCACGCAGCGCGAACAGACGATGCATTTCGACGGATCATAGGTGAAATAGGGATTGCTCTCGTCCTTCGGCATCCACTGGGCGTTGATCCCGCCATCAGAAGACCGCGCCCTGACGTGGTTCTCGCCATCGTAACCGTAGCGCACGTCGCGCAGACCGACGGCACCCGCCATGTCCTGCAGCTCGCAGTCGCCATTGGCCGCACAGGTCAGACAATCGAGCGGATGGTCGGAGATATAGAGCTCCATCACGCCCTTGCGGATGGCCTTCAGCCGCTCCGTCTGCGTGTGAACGACGATGCCCGGCGCAACCGGCGTCGTGCAGGAGGCGGGCGTGCCGTTGCGGCCCTCCACCTCGATCAGACAGAGGCGGCAGGAGCCGAAGGCATCGACCATGTCTGTGGCGCAGAGTTTCGGCACCTGAATGCCGGCCTCCATCGAGGCGCGCATGATCGACGTGCCCTCGGGTACCGTGATTTCGCGCCCGTCGATGGTGAGCGTCACCATCTTCTCCGAGCGCGAGGCGGGTGTGCCGTAGTCGATTTCAGGAACGAGGGGCATCGGAACCTCCGGATATCTCTTTTCGCTGCGGACCGGGCCGCGCTGAAAGCGTGCTTGTCTGCGTCAGGATTTCGTCTCGGCGAGCGTCGCCGCAACAATGGCATTGGCGTGACCATGGCCGAGACCGTGATCGGTCTTCAGCAAGGTGACGATCTGCATATGCGTCTTGCCCTGCTGCTGGCGAACAATGTCCTGCCAGTGCTGGATCGGCTTTCCATAGGTCTTCTCGATCGACGGGAAGTAGGAGGCCGGGCCCTTGACCTTCGTTGTGTCACTCATTCCGCTGCCTCCCGAACCGGGGTGGGTGCAAAATCTTCCGGGAAATGCGTCATGGCGCTCATGACCGGGTAAGGCGTGAAACCGCCCAGCGCACAGAGCGAACCGAATTTCATGGTGTTGCAGAGATCCTCCAGCAGCACCTTGTTCTTCTCCGGCTCGATGCCGCGCGCGATCTTGTCGACCGTCTCGACGCCGCGTGTCGAGCCGATGCGGCAGGGCGTGCACTTGCCGCAGCTTTCGACCGCGCAGAATTCCATGGCGAAACGCGCCTGCTTTAGCATGTCGGCCGTATCGTCGAAGACCACGACGCCGGCATGGCCGATCAACCCACCGGCAGCGCTGAAGGCTTCGTAGTCGAAGATCGTGTCGAAGAGCGACGGCGGGAAGTAGGCGCCGAGCGGCCCGCCGACCTGCACGGCCTTGACCGCACGACCCGAAATCGTGCCGCCCCCGATCTCGTTGATCAGCTGGCCGAGCGGCAGGCCGAATGCGGTCTCAAAGAGGCCGCCATGCTTGAGATTGCCGGCGAGCTGGATCGGAATCGTGCCATGCGAGCGGCCAACGCCGAAGTCGCGGTAGAACGCAGCACCCCGGTCCATGATCACAGGGATGGAGGCAAGCGACATGACATTGTTGACCACCGTCGGCTTGCCGAACAGGCCCTGAAGCGCGGGCAGCGGCGGCTTGGCACGCACCACGCCGCGCTTACCTTCCAGGCTGTTGAGCAGCGAGGTTTCCTCGCCGCAGACATAGGCGCCGGCGCCCATGCGCACTTCCATGTCGAAGGCGTGAGACGAACCCATGACCGATGGGCCGAGGATCCCCTCGCGCCGGGCGATCCCGATTGCCTCTTCCATCATGGCAATCGCATGCGGATATTCGGAGCGGGTATAGACATAGCCCTTGGTGGCGCCGACCGCGATGCCGGCAATCGCCATGCCTTCAATCAGCACGAAGGGATCGCCTTCCATGATCATCCGGTCGGCAAAGGTACCGCTGTCGCCCTCGTCGGCATTGCAGACGATGTATTTCTGGTCAGCCTTCGCGTCCGCGACCGTCTTCCACTTAATGCCCGTCGGGAAGCCCGCGCCACCGCGACCGCGCAAACCGCTGTCGGTGACCTGTTTGACGATCTCGGCCGGTGCCATGGCGATGGCGTTGGCGAGGCCTTTCAGTCCCTGATAGTGGCGGTAGTCATCGAGCGAGAGCGGATCGGTGACCCCGCAGCGGGCGAAGGTCAGCCGCGTCTGACCCTTGAGGAAGGGGATGTCGTGGGTCAGGCCATGGCCGAGCGGATGCTCGCCGCCATCAAGGAAGCCGGCATCGAAAAGCGATGGCACGTCGGAGGCTCTGACCGGACCATAGGCGACGCGGCCGTGATCGGTGCGCACCTCGACCAGCACTTCCAGCCACAGCATGCCACGCGAGCCGTTGCGGACAATGGTTACGTCCAGGCCACGTGCCATTGCTTCGCGCTCGATGGCAGCCGCCACCTTGTCGGCACCAACGGCAAGGGCTGCCGCATCGCGGGGGACGAAGACGGTAACGCTCATGCGCGCGCCTCCGCCAGAATGTCGGTGAGACAGTCTTCGTCGAGACGGGCATGCAGCTCGCCGTCGAGCATGGCTGCCGGCGCCTGGGCACAGAGGCCGAGACAGAAGACGGGTTCGAGGGTGACGGCACCGTCGGGCGTGGTCTCGTGCCAGTCGATGCCAAGCTTCGCCTTGATCTTGTCCGCAAGAGGCTCGCAGCCCATCGACTGGCAAGCCTCGGCGCGACAGAGCTTAAGCACATGCCTTCCGGCGGGCTGGGCGCGGAAATCGTGGTAGAAGGTGATGACACCATGCACCTCGGCGCGCGACAGGTTCAGCGCATTGGCGATGATCTGCTTGGCGACCTCCGGGATGTAGCCGAATTCTTCCTGCACCCGATGCAGGATCGGCAGCATCGGCCCCTCCAGATGCTGCAACTCGGCGATGACAGCCGATATGCGGGCGGAGACGTCGTCCGCAGCCACATGAATGTTCATGCTCGTCCTCCTCCCCCGCCGAGCTCTGGCGGGATCGTTCATCCCAAGATGATGATGGGACAGGGGTCAGGAGGTCAATACAGCGCTTTCGTCGTTCGATAGAAGATTTCTATCAAACGCTTGAGAGGCCGCCAGAAGTCGTGCCTCGTGCAGCAAGCCCGAGACCAGCGGCGTGAAGGGCTCGCGATGGGTCGCGACCAGCCCTACCAGATGTTCGGCCTCGGGTGCGGTGATCGGGACCATCCGGATCTCCTCGCCGAAACCGAAGGATTCCGCGACATTCTTCGGCATGATCGAAGCCCATTTGCCGGTCCGGATATGGGAGAAAAGCACGATCATCGAATTGGATTCGAGCGTCGGCTTCGGCGTCACCCCGGCCTCTGCCAGATGTTGGTTGATGATCCGCCGGTTCTGCATGTCGGCGGTCAGCAGACAGAGCCTGAGATCGGCCACCTCGCTCCAGGTGACGCTGTCACGATCGGCAAGTGGCGTGCCGACGGCTGTGATCAGGTGGTAGCGCTCGGAATAGAGCGGAACACTGGTGACACGCCCCAGCGGCTCGTTGTCAAGATAGGTGATGCCGGCGTCGATCTCGAGGTTTTCGAGCAGGCTCAGGACCTGCAGCGAGGTGCGCGACAGCACGGAAAAGGTCACGTCCGGATGGCGGTTCTGAAAGGGCTCGGTGAGCTTCTGCACCATGGCAAGCGCCGTCGGGATGACCGCGAGCCGTATATGGCCGGCCAGACCCCTGCGCGCCGCCCGCATCTCCTCGCGCATGGTCCTGCTATCACCGACGATGCGTCGCGCCCATTCAAGCACCCGCTGGCCTTCCGGGGTAAGGCCGAGAAAGCGCGAGCCGCGTTGGACGAGCATCACGCCGAGCTGCTCTTCGAGCTGCCGAATACCGGCCGATAGCGTCGGCTGGGTCACGCCGCATTCCTCTGCCGCACGACCGAAATGCTGCTGGCGAGCAAGCGCGATGAAGAATTCCAGCTTGTCGATCATGCTCCCAGCCCTTCCAGCGCCCCGCCGGTCTCAAGCCTCGGTCAGGGCTTCGTCTTCCTTCCGCAGCGCGGGCGTCGGACCACAATACATCCGGTAGAGCACGGAGATCAGTTCGGCGAGCTGCGGATCGGTGATGCGGTAATAGATCTGCCGCCCCTCGCGCCGGGTCTGCACAACCTTCTCGCTTCTCAGCCGCGCCAGTTGCTGGGAAACGACAGCCTGCTGGATCCCGAGGAACTGTTCGATCTCAGTGACCGTCTTCTCGCCCTGACAGAGCATGCAGAGCATCAGCAGGCGGGTCTCATGAGACAAGGCCTTCAACAGACCGCTCGCGGCCCGCGCCTTCGAGAGGAAGTCTTCGAGAGCCTCGGCGGTCAATGGCGGCGTTTCAGTCATGAGGAGGTCCAGAGATCGAGAGTGGATGCACGGAAACGATGAGCAGCGCGACCATTCATCATTATAGTATATAGCCTGCTTCACCTACAAAGGAATGGCATCCGCCCGTTCCTTCAGAAGCGACGCGCTGCGGTTCAAGGCCGCAAATTCCTCGTCGTCAAGATCCGGAAAGAGATCGGCAATGACACCTTCCGCCCCGACGACGCGCGGGATCGACAGCGCCACATCCTTTACACCTGCCACTTCCGGCGTCGCGATCGAGACCGAGAGCACATCACGCTGGTCGCGGGCGATCGCCTTGACGATGCGAGCAAGCCCGGCACCGATGCCGTAATAGGTCGAGCCCTTGCCGTTGATGATCTTGTAGGCCGCATTGCGCACGCCGTCGTCGATCTGCGCGCGAACCTCCGCTGTCAGCGGCGACCCGACCTGGGCGGCAAAGGAGGACAGCGGCACAGAGCCGGCCCGCGCGCTGGTCCAGGCAAGAACCTCGCTGTCGCCGTGTTCGCCGAGAACATAGGCATGCACCGACTGCGGGGAGATTCCGAGATGGCGACCAACAAGGCTGCGAAAACGGGCGGTGTCGAGAATGGTGCCGGAGCCGATCACCCGGCGCGGATCGAGGCCGGAGAGCCGTGTGGTGATCTGGGTCATGATGTCGACGGGGTTGGAGGCGATTAACAGAATGGCCTCCGGCGCGACCGGCAGGACCTCAGCGAGAACAGCGCGGAAGACGGCGGCATTCCGTTCGAGGAGCTCAAGGCGCGTCTCACCTGGCTTCTGGCTGACACCGGCCGCGAGGATGACCACACCCGCCCCTTCCAGATCGCGGTACTGGCCGGCATTTACCACGGTTGATGACATGAAGGGCACCGCATGGGCGATATCCTCGGCTTGCGCGACCGCCAGAGCATCGTTCCGGTCAATCAACACGATCTCGCTTGCAAGGCCCATTAGGGCCAGCGCATAACCCGCCGAGCTGCCGACCATTCCCGCACCAACGATACCCACCTTCATGCCAATTCCCCCGAGAGCACAAGTTTCGAAAGTTCTGTTTCACCGGATACCGATGCCATCAACCACTTATGCCGGCAAGCATGGCATATTCGCGTCAAGTGTGCATGGCGCAGATCAAGTCTCTCTGTTTTAATGGCCTCCAGGAATTCTAAGGAATGTCACGAGGACCCATGAGACGGCTGCCGGCACTGTCCGCGATGAAGGTTTTCGAAGTGGTCGGCCAGACCCGCAGCTTCACCCGTGCCGCCGAGCAGCTCAATCTCACCCAAAGCGCCGTGAGCCGCCAGGTGCGCAATCTCGAAGAGCAGTTGGGCGAAAAACTGGTCCTCCGCCGGCATCATCATCTGGAACTGACACCCTCCGGCGCTGAGCTGCTCGCTTCGCTGCAGCAGGCCTTTCATACGGTGGAAATGACGGTCCGCAACATCCGCGAGAAGAGCAATCTGCGCCGCCTTCGGATCAACGTGCCGCCGACCTTTGCCAAGCGCTGGCTGATGCCGCGTCTGACGAGCCTTCGTGCCGTCCTGCCCGATGTGGACTTGAGCATCACCACCGATCTCGAGGACAATCTTTCGGAACGCGGCATGCTGGACTGCGCCATCCGCTTCGGCGATGGCGAGTGGCCGAGCCTCAAGTCGGAACGGCTGTTTACCGAACGTCATATCGCCATCTGCGCCCCTCATCTCCTGCAAGGCCTACGGGATGGCAACGCGATCGACCTCTCCCGCTTCACCTTCCTGCATGTGCTCGCCTCCGCCGACCAGCGTTATCTCACCTGGCAGCGCTGGCTGGATGCGGCAGGCCTCACAGAGACCGACACGCAGGGGGGACTGGAATTCGATCTCTTGGATCTCGTCATCGAAGCCGCCTGCAACGGCCTGGGTGTCGCCGTCGCCGATCGCTCGATGGTCGCACCGCTGATGCAGACGGGCGCCCTCACCCAGGTGCTGGATGTCGAAGTCGAGGGACATGAATCCTACTGGCTGGTGACACGCACCGACCGGGCGCTGTCGCCGCATGTCGAGGCGCTCAGACGCTGGCTGAGCCGCGAGCTCAGCGAAGGGTCGCTGCCGCCGCTGAAGCAGATCAGCACCTGAAACATTCCTTTTTGGAATGCTCAACCCGACAATAAGTCGCTTGCGAAGAGGCAGGCTCGACTACCTACTTGGCGCGACTGTCCGTTGCCGGAGTGCCAGCCATGACCACCTTCCAGAACTTCATTGCCGGATCCTTTCGCGAGACCGGTGCCCGCCAGACGATCGAGGTGAAGAACCCGGCCAAAGGCCAGGTCTTTGCGTCAGTCACGGCGGCGACGGAAGCCGATGTCATCGAGGCGGTGGATGCGGCCGCTTTAGCCCAGAAGCCCTGGGGCCGTCTCCCGGCCATCGAACGGGGCAATGCCTTGCGCAGGCTCGCCGATGCCGTCGAGCGTCATCAGCAGCGGATCGGCGCGGCCCTGGCACAGGAATCCGGCAAGAGCCTTGACGATGCCGTGGCTGAAACCCGTTACGGCGTCGAACTGATGCGTTATCACGCCGAATGGGCGCGCCGCGTCGAGGGCGAGGTGATCGAGAGCGACACGCCGGATGAGACGCTGATGTTGAAGCGTGCGCCGATCGGCGTCGTCGCCTGCCTGATCCCCTTCAACTTCCCGATCTATACGCTGGTCCGCAAGATTGCGCCGGCTCTGATCACCGGCAATGCCGTGGTCGTGCGCCCCAGCAACAACACCCCGACCTCGGCCTTCGTCTTTGCCGAAGCGATCAAGGAGGCAGACCTTCCCGCAGGCCTCGTCAGCATCATGGCCATGACCCACGAGGTGGCCCAGGTGATGTCGACCCGGCGCGAGGTCGGCATGATCACGCTGACCGGCAGCGTCGCCGCCGGTCAGATGGTTCTGGACTACTGCAAGGCCAATATCGCCAAGCCATCGCTGGAACTTGGCGGCAAAACGCCGGTGATCGTCGAGCCGGATGCCGATCTCGACGTGGTAACGAAAAGCGTGCTTGCGGCAAAGACGGCCCATTGCGGCCAGGTCTGCACCTCCGTCGAGCGGCTTTACGTCCATGCCTCCGTCCACGGCACGCTTCTCGCCAAGCTGAAGGATGCCTTCGAACGCCGTCACTATGGCGATCGCGCCGAGGATCCGACCCGCATGGGGCCGCTCGCCAATGCCGCAGCCCGTCTCAGGGTTCATCACATGGTCGAACGGGCCAAGGCCGACGGCGCCGTCATCGAAACGGGCGGCTTCCTGCCGCCAGGCGACGGCTATTTCTATCCGCCGACACTGCTCTCCGACTGCCGGCAGGACATGGAGATCGTCCAGGAAGAAGTCTTCGGCCCGGTGCTTGCTGTGATCCCCTACACCGATTTCGACGAAGCGCTTGCCATGGCCAGCGACCATCAGTTCGGTCTCGCCTCCGTCGTCTTCACCGAGAACTACCGCAAGGTGATGAAGGCCGCCAACGAGATCGAAGCGGGCGAACTTTACATCAACCGCTTCCCGGCTGATCCCTACCAGGGCTATCACGCCGGCTGGAAACGCTCCGGCCTCGGCGGCGACGACGGCAAACACGGCATGCTGGAATTCACCCAGACCCGCCTCGTCATCCTCAAGCACTGATCGCCGATTAGCCGGCTCAAGAATTCTTCATCGGGGGCATCCATGAAAGTCGCTTCGCTCAAGACACACGTCGTCGCAACGCCCGCGCCGCATATCGGCGGCATGTACTGGATCTTCGTCGAGCTGGAAACGGCCTGCGGCATCACCGGCGTCGGCGAGATCTATTCGACCGCCTTCCACCCCTCGGGCATCACCGTCCTCGTAGAAGACGTCTTCACCCGCTATCTTGAGGGTCATGACCCGCACCAGATCGAGCGCTTCTGGCGCGCCGCCTATTCGAGCGGCTTTACCCAGCGACCCGATCCGACCATGGTCGGGATCATCTCCGGCCTCGAAATTGCCTGCTGGGACATCATCGGCAAGGCTGCCGGACGGCCGGTCGCCGATCTGCTCGGCGGCCCGGTGCACGACAAGCTGCGCGCCTACACCTATCTGTACCCGAAGAATTCAGCCGGGGAATACGACTACAACGATCCGGATCTCGCCGCCGAAGAGGCAATCCGCATGGTCGAGGCCGGATTTACCGGGTTGAAATTCGACCCCGCCGGCCCCTATACCAATTATTCCGGTCACCAGCTGTCGCTGCCCGTCATGGATCGCTGCGAGGAATTTTGCCGCAAGATCCGTGAGGCAATCGGCAACCGCGCCGACATCCTCTTCGGCACCCATGGTCAGATGGTGCCCTCCTCGGCGATCCGGCTGGCCAAGCGGCTGGAGAAATACGACCCGCTCTGGTTCGAGGAGCCCGTTCCGCCCGGCCAGGAGGCCGCGATGGCGGAAGTTGCCCGTGCCACCTCGATCCCCGTCTCGACGGGCGAGCGGCTGACGACGAAATACGAGTTCCAGAGAATATTGCAACTTGGCTCTGCCTCCATCCTGCAGATGAATGTCGCTCGCGTCGGCGGCTTGCTGGAGGCGAAGAAGATCGCCGGGATGGCCGAGTCCTTTTATGCGCAGATCGCGCCGCATCTCTACAACGGCCCGGTCGGGGCAGCCGCCTCGATCCAGCTCGCGGCCACGTGCCCGAACTTCCTCATCCACGAGGCGATCATGGATTTCGGCGGCTTCCACGCCGAGGTGCTGAAGACAAAGCTCGGCTTCGATGATGGCTATCTCATCCCCTCGCGCGAGCCGGGCCTCGGCATCGAGCTGAACCACGAGGTGATCGCGAAGCACACGCCCTACACCGGCGAAAGGCTGCATCTGCAGATGGCGGCAGAACACGCCGACGTGAAGGCTTTCGCACCGGCCAAGGGCTAAAGGATCGCACCCATGATCTTCGATTTTATCGTGGTCGGTGCAGGCTCGGCAGGCTGCATCATGGCCAGCCGCCTGAGCGAAAGCGGACGCCATACCGTGCTCCTGATCGAGGCCGGCGGCGAGGACAAGTCGTTCTGGTTCAAGATCCCCGTCGGTTACGCCAAGAGCTATTACAATCCCAAGGTCAACTGGATGTATCGCACCGAGCCCGAGCCCAATCTCGGCGGGCGGCGGATCTACGCCCCGCGGGGCAAGGTGCAGGGCGGCTCAGGCTCGATCAATGCCATGGTCTTCGTGCGCGGCGCGCGACAGGATTTCGACGACTGGCGCGACGCCGGAAACCCGGGCTGGGGCTTCGACGATGTGCTGCCTTTCTTCCGCAAGCTGGAAACCCACGCTCGCGGGGATAGCCCGTGGCACGGCGCGAGCGGCCCGATCCATGTGACCCCCATGCGTGGCGCGACACATCCAGTGAGCGACGCTTTCCTTGACGCCTGTGACGAGCTGGGGATCCCGCTGAACGAGGATTTCAACGGGGAGACGCTCGAGGGCGCCGGCGTCTACGACGTCAACACGAGGCGCGGCCAGCGCTCGCATTCGAGCGCCGAGTACCTGCGTCCGGCGCTGAAGCGCCCCAACCTCTCCATTGAGCGCCAGGCGCATGCCCAACGTTTGCTGATCGAACAAGATGGCCGGGTCTCCGGAGTCGAGGTCATGCAGCGCGGCGAAGTTCGGAGCTTTACGGCCCGCCGAGAGGTCATCCTCGCTGCCGGTGCGGTCGACACTCCGAAACTGATGCAGCTGTCAGGTCTCGGAGATGGGTGCACGCTCTTTGGTCACGGCATCGAGACCCGCAAACATCTGCCGGGCGTCGGCAAGAACCTGCAGGACCATCTCTGCGCGAGCTTCTATTATCGCTCGAAGAAACCGACACTGAACGGCGATTTCGCCAGTCTCACCGGCCAGGCCCGCTTTGGCCTGATGTGGCTGCTGAAACGCACCGGTCCCTTTGCCATGAGCGTCAACCAGGCCGGCGGCTTCTTCCGCGGGACGCCTGATGAGGAGAGGCCGAACATCCAGCTCTACTTCAACCCGCTCTCCTACCGAATTCCGGACAATCCGCGGGCGGGCCTGACGCCGGAGCCCTACCCCGGCTTCCTGATCGCTTTCAACGCCTGTCGCCCGACCAGCAAGGGGACGGTGACCATCGCGTCACCCGATGCAGCAGACGCGCCCCTGATCCGCCCGAACTACCTGTCGACGGAGCGGGACATCGAGGAGGTCCTGCAGGGAAGCCGGCTCATGCGCCGGATCGCGGATGCGCCGGCGCTGTCGGATTGGGTGGAGGAGGAAGTCTCACCTTCCAAAACGGTCGACACAGACGACAAGCTGCTCGACTATTTCCGCCACAACAGCGGCTCAATCTACCACCTCTGCGGCACCTGCGCGATGGGCAGCGATCCCCGCGAAGCTGTGGTGGATGCCCGGCTCCGCGTGCACGGCGTCCCGGGGCTTCGCATCGTCGATGCCTCCATCTTCCCGAACATCACGGCGGGCAATATCAATGCGCCGACCATGATGGTCGCCGAAAAGGGTTCGGCGATGATCCTGGAAGACGCAACGTCTGGCTGACATCGGGACATGAAAAAAGCCGGACCCAAGGGCCCGGCTTCAATTCTTACGTGGTGACCGGCCGATCAGGCGGCGACGAGAACACCGTTCAGGTTGGTGAGCTCGGCGAGATACTGCTCGAGTTTGGTGCGGTGCTCGTGATGTTCGACACCTTCCAATTCCTTGCGGGCTTCGTCGATACGCTTTGTGAGCGTGTCCGGAGCGATCTCGGCCAGCGCAACGGCGGATTCGGCAAGCAGCGTGCAGCCGGTCGGCAGGACGTCGGCAAAGCCACCGAAGACCACATACTTCGACACCTGACCGGAAGCGAGCTTCACGGTCACCACGCCCGGCTTGATGGTCGTCATGGTCGGCGCATGATTGGCCATGACGGTCATTTCGCCTTCCGTTGCCGGAATCACGACTTCGCTCACCTGTTCGGATAGCAGAAGACGCTCGGGCGAAACGAGCTCAAAGTTGAAATTGTCGGCCATGGTCGTTCACTTCTCTGATGAAGGATGGAGCGGCACGCGAGGGTTCCCGCGTGCCGGCAGTCCCGATACTTAGGCGGCTTCGGCAGCCAGGCGCTTGGCCTTCTCGATGGCTTCCTCGATGGAGCCGACCATGTAGAAGGCGGCTTCCGGCAGGTGGTCGTAGTCGCCGTTAACGAGGCCCTTAAAGCCCTTGATCGTGTCTTCGAGAGCAACGAGCTTGCCCGGCGAACCGGTGAAGACTTCGGCAACGAAGAACGGCTGCGACAGGAAGCGCTCGATCTTGCGGGCGCGGGCAACGGTCTGCTTGTCGTCTTCCGACAGTTCGTCCATGCCAAGGATCGCGATGATGTCCTGCAGGGCCTTGTAGCGCTGCAGCGTCGACTGAACCTTACGAGCAACTTCGTAGTGCTCTTCGCCGATGATCATCGGGTCGAGCATGCGCGAAGTCGAGTCGAGCGGGTCAACGGCCGGGTAGATACCCTTTTCGGCGATCGAGCGCGACAGAACGGTCGTTGCGTCCAGGTGGGCGAACGAGGTGGCCGGAGCCGGGTCGGTCAAGTCGTCGGCAGGAACGTAGATGGCCTGAACCGAGGTGATCGAGCCCTTGGTCGTGGTGGTGATGCGTTCCTGCATCTGACCCATGTCGGTGGCGAGCGTCGGCTGGTAACCAACGGCCGACGGGATACGGCCGAGCAGAGCCGACACTTCCGAACCTGCCTGGGTGAAGCGGAAGATGTTGTCGACGAAGAACAGAACGTCCTGGCCCTTGTCGCGGAAGTCTTCAGCGATCGTCAGACCGGTGAGAGCAACGCGAGCGCGCGCACCCGGCGGTTCGTTCATCTGGCCGTAAACGAGAGCGGCCTTGGAGCCTTCGCCACCGCCATGCTTGTTGACGCCCGATTCGATCATTTCGTGGTAGAGGTCGTTGCCTTCGCGGGTACGCTCACCCACGCCGGCGAAGACCGAGTAACCACCGTGCGCCTTGGCGACGTTGTTGATCAGTTCCATGATCAGAACGGTCTTGCCAACGCCGGCGCCGCCGAACAGGCCGATCTTACCGCCCTTGGCGTAAGGAGCCAGAAGGTCGACGACCTTGATGCCGGTGACGAGGATCTGGGCTTCGGTCGACTGCTCGACATAGGCCGGGGCTTCCTGGTGAATGGCGCGACGACCTTCGGTGACCAGCGGCCCGGCTTCGTCAACGGGCTCGCCGATGACGTTCATGATGCGGCCGAGCGTTTCCGGACCGACCGGAACCGAGATCGGTGCGCCCGTGTCGGTGACCGGCTGACCGCGGACGAGACCTTCGGTCGAGTCCATGGCGATCGTGCGGACCTGGTTTTCGCCGAGATGCTGCGCGACTTCGAGAACGAGGCGGTTGCCGCCGTTGTCGGTTTCCAGCGCGTTCAGGATCGGGGGCAGTTCGCCTTCGAATGCGACGTCAACGACCGCGCCGATGACCTGCGTAACCTTGCCGAGAGCACCGGCTGCGGACTTCACCGCCTTAGACTTGGGGGTAGCTGCCTTAGCCATGTATCTTACCCTCTTTCCTTAACCTCAGAGCGCTTCCGCGCCCGAAATGATTTCAA
>JBKBON010000016.1:0-89240 GCA_046294755.1 Allorhizobium sp. | reverse complement strand
ATCGGTATTCTGCTTCATGGCGTGATCTCCCTGGCGGTTGCCGCCGCCGGTTGGGTGGGTGTTGGTTCACCCGGAGATTACGCCGCCAGACAATTTCTACCACTTCCGAGACACGACCCGCACGCTGGCAGGCGAGACAGACCGTGATCTGCTCGATCGAGTTGCGACCCAGAAACGCGATCCGCTGCGAAAGAGGAAGACCGTTCGTAAGTTTCGCGATCAGCGCGGCACCGCGACCGACCGCCTCATCCAACTGCCCGTAGGTCTCGGCCCGACCCGTCGCAACGTCGACAACGGCCTGCCGCTTGGGGCTGACCAGGGCGCGATAGATCAACGGATCGTCCGTCTCCAGTCCGACGGCCCCCACTCCCATCGCCGCCGTTTGAAATTCAGGCTGCATATTCATCCTCCCATCGCCACCCATGCGGGCCTCCAAGGCGAATTGTATGTTACGCATACTATTTCTTGGTTCCGTGTTTTACAAGCGGGAATTTGACTGTTGCAGTCGAAAGTGATCATGAATGGGAAGCTAATTCGATGCCGCGTGATTGGAAGAGGAGCCATGACTCGACATAATGACCTGAAGCCGGCCAATGATGATGATGTATTCGAAGTCGGCGCGCCATTGCGCACGGGCCGTCTCGACGAAATCCTCGGCTTCCACCTACGCATGGCAAATGTCGCCATCTATCAGGACTACACTGCGGCGATGGGGGACATCGGGCTGACCCAGAAGCAGTTCGCCGTGCTTGAACTTATCGCGGCCAATCCAAAAGTGAGCCAGATCGATATTGCCAATCAGCTCAGCATGGATCGTGCCACGATGATGGCGCTGGTCAACCGGCTGGAGAGCCGAAACCTGCTGGAGCGTCAGCCATCGGCAGTGGACCGGCGGCGGCAGGAGCTGCTTTTGACGGGAGACGGGATTGAGATCCTCAAGCAGGCCCGCAACATCCAGGAGCAGCATGAATTGCGCTTCACCTCGCGCTTTTCGGATGAGGAGCTGGAGCAATTCATCGACGGACTGAAACGGATCTATGCCGATATCTTGCCGCGCAATAGCCAAAACGACTGATCGGCTCTGCGCCTGAAATCATGAGAACGGCCGCCCGAAAGGCGGCCGTTGCAGTTTGTAGGATCAGAAGGGGTAGTGCTGGTTCGGATCCTCGATCGTGATCCAGCGCAGCTCGGTGAACTCGGCGATGGCCGCCTTACCGCCGAAGCGGCCGTAGCCACTGCCCTTGACGCCGCCAAACGGCATCTGCGGCTCATCAAAGACCGTCGGGCCGTTGATGTGGCAAATGCCCGACTCGATGCGCGCAGCTACCGCCATCGCGCGCCGGATGTCACGGCTGAAGACTGCACCCGAGAGCCCATATTCAGTGTCGTTGGCGATCCGGATCGCTTCTTCTTCGCCCTTCACACGGATGATCGGCTTAACAGGGCCGAAGCTTTCTTCCGAATACATCCGCATCTCCGGCGTGACATTGTCGAGCAGGGTCGCCTCGACGACGCTGCCCTCGCGCTTACCGCCGGCAACGAGCTTGGCGCCCTTGGAGACGGCGTCAGAGATCAGGTCATCCATCTTCTTTGCGGATTCCAGGCTGATCAGCGAACCGAGAACGACATGGCCCTTGGGATCGCCGGCCGGCAGCTTCGAGGCCTTGGCGGCAAGCTTGGAAACGAATTCATCGGCGATCTTTTCGTCGACAATGATGCGCTCTGTCGACATGCAGATCTGGCCCATGTTGGCAAAGGCACCGAAGGCGGCGGCGTTGACGGCTGCATCGATATCGGCGTCGTCGAGGATGACGAGCGGCGCCTTGCCGCCGAGTTCCAGCAGGGCCGGCTTCAAGTTGCGGCCGCAGAGCTCGCCGATGATTTTGCCGACCTTGGTGGAGCCGGTAAAGTTGACGCGCTTGACGGCCGGATTGGTGATCAGCGCTTCAACGATCTTGGCCGCGTCTTCAGGCGCATTGGTGATGACACTGATCGCGCCGGTCGGGAGACCAGCTTCGACGAGGCACTGAGCAATCAGGCGGTGCGTGCCGGGGCACTGTTCAGACGCCTTGAGGATGACCGTGTTGCCGCAGGCAAGCGGCATGGCGACGGCGCGCGTGCCGAGAATAATCGGAGCATTCCACGGCGCAATGCCGAGGCAGACGCCGACGGCCTGGCGCATGCCCATCGACAGGGAGCCCGGCTTGTTGGAGGGGATGACCTCACCGGAGATCTGCGTCGTCATCGAGGCCGCCTCACGCAGCATGCTGGCGGCGACCATGACGTTGAAGGCGCCCCAATGGCCGGTCGCACCGGTTTCGGCAACGACCAGATCGGAGAATTCCGCCGTCTTGGATTCCATGATGTCTGCGGCTTTCAGGAGGATCTTGCGACGCTCGCCGGGGCCTGTCTTCGACCATGCCGGGAAGGCGGCAGCGGCAGCGTCGACGGCAGCAGCCGCGTCTTCGAGGCTGGCAGCTGACGCAGTGGTTGCCACTTCCTGGGTAAAGGGATTGATACGCGTGAAGGTCCGTCCGCTTGACGCCGACTTTTCCACGCCGTTGATCAGCAGCGAAATATGCATATTCATGATTAAATCTCCTCCTGTGTTATTAGCGCCGATGAACCGGGCAGTCGCCCGTGATCAGGTCCGCCACAGCCATCGATCTCAGATCGATTCCCTCCGGCTGACGGCGGCAGCTCTCCAAACGGCACCGTATCCCGCGGTCCGCTATTTTGTAAGTCTAGCAAACAATTGATGTTTGACAAGGGGCAACGCGCGATGTCTGGAGCGTCAGTAAGGCAGGCCGACATAGTTCTCCGCCATGGCGGTGGAAGCGGCTCGCGAGTGGGTCAGATAGTCGAGTTCGGCTTCCTGGATCTTCTGTCCGAAATCACCCGTATCGGGGAAACGGTGCAGCAATGTGGTCATCGACCAGGAAAAGCGAACGGCTTTCCACACGCGTTTCAAAGCACGCATCGAATAGGCGTCTAGGCCGGCATCTGACTTTTCCTGATAGTGCTCAAGCAGTCCGCCAATCAGGTAGTGAACATCTGAAGCCGCGAGATTGAGGCCCTTGGCGCCGGTTGGCGGAACAATGTGGGCGGCGTCGCCGACTAAGAACAGCCGGCCAAAGCGCATGGGCTCGGCGACGAAGGAGCGCAGCGGCGCAATCGACTTTTCAAAGCTTGGCCCTGTCACCATGGCTTCGGCATGGTGTGCAGGCAGGCGCCTGCGAATCTCGTCCCAGAAACGCTCGTCCGACCACATGTCGACCGTATCGTCGAGCGAGCACTGCACGTAGTAGCGGCTGCGGGTTTCCGAGCGCATGGAGCACAAAGCGAAGCCGCGCGGGTGATTGGCGTAGATCAGTTCGTGATTGACCGGCGGCACGTCCGCGAGGATGCCAAGCCATCCGAAAGGATAGACCTTCTCGTAGGTCTTGATCGCATGCTCGGGGACGGCCTTGCGGCTGGCGCCGTGGAAGCCATCACAACCGGCGATGAAGTCGCAATCGATGCGCTGCGTAACGCCATTCTTCTCAAAGGTCACATAGGGGTGATCGCCATCGAAACCAGAGGGCAGGACATTCGCCGCATCATAAATCGTCACCCCGCCATCCCGCTCACGACGCTCGATCAGGTCGCGCGTCAGCTCCGTCTGACCATAGACCATGACGCGTTTGCCGCCGGTCAGGTCAAAGAGGTCAATGCGGTGATCGCGACCGTCGAAGGCGAGCGAGAAGCCGTCATGGGGTAGACCTTCACGATGCAGACGCTCTCCGACCGTTGCACGGTCAATCAGCGCAACGGCCCCTTCTTCGAGGACGCCTGCACGGACACGGCCAAGAATATGATCTTTGCCGACGCGATCAATGATGATGTTGTCGATTCCTGCATTCGTCAGAAGCTGGCCAAGCAGAAGGCCGGACGGCCCTGATCCGATGATGGCGACTTTGGTCCGCATGTTTTCCTCCCATGGCGCACTCGACTTGTCTTTAGGCAAGTTTTCAGCCGAAGCCGGCTGTGCAACAATGGACGCATCACGTCTTTTGTTGCACAAATCGAACATGATGAAACGCAAATCACAGGCGAAAGCCTCGATCCCCACCTATGAACTCTATGGCGAAGACGATCCGTCAGGATCACGATTTTGGGTGCATTGCGAGACAATACCAGCGCGCAGCGCGCTTCATCACTGGGAAATCGGCCTACATCGGCATGAACGCTACTTTCAGATCCTTCTGGTCACGGGTGGTTCAGGCGATGCCGTCTTTGACGGCGAAGTTGCCCGTTTCGAACCCGTCTCCATCGTCACCGTACCGCCCTCGATCGGCCACGGGTTCCGATTTTCGCCTGATATCGACGGGTATGTGTTCACCTTTCTGGCGAGCCGCCTGCCGGTTCGGCCGGGAGAGCCGAATGCGCTGGGGCGCTTCCTTTCGAAGCCTGAGATCACGCGCCTTGCGGATGGTGATCCGGATGGGGCACTGGTCGTGGCCTCTCTGCTGCGGGTTGCTGCTGAATGGCAGGGCCGTCTGACGGGGCGAACGGTGCTGATGGAGACGGGGCTCGCCGCAGCACTTGCGCTCACCGCTCGCCTCGCCGCACAGGACCGCATGGAAACCGAAGGCGCAGATGAAAATGATCGACGGATCGAGGCTTTTTCCTCGCTCCTCCATCGGGAAGTGCGCAATCATCGCCCGGCGTCGTTCTATGCGGACGCACTCGGAATTACCCCAACCCATCTAAACCGGGTGCTGAAGGCCAAGACAGGCTTTGGCACGCAGGAACTCGTGGCGCAGCGGCTGATCGAGGAAACACAGCGCGAACTTCTCTTCACCCCAGGTAGCATCAAAGAGGTGGCGTTCCGGCTGGGCTTCTCGGACCCCGCCTATTTCTCCCGGTTCTTCAGCCGGCAGACCGGCATGACGCCCGGCGCCTGGCGCGAGCAGGAACAGGCGCGGCTGGGCTCGCGCGAGGAGAACCCCGCAGGTGTCACCGCGCGCTGAAGAGATCGATCAGCACCTGGCGCATTTCGTTCATCGGCCATTCGCGCGTCTGCGGGGCCGGAAGCATGCCGGAAACAAAACCCTGACGCTCGAAATCGGCAATCAGGTCCTGGTCGGCGGTAACGACATGGATCGGCACGGCGCGGGAGGCATTCGGCCCGGTAACGATCGCGGCCGGTTGGTGGTCTCCGAGGATGACGAAGACGGTATCCCGACCAAAGCGCGCCATATAGCTGCCGAGCGTTTCCAACGAGTAGTCGATCGTCTGGATATATTGCTGACGCACACGCTCCGGATCCGCCCAGACTACGGAGGGTGGATCGCCGCTTTCCGCCTGCTCGTTGAAGATCGAGCCATCCCCGACAGCATCCCAATCGACAAGACGCGCAACCGGTGTCCAGGGCGCGTGGCTGGAGATCAGGGCTATTTCTGCCATGACCTTTTCGCCCGCCGCCCGGGCTGGCGCTCGGCCAAGGCGCTCGAATGCGGAAAGCGTGTACTGATCAGGCATGGTCACCCAGTTGAAGGGTTTGCCCCGGTAATCCAAATCTGCGGCAGCCAGAACCTGTCGGTAGCCGTAATAGGACGCCTCGGGCCAGTCCATTGTGATCGCCGGCATGGCCGCGATCGGCTTCCAGCCGGCTTCGCCGAAAAGGCGATTGAGGCTCGGCTGTCGGCTGATCATCAAGCGATCGTAACGCGCCTGGCTATCAACCCAAAGGCCAGACAGCAGCGTCCCATGCGCCAGCCAGCTGAGCCCACCAACCGTCGGCGCTGTAACCCATGCACTTGCAGAGGCCAGTCCCGCTGTGCGCATCTCGGCCTCCACCTTTTCCAGGCGGGGTCTTGTCATGTCGGCATAGCGGGGATCCTCGACAGCCGAACGGCCATAGGATTCAACAAAGATCAGAATGAAGTCCTTGTCCCGCAGCCTCTCGAAGAGGCCAGCACCGTCGCGGGGCCCCTGCCCTTCAGCCAGCGCAGTTTCGAAGACATGCATATCCTGGACCGACCGTACGATGAGCGCGAGACGGTTGCTGAGATAGCCGGGCATACGCGCCTCTACCCGCGGCGTGCCAAGCAGGATCGCCGCGCCGCCGAAAGCGCTCGTTACGACCATGCCGAGGATCAGCCAGGAACGAGCGGGGCGCGGGATATCTGTCAGCCAGCGTGCTGCAACAAGAAAGAGCATCAGCACAAGGGCAAGGCCTACGATGCCGGCGACTACGCCTGCGAATGCGGCCACCGATCCAATCGTGCCCGACATCAGGTTCCAACCATCCGCCAGCATCTTGGCGTCGAGGTAGGGATTGAAAGGGCGCTGGAAGGCGGCCCGGGTACCGATGTCCGCAATCTTCAAGAAAAGGATCAGGAGCAGAAGCAAGCCGCAGGCCAGCGAGGTGAAACGACGCCAGGGTCGAGGCACCAGGAGAAGCATGAGCAGGAGCAGCGGCCATTCGAGCGGAAGGCGAGCGAATGCCAGCGCGCCGATCGCCTCGATACGGTCCGGGAGGGTAAAGGCGATCCAGGCAATCGCCGTGACGAGCACGAGGCCTACACTAGAGCGGAGGATGCTTGTTTTTCTCACCATCAGGAAGCCTCCCTGGTCATGCGTGCGTATTCATTGCGTATGACCGATTTAGCCGTCATGAAAGTCCGCTGCCCCGCCTTTTGCGTATAGCTCTCTGACAGTCCCCTCACGACCGATGGAAACACCCCCGCTTGTCCACGCTGCGCCTCCTTGCCCCGTTCGCACTCCTCGCCCTTCTGGCCTTGCTCGTATCCAGAACGGATTTCGACGCGCTGCAGTCTGCTTTCTCGCAGATTTCGGGCGGGCACGTGATTGCGGGTCTGGCTTTGGTGCAGGTTCAGATCGTGGTGTCTGCGCTCCGCTGGCGTTTCACCGCTGCACGCCTGGGCCAGACCATCCCGGTTCCGATCTCCATCAGCGAGTACTATGTCGCAAGTTTTCTGAACCAGAGCCTGCCGGGTGGCATGGCCGGTGACGCGGTCCGTGCCTTTCGTATGCGCAATGCCGGTCCCGGCGGATGGAAGACGCCAGCAAAGGCCGTGCTGTTCGAGCGCCTCTCTGGGCAGATGGCGTTTTTCCTGATGGCCCTTGCTGGTCTCTTCGTCTGGCCGCTGGTACTCGGCGGCGAGCAGGAAAGTCGTCAGGCCTTCCGCCTTGTGCTTGGCATTCTGCTTGTGGCTACAGCGCTTGGCGGCGCAATGATCATTGCCAAGCGCCACTTGACATGGATCGCCGAGATCGGGGCCGATGTCGCCCAGGCTTTCATTCGTGGCAATGCCCTTGTGATCCAGGTCGTGGCAAGCCTGCTGATCGTATCGACCTATATCGCGACCTTTTTTCTCGCCAGCGACGCTGTCGGTGCGCCTCTTCCATGGACCGCAGCCCTGACGATCATCCCCCTCTGTCTGATCGCCATGCTGATCCCTGCGGGATTTGGTGGCTGGGGAACCCGGGAGGCCGTTGCAATGGCGCTTTGGCCACTGATGGGTGCCTCTTCGACCGAAGGCTTGGCGGCCAGCATCGTTTATGGTGGGCTGTCTCTGGCCGGCGCGATACCGGGCTTGGCCCTGCTGTCGCTTGAAGCGATCCGCCGCGGGCCGCGCCGCGCCTGAGACCGGGCTCATGCCTTATGGATCCGGGCGTAAATATCGCCCGACGGCGCATCCGGCGACATCTGGGATAGCTCTACCAGCAGTTCGTCGGCCGTCTTCCAGCGATCCCAGACGAAGCGATGCTGCTCCCCGATGACGCGGTTGAATCGATAGCCACCGAGGCCCATCAGACGATCAATGGCATTCGACGCCACCGAGGGCATCGCAGGAATGTACTCGAATGCGATCAGCGGGATGGGCTTGCTCAGGCCATGGAGAATCTCCGCTTCGGCACCCTCCACGTCGATCTTGCAGAAGGCTGGCAGGCCGTAGGCAGAGATCAACTGATCGAGGGTGACCATCGGAACCGTCACCTTGCGGTCCCAGACAACACGCGCGAAGCCCTTGTGGAGCTTTACCGTCTCCACGAAACTGCTCGAGATACTGGTGACCGTCGGGTTGCGAGTTGAAATCAGAAGATCGATCTCACCAGGTTTTCTTCCCACCGCCACGCGTTCAAAACCGGTCAATTCACCGGCAAATCTTCTTTCAATGAAATCGGCAAAAGCAGGCTGAGGTTCAACAGCGACCACACGCGCGCCCAGATTAAGCAAAGTGCGGCTTCGGCTACCGACATGAGCGCCGATATCGAACACCAGATCGCCGGGCTTGACGATCGTGTCGTAGAAGCGCCGCAGGGCGGAACGCCGCCAGGGCTGGCCATAGTAGACGACCAGCGAACGTACCAGACCGAACGACGTGGAGAGGCGCGCAACTACCTCCGTCATCGCGCCACCGGGCGGCTGATGAGGTACACAATGTCAACGGTGAAGGAATAGACGAGGGCCAGAAGGGCAATGGCCGCGATACCAGTGGAATAGGGCGGCGTGACAAAAGGGGTCAGGATGAGGCAAAGCGCCGATATCTGAAGGACGCAGACCAGCTTACGCCGAAACGAGGGAAAGAGCTCCCCATTGAGTCTGGGCAGGATCCAGCCGCCCGCCACGAAACCGTAGCGCATAAGGCCGATCAACAGCACCCAGAGCCCTGCCTTTTCCAGAAGAGCAGCCGCCAGCGCCAGGACAAGGATCAAGAGAGCATCCACCTCCATGTCGAAACGGGCTCCAAAGGCAGACTCGTGACCATAGCTGCGCGCGAGGTGCCCATCGACACCATCAAGCGCGAGGGCAAAAAGCACGACGCCTACCAAGACCCAGAGGGCGGTGTCTGCCCCTGCAAGGCTGTCGAAGCACAGCACGATCGCGCCTGTCATGCTGACGAGACAGGCCCGAAATGCGGTGACCAGATTGGCAGGCCCAAATCGGCGATGTGGATAATCTGGCAGCGCGTACACAACCAGCGCAAAGATCAGTGCCAGAGACAGGATGGTTGAGGCGACGAAATCCCACCCCAACGGCAGGCGGAAAGACACGACCAGCGCGACAACGGAAGTTGCGATGAACAGACCGGAAAGTCCCGCAAACGTGTCGGCCAACAATGGGCGGCGCCCGCGCAGCTGCACGGCCCAGCCCGAGAGATTTTCACTCCAAGCACCGCCCAACCGCTCGCCGCCAAGCCGCTCCGGCTCGCTTGCCATGACGCTATCCTCCCTGCCCGGCCGAAGGTTACTCCGCGGCGACCAATGTTTCCAGATCCAGCATGTGGCCGGCACGCAACGTCTTCGTGCGCAAGTAATTCTCGTTCTCCGCCGTGACCCGTCCGGTCACAGCCGTCCTGGCCTCCACCTCAATTCCTCCGAGTTTCAGACCGGCGATCTTGGTCGGGTTGTTTGTGTATACGGCGACCTTGGAAATCTCGAGATGACGCAGCATCGCGACAGCTGCCTCATAACGGCGATGATCTTCGCCAAGGCCGAGTTCGGCGTCCGCGTCAATCGTATCGAGGCCGAGATGCTGGTACCCATAGGCGCGCATCTTGGCGCCAATCCCCGTGCCGCGTCCTTCCTGATCCAGATAAAGCAGGACGCCGCCACCGGCCTGCTTCAGCAGAGCCAGGCCGTTGCGCAGCTGGTCGCCGCAGTCGCATTTCAGCGAACCGCAGAGATCTCCGGTGATGCAGGACGAGTGGATGCGGATCGGGACTGTCTTGGAGACATCCGGCTTACCGACCACTATCGCCACCTGATCCTTCTGGGAAAGGCCGCCCCGGAAGACGACGAAATCCGCATCCCCGAGATCCTTCAGGGGAACCCGGGTGCGAACGACCTTCTCGAAGCGCTGCCGCGCCACATCGGCGCCCTTCAACCGGGCCGAAGCGATTTCGCAGCAACCAGCAAAACGGTTGTCGATCGCGGTGACGTCGGCGAGTACCATGGCCGGAAGCAGAAGCGCCAGACGGGCAAGGTCCGCGGATTGCGACGCGAGCGCATCCGCAGGCTGCCACAATGCCGGCTTTTCTGCACCAAGAGCGTAAGCCAGGCGTGACGCAGCGTCGAATGACAAGCCCGCCAGCGGCGTGATCACATCGCGCTCGGTGGCGATGCCAAGACGGGCGGCGCGGGGGGCGGTCAGGAGAAGGTTATGGCGACCTTCCGTGACCGCCGCGAACTGGTCGAAAAGAGACGGTGCCACGGAATCAAGCGCCACGACCGCAAGTTTCCTCTCCCCCTCGGTCACCAGGACCGGTCTGCCATAACGAAGCTCGGCGACGGCACGTTCAACTTCGATTTCAGCGGTGGGGAATTGGAAAGCGGGCTGGCTGGAATTGGTCATGAGGCATACTCTCCCTAACAGTGGCACTCACTACGCCGGAGTTTCGGCGATGGTTTGCGCTCTCGTCATAAATTTATTTTGATGACGGACACGGAACAAAATGCCTTCTGCAGCAATACGTTCCATGCAGACGGCTATTTAGGGCCTGGGGATCGCAGTTTGAAGCTCGACATAGATGAACAAAGCGTCTCCGCGCGCGAGAATGCGGTCGCACTCTGGTTCGAAGCCAAGGAAAACTGCCGGCTGCGTGAGGAGGCTCTGCCCACTCCGGACCACGATCAGGTTCTTGTGCGGACCCTCTTCAGCGGCATCAGCCGCGGGACGGAAGCCCTGATCTTTCGCGGCGACGTGCCGGAGAGCGAGTTCGAGCGGATGCGCGGACCACACATGGAAGGCGCATTTCCGTTTCCCGTCAAATATGGATATGCGGCCGTCGGGCGGGTGGACGCTGGTCCTGACGAACTTGTCGGCAGGGCAGTGTTTGCCCTTCATCCCCATCAGGACAAATTCATTCTTCCCGCAGATCAGGTCACTCCGCTGCCGGAAACCCTGCCCCCGCGCCGGGCCGTGCTTGCCGCCAACATGGAGACGGCGCTCAACATCGTCTGGGACGCGGGAATCCAGCCGGGGGATCGCGTCGCGGTATTCGGGGCAGGCGTGGTTGGCTCTCTGGTAGCCTATCTCTCATCCCGGATCGTCGGGACCGACACGGTGCTCGTCGACCGCGATTCCACAAGACAGGATCTGGCGACGGATCTGGGCCTGGCATTCTGCGGGGTTGACCATCTCGGCGGGGATTTTGACGTTTTGGTGAATGCCACGGCTTCGGCGGAAGCACTGCAAAATGCCATCGCTCATGCCGGCGTTGAGGCGAGAATCGTGGAAGCCAGCTGGTATGGCGATCGCCCCGTGTCCCTTGCGCTCGGGGGCGCTTTCCATTCCCGCCGGCTATCACTGATCAGTTCTCAGGTCGGAGCGATACCGGCTGGTCGGCGCGCACGCTGGACCTACGCGCGCCGGATGGCAAAGGCGCTTGACCTCCTGTTGGACGCCAGGCTCGAGCGGTTGATTTCGGGTGAGACGGGATTTTCTAAACTGCCCGCAGCCTACGCTCGTATTCTGGCTGAACAGAACACCCTGTGCCACTGCATCCGTTACTAACGAAAGAGAGCTTATGTTCGCTGTAGAAGTTCGAGACCACATCATGATCGCCCACAGCCTGCCGCGCCCTGTGTTTGGCCCGGCCCAGGGAATGCACGGAGCGACTTTTGTCGTGGATGCGGCGTTTTTCACCAAGGACGTCGACGAGGACGGATTGGCAGTCGATATCGGGGCTGCAACAAGCGTGCTCTCGGAGGTTCTCAAGCCGCTGAACTATCAGAACCTGGATGAAGTCGATGTCTTCAAAGGTAAGGTCAGCACGACGGAAGTGATCGCCAAGCATATCTTCGACCAGCTTGCGCAAGCGGTGTCCGACAAGCGTCTTGGCCCGGGCAGCCACCGGATCTGTCGCCTGAAGGTTACCCTGCATGAATCCCATGCCGCGCGCGGCTGGTACGAGGCCGATCTTTGAGCCGCTCACTGGTCTTCGCCTATCCGGGAGATCTTTCGCTGAAGACCGGCGGCTATGGCTATGACCGGAAGATCATCGGCGAGTTGGATGCACTGGGTTGGCGCGTGGAGCTACTGCCATTAGGCGACGGCTTCCCGATGCCGGACGAGACCACACTCGAGAGCGCGGAGCGCGTGCTCTCTGCCTTGTCGGATGGAAAACTTGTTGTCATCGATGGTCTGGCGTTCGGCATTCTCGACAGATGGGCGCGCGAGCATAGGGAGCGGCTGCGGATCGTTGCCCTTGTTCACCACCCGCTCGCGCTTGAGACCGGCCTGTCCAATGAAGAACAGCGGGATTTCCGCGAACGCGAGAAATCGGCCCTTGCGGCTGCGCGACATGTCATCGTTACTTCGCCCATGACTGCGCGTGAACTTGCGGAGAACTACTGCGTCGAGCCCTCTCGCATTACAGTGGCACTACCCGGCACAGAGAAAGCTACCGCCTCAGCCGTGACCAATACGGTCCCGCATATCCTCGCCGTCGGCACCCTGTCACGCCGCAAAGGCCACGATGTGCTCCTGTCCGCGCTCAAGTCATTGGAGGAGCTCTCCTGGCAGGCCACCATCGTCGGCAGCAGGACGCTTGATCCGGTAACGAGCGAGGCACTGTTCCGCCAGGTGGAGGCGCTGGAACTTGGTGACCGCGTGACACTCGTTGGGGAAGTCGAGGATACCGCAGCCTACTTTGCCTCTGCCGATATATTTGCGCTTGCCAGCCGATATGAGGGCTACGGCATGGTTTTTGCGGAAGCCCTGTCCCATGGTCTCCCGATCGTGGCCTGTCATGCCGGCGCTGTGCCGGATGTTGTGCCCGACGATGCCGGCATTCTTGTGCCGGTCGATGATGTCACCGCATTTGGCACTGCTCTTCGCCGGCTGCTGCAGGATCCGGCGGAACGTCTTGCGCGGGCTGAGGCCTCGCGCCGTGCGGCCGCCCTTCTGCCCGACTGGGCAGAGACGGCCAGGATCATTTCCAGTGCATTGGATGAGGTATCATGAGCGGCTTTGACAAGGATTGGCTGGCTTTACGCGAGCCTGTCGACGTAAGAGCAAGGGCAGGATTGCTTGTCGACCGCCTGTCGCGGCATCTGGAAGACGCCGCCGCCCCCGCTATCCTCGACATTGGTTGCGGAACGGGTTCCACCTGGCGAAGCCTTGCGGCTCGCGTTCCTCGCACGACCCGCTGGCAGTTGCTTGATCACGATCCAGTGCTTCTTGCTGAAGCCGAACGACGCGTTGGTCCATCCAGCGATGTAAGCTTCCGACAATTCGATCTGAACCAGCTTGAGGATCTTCCGCTTTCCGAAGTTACCCTTGTGACTGCATCCGCCCTTTTCGACCTCTGCTCGGCCGACTTCTGCAACCGTTTCGCCGACGCTCTGGCCCGCAACAATACCGGGCTCTATGCGGCGCTCAACTATGACGGGGCAATGGAATGGTCGATCCGTCATCCTTTGGACGGGCAGGTGGTGATTGATTTCAACCAACACCAGCGGTCCGACAAGGGATTTGGACCCGCACTCGGTCCCGATGCCACGGACCATCTCAGGCTGACCTTCGAAAATCTGCGCTACCGCATCTCGGTTGCCAGCAGCCCGTGGCGCATGGGGCCAGAGGATGCAGACCTTCAGAGAGCGTTTCTCGCGGGATTGGAGGTCCCGTTGAGGGAGGTAGGCAGCCTGAAGAAGAGCGAGATCGCCGACTGGCTGAGCTTCAGGTTGGACAAGGTCACCGAGGCTGGAAGCTCATGCGTGGTCGGCCACACGGATATTCTCGCCCTGCCCCATCGCTGAGCTCGCGGGTATCCTGAGGTCGCAGTCGAAAAGGATGTCGCTACCAAGGCTATAGATCTTGGCTGAGGGTCGTTGCGCGCTGGAAAGCCGCTCGATGGGGGAAAGCGCGATGCCCGAAGGGCCGGAGCCGATGATCAACGGCGCAATCGCGACATGCAACCGATCCACAAGGCCAGCCTCGATGAAGCGGGCGATCGTGCGGGCTCCGCCTTCGACAAGGATCCGCCGCAGGCCGCGGGCAGCCAGCGCCTCGAGGATGTCCTGCGGGCCAAGACCCGCCTCTCCTCTTGCGACGCGGATAACGTCTGCTCCGTGCGAACCGACTGGTGCATCATCAGCCTGGATCAGAATGACCGGTGCGCCACCATCCCGGAACAACTTCTCTTCGCCGGTCAGTTCGGCGTGACAGTCAATGATCACACGGATCGGATTGGGGCCCTTCACCGCGCGCACCGACAAACTCGGGTCATCGCACTTAACCGTTCCCACACCGACAATGACAGCCTCCACCAGCGCGCGGCAGCGATGCAGATGGGTAATGCCGTCGGGGCCGGAAATGTCGCGCGCATCGCCAGCCGGGGTCGCGACACGGCCATCCAGCGACTGGCCGACCTGGGCGAGGACAAAACCACCGTCGGCAGCCGCAATCGGTGCGTAGAGCGCCAGCACCGGATCAGCATCCTCTGCTGCACCGGATGAGCCTGGGTTGCCGCGCATCGCCAGAAGACGCGCCCAGAGTTGATCCGTCATATCGATCTTGCGCATCGAAGCTCGGCCCTCATTCACAGAATACGATAAAGCGTCCGGTCACGGCGGATGACGTGATGGAAAATCACCGCCGCGAAATGCAACGCAAAGAGTGCCAAAAGGATCCATGCGCTCCATTCGTGGATAGCAGAGAGGGTGAAAGCGATCTCGGGCTCCTTGCCGATCGGGCTCCAGACAGTGATTAGGCCGAACCATTTGAGCGGGAAACCATGCGCATTTGTCGCCAGGAAACCCGATACGGGCATAACGATCAGGAAAACATAGAGGAGGCCGTGCACAAGGTGGGCTGTTGCCTTCTCCAGCGGCGGCGCCTCGACCAAGGGGGCCTTGCTTGTCAACCGTACACCGATCCGCAGCAGCATCAGCCAGAGGACCAGGAAACCCAGGCTCTCATGCACCAGATAGAAGTCGAGTTTGACATCATTCTTGACGAAGCCGATCATCAGCCCCAATGGCCATGTTGCCAGAACCAAACCGGCGATCAGCCAATGCAGTAACCGCAAGCGCCCTGCGTAGCGCTCGCCCTCATCTGCCATTTCTGCCTTGCTCATCCGCTCTTGCTCCGATCCCAGACCCGTTTGCGGCGCCAGCCTCCTCGCCAGCGGTCATGCGTTCACGCGACACACAGGATGTGGCCGTTCGACGCTAATGTAAACGGAAGATCCGGGTCGGCAGATCAGCCTGCACTGCGATGCTCAGAGTGTCGGCGGGGCCTTCTGGAAGAAGACATAAGAGCCTTTGGCGACCTTGAAGATATCGCAGTTGCGCCGAACCTTGCGCTCCCCTTCCAGACGGAAGACACCAAGAGAGCCGGAAAAACCATCCGGTGACATGATGCGTTCAGCAGCAAAGGCCGTATCGCCGTAGCGACGGGCGAGCCCGATTGCCATTGCCATGGCATCGAATCCATATCCGGCCTGAGCCGATGCCGGCATGCCATAGCTCGCCATGTAGCGGCTCCCGATACGGGCTTGCACATTCTGGTCATAGCGACAGACGATGCTGCCCGTCAGCTTTGGTTCGTTCAGGTCCTGCGGCGTCAGCACGGAACTCGCCACGATGCGGCGCCCGGGACGTGGCGGCTTGGCGGCATCGGCTTTCTTCAGCACCTCTCCCGGCGATTTCACACCAGGCATCAGCACGACCATGTCCGCCTTGTTCCAGGAGGTCAGCGCCTTCGGAGGAAGTGCCCCGCCCGTCAGCTCAACGATCGGTTCCACCTTGCCGTTGAAGGCCTTTATCTGGCGAGCGATGCGTTCCGCCTCCAGTTTTTCAGCGGGGGATGATGCCAGGATCATCGCATGTGTCGCGCCTTCGGCCATGGCAAAGGACGCGCTTTCAATCAGACTGTCAGCAGGGCTGGATACGAAGGCATAAACATCCGGCGGCAAAGGAACATCGTTGGTCTGAAAAGAGATCATCGGTACTTTGAGGCCACCCAGCCCACGCTGGATAGCATCGAATTCGGCACCTCGAGCGGTGGTGATGATCAGGGAGACCTGTTGGCGCGCAAGTGTCTTGGCGGCAGCCTCGATCGCCTCGGGCTTGTCCAGTGTCTCCAGCATGGTGAGCTTGACGACTTCGGTACCGAGGGTGTTGACGGCGAGCGCGGCACCATCCCGATATTCGCTGTCGGCCTGGCGGCTCTGCTGGTCGGCTCGGCGAATGCCGAGGTAGGCAATTCGCATCGGGCCGGACCCCAGGGTCTGATTGTAGAGCCCGGAATCGGTGACAGTCGTTGCGGCCGTCCCGGCGGCGGCGACTTCACCGCTGGAGGGTTTGAGGTCATCTGTCTGACAGGAGGCGAGGCCGGCCAGCGCCAGAGCCAAAGCTCCGGCACGCAGGAAGCTCGGCAAGGTTTTGACTGATCCGACCATGATTGTTTACGCCCACTCCCAATCCCTGCGCGAACCGTAAGCATTGCCACTCTCTGGCGCAAGAGTGAAGGCGTTCCATATCTGGGCAGATTGAGATCTCGTGATCTGCTCCGGATGCGCCGATGCTCACTCGCCAATATCCCTTGATCGGAGACTTGCCCGGTAATGCGGGTTCGCGCGCGCCCATGGTTAATGAATGTCGACTGCACTTCAACGAATTTTACTATAATATATCCAGAGATATAGACAGTATATAAGCCAGTATTCAGAACCGATAATTCAACTTTCATTGCTATTCTTCGAGTAACAATCGGAGAATATCCATGTTCAAGAACAAGAAAAACACTATTGCCATTTCGACTTTCGCCATGGCATCCCTGCTCTCCACCAGCTCTATCGCGGCACCCATCCTGCCCGGCACCCTGTCCTCATACTCAACAGTGGCCCAGACTCTGGTGCTCGGCATCAGCCCAGTTGCGGCCTCCTTGGGCCAAAGCCTCAAGGGGCAGATCACCCAGCAGTGGCAACAGATGGCACTGATGCTGGAGCGCCCCACGGCGATCGAGACTGCTGCGTTGCTGCCCATCGAAAAACCACTATCGACTGGCGCGGTGGCATCTGGCGGGAAGAGCAACCCCTTGAACCGGACAGCGAAGCCAAGTGACGTTTTCGGATCCGTTGCCATTCCCTTTAAGAAACTCGGCGCGCTGAAAAAGGCCGCCCCGACCTTCCGCGAAATCGCCCAGGGGAGGGCGGTGCGCTGCGGCGGCAAAGATTGCTTCGACGTGAACGGCATGCTGCAGAGGACCGCAGTCGGCGGCAGCATGTCCAGCGTCCGAGACAAACTCAATTTCGTCAATCACGCCGTCAACCACCGCATCACATATCGCAAAGACATCGACAACCATGGACGGTTGGACCACTGGTCGTCGCCCTCCGAGACGCTGGCATCCGGCTTTGGCGACTGCGAGGACTACGCGCTGCTGAAGATGGCGATGCTTGAAGCCCAGGGTATTGCGCTGCAGGACATGACCGTTGTCATTCTCTATGACAAGAAGCGCCACTTCTATCACGCTGTTCTGTCGGTCGAGGTCCAGGGGACCCATTACATCCTCGACAACATGCGGGACCAGGTGCTCGCGGACAGCCGGCTGCCAGACTATCAGCCGCTTTTCTCGATCTCGAACGGTCGCGGCTTCATTCATGGCACCCGCACAAAGGGCAAGGCCATGGCCATGACAAGCTTCGACAGCATTGCTCCTGGCGAGGGCGGCGAACTTTGACAGACGGCCCTTCGGCTCACGTGTCAACCTTCAGCCTCGGATGACGAGACCGATCACCATTCGCATCCGGTGACGGCGCCTCTCTTGCCGACCACCAGACCGTCCTGAACAGAGCACGTCAAAGCCGGGCATCGCAGGACCCGCTTTGACGTGTCACAAGCAAGACACTTAGTCTTCTGCGAAGATCGGATCGTTGACGAAGGGACCGCCCTGATAGATGGCTATGGCATCGCCCGGCTTCGGCTTTGCGACCGCCGCGTCTATCTCGGCGCGGAAGCGTTCGGCATTGTCCTTTGGGTTCCAGCCCAGGTAGGACACGTGCGAATTATCCCACCAGCGCGTGTCGTTGTTGGAGCAGCCCCATATCACCGGGCAACCCAGGCGCGGGGCGCGGAAGACACACTCAATCATCGAGAGGAAGTCGTCATAGCTCATCCAGGTGGAGAGCATGCGGTGGTTCTTCGGCTTGTCCATGCAGCTGCCGATCCGTACCAGCGCGGTCTCCTGCCCGAACTTCTCGAAATACATGCGCGCCAGCGCCTCGCCGAAACACTTCGATACTCCATAGAGACCGTCAGGTCGCATTGGCGCTTCGTGATCGAGGTATTCATCCTGGCGATAGAAACCAATGGTATGATTCGAACTGGCAAACAGGATGCGCGGCATGCCGTTCGCGCGCGACGCCTCGTAGAGATTGTAGAGGCCGAGCAGATTGGCATTCATGATCTTGGAAAACTTGTCTTCAACCGAGATGCCGCCGAGATGAATAATGGCGTCGCAGCCCTCGACAAGCCTGTCGACCGCCGCGCGCTCACCGAGATCGCAGATTACCGCCTCCTCATGCGGCGCAACCGGACCGAGATCGACGATGTCCGAAACCCTGACGACCTCCGCGAGCCCCCGCAAGCGCCCGCGCATCGCACTCCCCAGTCCGCCGGCAGCTCCCGTCAGCAATACTCTCTTCACGCCGCATTCCTCTCTGATGTGATATGACAACTTATCATACAGGTTGCCCGGCGGCGGTCAATATCGTAGACCTTGCGGTCTACAGACTAGTCAAACTCTATCCGAAAAGAGATTATCAGCAGCCGGGCACGACGCGGGCGGGGAGCATAGATGGCATTGCAAGCAAGAAACGAAGCAGGTGCGGGCACACTGGTACAGAAGCTCGGGGACAATCTGCGCAAAGCTATCGCCGCAGGCCAGTTTCCTCCCGGCAGCAAATTGCCCAGTGAAGCGCAACTGTCGGAGGCGCATGGCGTGTCGCGAACCGTTGTGCGGGAAGCGATTGCCTCGCTGCGCGCCGATCGCCTGGTGGAGGCTAGGCAGGGCGCCGGGGTCTTCGTGCTCACACCCCCGGAGCCGACACCTGCCCCCTTGCTGATCGGGAAGGTGGATCCGGCCCGGGTCTCATCGATGATCGAGCTTCTGGAGCTTAGAACAGCCGTCGAAGTCGAGGCTGCAGGGCTGGCGGCTCTGCGCCGATCACCTGCGCAGGAGGAAGTGATCCTGGAACGCCATTATGCTGTCCGCGCCTGTCTGGAGGCAGGGCAATCAACAACGGAAGCCGATTTCGCCCTGCATCTGGCCATCGCCGAGGCCACCAACAATCCCCGCTTTCGAGAATTCCTCGCCATGATCGGCAAGAACGTCATCCCGCGCGCTGCGCTACGCGACGAGGATAGCGAGGAGGATCAATCGGCCTATCTCCGCCTGATCGACGCCGAACATGCTGACATCGTCGAAGCCATTTCTGCCGGCGACGAGGAGGCCGCTCGCGACGCCATGCGCCGCCATCTGCGCGGAAGTCAGGGCCGTTACCGGGCGCTTCTGCGCGAACAGCGCCAACCTGTACGATAACATTTGACATAGGCGTCAGTAATACGTATGACAACTTGGCCGGAGGAGGCCAAGAGAGGACATTCGAACATGACGCCGCAAGAAATAAAGGTCGCGCTCGGCGCCGGCCTGCTCTCCTTCCCTGTCACGCATTTCGATGACGAAGGGAATTTCCAGTCCGACAGCTATGCAGAGCATGTGGAATGGCTGTCCGGTTTTGATGCGCCCGTGCTGTTTGCAGCTGGCGGCACAGGAGAGTTCTTCTCGCTGTCTCCCTCGGAAGTTCCACACGTGGTCGCTGCAGCCAAGGAAGCGGCCGGCAATACGGCAATCGTTTCCGGCTGCGGCTATGGCACAGAAGTCGCCATCGAGATCGCCCGTTCCGTCGAGAAAGTCGGCGCTGACGGCATCCTGCTTCTGCCTCACTATCTTATCGACGCGCCGCAAGAGGGCATGTACCAGCACGTCAAGCGGATCTGCCAATCTGTCGGCATCGGCGTCATGGTCTACAATCGTGACAATTCCGTCCTGGGTGTTGAGACACTGCAGCGCCTGTGTGACGAATGCCCGAACCTGATCGGCTTCAAGGATGGCACCGGCGATATCGGCCTCGTGCGCCAGATCACGGCGACGATGGGCGACCGCCTCACCTATCTCGGCGGAATGCCAACAGCGGAACTCTTTGCCGAAGCCTATCTCGGCGCTGGCTTCACGACCTATTCCTCGGCCGTATTTAATTTCGTGCCGGGGCTGGCTGTTGAGTTCTACAAGGCGTTGCGCGCCGGCGAGCGCCAGCGCTGTGAGACGATCCTCAAGGACTTCTTCTATCCATTCATGGCCATCCGCAGCCGCCGCAAGGGCTATGCGGTATCGGCCGTGAAGGCTGGCGTTCGCCTGCAGGGCTTTGCCGCCGGCAAGGTGCGCCCTCCGCTGGATGATCTCACGGCGGAAGAGGAAGAAATGATGGCCAAGCTTATCGAGCCATGGAAGCGCTGAGCAAGGGACGCCCAAGATGAAGATCGCTGAGGTTCGCACCCATCTTCTCGAGCACAGGCTCGCCGTGCCGTTCCAGAGCGCCTCGATGCGCTTTGACCGACGCGCCCACGTGCTGGTCGAGATCGTCTGCGACAACGGCCTGACGGGCTGGGGCGAATGCCTCGGCCCGGCGCGGCCCAATGCGGCGGTTGTTGCAGCCTATCGCAACTGGCTGATCGGCATGAACCCGCTGGAGACCGAGAAGATCTGGGCGGTCCTCTACAATGCGCTCCGCGACCAGGGCCAACGGGGACTGACGCTGACGGCGCTCTCCGGCATTGACATTGCGCTTTGGGACATCAAGGGCAAACATTTCGGCACCCCGGTTTCGATGCTGCTCGGCGGGCGCTTTCGCGAGAGCGTGAAGGCCTATGCGACAGGCAGCTTCAAACGCGACGGCGTCGACCGTGTCGAAGACAATGCCAAGGACATCGCGCTCTACCGCGCCCAGGGTTTTCACGCCTCCAAGATCAAGGTCGGGTTCGGGATCGAGGAGGACCTGCGTGTGATCCGGGCAGCGCGCGAGGCAGCCGGTTCCGAGATGCGCCTGATGGCGGATGGGAATCATGGCTATGGCGTGCTTGAGGCGGTCGAATTCGGTCGTCGCGCAGCTGACTACGGGCTGGACTGGTTCGAGGAGCCCGTCGTGCCCGAGCATCTCGCGGCCTATCGCGAGGTGCGTGCCAAACAGCCGATCCCAGTCGCGGGCGGGGAGACCTGGCACAGCCGCTGGGGCATGAAAGAACCCATCGAGACCCGCGCTGTCGACATCGTGCAGCCGGACCTTGCCGGTGTCGGCGGCTTTACCGAAGCCAAACGCGTGGCAGACCTTGCGGCACTCCACGGTGTACGCGTCGTGCCGCATGTCTGGGGCACGGCCGTGCATATTGCCGCGGCGCTGCAGTTTATCGCAGCGATGGTGCCGGATCCGGTGCGCGTTAACCCGGTCGAGCCGATCCTGGAATTCGACCGTACCGACAACCCCTTCCGCCAAGCCGTCATCCAGACGCCGATCGAGCATGAGAACGGCGTGGTCAGCATTCCCAACGCTCCCGGGCTCGGCATCGAGATCAACCGCGATGCCCTTGAGGAATTCAAGATGAGGGACGAGGCATGAGCCTGATCCGCCCCCTTTCCGGCCGCAAGCCCGCCATCGTCCTGCCTAAGGGTGCGATCGACACGCAGATGCACGCCTACATGCCCGACTATCCGGCATTGCCCGGCGGGCCGGGACTACCAGCAGGCGATTTGCCGACGCCGGAGCAATATCGTCAGTTCATGGATTGGCTTGGCATTGAGCGCGTCATTGTCACACAGGGCATGGCACACCAGCTGGACAACTCCAATCTGATTGCCTGCCTCGAATGGTTCGGAGACATCGCCTGGGGTATCGCCGCCGTCGATAGAAGCACCAGCGAAGCCGAGCTCGATCGCCTATCGGCTGCCCGGGTCCGCGGTGCTCGGATCATGAATCTGCCCGGTGGCGCTGCCAATCTGACCAAGCTCGAAGAGGTCGATGCGATCGCCTCCAGCCGCGACTGGATGATCGCCATCCAGTTCGATGGCAGCGACATCCTCGACTATGAGGAGCGGCTCTCGAAACTGAAGTCTCGCTGGGTGCTCGATCACCACGGCAAGTTCTTCTGCGGGGTGACGCCAGACAGTCCTCAGGTCAAGGCCACCAAACGGCTGATCGACGGTGGGCGCTGCTGGTTCAAGTTCGCCGGGGCCTACGAGTCCTCCAAGACGGGCGGACCGGACTTCGCCGACGTGGCCGCCGTTGCCCGATCCATTGCAGCGCATGCGCCAGAACGGATCGTCTGGGGCACGAACTGGCCCCACAACATGGCACGCGCGCAGGCCGACTATCCCGACGATGCTGCGCTGACCGACACCGTGCTTGGCTGGCTGCCTGACGAAGCAGCCCGCCATCTCGCTCTCGTGGACAACAGCCAAGAACTTTTCGGCATTCCACCTGCAGGAGGCAGGTAGCCGAATTGCATTCCGTCGAAGCGGGAGGTTTTGACGGTTCAATCAAAGAGGAGGAAGACCAATGAAGACTGCCGCAATGCTCAGCCTCGCGATGGGGCTCACCCTTGGCGCGGGTGCTGCCTTCGCCCAGGAGATTACCCTGCGTTCTGCCGATATCCATCCGGATGGCTATCCAACGGTCGATGCGGTGAAGTTCATGGGCGACCTCGTCAAGGAACGCACCAATGGTCGTATCGCCATTCAGGTGATGAACAACGCCGCGCTCGGCTCCGAAAAGGATACGATCGAGCAGACCCGGTTCGGTGTCATCGACATGAACCGCGTCAACAGCGCGCCGTTCAACAACCTGGTTCCCGAAACCGTCGTCTTCGGCCTGCCGTTCCTATTCCGAGACACCGAGCACATGCACAAGGTTGTCGATGGCGAGATTGGCGACGAAGTGCTGGCCGCCTTCGAACCGCACGGCCTGATCGGCCTTGCCTTCTACGATTCCGGCGCGCGCTCCTTCTATTCGACCAAGACCCCGATCAACGGACTTGCCGACCTCAAGGGCATGAAGGTCCGCGTTCAGCAGTCGGATCTCTGGATCGCGATGATGGAAGCTTTTGGCGCCAACCCGACACCGATGCCTTTCGGGGAAGTCTACTCGTCGCTCGAAACCGGCGTTGTGGACGCAGCCGAGAACAACTGGCCGTCCTACGAATCCTCCCGTCATTTCGAAGTGGCGAAGAATTACACGCTGACAGAACACTCCCTGACGCCGGAAATCCTGGCGATCTCCAAGATCACCTGGGACAAGCTGACGCCGGAAGACCAGAAGATCCTCCGGGATGCTGCCAAGGAATCCGTCGGCAAGATGCGTGAACTGTGGCAAGCCCGCGAGAAGGCCTCGGAAGAAAAAATCCGCGCATCGGGCGCCAACATCATCACCGTCGACAAGGCCGAATTCTCTGCTGCCATGCAGCCCGTCTACGACAAGTTCATTACAGATCCCAAGATGAAGGACCTCGTCGAGCGCGTCCGCGCTGTCAAGTGAGACAACAGACCGGTCGCATCGCAGATGCGGCCGGTTCTTTTTATCCTGGATTTCGGAGGGATCCATGTCGCGTTTCATGCGGGCTATCCGCCCCGGCCTCAGCTGGCTGAGCCTTGCCTGCCTTTATCTGGCCGGCCTCGGCGTGGTGTTGATGACCTTGATCATTGGTTGGCAGGTCTTTGGACGATACGTGCTCAACAACGCGCCAAGCTGGTCGGAGCCGCTTTCCCTGCAGCTTATGTCCTGGTTCATTCTGCTCGGTGCGGCAGTCGGTGTGCGCGAAAGCGTGCATCTTGGGCTCGACATTGTGCGCTACAACATGACGCCCCGCGTCCAGCGCCTAATGGATCTTATCAGCCTCGGCCTGATCTGCGGCTTCGGAGCGGCCATGTCGTATTACGGCACGCAATTGGCCATCGGCACATGGACGGCACGGCTTCCGGTTCTCGGATGGCCGGGCGGGGTCGATTTCTTTCCGCTCATCGCCGGCGGTGCATTGATCTCCCTCTTTGCCCTCGAGCGCTTCATCGACACGTTCATCGGCCAGGTCGTGACCGTTACTGACGAAAACGCTCAGGCCGAGGTGCTCTGATGGCCTATACGATCCTTTTCGGGACATTTGCCTTCCTCATGCTGCTCGGCATGCCGATTGCCTTCTGCCTCGGCATCGCGTCATTTGCCACGGTACTCTATCTGGGCATCCCGCCGATCGTGATCTTCCAGCAGCTGAATTCCGGGATGAACGTGTTCGCCATGATGGCGATCCCCTTCTTCATCTTTGCCGGAGACCTGATGGTGCGCGGCGGCATCGCCTATCGGCTGGTGCGTTTCGCGTCGGGCTTTGTTGGGCATCTGCGTGGGGGCCTGGGGCAGGTGAACATCGTGTCCTCGACCCTGTTTGGCGGCATTTCCGGCTCGGCCGTGGCCGATGCTTCCGCTATCGGCGGCCTGATGGTACCGCAAATGGCGGCGCGTGGTTACGACCGTGGATATGCCGTCAACGTGACGATCAGTTCTGCCTTGATCGCGCTAATGATCCCTCCATCACACAACATGATCCTCTATTCGATCTCCGCAGGCGGCACCGTCTCGGTCGCGGATCTGTTCACAGCCGGCATCATTCCGGGCATGCTTCTGACGATCGCACTCATGGTGACCGCCTATATCGTCGCCCGTCGAAAGGGCTATCCGGCGGAACCATTTCCCGGCTTCGGCAAGCTTGTGGTCTTTTTCTTCGCGGCCCTGCCCGGGCTGCTGCTGATCGCCATCATCTTCGGCGGCGTGCGATCCGGCGTCTTTACCGCGACCGAAAGTTCATGCATTGCGGTCATCTACGCCTTTCTGGTCGCCGTGCTTGTTTATCGCGAGCTCAACTGGAGCGGCTTTGTCGAGGCCATACTGGGCGCCGTGAAGACGACATCCCTCGTTCTTCTCGTCATCGGCATGGCGGCGGCGTTCGCCTGGCTGATGTCGTTCCTCCAGGTTCAGCTGACACTGATCCAGCTGGTCAGGTCGATCTCGGACAATCCGATGGTCGTGCTGCTTTTGATCACCGTGGCGCTGCTGGTGCTTGGCACCTTCATGGACATGGCGCCGCTGGTCATCATCACCACGCCGGTCTTCCTGCCAATCGTAAAGGCCTTCGGCATCGACCCCGTGCACTTCGGTGTCATCATGATCCTGAATGCCGGCATCGGCCTGATCACGCCGCCTGTCGGGACGGTACTCTTCGTCGGCTGCGCCGTCGGCAAGATCACGATCCGCGAAGCAATGGAGACTATCTGGCCATTTTTCGGCGCCTGCGTAGCCGTACTGATGATGGTAACCTTCATTCCGGAACTGTCGCTCTGGCTACCGGCGCAGTTCAAGTAGCCCGCTCTCCTCCCAAGGATGCTTCCGGCAGGGACTTCGGTCCCTGCCACATGTGTTTTGACGATTGACATAATGGGCAATGGACCCTGACGTTTTGCGCATAACATTGCGCACAGTGACAGATTATCGCCGTTTCGATCGCACCTGCAGATAGCTAGACTGCTTGCAGCTTCGTCTTCAACCGGTGGATCATGACAGCACCAGCCCCTTCGGAAAAAGCCCTCGTCCCCTTTGTCAGCGTCGAGAACATGATGCGGCTCGTGCATCATATCGGCATTGAGCGTGTACTCACAGAATTGACCGACGTCATCGAGGCCGATTTCAAACGCTGGGAACTGTTCGACAAGACGCCACGCGTCGCGTCGCATTCGCGCGAGGGTGTGATCGAACTGATGCCAACATCGGACGGGGAGATCTACTCGTTCAAATATGTGAACGGTCACCCGAAGAACATGTCTCAGGGCCTGCAGACGGTCACGGCCTTCGGACTGCTTGCGGAGGTATCAACGGGCTATCCGGTGCTTCTCACCGAGATGACGCTGCTGACAGCACTCCGAACGGCGGCAACATCGGCCATGGCTGCCCGACATCTCGCACCGAAGGGTGCCACCACCATGGCAATGATCGGCAATGGGGCACAGGCGGAGTTCCAGGCGCTGGCCATGAAGGCGGTCGTTGGCATCACCTCTCTGAGGCTCTTCGACATCGATCCGAAGGCAACGGAGAAGACCCGTCGCAACCTCGAAGGCTCCGGTCTCGATGTCACCGCCTGCACGACGCCAGAGGCAGCAATCGAGGGTGCGCAGATCGTTACCACCTGTACCGCCGACAAGCAGTACGCAACCATCCTGACCGACAATATGGTTGGCGCCGGCGTGCACATCAACGCGATCGGTGGCGACTGCCCGGGCAAGACCGAGTTGCACCGCGACATCCTTTCTCGCGCCGACACCTTTGTCGAATATCCGCCGCAGACCCGGATTGAAGGCGAGATCCAGCAGATGGATCCCGACTATCCCGTGACTGAACTCTGGCAGGTCGTGAGCGGCCAGGTCGATGGCCGCCGGAGCGACAAGCAGATCACCCTGTTCGACAGCGTCGGCTTTGCGATCGAGGACTTCTCGGCGCTTCGATATGTACGCGAACGTGTGCGCGATACCGCCTTCTTCCAGCCGGTAGATCTGATCGCGGATCCAGACGACCCACGCGACCTGTTCGGCATGCTGGTGCGTGCCAAGGGCTGACTGCTGGGCCGACACTGTTGCTGGTGAGCGTTAGCCAGAACACCCATTTCCGTAGTTCACCTGGGTGTCGCCGTTCTGGCGCTCGGTGAACTTGGCGATGTAACCCTGCTTGCCATTCAGCCGTGTGACGCACCAGGGACCGGTGTCGTCCGTGTCGAAACAAGCCCAGATGGGCACGCAGGTTCCGGCAGGAATGACGAAGTGGATGGGCTGATTAAAGCCGATCTTTGCGCGAAAGTTCAGGTCGCTGAACACCGTCACATTGGCAGACTTTGTGTAGGCGGTCGAATTGCGTGGCAAGGCCTTTGGCAGTCCCAGGTCCTGGGAAGCGGCGCAGCTATCCCCTATGCCTCGCCTGACACACCTGATACCCGCGACAAAGGCATGAGGCTTCTCCACCGCAACACCGCCGCTCACCATCGGAGCTTCAGCCCCCCGCGGTACGGGAGTGGTCCGCTTGAAGGCGATCCGTTTGCCGTCGGCAAGCTTTACGACGAGGTTGCCCTGCGAGAGAGTCATGACCGCCACCGACTTGTCGAGAATGGTCAGGAGTTCGACCCCATTGCCCTTCGGGCGCCATTCAGAGACGAAGGCCCATTCACCGGAGCAGAAGTTGGTCTCTGCCGCATAATCTCCCAGAGCATTTGGGCCCTTCAGGTGCAGCGTACAGCCGCCGTAAGTCCAACTGCCGATGAAAAAGTTACTGCCGAGCGCACCTGTCGCACTGATTGCCCATGAGGTGACAATCGCAAAGACGACGATCCAAAACCTGCCCATTCTGCCCTCCCCTTGCCTGGGAGAATTCTGGACCGGCGAACCGCAAGACGTCAATTGGGTCGAGGAGGTCGCTGATCGTCAAGCCGGGCGGAGCAGGATCTCCTCCGCTTCATCAAGCTCCAGGTCGAGCACACGCTTTGCCAGATCGAAGCCGAAGCCCTGCCGGGCAAAGGAAGCGATCTCCTTGCTCCAGCGTGCGTCGTCAGCCTCCACGTCCGGGCGGCGGAAGGGCCCGAAAGCCTTCTTGCGAGCATAGACGACGGCAGAGCGCAGATCATCCGCATCCTGCAGAACCGTCTCCACAATGCTGCGATCGACGCCCTTTTCCGCAAGTTTGCGGGCGATGGCGCGCTTTGAGCGACCATTGCGGGCCGCCGAATTCGCGCGGATCTCGGCATAGTCCTGGTCGTCCAGCGCCTTCATGCCGCGGCCGAAGGCAAGGGCCGTTTCAGCCAGAGCATTCAGCTGCGCCTCGCTGATGTCCTCGAACTTGCTGCGCGCCTTGCGCCTGATGGCATCGGCCAGTTCGCGTTCCGTCATCATGCGCTTGGCAAGCCGGTAGGCAGCGGAGTTCTTGGCCCAGGTCAGCATGCGCGGCGTGGGCGGGCTATCGGCATTGTTCGACGGGTCGTCCATACTCTCCGTCTCCCAATTTCAAAGCTGCAGGTCAACGCGATTTTTTTGCCGCGCGGCATGGAACCGTTCGGCTGCGTGTCGGTTCGGGCGCGCATCGGGGCTGCACATTTTCTTGCAGCCTCCGGCAGGGGACACAGATCATGACTACACCACTCGGTCTCGTTCGCGGGCTCGGGAGCGCGAAATCCGGAACGGCCACCTTCGTGAAGGAACGGCTCAGCGGTCTCGCCCTCTTCTTTCTGACGCCCTATCTGATGGTCGTGCTGATGCCGGTTTTCGGCCAGCCTTATCCCGTGGTGCTCCAGGCCATAGGTTCACTTTGGATCGGCCCGGCACTGGTCGCCTTCCTCCTCATCAACGCCACGCATATGGCGCTCGGCATGCGAGTGATCATCGAGGATTATGTGCACACGACCGTGCTGAAATATGCGCTTCTCTTCCTCAACTGGGCTTTCAGCTGGGGCTGTTGCCTGCTGGCAATCATCGCGGTGATCCGGATCATGTTCCTGGCGGTTCAGCCCTGAGCGAGGGCAGGCCCTTCAGTGCGTTCGGAGCCATTCCGCCAGCTCAGCCTCTGCGCGTTCTAGGGCGCTGTAGTTGAGGAGCTTGCGCAGGAGCGCAACAGTGACCGCCCGGGCGCGCAGATTGAAGCGGCCCTCGTCGCTGTCTTCAACGGACATCTGGTAGACGCCGAGCTTCTCGTAGAGTTGCTGCAGCCGGTTCTGCACGCTGCGGATTGATAGACCTCGGCGACGGGCGATTGTCCGGTCGGTCAGGCCGAGCGCAATATCGACAAGGATCTCGTATTCGCTGTCGCTGAAGCCGCGGACCTGACCGAGGCTCTTCTGCTGCATGCCCCGCACCTCGCGATCGATGACGCACTGCGCCTCAACGAAGATGCTGCGCAGCGCGAGTTTCAAACGCTCGTCGGAGGCGGACTTCAGCACGTAGCCGTAAGCTGCCCCATCCGGCACGATGCGGGAGACGCCACGCACATAGGCTTCGTCGGAATAGTTCGACCAGAAAAGAATGCGCGTGTCGGGCCGTTCCTTCCAGATCGTCCTCGCCGCCTCGATGCCGTTGCGGGCGTTCATCTGCAGGTCCATGACGATGTGGGCAGACTTGTGGTCGCGTGCCAAGCGCTCGCCTTCCGCCCCGTTGCCGGCCTCGATGACCTTGTCGCATTCGGGAAGGGCGGCGCAGACGGCCTCCAGAAGATAGGACCGATGCAGAGGATCGTCTTCAACGATGAGAACCTTCACTTCTTGTCCTCCAGCAATCCTGCTCTTGCGAGATTGAGCGGCATCTGGACCCGCATCACCGTGCCCCGACCGTCGCGTGCCGCACCAAGTGTCAACTTGGCGGAGATCAACCTTGCCCGAGTCACCATGTTGTCTATTCCTCCTCGGACGCCTCTCTCGGAATGGGGTAACCCCTGCCCGTCGTCGGCGACTTCGATAATCAAGGTTTGGGCCGTCGTCTTCAGTTTCAGCTCCAGAGCATTTGCCTGGGCGTGGCGCACGGCATTGTTGATCGCCTCCTGTGTGATCCGGAAAAGCGCGATCCTCACCGACTGGTCGATGGTGTCGATCAGGCCGTCCGTCTCGTCGCTGAGGCTCCATGCCAGCTGGGAGCCCTGATCGCGAACAGCGCGATCGAGATGGTTTTCGATTGCGTGCGCGAAGCCGAATAGCTGTAAAACGGAGGGTTTTGCTTCCTCGATGATTTCCCGGAGATCCTGCATGCAATGCTGCAGGCTGCGGGCCACCGGCTCGAGCGCCTCACCCTTGACTTCCCCTTCCTGCATCAGCCGGTCAATGCGCCGCGACAGGCGGGTGAGATCGGCCAGCGTCTGGTCATGCAGGTCCATGCCGATGCGCTGCCGCTCGCGTTCCAGTGCCTCGGTCAGGCTCAAGGCACCGGCCCGCAGCCCCTCCTCGCGGGCCCGCGCTTCCGCCTCAATGATCGCCGATTGTTTGGCCTGTTCAGCAGCTCTAAGTGCAAAGAAGTAGGGCGCCAGCAGGTCGGCGATCGACTGGGCGTTGGCCACGTCCTGTTCGGTGTAGAAGCCCACAGCATGCGACGAGCAGCTCAGCGCGCCGATGACCTCACCACCCACTTTCAGCGGCACGTGGATACGGCTGCGCAAATTGTGCTCGAAGATCGGACGGGTGAAGGGCGTATCGACATGATAGCGGCTCTCCTGCTGTGCATCATCCGTCAGCAGGAAGTCGATTTCGCCCCAGAGCAGCGTGCGGATCGGGCTGCTCGCCACCGGGGCCGGTGTCGTCTGCCCCCAGAAGGTGTCGAGGCCGGTTTCGTAGGCCGTATGGTAGAGGCCGTTGACCATGGTGATGCAAACATCGAGGTGGTCATGCGGGACGATATGCGATACTTCCACGCCAACGGCCTTGATCGCCGATCGGAAATCGAGCTGCCCTGCCAAGAGCCTCGATATGCCGAGATAGTGATCGAGCAACGCCGAGGGCGCGATCTTGAGCATGATGTCCTCCGCGCGACCACTCCCCTGGCCGCATCTCCTTCATAACACATCTCCGTGTACACCGCGTCCTGCGGGATCCCGCAGGACTTTGCGTAATTCCCGCAAACGTCCTGCTGTCCCCAACCTGTACAGCCCTCCGCATTCGATCCATCCTGATCCTGCCGAGAAGAGGAACTCGGCGGGGAATTCAGACCGGGAGACGCCCGGCTGTTTGGAGGAACCGGCGCCAAGAGTGCCGGACAACAGGGAGTGAGATCATGAAGACCAGCAAGTACCTTCTGGCGAGCGCGGCACTGTGCCTTCTCGCCACGTCCATGCCCGCACTGGCAGATACCTCGGGCAAGAAGATCGCCCTTTCGAACAACTATGCCGGCAATTCCTGGCGTCAGGCCATGCTCACCAGCTGGGAAAAGGTGACCGGCGAGGCCGTGAAGGCCGGACAGGTGGCAGCCGCGGACGCCTTCACCACCGCCGAAAACCAGGCCACCGAACAGGCTGCGCAGATCCAGAACATGATCCTGCAGGGTTACGATGCGATCGTCATCAACGCCGCGTCGCCGACGGCGCTGAACGGCGCCGTGAAGGAAGCCTGTGATGCCGGCATCACCGTCGTATCCTTCGACGGCATCGTGACCGAACCCTGCGCATGGCGCATTGCCGTCGACTTCAAGGAAATGGGTCGCAGCCAGGTTGAATACCTCTCCAAGCGTCTGCCTGACGGCGGTAATCTGCTCGAAATCCGTGGCCTAGCCGGTGTCTTCGTCGACGACGAAATCTCGGCCGGCATACATGCCGGTGTCGAGCAGTTCCCGCAGTTCAAGATCGTCGGCTCCGTGCATGGCGACTGGGCGCAGGACGTGGCCCAGAAGGCCGTGGCCGGCATCCTGCCGAGCCTGCCGGAAATCGTCGGTGTCGTGACCCAGGGCGGCGACGGTTACGGAGCGGCCCAAGCGATTGCTGCCGCCAACCGTCCGATGCCCGTCATCGTCATGGGCAACCGCGAAGACGAGCTGAAGTGGTGGAAGGAACAGAAGGATGCCAATGGCTACGAGACCATGTCGGTCTCGATCGCGCCCGGCGTGTCCACGCTCGCCTTCTGGGTCGCGCAGCAGATCCTCGACGGCAAGGAAGTGAAGAAGGACCTCGTCGTTCCCTTCCTGCGCATCGACCAGGACAACCTGGAAGCCAATCTGGCCAATACACAGGCCGGCGGCGTCGCCAATGTCGAGTATTCGCTCGAAGACGCCCAAAAGGTGATCGCTTCCGCCATGTGATCGACCGGATACCTCCCCGGACCGTCCGGCCTTCGGGTCGGGCGGTGTGGGAGACCCTTGGTCCGTGAATCAGAGAGTTGTTCAGCATGAATGCCATGCTCGAGATGGGCGATGGACGGCCCGTCGTCAGTGTAACCGATGCGAGAGTAAGTTTCGGCGCAGTCAAGGCACTGGACGGCGTCACGCTCGAGATTGGCGCTGGCGAATGCGTTGGCTTGGTGGGCCACAACGGCGCTGGCAAATCCACCATCGTCAACGTCATCAATGGCGGACTGACACCGCATGACGGTGCCATCCGATACGGCTACGGCAGCGGGGGCCACAGCATCAATGCCGCACGCGATGCCGGCATTCGCTGTGTCTTCCAGGAGCTGTCGCTCTGCCCCAACCTGACGATCGTTGAGAATACGCGCGTCATGCATCGCAGCCTGAAGGGCTGGGGCTGGCGCAAGCGTGGTGCTGCCCTGATCGAGAGCAAATTGCAGGAAATCTTCCCCGGCCATTCGATCGACTGCCACGAGGCCGTCGGCAACCTCACCATCGCGGAACGCCAGATGGTAGAGATCGCGATTACCTTTTGTGAGATTGGCAGCCCTGTCCGGCTCGTCATCCTGGACGAACCGACGTCATCGCTGGATGCGCGGCTTGCCGAACAGCTGCTCGCCTATGTGGAGCGCTTTGTCCGCGATGGTGGCTCAATCCTCTTCATCTCTCATATTCTCGGCGAGATCCTATCTGTCTCCAGCCGCATCGTCGTCATGAAGGACGGTAGGGTGGTCAGCCAGAGACCGGCCGAAGAATTCTCGGAACACGGCCTGATCGAGGCTATGGGCAGCGTGGTGAAAACGCGCGAGGCCCGCCAGTCGTCGGACCGGGTGATCACGCAGACGGTACTTGCAGCACCGCCGGTGCGCGGACGTGGCCTCCCCTTCCAAGCGATGAAGGGAGAGATCGTCGGTTTTGCCGGGCTCGGCGGGCACGGCCAGACGGATATGCTGGTCGGCCTCTTCGAATCCCGAACCGGGAATTGGCTGCGGGCCGATGCCCCCGAAGTCGCCTTCGTCGCCGGCGACCGTGCCGTCAACGGTACCTTCACGCTGTGGAGCATCTTGCGAAACCTCAGCATCGGCATTCTGCCGGATCTGTCGCGGCTTCAGACCCTGGATTTCGATCGAGAAGAAACGCTGGGGCAGACCTGGAAGGAGCGGATCGGCATTCGCACCCCCGACATGGACAATCCGATCCTGTCGCTCTCGGGCGGAAATCAGCAGAAGGTTCTCTTCGCCCGCGCGCTCGCCAGCCGCGCACCCGTGGTCTTGATGGACGACCCGATGCGCGGCGTCGACTTCGGCACCAAACAAGAGGTCTATAGTATTCTCCGTCAGGAAGCTGATGCCGGACGAACCTTTGTCTGGTACTCGACCGAAATGGATGAAGTGTGTCTCTGCGATCGCGTCTATGTCTTCAACAACGGCATTATTGTTGCCGAACTCAAAGGCGACGCAGTGACGGAAGAAAACATTCTTTCTGCCTCTTTCCAGGAGGCCGCATGACCAGGTTCTTCTCCTCCGACGGTCTGCGCCTGCTGATCCCGGCTCTGTCGCTGCTCGGGCTGCTCGCGGCCGTCTTCTACCTGCAGCCGCGGGCCATGAGCTATACCGGGCTCAACCTGCTGTTCAATCTCGCAGTGCCGATCGCACTTGCGACGATTGCCCAGATGCTGATCATGACGGTCAATGACCTCGATCTTTCGATGGGTACCTTCGTCAGCTTCGTTGCCTGTGTGACGGCCACCTTCCTGCAATCTTCGCCTCTGCTGGGTGTGCTCATCCTGATGGCCGCCATTGGCGTTTATGCCCTGATCGGCGTGATGATCTATCTGCGAGACCTGCCGTCGATCGTCGTGACACTCGGCATGAGCTTCGTCTGGGGTGGGCTTGCGGTCCTGATCCTGCCGGCCCCCGGCGGCGAGGCGCCCGGCTGGATCCGCGCGATCATGACGGTGAAGCCGCCGCTCGTCCCGATGGCGATCGTCGCCAGCATCCTGATTGCCGTCGTCAGCCATTACCTGATCATGCGCTCCTCGTTTGGCGTCGTCTTGCGCGGCGTCGGCGGCAACACGCGCTCCGTCGCGCGCGCCGGCTGGTCGATCATCGGGGCCCGGGCTGCGGTCTATGGCCTCGCCGGTTTCTTCGCGGTGCTTGCCGGCATGGCGCTGGTGGGGCTGACCACATCAGCGGACGCCAACATCGCGCTGCGCTACACGCTGCTCTCGATCGCCGGCGTCATTCTCGGCGGTGGTGAGTTTGTCGGTGGACGCGTCTCGCCGATCGGTGCGGTCATTGGTGCACTGACACTAACGCTGGCCGGCTCCTTCCTGTCTTTCCTGCGGATTTCGCCGGACTGGCAGATCGGCGCGCAGGGCGCGATCCTGATCGTCGTGTTGACGCTCCGCCTCGTCCTCAATCGCGCCGAAGGCCGGAGGGGCAAGGCATGAGTAAAACCCTCACCTCGCTCTTCTCCAAGACCTGGATCTGGTCCTTTATCGCAGCAGCCAGCGTCTTCCTCGTCACCATCATCTTCACCGGCGGGGCGAGCACCGTCGGGCTTGCGCAGGCCGCGCTGACCTTCGGCGCATTCTCGGTGTTGGTCGGCCTCGGGCAGATGCTGGTGATCACGCTCGGCCCTGGAAATATCGACCTCTCGGTGCCCGCCAATATGACACTTGCAGCCACTGTTTCGCTGAAGGTGATGAATGTCGAAAACAGCATGATCCTGACGGGGCTGTTGGTTGCGATCGGCATCGGGATTGCTATCGGGATCGGCAATTATGCGCTGATCAAGCTGCTCCGCATTCCGCCGATCATCGCAACGCTGTCGATGAGCTTCATCGTGCAGTCGACAGCGATCTGGACGAACCGGGGCTTGCGCATCAAGCCACCAAGCTGGCTTGCGGACTTCACCACCTCCTCGACGGCGGGGATCCCGAATGTCGCGCTTGTTGCCTTGGTGCTCTCCGTCATCGTCTGGTACGTCATCAACCGCACGGTCTATGGACGCTCGATTGCCGCGATCGGCCAGAGCATCCGGGCCGCCCGCATGGCCGGCATTCCGATCGACGGCACGCGGCTTGTCACCTACCTGCTTTGCGCCGTGCTCGCCTCGTTCTGCGGCTATCTGCTCGCCAGCTTCTCCGGAGGTGCGGCGCTCAACATGGGTACGGAATATCTCCTGATGTCGATTGCCGTCGTCGTCATCGGCGGCACCGCTGTTGCCGGCGGAAACTCGAATGTTCCGGGGATATGGGGCGCTTCGCTCTTCATGTTCCTTGTCGTTTCGATGCTGAACACCTACGGCTTTGGCGCAGGCATTCGCCTCATTCTCACCGGTCTCATCATCATCGCCGTCATCATGCTGCCGACCACGCGCAGCGCCGGCAAAACCTGAAGCACTGCCAGGATCGTCCCATGGAAAACCCGCATTACGAGATCCGCGACCCCCGCTTCCGCGACCTGCTCGTTTCCAGCGCCGGCCTGGATGAGCTTTACACCGGCTGCCGATGGGCCGAGGGGCCTGTCTGGTTCAATGATGGCGGCTATCTGCTGTTCAGTGACATTCCGAACGAGCGCGTGCTGCGTTGGATCGAGGGTGCCGGCACCTCGGTCTATCGCGCGCCATCGCAATTCATCAACGGCAATACGCGCGATCGGGAAGGTCGGCTCGTTTCCTGTGAACACGGCGGGCGCCGCGTCATACGCACAGAGATCGACGGCACGATCACTACGCTTGCCGATTGCTACAACGGCAAGCGGCTGAATTCTCCCAACGACGTGGTGGTGAAATCAGACGGCAGCGTCTGGTTCAGCGACCCGTCCTACGGCATACTCTCCGACTACGAAGGCTATAAGGCCGACGAGGAACAGGCGAGCCGCAATGTCTACCGCCTTGATCCTTCGACCGGCGAGCTTTCGGTCATGGTCGAAGATTTCCTGCAGCCGAACGGGCTCTGCTTCTCGCCGGACGAGCGCCTGCTCTATGTTGCCGATTCCGGCGCCAGCCACAAACCGGATGCGCCGCGGCATATCCGGGTGTTCGACGTCACCGAAGGCAAGCGGCTGACGAATGGAAGGGTCTTTGCCCATATCGACAAGGGCATTCCCGACGGCATGCGAACGGATGTCGACGGGAACCTCTGGTCGAGTGCTGCCGACGGCGTGCATTGCTTCCATCCCGACGGCACCCTGCTCGGCAAGATCCTGGTGCCCCAGGCGGTCGCCAACCTGACCTTCGGCGGACCACGCAAGAACCGCCTGTTCATCACGGCCTCGACCTCGCTTTATGCGATCTATACCGCGACGCGCGGGGCGCAGGTTCCCTGAGGGATATCTGGCCGAAAGGTTACGGCGCGCCTGCTGCCCAGTCTTCGACGCGAAGCCCCGGGACACGGTCGAATTCACGGCGATTGTTGGTCACGACCATCAGCCCACGCGAGCGGGCATGGCCCGCGATCATCTGGTCATAAGGGCCAATCGGTGTGCCGGACTTCGCCAGTTCTGCTCGCAGTTGGCCTGTGTGACTGGCAGCAATTTCATCGTATGGGAGAACATCGAGGCGCGCTGCGAAACCCTCTACAACAGCCAGGTTCCGTTCCGGTGACGCGGATTTCTCCGCTCCGTAGATCAGTTCCATCAGGCTCACGGCGCTGATGCACATCTGCCCATGATGCCGGTTGAAGACCTCGCGCATATGGGCGGGACGGTTCTTCACCGTGAAGATGCAGATGTTGGTATCAAGCATGTATTTGAGCATCAGAGCGCTTCCCGCTCCTGCTCTTTCGACTGATCGCGGTCGACCATGAAGTCATCGGTCGTCGCCTCGCCTTCGAACCAGCTGTCCCAGATTTCTCCCGCGGGTGCGATGATCCGGGTGCGTCCCACGGCGACGATGTCGACGCGCTTCACATCATCCGGCAAGGCGACCGCCTTCGGCAGCCGGATGGCCTGGCTGCGATTGCTCTGAAACACTGCACCCTTTTCCATATCCCGACATCCTCGCCACATACTGCGCACATACCCCACATCCTGGCATGGATGCGGGATATGTCAACGGGATATACGTCGGCCGCAGGACGGCTGCCGATCACTTCCTCGACGCGATATAGGCGCGCCAGCCGCCGAGATCGGTGACTTCCTGCGCGCCGTTGATGGCATAGGGTTCGCAGAGGAAGCCGGACACTTGGGACCCGTCGTCGAGCGTGACCTTGCCGATGCCGAGCGGTGCGGGGATGTTCTGGACGAAGCGGCCGAAGGCAGCAGGCGTGACCTTCCAGACCTCCACCTCCAGTCCCTTGCCGGCGAAGCCCGGCTCGCGGATCAGGCCCGGCTTGGGCGGCGTGGTATTCGGCAGGACGAAGAGGCGATAGTCTCCGGCGGTGCGGCAGGTCTTCACCAGCTTGCCGCCGGGGCCTGTCAGTTCGTGGTTGAGCGGCATGCCGGTCAGATGCGCGCCGACGACCATGATGGTCACAAGGCCATCATCAGGTTCGGCAACCTTGGAGGCTTCCGGCAGGGCTGTCGACTTATCCTTGCCCATGCCGGACTGAGCAGCGCGGTGCATGGCATCGGCAAAGGGCGCCAGGGCATCGTCGGAGAAGGAGGGGCCGAAGAACGTCACGCCGCTGGGCAGACCATCCGAGCCGAAACCGCCGGGCACGGCAATCGCCGCATAGCCGAAGAGATTGGCGAAGTTGGTGTAGCGACCGAAATGGCTGTTCTTGACGATCGGGTCTGCGAGCATCGCCTCGACCGTATAGTTGGTCGGCGAGGTCGGGAGCATCAGCACATCGAGTTTTTCCCATTCGGCAAGCGCCTTCTGGCGCAGATGGCCGAGCTTGTACTGGCCCTCGAAAGCCGCGACCGCATCGTAACCCCTGGCGCCCTCGATGATGGTGCGCACGGTCGGATCGAAATCATCGGCATTGGTGCCGATGAACTCCTTCACCGCAGCAAGACGCTCGGCCACCCAGGGCCCGTTGTAGAGCAGTTCGGCGGCCTGGCGGAACGGCGCGTAATCGAAGGGTACGATGGTTGCGCCGAGCGATTTTGCCCTCTCGATTGCCTGATCGTAGAGTGCTTCAATGGCCTTGTTTCCGAAGAATTCGCGCTCGGCCCCCTCGAGCACACCGATGCGCAGGCCTGAACCCGGCAGGGCCACTTGTGAGGCCTCGCGGGAATAGGGATCACCGGCATCATAGCCATCCATCACCTTGCGGATCGCGACGCCGTCGCCGACGGTCGCCGCGAAGACCGTGACGACATCGACACTGCGGCAGGCCGGCACGACGCCGACATTCGGCACCAGGCCGGGCGTCGGCTTGATGCCGACGAGGTTGTTGAAGGCGGCGGGCACGCGGCCCGAACCGGCTGTGTCCGTACCCAGCGCAAAGCTTGCGAGACCCGCCGCGACCGTGACCGCCGAACCGGAGGAGGAGCCGCCGGAGACATAGGCCTTGTCGAAGACGGAGCGCGGGGCACCATAAGGAGACCGTGTGCCGTTCAGGCCCGTCGCGAACTGGTCGAGATTGGTCTTGCCGATGACGAGGGCACCCGCAGCCTTCAGTCTAGCAACGACTGTTGCGTCCTTCTCCGGCTGGTAGGCGAAGGCCGGGCAGGCTGCAGTGGTCGGCAAGCCCGCTACATCGATGTTATCCTTCACGGCGAAGGGCACGCCCCAGAGCGGCAGACTGTTCGGCTCCGGCGCGCGCTCCATCAGGGCATTTGCGGCTGCCCGCAAATCATCCTCCGGCGTCTCCGTAATGAAAACCGCCGGATCGTCGGAGGCCTTGCGACGGGCGATCACCTCCTCGACGAGGTTGAGCGGCGTCAGCCCGCTGGCATAGGCGGCCCTGAGGGAAGCGAGATCAAGAATAGTCGGCAGCATTACAGATCCTCCAAGATGACCAGGACATCGCCGGCCTTGACGTTGCGACCCGGCCCCGCACGCAGATCCCGGACTGTGCCGGGGGCATGGGCGGTGACGGTGATTTCCATTTTCATTGACTCGATGATGGCAAGTGTGTCGCCAGCCTGCACGGACTGGCCTTCTTCGACCAGCAATTTCCAGACATTGCCGGGCACCGCACTTTCCACCCCGAAGCATCCTTCGGGGATATCGCCGCCGAGGCTAACGCCCGCGCCGTCATCGACTTGGAAACTATCGAGCCCCTCGTCCTTCCAGCGCTTCCGTTCAGCCTCGAAGGCCGCCTGCTGTCCCTGTTTAAAGGCGCCGATGCTCTCTGCATTGCGGGCCATCTCCGCCTCGTAGTCGGCATAGGAGAAGGTGCCCTCCTCGATGCGGATGGGATAGCCGCCATGCGGGAAGGCGGCGCGGGCTTCCGTCAGTTCTTCGTGGCTCACGGGGAAGAAGCGGATCTGGTCAAAGAAATCGAGAAGCCAGGGCTTGCCCCTGGCGAAGACATCCGTCTGGCGCCAGGTGTTCCAGACCTGGATCGTGCGGCCGAAGAGCTGATAGCCCCCCGGCCCTTCCATGCCATAGATGCACATATAGGCACCGCCGATGCCGACGGCGTTTTCCGGCGTCCAGGTGCGGGCCGGATTGTATTTCGTCGTCACCAGCCGGTGGCGCGGATCGATGGGGGTTGCGACCGGCGCGCCGAGATAGACATCGCCGAGGCCCATCACGAGATAGGAGGCGTTGAAGATCGTGTCCTTCACTGCCTGCTCGTCAGGGAGCCCGTTGATGCGGCGGATGAACTCGATGTTGGAGGGGCACCAGGGCGCATTGGGACGCACGAGCTCCTGATACTTGCGCATGGCCAGTTCCGCATCCGGATCGTTCCAGGAGAGCGGCAGCCAGACGGTCCGGCTCGGCACCTTGACGGTGGAGACAGGGGGCAGGCTCTTTTCGATCTCGGCGAGAGCGGAAAGGAGTTTCGCTCGCGACAGCGTGGTGCTGTCATAATGGATCTGCAGCGAACGGATGCCGGGTGTCAGATCTATCAGGCCCGGAAGTCTTGCCTCCTTCACCGCCTGCATCAGCAGATGGACGCGCATGCGGATGCCGATATCGAGCTGCATCGGGCCGTATTCGACCAGCAGGTTGTCATCGCCCTGGCGGCGATAGACGACGGGGATGGGGCCCGCCTCCGCAGCTCCGATGACTGCCGACCCGGCTGCTTCCGATATGCGTTTGACGGTCGGCCCCGCCAGCGGATCGCTTGCTCGCGCCACGGCATGAAACCGGATCCTATCCCCCGGCTTGAACTGGCCCATCTTCCACTGCTCGTCGCGGGCGATGACGGCCGGGCAGACGAAGCCGCCGAGGCTCGGGCCATCGGGGCCTAGAATGATCGGCATGTCGCCGGTGAAATCGATGGCGCCGATCGCATAGGCATTGTCATGCAGATTGGAGGGGTGAAGCCCCGCCTCGCCGCCATCGGTGCGGGCCCACTTCGGTGCCGGGCCGATCAGGCGGACACCCGTGCGCGCCGAGTTGAAATGCACCTCGTAAAGCGTCGAGAACAGTGTCTCGATATCCTCCTCCAGGAAGAAGTCGGGCGCACCGTGTGGGCCGTAGAGCACGCCGACAGACCATTCGCGGGTCAGTTCCGCCGGCTCGGTTGCCGGCAGGACATCGGTCTGGCTGCGGCGGGCCAGGCGCAGCACATGCCCGGCCCGCAAGGTGCCGGTGGCATTGCCGCCGAACTGGCCGAGGCCGAAGGTGGCGCGGGAGCCCATGACCAGGGGGGCATCGAAGCCACCGGAGACCGCCAGATAGGCGCGCTGACCGGCACCGGTGATGCTGCCGATGGCCAGCGTCTGACCGGCCTTGACCTGGATCGCCTGATTGTGGGGCAGCTCGACGCCGTCGAGCTTCATCGGCATCACCGCGCCGGCAAGCGCGATCACGGTATCGGAGAAGAATTTCAGCACCGGCCCGGATACGGTGAGTTCAAGGGCCGCCGTATGATCGTGGTTCCCGACCAGCCGGTTGGCGTGGCGGAAGGAGCGTTCGTCCATAGGCCCCGATGGCGGGACGCCCACATGCCAGAGACCCAGACGGCCCGGCAGCTCCTGCAGGCTCGACTGGGCACCAGGGGCGATCACCTCAATGACATCGGGCACGAAGGCGAAATCCTTCAAGGCCGTGGTCGCAACATCACCGCTGCGGAACAGGTCGGAGGCGGCGATGGCCTTCAGATATTCGAGGTTGGTCTCGATGCCCGCAAGCGAGGTTTTTTCCAGCGCGGAGGAGAGCGCCGCAATGGCTGCCCTACGATCCGCACCCGAGACAATCACCTTGGCCAGCATCGGATCGTAGAAAGGCGTGACCTCGGTTCCCGTCTCCACCCAGCCGTCAACGCGGATGCCATCGGGGAAGACCACTTCCGTCAGCAGGCCGGCACTCGGGCGGAAGCCGGCATGGGGCATTTCGGCATAGACGCGCGCTTCGATCGCGGCACCTGTCGGCACGAGGTTTTCCTTGCCCGTCAGCACATCTTCGCCGGCGGCCTGGCGGATCATCCATTCGACCAGATCCACACCGAAGACGGCTTCCGTGACCGGATGCTCGACCTGCAGACGCGTGTTCACCTCAAGGAAATAGAACTCCTCGCGGGCGGGATCATAGATGAATTCAACGGTGCCGGCGGAGGCGTAAGCGACCTGCTGGCCGAGCGACACGGCGGCGGCGTGCAGGCGCTGGCGCACGGCATCGGACAGACCCGGGGCCGGAGTTTCTTCGATCACCTTCTGGTTCCGGCGCTGGAGCGAGCAGTCACGCTCACCGAGCGCGATCACCCTGCCCTTGCCGTCGCCGAAGATCTGCACCTCGACGTGGCGGGCCTTGCAGACGAAGCGCTCAAGATAGACGCGGGCGTCACCGAAGCTGGATTTCGCCGTGCGCTGGACGGTGTCGAAGGCTGCGGCAAGCGCCTCCGCATTGTCGCAGAGCTGCATGCCGATACCGCCACCACCGGCTGTGGACTTCAGCATCACCGGATAGCCGATCTCCTCAGCTGCGGAGAGCGCCTCTTCCCGGCTGTCGAGCAGGCCGGAGCCGGGCAAGAGCGGCACGCCGCTCGCCTTGGCCAGTTCGCGGGCCGTGTGCTTCAGGCCAAAGGCGGAGATGTTGTCCGGCGTGGGACCGATAAAGGTGATGCCTTCCGCCTTCAGCCGCTCGGCGAAGCCAATGTTCTCCGAGAGGAAGCCATAGCCCGGATGAACGGCTTGCGCACCCGTTTGGCGGCAGGCAGCGATTACGGCATCGACGTTGAGATAGCTTTCGCTGGCGGGTGCGGGGCCGAGGCGCACCGCCTCGTCGGCCATCAGCACAGCCTTCGAAAAGCGGTCGGCATCGGAATAGACCGCAACGCTTGCGATCCCCATCTTCTGAAGCGTCTTGATGACGCGCACGGCGATTTCGCCGCGATTGGCAATCAGAACCTTCTTGAACATCAGGCCGCCTCGTCGTCCCAGACGAGCACCCGGATCGGCGTGGGATCGAAGCCGTTGCAGGGGTTGTTGATCTGCGGGCAATTAGAGATGACGAGCAGCACATCCATCTCCGCCTTCAGCTCGACATAGTCGCCGGGGGCGGAAATGCCGTCAACGATGGTCATTTCACCTGACGGTTCGATCGGCACGTTCATGAAGAAGTTGATGTTCGGCACCACGTCGCGCTTGCTCATGCCATGCTTGGAAAGTTCGATGACGAAGTTGTCGCGGCAGGCATGCAGGTACTTCGTATAATGGCCGAAGCGGACCGTGTTGCTCTCGCAGGAGCAGGCGCCGGCAGAGGTATCGTGCCGGCCGCAGCTGTCGGCGGTGACCGTCAGCATCACCCGGCCTTCGTTGGAGATCACCTTGGTGCCGGTGGAGATGTAGGCCGCACCCTGCTCGCGCATGGTGTCCTGGCTGGAATAGCGCTCGGAGAAATCATGGGCGTTGTAGAAGAGCGTATCGACGGCCTGCTGGCCATAGGTGTCCTCGATGCGCACCACCTGACCCTTCTTAATGAAGGTCGAGAAGGGCGCTTCGGCAGCCATATAGTGATCCTGCGCGGTGTTGGAGAGCGTGCGGGCGGGAGAGGTCTGGATAAAACTCGTCATGGTCGCCTCTCCACTCACAGGGCCGCAAAAACGTTGTTTTCAAAGCCCCGGATGGCTTCTGCAGTCGCGGTCCGGCACAGATCATCCGCCGCTGGCTCGATAGCCGCGATCCTGAAGATGCTGACGGGATTGGGGGCATAGACCGGGTTTGGATCGAGCGGATGCGGGCAATTCGAGAAGCCGACGATCATGTCCATCTCGGCACGCAGATCGACATAGTCGCCATCGGACACGAGATCCGGTTTCCACTCGAATCTCCCATCGGCATCGACACGAACGGGTGCGAAAAGGGCGAGAGCTGCCGGAATGTCGCGCTTGTCGAGGCCGGCCTTGGTAGCGATCAGCACGAAATTGTCGCGGGTGTTGCGCAGCGCCGCACCGTTCTGGCCGGGATATTTCTTCGCGTTCGAGGAAGCTGTCGAGCCGCCCATCAGCACGTCATGGGCGCCGGAGCTGTCCTCGGTGATCGAGAACATGACCTTGCCCATGTCGGAGAAGATGACACGGCCCTTTCCAAGCCCGGTGGTCCACTGCACCTTTACGGTGTCCGGCAGGTTCATGCGCTCCGTCGGGTCTTCGGCATTCCAAGCGACAACCGATACGGTCGAAAAACCGTCGTCGAGCGCGATGCGCAGCGTCTCGTTGGGCTTGACGCGGGTCCACCAGTACCAACCGCCGGGCAGCTTTTCCTGGTGCACGATCTGGTCGGCAGCGATTGCGGGCGCAGGTTTCGCGCTCTTGGCCGGCAGCGCCTTCGGTGCGAATTCCAGCCCCTTCTTTTGATGCTCCTCGTAACGCGCCCGGTTGGCAGCGATCTCTTCGGGGGAACGTCGGATATGCATTGTCATCTCCAGTGGTTTCGTTGGCCGGGTCGTCCCGGCTATTGACCCTTTGAAGAGACCGGGCCGTCCCGGTCGGGGCGAAAGAGGGAGGCCTCGCCCGCCTTGCGGGGCGGCCAGATAGCGATGTCTCGGGTGATCGTCGCGCCGTAGCGCAGCTTTTCCTCCGGGCGGTCGCGGGGGCGCTCGAAGGCAACGACGCGCGTCGCAAGCGTGAAGGCCTCGCGCATGTCATGGGTGACCATGACCACGGTCATCGGCGCCTCGTGCCAGAGCGTCTTCATCAGCGTATGGATCTCCGCGCGGATGCCTGGATCGAGCGCGCCAAACGGTTCGTCGAGCAGCAGAACCTTGGGCCGCATGATCAGCGCCTGGGCGAGCGCCAGCCGCTGCTGCATGCCGCCGGAGAGCTGGGCCGGATACTTGTGCTCGGTGCCGGCAAGCCCTACCGCCGCGATCATCGCGCGGGCTTCGTCCTCAACATCGCGCTTCGCGGCACCGAACAGCCGGCCGGCGAAGCGCGAGGCTTTGAGCTCCTTGCCGAGCATGACATTGCCGAGCACGGTCAGATGCGGGAAGACCGAGTAGCGCTGGAAGACGACTCCGCGGTCCGGCCCCGGCTCCTGCGGCAACGGATTGCCGTCCAGCAAGATCTCACCCTTGGTCTGGCGCTCCTGGCCGAGCAGCAGGCGCAAGAAGGTGGACTTGCCGCAACCGGACGGGCCGACGAGGGCGACGAAGGCCCTGGATTCGATCTCGATCGAGACATTCTCCAGCACGATCTGGTCGCCATATTCCTTCCAGAGGTTCTTTATGGAGAGCGCGCTCATTTGCCCTTCTCCAGTTCGGACCAGGGGAAGACCGCGATGCGCAGGCGATCGAGCAGGATGTCGGTGAGGATCGCAAGCAGCGTGATCCAGAGCACATAGGGGAAGATGACATCCATCGAGAGGTATCGACGAACGAGGAAGATGCGGTAGCCGAGGCCACTGTCGGAGGAGATCGCCTCGGCCGCAATCAGGAAGAGCCAGGCGGGGCCGAGCTGCAGGCGGAGCGTGGTGATCAGGCGCGGGAGGATCTGCGGCAGCACCACACGCAGCGCGATCTGCCAGGAGGAGGCCGACAGGGTCTCCGCCTTTACAATCATCTCGCGCGGTAGGGATGTCGCTGTCAGCGCCAGATCGCGGATCATGATCGGTGCGACGCCGATGACAATCAGCGCAATCTTCGACGCCTCGCCGAGCCCCATGACGATGAAGAGGATCGGCAGCAGCGCCAAGGGCGGGACCATCGAGATGGCGCCGACGAAGGGAGAAAGGGCTGCCCGGGCGTAAGGCAGGATGCCAATGACGAGGCCGAGGAGCAGCGCGATAGCAGTAGCGATGCCAAGCCCGGCAAACAGGCGCTTCAGACTGGCCCAGGTATCCGACCAGAGCAGATACTCGCCGGTTCTGACATCCGGTGTGAAAGCCATGCGATCGATCGCCTCCCAAAGGGCCGCGAAACCAGGCAGCAACTTGTCGTTCGGGTTTTCAGCGAGCCGCTCCGCCGAGCCGATCATGTAGGCGCCAAGCACCAGTACGAAGGGAAGAAGCACGAGCGTCAGGCGCGCGCCATTTCCGGGATGAGCATTGATCCAGCGCATCGACCACTCCAGGGTTTCAGGGAGGCAGGCGCCACCCGGAAGAAGTCATCCTCCGGGCGGCGATCAGGGCCTCAGAGCGCACCCTTGGCGGCTGCGTCCATGTAGGTGGTGGTGAAGCGGAACTTGACGTTCTCCTTGTCGCCAAGCACCGAACCGTCCGCCAGTTCGATGCCGATGACATCGGCCGATGGCGCGCCGCTGCCCAGCAGGCCCTTTTCGAAGAGGAAGTTACGGACCAGATCCATGGTCTTCGACAGGTCCGGAGAAGCTGTGAAGGCGACCGCATCGGTCGGCTTGTCGAAGAGCTTGGTAGCTGCCATCTGCGCCTCGAAGCCGGCGAGATCCGTTCCGGATGCCGTTCCCATCGCGGTGCGGGCGGCCTTGCCCTCATCGGTATCCGCCGTCATCACCGCCATAGTGTCGTACCAGATCCCGGCCAGCGCCTTGCCGAAATCCGGGTTATCCTTCAGCACATCCGTATTGGCCACCATCAGGTCGATGATTTCACCCGGGATCTGCGAGCTGTCGAAGACCTTCTTGGCGGAGGCGTCTTCCAGAATGCTCGATACCAGGGGATTCCAAGTGACGACGGCGGTCACGTCAGGCGTCTGATAGGCGGCAACCATGTCGGCATCCGAGGTGTTGATCACCTTCACGTCCCGCTCGGAGGAGCCGATGCTGTCAAGCGCGCGGGCGAGCAGATAGTGAGAGACGGAAAACTCTACCAGATTGACGTTCTGGCCCTTCACATCCTCAAGCTTGTCCTTGTTCTTCAAAATCACGGCATCATTGCCGTTCGAGAAGTCGCCGACGATGACGGCAGTCGTGTCGACGCCACCAGCGGCCGGGATTGACAGGCCATCCATGTTGGTCAGTGTCACCGCATCGAAGGCGCCGGCGGTATACTGGTTCATCGATTCCACATAGTCGTTGAACTGCGTGACCTCGATGTTGATGCCGTATTTGTCGGCCCATTTCTTCACGATGCCGGTGTCATTGGCATAGCCCCAGGGCATCCAGCCGACGTAGATCGACCAGGCGACCTTGAAGTCCTTCTTCGGCGCGGCTTCGGCCGCCGATATCTGGCCGAGGGCGAGAGCGCCGGCCAGTGCTGTTATGGACAGGAGTGTCTTGACAGTCTGCATGTAGAAATTCCCCTTTTGCGTCTTCGAAAAGGGATCGGCATGGACCATCGCGCCGCCAATCCCTTGGCTTACGAGGTCTCCCGGGCTTTTGTCCCGCCGTGCACCCGAGGTTATGTCTCTCCCTCGGGAGCCGCTCTCGGACCAGCCACGCCCTGCGGCGCCGGAACCCTAGCGGCTAACTCTGGGAATAGAGGAGCAAGGGGCGTGCCAAGTCTGCTTCCGGTCCCAGACGTGGCGAAATCGGCTCTTCAGCCGGTTCTTGTCATCCGTACTGCATGCGCCGAAGGCAGCCATGCCTGAGAAAGAGGCAAAATGGTCGATTGGGCCCAGCATGAGGCTCTCGCCGCGACTATCTGATTGACGCGGAAACCGCCCGTCCAGGGGGACGAGCGGTCCTCGGTCATGCCACGTGTGGGATATGACATGTCCGGATCGGCCTGGCGGAGGCCGATAGGGAATGTCAGGCGACCATGGATTTGAAAGCGCTGGCCTGGCTCTCGACCCATGCCTCGAAACTCTGCGGCTCAACGCCCGTCAGTGCCTTAAAGTCACCGGTGATGTTCGCCAGACCGCCGTGGCCGATCATAGTGTCGATCGAGGCGAAAACGCGTGCAACGGGTTCTGGTAGGCCTGCACCGACCATGCCCTGCACGAGCCCTTCGACCGGGACATCAATGACTGCAATTTCCTTGCCGGCGGCAGCGGAGATCAGCGCAGCCATTTCGCGATGCGTATAGGACGTGGATCCTGTCAGCGTGTAGACCTTCTTTTCGCTGCCGGCTGCAACGAGTGCTGCGGCGATGGCACGGGCGATATCATCGCGCGCGATGTGGGCAACCTTGCCTTCGCCGGCCGCCGAGTACCAGTGGCCCGAAGCCAAGGCCGGGCCGGCACTCATCATCACGTTTTCGAAGTACCAGTTGTTGCGCAGGATAGTCCAGGCCGGGACTGAGCTTGCCTCGATGGCGGCCTCTGTCCCCTCATGATCAGGTGCGAAGAGCAGCGGCGAATTCTTGGGCTCGGGCATCGATGTGTAAAGCAGATGCTGAACGCCCGCCTGCCCTGCAGCGGCGACGGCGGCACGATGCTGGACGAGGCGATGGCCGGGGCGATCCAACGAGTCGGTGCTGATGATTAGAACCTTCGGGGCTTCGGCGAAAGCTGCCTGCATTGAGGCTGCGTCGTCAAAATCCACGCGACGCGTCTGCACACCCTTGGCCGCGAGATCTGCCAACTGCTCCGGCTTGCGGCTGGCTGCGATAATGTCGGCTGCCGGCACGCCTTCCGTAACCAGGAGATGATGAAGAACGCGCTGACCGAGCTGGCCGGATGCGCCGGTAACGAGAAACTTGGCTGTCATGTCACTTCCATTCTATGCGCCCTTGCTTTAGGGCTGGTTTAAATTTCAGAGTAACTCTAAAATAAAGATCAGCCTCTCAAGGTAAAGTAGGCAGTTTTTTAGAACCAGGTTCTGAGGACGATACCCAATGACCGCATATACGAAGACACAGCCCGACTTCAGCGCCGCAATCGGGACTGCTATGGCGATGATCAGGGAGCCGAGCAACACGGTGTTCGACGCCAGCAACTGCCCGGTTCGCGATGTTTTCTCGCATATCGGAGACAAATGGGCGTCGCTCATCCTGCAGACGCTGGGGCTCCGGCCTCATCGCTTCGGAGAGCTGAGGCGAGCCATACCGGACATCTCTCAAGCCATGCTGACGGGGACGTTGCGAAGCCTGCAGCGTGACGGCCTGATCCATCGCGAGGTATTTCCCACACAACCGCCAAGCGTAGAATACAGCCTCACGGAACTGGGACAGTCGCTATTGGGCCCGGTTGCTGCGCTGGTCGTATGGACGGCGGAACATCACGGCCGGATCCGGGAAGCGCGGGCAAGCTATGACGCCGAGAACCCGCCGCCAAAGAAGAGGATTTCCGCTGCCTGACCCGGAAACGCTAGCATTTCCGTAACCCTAAAAATCAACTGAATAGACACAAGGCTACACTAATTTACCCTTATCAATTGGGGGTAATTTATGTTGAGACGATTTTTGCGCAATCGCGACGGGAACTTCGGGATCATGACTGCGCTCATCCTGGTTCCCGTGATCGGCGTGGCTGGGCTTGCGATCGATGTCAGCAATGCGCTGATGGTCCGCAGCACGCTACAGGCAGCAGCAGACGCTGCCGCGATTGCGGCCGTCGCAGAAACATCAGCGGGCGTCATGCAGGCCATGCAGATGCAGTCCGATGGCAAACTGTCGGCAGCCATTGAGGATGCCAAGAAGGTCTTCATGGGCCATGCCAAGATGTCCGAGGACTACGAACTCAAGAACTTCGACGTGGACGTGGTGAAGACCGGCAGCCAGCTGAAGGCGGTTTTCACCTTCGACGCGAGCGTGCCCACCATGCTGGCTCGCATTCTAGGCAAGACGGACCTGACTGTCGGTGGCAAGGCCGAGGCAGTCTTCCAGACGGACACGTTCCGCGACTTCTACCTGCTTCTCGACAACACACCCTCCATGGGCGTTGGGGCGACACCGGCCGACGTCAACACAATGGTCAACAACACGGGCGACAAGTGTGCGTTCGCCTGCCACATCGTGAAGAACGGCGTGGAGGACAAGAACAGCTACTACTACCTGGCGAAGAAGCTTGGCGTCACCATTCGTATTGATGTCGTGGCAAAAGCGACTGCGGCCTTGATGGACACCGCCAAGGCCTCACGAAAGAGCTCCAACCAGTATCGCATGGCCGTCTACACTTTTGGCGAGAAGGCCGAGGATACGAAGCTCATGGAGGTCTCGTCCCTCACGGACAATCTTGATCAGGTCAAAACGAAAGCCTCCCAGATCGGGCTGATGTCGATCCCATGGCAAGGCTATGACAACGACCAGCAGACCGACTTCGACAGGGCGCTGAAGAATATCGGCAGCCTCATGGGGACGTCCGGCACCGGCGCCTCTGCCAGCAATCCGGAGAAAATTCTGTTCTTCGTTTCAGACGGTGTGGGCGATGCCTACAAACCCACCAGCTGCACCAAGAAGACCACCAACGGTCGCTGTCAGGAGCCCATCGACACCACCCAGTGCGAGGCGCTGAAAAGCAAGGGCTATAGAATAGCCGTGCTTTACACGACCTATCTGCCGCTACCGACCAATGGCTGGTACAATACGTGGATCAAGCCTTTCCAGAACGAGATCCCGACGCGGATGCAAGCCTGCGCATCCCCGGGGCTCTATTTCGAGGTCAGTCCGAGCCAAGGCATTGCGGATGCCATGAATGCATTGTTCCTGAAGATCGTGACGACGCCGCGCCTTGCGAGCTGAATAAATGTGAGCGCCCGCTTCGTCAGGTCCTATCGACGTCGGGCCGGCGGAGCGAGACGCCATCACTCTCGCCAAATATCACGCCCTGAAGTTCGAAGGCTTGACGGATGGCGGCGAGCGACGTGGGACGGGTGGATCGCTCTGCCTCCCCCTCGATCCGGCGGATGGAAGAAATGGAGACGCCGGATTCCCGTGACAGATCTTCCAGGGTCCACTGAAGCATGGCGCGACCAGCGCGGATCTGTGCCGGTGTCAAAGCTGTATCAGCACACGCTTGGCCTGGCCCTGCTGTGCTGAATTCGCGGTGGCGAATGATCATGCCCAGCCATTCGTGCGGACGTCCGCTCTTATGCAGGATCGGGACCGCTCGCGCTTGAAACCACTCATATTCACCGTCCACCTTCAGGATGCGGTGATCAGCGACATAGGGCGTGAGGGTAGAAACAGCCTTCTGCCAAGCTGCAACGACTGCCGGGCGATCATCCGGATGAATGGCATTCACCCAATTGCCGCTCAGCACATCCGATTCCCGCTGCCCCGTCAGCGCAGTCCAACCTTGTGAAAAGATCGGCTCACCATCAGCCGTTGCGCGCCACTCCATGGCCGCGACGGCACCAATTAACGCCCGATAGCGCCCGAGACTCTGATCAAGGGTCTGCCGGTTCTCATGCTCCTGCGACACATCCTGCAACAGGCCAACCGCCCGTACAGGACACTGTTGGGCGTCGAGAATGACTTCCGAGCGAAATTCAACCCAACGGACGGTTCTGTCGCCGCGAATGATGCGGAACTGCCGGCTGACTGGTACGCCTGACCGGATCAGCGGCCAGAGATCCTCGCAGCGCGCCCTGTCCTCCGGATGCACTTGCTCCACCAGATCGAGGATACGGAAAAGGTGCGGCCCCTCAATCCCCATGACGCGCAGAAGACCAGGGCTGCCATTGCATTGCCCCGTGACGAGGTCACAGGTCCAGAATCCGGTGGTGCCTCGCTCCTCGACAAGCCTCAGGAAGTGGGCCGATGATACGCCAGAGATCCTCCGGGTGGTCGCAGACAGATCACCATCCTGGCCGGAGCCCGCATCCGCCGGGGCAGCAGTGTCAAAAAAGCTTCTCATGTCTGTCGGTCGCGTCCATCATGCCGTCTGCGGGGAGGTTTTCCGATCCTCCGATCATCCCACCCCACCTCACATGCGCAAGGACGCTAGCGATGCCGGAGGCGCTCTACAAGTGAGAAGTGACATATTGGAAGCACAATGACTCAATGCCGCAACATGTCCTGAACCATTCTCTGCGCAGTTGCCGTTCGAGGCCGAGAGGGGACTACAGCCAAGATGGCATCACCGCTTCGGCAGACTTGTCGTTGGCGTGCGATCGTGGCAGGAAACGCAAGAAGCGCGTAGGCGCACGAGAGAGCTCAGAATGTCGAACGTCATCAAATTCGAACGCCCGCCTGAAGAAAAGCCGCCAAAGCCGAAGCCGGAAATGTCCCCGACCGTTCGCAAGGTGCTGATCTGGGTTACAGTCGTAGCCGCATTCGTCTTGGCCTGGGGCTACTTCACACTCTTTGGCGGGAATGGCACCCCGGTCTGAGGGCCGCAGGGTCCTTTAAGACGGATTGGCTGCGTCCGGGACCAGCGCTCCACGCGAACCAATGACACGTGCCGCGAGCCGTGCACCGGCGGCAATTGCTTCCGCCGCCGGCGCGCCGGCAAGTTCTGCCGCCAGATATCCTGCGTTGAAGCTATCGCCGGCAGCCGTGGTATCTACGATCCGCTCGACGGGAGGAATCGGGACCGTGACGAGCTCACCGTTGGCGTCAGCAAAACTGACCTCCGCCGGACCATTCTTGACGATCACACGGCGCGTGCCTTCGGCGAGGTAGCGCCTGATTGTCGCCGCAGGATCGACGTCACCGAACCAGGTCGCCTCATCCTCGAAGGAGGGAAGGCATAAGTCACTCACCGCCGCCGCGCGATGAATCCACCCACGCATTGTTTCCGGATTGTCCCATAGCCTCGGCCGCAGGTTGGGATCGAAGACAACCGTTCCGCCACGACCTGCGAACTGGCTTAGAACCTCGATGAGAGCAAGACGATCCTGGTTTGACAGGATCGCCAGGGTGATCCCCGACCAATAGGCCATGCGAGCACCCTCGAGTGCTCGGACGAGTGCGGCTGGATCGCCCGCAAGCTTGCGCGCCGCGCTGTCATTGCGCCAATAGGTGAAGCTGCGCTCTCCGTCTATCAAGGTAATGTAATAAAGGCCGATCGTCTTGTCGGGGAGTTGACTGACGTGGTCCGTCCCAATGCCTTCTTCCTTCAGGAACTCCAGCATCCTATGGGAAAGGCCATCCGTACCGACAGCCGTCACGTAGTCCACCTGCCAATCCGTTCCCAGGCTGCGGCGAAGATAATAGGCTGTGTTCAGCGTGTCGCCGGCAAAACCCATGTTAAGGGTGCCGGGTGTGCCCGTCTCCGATAGCTCTCCCATGCATTCGCCAATCGATACGATCCGTTCCATGTCTTCCCCCGCTCCTTCGTCTGGCCGCTCTGCTTACCGCGCCAGCCAACCGCCGTCGACCGGCAGGATCGTGCCATGGACATAAGCGGCGGCGTCAGACGCCAGGAAGACTGCGGCCCCACCCAGTTCTTCTGGATTTCCCCAGCGACCGGCAGGGATGCGGGCCAGGATGTCACTTGAGCGCTGGGCATCCTCGCGCAGGGCCGTTGTGTTGTTGGTGACGAAGTAGCCAGGTGCAATCGCGTTCACGTTGATACCCTTGCCCGCCCATTCGCAGGCGAGCAGACGGGTGAGACCTGCCAGGCCACTCTTGGAGGCGGTATAGGAAGGAATGCGAATGCCGCCCTGGAAAGACAGCATGGAGGCAATGTTGATGATCTTGCCGCGACCATTCGGGATCATGCGCTTGGCGGCGGCCTGCGAAAGGAAGAAGGCAGTCTTCAGATTCACGTCCATGACCGCATCCCAATCTGCCTCTGTGAAATCGATCGCATCGGCGCGACGAATGATGCCGGCATTGTTCACCAGGATGTCGACCGACCCAAAGGACGAGATCGCGGCATCGACGATGGCATCAACCGGGTCAATCGTCGACAGGTCCGCAGAGTAGGACGCAAAGCGACCGTGAAGATCGGCGATCATGCCCTCCGTTTCGGCCATGCTCGATCGACCGGCACCCAGCACGGCCGCACCCGCGCCGGCGAGAGCCACAGCCAGTGCCTGGCCGATCCCGGTGTTGGCACCGGTGACAATGGCTGTGCGGCCTGAGAGATCGAAGCATGTCTTCATGATGGGCTCCTGAGCGTCTGGTAGGGATATGCCGATTGGACTTCATAAGTCGTCGATGAAGAGAGCCGGATCGACATGGTCTATGTCCTGCAGCTCCTCGGTCATCCGACCTATGTGCTGGCTCATCGACAGCACAGCTGCGCCATCGTCGCGGCGTCGCATGGCGCCGATAATCGCGGCATGTTCGGCAATGACGAGATCCAGCCGCCCGGCCTGCGGCAGGGTTATGTAGCGATAGCGATCGATCTGCACCTTCACCTGCGCAATCACGGTCCAGATACCGGGATAACCGGCAATCTGCGCGATCAGCTGATGGAACTGCGTGTCGATCTCATGAAACTGTGGGATGTCGCTGGAATGGGCTGCTTCTGTAAGAGCCCGTTGATTGGCCTCAAGCGCATCCAGCCACTCGTCCTTCATCGCCGCTATCGCCAGAGAGACCGTAGTCGCTTCCAGCGACTTTCGGATCAGGATCGCCTCGTAAAGCGCCCTTCGGGGAATGCGGGAGACGAAGGTGCCGGACTGCGGGTAGATCTCGATGAGCCCCTCGTCCGCCAGCCGCAGCAAGGCCTCGCGGACCGGCGTGCGGCTGACGCCGAAACGCTGACCAAGTTGCTTCTCGTTCAGCGCATCAAGCGGCTTGAGCTGCATGCGAATGATCTCGTCGCGCAGGGCTGCATGGATCTGCGCGGCAGCCCTTCCGGCACGTGCTCGTGCTCGCTGAGGCTCGGCAGGGACGCTGCGCGCCTTTCGGCTGCCAGTTTCTGTTTCCGACATGCGTCCTCCTGCAATTGGAATACTAGTATACCAATTTCGTTCGAGCGCAAGGCCGAATGCCCGCACCCCGCAGGGTTCAATACGAAGGCCTGGCGGTCGCCTCAGCCAGCCAGCAGCGTCGATGCGGGGCGGCTACTTCTCGGCACAGATGGCGTAGCGGTGCTGGGTGGCGCGCTCGAGCCCCTTGAGAAACGAGAAATTCTTGCGTTGTGCCTTATGGATAGCAGACAAGTCCTGATCGATCGTGATTTCTGAAAACCCGGCCTTCCCCAGCAGTTCCGCCACTGCGGAGGCGTGGGCGCCGCCTGAGAAATGAACCTGTGACAGAATACGGTTGTGCGTCTCCGCCATCGCGGAATTTGGGGCACCATGGAGACCGTCGCGAACAAGTCCGACGCGATTTGCAAGTACGGCTAGTTTTTTCAGCAGGCGGGTGAGCCGAGAGGTGTTGACGAAGTCGCCGTCGATGATCAGCACCTTTCCACCCGGCTTGAGCACCCGGTACCACTCCTTGAAGCAGGCGAGCGGATCGACAAGCGTCCAGACCAGGTGCCGATTGGTGATCACGTCATAGGACGCGTCGTCTTCCATCGTTCGCTCGGCGTCACCCATCAGAAAGCGGATCTGTCGTCCTCGAGCCTTGGCCTTGGCGCGTGCCCGCTCCAGCATTGGCTCGGACCAGTCGAGGCCGGTGACCTTAAAGCCGAGATCGTCCAGGAGATGCGAGATGACGGCAGTACCGCAGGCGAGGTCCAGTGCGGGGCGCCCGTGCCCCTCACCCAGGTGTTTGCGGAACAGGGCCTGCCAGGCCGTCCGCTCGTCCTCTGAAAAGATCTCATGACCGGGCTGACTGTCGAAAGTCTCGGCGCGGAGCGACCAGTAGGCTTTGATTTCATCGCGAAGGTCATGGTTGGAAAGAGTGCTAATAGCTTGCATTTTCGTCATCTTCCGGATCGGGGCAAAGAGGCTGGAACACTTCTAAAAGATAATTCTTGACTGTCAAACTCAGAAAAACATAGATCACGCCATAATCACCAGCAGGAGAACTGATCGTGTTCAAGATGGAGAAGGTGGCTTCTGCCGCCGCGATTTCGCTCGTCCTTTTTTCAGGCGTCGCGCTGGCCGGCGAGACGGTCAAGATCAAGGACATCACCGGCCGTGAGGTCGAGGTCAACGTGCCGGTCGAGCGCGTGATCCTCGGCGAAGGTCGCCAGATCTATTTCACCGCCGCGCTCGACACCGACAAGCCTTTCGGTCGCGTCGTTGGCTGGCGTGACGACTTCAAGAAGGCGGATCTTGACGGCTACAACATCTATCTGAAGAAGTTCCCGGAGATGGAGCAGATCCCGACCTTCGGCGGCATGAAGGACGGCACCTTCGACATAGAGCAAGCGGTCGCTCTTAAGCCTGACGTCATCATCATGAACACGGAAGCCAAGTCGGCAACGGAAGAAAGCGGCTATATCGAGAAACTCGCCGCCGTTGGCATTCCGCTCGTCTATATCGACTTCCGCGAAAAGCCGATGGAGCACACCGACGATTCCATGCGGATCATCGGAAAGCTGTTCGGGAAGGAAGAGCGCGCTGAAGAGTTCGTGAAGTTCCACGACGAGCAGATCGAAAAGGTGACCAACGTGCTGGCCAAGCAGGCCGACCTCAAGAAGCCTGTCGTCTTCATGGAACGCGCCGGTGGTTATTCCGACGATTGCTGCATGTCCTTCGGCAACGAGAACTTCGGCAAGATGGTCGAGCTCGCCGGTGGCGTGAACATGGCCAAGGACATCATTCCCGGCACCTTCGGAACGGTGAACCCCGAGCAGATCATCGCCTCCAATCCGGATCAGGTCATCGTGACCGGCTCGAACTGGGAACTCTATGTCCCCGGTGGCAAGTGGATCGGCGTTGGCCCGGGTGCCGACAAGGCCGAGGCCGAGCGCAAGCTGGCCGAACTGATGAAGCGCCCCGGCTTCACCGACATCAAGGCGGTGAAGGATGGCAACGTTCACGCAATCTGGCATCAGTTCTACAACAGCCCCTACCAGTTCGTCGCCGTCCAGCAGATCGCCAAGTGGCTGCATCCGGAACTCTTCCAGGACCTCGACGCGGACGCCACCTTCAAGGAAATGCATGAGCGCTTCCTGCCGGTCGACTACCAGCCCGGCTACTTCGCCTCGCTGAAGGCCGGCTCCTGAGAATGAACCGGCCGGCGGACAGATCCGCCGGCCGCTTGCCTTCAGGGCATGAAAGACAGGAAGAGACTCATGGCTACCACCGTCGAAACGGCCCTTCCGGCCTCAAGCGACACTTATCGAAGCCTGACGGCAAAACGCCTGGCGATCCTCGCCGGGCTTTCACTCTGTCTGGTGCTGTCAATTGCGGTCGACATGGCCTATGGGCCTGCACGCTATACGCTGTCCGAAGTCGTCTCGACGATCTGGGATCCCGCCTCGGCCGGCAATCAGCTGCGCGTCGTCATCTGGGATATCCGAATGCCGATCGCACTGATGGCCGTCACGGTCGGCGCGTGCCTGTCGCTAGCCGGCGCGCAGATGCAGACGATCCTTGCCAACCCGCTGGCTTCCCCCTTCACGCTCGGCATTTCCGCTGCGGCCGGCTTCGGGGCAGCCCTCGGTCTCGTGGCGGGTGTCGCCGTCTTTCCGGCCGCTGTTCAGTACATGGTCCCGATCAACGCCTTCCTCATGGCGATGCTCGCTTCGCTTTTCATCTACGGCGTCTCGACCATGCGCGGCGTCACTGTCGAAACGATCGTGCTGCTTGGCATCGCGCTGGTCTTCACATTCAACGCACTCCTGTCGCTGCTCGAATATCTCGCCTCGGAACAGGCGTTGGCCGCCGTCGTCTTCTGGACCATGGGATCACTCACCAAGGCGACCTGGGGCAAGGTCGCGGTCACCTTTGCAGTCCTCGTCTTTTGCGTGCCTCTCTTTGCACGCCGTGCCTGGGCGCTGACGGCCCTTCGCCTGGGTGACGATAAGGCAGCTTCCTTCGGCGTCAACGTTCGCGGCCTTCGTCTTGAGACCATGCTGCTGGTCAGCCTGCTCGCAGCGATCCCGGTTTCCTTCGTGGGTACGATTGGCTTTATCGGCCTGGTTGGCCCACATATCGCGCGCATGCTGCTCGGCGAGGATCAGCGTTTCTTCCTGCCCGGCTCCGTGCTCTGCGGCGCGCTGCTGCTCTCCGTGACCTCCGTCGTCTCGAAGATGCTGATCCCCGGCGCCATCATGCCGATCGGCGTCATCACGGCCCTTGTGGGCGTTCCCTTCTTCTTCTCGCTGATCTTCACCAACAGGAGGCGCGCATGGTAGCCCTCAGGCTCGAAGCGGTGGGCGCACAATACGGCCGCCACCGCGTTTTCACCGACATCACCACCGGGGACATTGCAGGCGGCATGCTGACGGCAGTCATCGGACCCAATGCTGCGGGCAAGTCAACGCTCTTCAAGCGTATTGCAGGCATGCTGAAAGGCGAAGGCGTCGTACATATCTCCGGGGAGGAAAGCCTGCGGCCAATCTGTTACATGCCGCAGGATACCGGCGCGAATGCCGTGCTCACGGTGTATGAAAGTGTGCTCCTCGCTTCCAAGCAGGGTTCCGGCTGGCGGGTTGCCGACAACGAGCTTCTGGAGATCGACCGTATCCTGACATCACTACGGATCGCCGATCTCGCCTTCCGCGATCTCGGTGAACTTTCAGGTGGCCAGCGCCAGTTGGTGGCCATCGCTCAGGCGCTGGTGCGCAAGCCGGAAGTTCTGCTGATGGACGAGCCGACCTCGGCGCTCGATCTGTTCCGCCAGATCGAGGTGTTGCAGTTCATGCAGCAGCTTGCGGCCGAAAGTGGGATCGCCGTTTTGATTGCCCTGCACGACCTGAACCATGCGATGCGCTATTGCGAACATGCGCTCGTGGTGGCTGATGGCCGTCTGATCGCAAGTGGCACCACCGGGAATGTAATCACCCCCGCTTTGCTCAGAGACGTCTACCGCGTCGATGCCCGCATTGAGTCCTGCACGCAGGGGCGACCGCTGGTCATCGTGGATGCGGCGCTGGCATAATGCTGGGCCGCTCTCAGCTGAGGCCCATATAACGGCCGGGTTTGTGATTGATCGCCAGGATCAGGTTGGCGATTGCAGCCCCCAGCACTGACAGAGCGAGCCGGTCGGCGGGAAGCACGAAGAATGCTATGGCGAGGATCGTGAGGTCCACGCCGAGCTGGAAATAGCCGGCGCGCAGCCCCGTCTTTTCCTGCAGATACATCGCGAGAATGTTGATGCCGCCGAGACCCGTGCGATGGCGAAACAGCATCAGCAGGCCTACGCCGATCAGCCCTCCTCCAATTACCGTGGCATAAAGCGGATCGAGATGGGAGAAGTCGATCCACTGGCCATTCAACTTCGACAGGATCGACACAAGCGCCACTGCTGTGAAGGTGCGGAGCGTGAAGGCCCAGCCCATGCGCTTCACGGCGAGGATGTAGAAGGGCAGATTGACAATGAAGAAGATGAGCCCGAAGCCCCAGCCACTGACATAGGACAGGAGCAGGGCCAGGCCCGCGCTCGAGCCGACCGTCAGCATCGTCTCGGTGTAGATAAGCGTGCCGAGCGAGACGAACATCGTTCCCGAGATCATAGCCAGCACGTCTTCATAGAGGCGGTGGCGCTCGGCGCCCGCCTGGTTCACAGTTGTCGTGGTCATGGTTTCAGCCCAAGAGCGGTTTCAGCACATGTGCGACGCGCGGGATATCCGCGCTCTTCAGACCTGCAATGTTGATGCGGCCGGACGTCGGCATATAGATGCCATGATACTTGCGCAGCGCCAGCACGTCGGCCTCCTTGAGAGGCAGGAGCGAAAACATACCCTGCTGTTCGGCAATCTGCGGTGCCAGTTGCCAACCGTCGCCAAGGGCGGCTGCCAGTTCGCGGCGCAAGCCATTCAAGCGTTCACGCATGCTGTTGAGTTCTTCAACCCAATCCTTCCGCAGCCTGTCCGTCCCGAGAATGGTGCGAACAACCGCAGCACCATGGTCCGGCGGCATGGAGTAACTGGTACGGGCCATGGTCACGAGGTTTGAGCGCGCGATATCTGCCGCGTCCTGCGTTTCCGCCACCGCGAAGATCGCCCCAGTGCGTTCGCGATAGATGCCAAACGACTTGGAACAGGAAACTGCGACCAAGGCTTCAGGTGCTGCAGCAATAACCGTTCGGAGGCCGGCCATGTCTTCCTCAATTCCGGCACCAAAACCCTGATAAGCGGAATCAATCAAGGGCACGAGGCGACGCTCTGCAATAACAGCCGCGAGCTCTTCCCATTGCGCCGAAGTCAGAACCGCTCCCGTGGGATTGTGGCAGCTGGCATGGAGCAGAACGGCATCGCCCCTCGGAGCGCTGCTCAAGGCCTTCATCATGCTGGCAAAGCGCACATCCTGGATCGGCACGTCGAAATAGGGATAGGTCTCGACATTCAGACCTGTCGCTCCAAAGATGCCAGCATGGTTCGGCCAGCTTGGAAGCCCGAGATGAAGGCGGCCACTGCCTGCGCGGGCGATCAGGTCCGAGGCCAGGCGGAGCGCGCCCGAGCCGCCAGGCGTCTGCACGCCGGCAGCGAACTTCCCGTGTCCCTTGCCTCCAACGAGGTCCCAGAGCAAGTCGAGGAACATCCGGTCACCTTCAGGAGCCACGTAAGACTTGCTGTTCTGTGTTTCCAACAGCTCCCGCTCGGCCGCTTTGACCGCGCGCATGACCGGCGTACGTCCGTCGTCGTCACGGTAGACGCCGACGCCGAGGTCAATCTTGTCCTCGCGCTGGTCCGCATTGAAAAGGCCGATCAGGGCGAGCAGCGGGTCATTGGGCTGGGAGGCAAGCTTGTCGAACATCCGGGACCTTCGTCGAAGAGCGATTGTGCTGGATCAGAGATAACAAGATTCCCGCGCAAAGTCTCTGCGGATTTGTGGCGCCCATCGCGGACAAACGCAGATGTATTGCCGCAGCAGGTAAATATGCGATATATTTTTGCCACAAGTCAGCCAAGTACGAGAGATAATGGAAGCCGCCGCTGTTACGCTGGACAAAATCGATCGCAGGATCATTGCCTGCCTGCTTGAAGATGCGAGCCAGACCAATGCCCAACTCTCGGAGAAGGTCGGCCTGACGGCGGCACCGTTATCGCGCCGGTTGGCTCGTCTGTATGAAAGCGGCATCATCCGCCAGGCCCTGATCATCGATGCACCTCGCGTCGGCCTCGGTTTGCAGGCCTATGTCGAGATAACCCTCGACCGCACGACGCCGCAGGTGGGCGAGCGCTTCATTGAGCATGTCGGCAAGCTCGCCGAGGTCACCGAGATCCATGCGGTGGCGGGGGATTTCGATTTCCTGCTGAAGATCTCCGTGCGCGACATGGCCGACTTCAAGCGTCTGATCTGGCAAGAGTTCGATCGGCTTGCCGAGATCAAGACGATCCGATCGACCATGGTATTCGACAGCCCGAAGATATCTTACGGTTACCTGCCGTGACCATCCCGATACCGGAACGCGAAACGGTTTCCCGCCGCTGGCAATTTGCGGTGCGTGGCATTTTGCCTGCCGGCTTTGCTAATGTGTTAAGAGATATGATCCAATGGTGAAGCTGTCGACGGGCACTCTCGTTCTTCCCGCCTACACCAGGGAGCTTCAGTGACGCAAACCACTTTCGCGCGCGCAAATCCGAGTGACGCCCTCAGCAACGTGCCCTGTCCAGCCACACCCGTGGCGATGGATGGCATGCTCGGTCATCTGCATCCTGCGTCGGGGGACACTGGCGTGGTGGTCTGCCCGCCATGGGGGTTCGACGCTCTTTGCACGGTCAAATTTCACCGGATGATCGCAGAGGATCTCGCGCTACGTGGCTTTCCCGTAATCCGCTTTGATTATCCCGGTGAAGGCGACTCACTGCCGAATGCACAAGGCGGGACTTTTGAGGCCTGGGTTCTGGGCGCGGTCCGCGCGGCGCAGGAATTGCGGCGCCGGACGGGCTGTATGCGCATCCTCTATTACGGCATGGGCATCGGTGCTGCAGTCGCGCTGCAGGCAGGGCGGCAAGACGAAAAGCTGGCGGGTTATGTCCTTGCCGCTTCGGCTCTCAGCGGACGGCGTTATCTGCGCGAGGTTGGACTGCGTGAAAAGGTAATCGAGGACGGCATCGGGATCGACTTCGGCTATCCACCGGGCTCTACGGTGCTCGCTTCATTCTTCATGGAGCCGCAGCTGGCAGCCGATCTCAAGTCGCTCACCATCACCCTCGATGCAATGCCAGCGGGCCTGCCTGTTCTGGTCCTGGCGCGACCAGAGAATGCCGCGGACCGAGATCTTGCCAATGAACTTACGCGCCTTGGTGCATCGGTAGAGTGCAGCGATTTTGCCGGCTATGGCGAAATGCTCGACGGCGTCGTTACGTCGCCGATACCCATGGCGCTGATCGACACGATCGGCGACTGGTTCAGCAGAAGCTTGCCTTGCGTTGCGGCTCCAGCAATGTCGGCCACCGAGGAACTACCGCCTGCCATTCTTGCGGCGTCCACGTTTCACGAACGGGCAGACATTATCGACTCCCGCCTATTTGGAATTTTGGGCCGACCGCCATCGGGCACGGAAAAGGCAGTCATCATTCTGCTCAACATGGCTTATGCGCCGCATAACGGCTGGGGCAATATCTGGGTCGATGCGGCACGCACTTTGGCGCCCAGGGGCATTGCAACATTTCGCGTCGACCTCGCGAATATAGGCGAAAGCCCCGCCGACATGCACGGTCCCGAGCAGGTCGTCTATTCAGAAGCCCAGCTGGACGATGTGCAGGCCGTCATACGCCATATCCGCAGTATCAGCACCGCCCCCATAATTCTGGCGGGGATCTGCAGTGGCGCCCATTCCGCACTCTACGCGGGTGCTGCCAATCCCGAAGTTGCCGGCATCGTATCGATCAACCAACTGCGACTGGTTCTCGATCCGGATGAGGATGTGGAATCGCTTCTCCTGGCGGGTGCTCGTCCGCTTGGCGACTACAAGCGGCGGGCTTTCAGCCTGAGCACCTACAAGCGGGTTCTCAGCGGTGATGTCGACATCCGCAATGCGGCCCGAAATATCGCTGGCCACGCAAGAAACCGGCTTTCGCGCGGCGCTTCGCCCCTTCTCGGCAAGTTGACGAAGCTTGGCCGGTTGCGCAGCCAGCTATATGCCCTTCTCCGTCACCTGGACGAGCGGCAGGTGCCGGTCACCTTCATCTCTTGCCGCACCGATGGCAGCCTCGATCAGCAGAGGCTTTATTTCGGAAAGTCTCTGTCTGGCCACAGGGTCTTTCCCCGCCTGCGGCACATTTTGCTCGAAAACGCCGACCATACCCTCAGTCCGCCAGCGATCCGCCGGCAGGTGATCGACATTCTGGCCGAGGCGGCAGAACAAGCGGTCAATCGGCCCTGATGGCCGGAGGGAGTTATCTCCAGGGCACTCCCTCCGGCGCTGTCGTTGCAATCAGCCAGCAGTCGCCAGCTTGCGCTTGGCCATGCGCGCTCGGATCGATTCCACGTCGGCGCGTGGGGTCGCGGTGAAGAGTGTCCGGGTATATTCGTGCTGCGGATCAGCGAAGACCGCGTCGCGCGTGCCATATTCAACGGCCTCACCGTAGTACATCACCATCACTTCGTCGGCGATGTAGCGCACCACCGAGAGGTCGTGGCTGATGAAGACGTAAGTCAGGCCGAACTCTTCCTGCAAGTCGGCGAGCAGGTTCAGCACCTGAGCCTGGACCGAGAGGTCGAGCGCCGAGACAGGCTCATCGAGCACCAAGAGCTTCGGGTTGAGCATCAGCGCGCGCGCGATCGCGATACGCTGCCGCTGACCGCCCGAGAACATGTGCGGATAGCGGTTATAGTGCTCCGGACCGAGACCGACCTTGACCAGCATATCGGTCGCTCGCTCGCGGCGTTCGGCCGCACTCATCTTGGTGTTGATGAGCAGCGGTTCCCCGAGCACGTCGCCGATCTTCTGGCGCGGATTGAGCGAACCATAGGGGTTCTGGAAGACGATCTGCACCTTCTGGCGCATGTCGGCCGTCAGATGGCCAGGACGCAAGTCGACCTTCTGTCCGTCGATCAGGAGCTCGCCTGCTGTCGGCTCATCGATGAAGGTGAGAATGCGGGCGAGCGTGGACTTGCCGCAGCCGCTTTCGCCGACGATGGCAAGCGTCTTGCCCTTGTCGAGCTTGAAGGAGACACCCTTCACAGCATGGACGATCTTGTCCTGCTTGAAGATGCCCTGCGGCACCCGGTAGTCGCGCTTGATGTCGCGGATCTCGAGCATAGGCGTCTGGGTTTCGGCGATCATACGGCACCTCCCGTTTCAGCGGCGGCCAGGAAATCGGAGACTGTGGTCAGACGGTCGCCGGTGGCGTTTTCCGGAAGTGCCGACAGTAGCGCACGCGTGTAGGGGTTTTTCGGGCTTTCGAAGAGCGAGAGCACGTCGGCCTCCTCCATCTTCTTGCCCTTGTATTGGACGATGACGCGGTCGGCGGTCTCGGCCACCACGCCCATGTCATGAGTGATCATGATGAGGCCCATGCCGGTCTCGGCCTGAAGCTTCATCAAGAGATCAAGGATCTGCTTCTGGATCGTCACGTCGAGTGCGGTCGTCGGCTCGTCTGCGATCAGGAGCTTTGGATTGCAGGCGATCGCGATCGCGATCATCACGCGCTGGCATTGACCGCCCGACATCTGGTGCGGGAAATGGTTCAGCCGCTCCGCCGGGTCCGGCAGGCCGACCAGCTTGAAGAGCTCGATGGCACGCTCGCGACGCTGCTTTGCTCCAAGGCCCATGTGCAGCCGCAGGACTTCCTCGATCTGGAAGCCGACCGTGAAGCATGGATTGAGGCTCGCGACTGGTTCCTGGAAGATCATCGCCACATCCTTGCCGATCAGCTTGCGGCGTTCGGCGGCGGAGATCTTCTGGATGTCGCGACCCTGAAACTCCATCTTGTCGGCAGTAATCTTGGCTGTCCACGGCAAAAGGCCCATGACGGCGAGCATGGCGACGGACTTGCCGGAGCCACTTTCGCCGACGATGGCGAGCACTTCGCCCGGCTCGACCGACATCGACACGCCGTCGACGGCCTTGAACCAGCCGGTGGCCGTCTCGAACTGGACGGTGAGGTTCTGGATATCGAGAAGCGCCATGATCAGGACCTCTTCAGCTTGGGATCGAGCGCATCGCGCAGGCCGTCACCCATCAGATTGATGGCGAGGACGGTGATCAGGATGGCGAGACCCGGGAAAGTCACGACCCACCAGGCGCGCAGAATGAATTCGCGCGCTTCTGCAAGCATCGTGCCCCATTCCGGAGCCGGCGGCTGGGCGCCCATGCCGAGGAAGCCGAGCGCGGCTGCGTCAAGGATCGCATTGGAGAAGGACAGCGTCGCCTGAACGATCAGCGGCGCCATGCAGTTCGGCAGGATCGTCTTGAACATCAGGCGAAGCGGGCTTGCGCCAGCAAGGCGGGCGGCCGTCACATAATCACGCGTCTTTTCCGACATGACGGCCGCGCGGGTCAGCCGGACGAAATGTGGCTGCAGGACGAGCGCGATGGCGATCATGCCATTGGTCAAGCCCGGTCCGAGGATCGCGACAAGAACGAGCGCCAGAAGCAGTGACGGAAAAGCGAGGATGATATCCATCAGACGCATGATCGCCGTATCAAGCCAGCCACCGTAGTAACCGGCGATGACGCCGATCGCGATGCCCGTAGTGAGTGACAGTGTGGTGACGAACACGCCGATGAAGAGCGAGTACTGCGAGCCATAGATCAGGCGCGAAAGGATGTCGCGCCCGACAGGATCGGTGCCGAGCGGGAAGCTCCAGTTACCACCTTCCAGCCAGGCCGGCGGCAGGAGAACCGCGTTGCGGTACTGTTCGAACGGCGAATGCGGGGCAATCACGCCGGCAAACACGGCGATCAGCACAAGCGTGACGAAAACGACGAGGCCCATCACGGCGCCGCGGTTCTCGGAGAAGTAGAACCAGAATTCGGCCAGCATCTGGCGGCGCATCTGAGCGCTCGAAACCGGCTGGGTGGTTGTTGTCTCTGCCATGGGACTTTATCCTTCTTAGTGGCGGATGCGCGGGTTGATCAGGCCGTAGAGCAGGTCGACGATCAGGTTCACGACCATGATGATGCCGGCGATCAGGAGGAGGCCACCCTGGATGACCGGGTAGTCACGGCGGAACACACTATCGACCATCCACTTGCCGATGCCCGGCCAGGAGAAGATCGTCTCGGTCAGAATCGCGCCTGCGAGCATAACGCCGATCTGCAGACCAATCGTGGTGATGACCGGGATCATGGCGTTTCGCAGTGCATGCAGTCCGACGACGCGGAAGGGCGAAAGGCCCTTGGCGCGGGCCGTGCGGATGTAATCTTCCGAGAGCACCTCAAGCATCGCCGAGCGCGTCTGGCGGGCGATGACGGCAAGCGGAATGGTCGCGAGCACGATCGTCGGCAGAATCAAGTGGCTTACGGCCGAAGCGAAGGCACCCTTCTGGCCTGACAGCAGGCTGTCAATCAGCATGAAACCGGTGACCGGCGGGAAGAAGTACATGAGCGAGATGCGCCCCGATACCGGCGTCCATTGCAGGATACCGGAGAACAGGATCATCAGCAGCAGGCCCCACCAGAAGATCGGCATGGAATAACCGACAAGGGCAATACCCATCATGGTCTGGTCGAAGAAGGAGCCGCGCTTGATGGCAGCGATGATCCCGGCGGGAACGCCGATCGCGACGGCCAGCAGGATCGCACAGAGGGACAATTCAACCGTTGCCGGGAAGAGCGCGAAGAACTGGTCGATGATCGGGCTTTTCGAGACAATCGAAGTGCCGAAGTCACCGGTCAGGACGCCACCGAGGTAATCGAAGTACTGAACCACCAGGGGACGGTCGAGGCCCAACTGGGCGCTGATCTGGGCATGCCGTTCGGGCGACATGACGCGCTCACCGGAGAGCAGCGCGACCGGATCGCCGGGAAGGAGCCGGATGAAAGCGAAGGCAATGATCGAGACGCCGATAAAGGTCGGGATCAAGACGGCGAGCCGTCGCAGGAGAAAGCCAAACATGTGTGAGACCTGTTGTTTTTAAGGAGGTCGAACCACGGCCACTTGGCCGTCTGAGGTTTGCCCGAACCGCTCCGCCTGAGCGTTCGAGCATGACGCGAGATCGGTCTCGTATCAACGACAAACGCCGCGGGCCAAGGCCCGCGGCGAAAGATTGTCTGTTTCGATTACTCGGCGATGTCGACGTTTTCGAAGGTGAAGTCGCCAAGCGGGCTCTGGACGAAGCCAGTGACTTCCTTGCGCATCGGGACGATCGAGAGCGAATGGTCGATCGTGGCCCAAGGCGCTTCGCGCTTGAAGACGAGCTGTGCTTCTTCGTAGAGCTTGGTGCGCTCGGCCTGGTCGGAGGTGACCTTGGCCTTCTTCACCAGGGCGTCGAACTCCTCGTTGCACCACTGAGCGCGGTTGTTGCCGCCGACGGCAGAGCAGCCGAGCAGCGTGTCGAGGAAGTTGTCCGGGTCGCCGTTGTCGCCGGTCCAGCCGAGCATGACGGCACCGTCACGATCCTTGGCCTTCGAGCGGTCGAGATACTCGGCCCATTCGTAGGAGACGATCTCCACGGTAACGCCGATCTTGGAGAAGTCGTCCTGGATGATTTCAGCGGCGCGACGTGCGTTCAGCATGTAGGGGCGCGAAACCGGCATGGCCCAGACCTTCATCGAAAGGCCAGTGACACCAGCGGCTTCGAGTTCGGCCTTGGCGGCTTCCAGGTCATAGGCGTCGTCCTGGGTGGACTGGTTGTAAGACCACATGGTCGGCGGGATCGGGTTCTTGGCCGGAGTCGCCATGCCCTGGAAGACGGCGTCGACGATGGCTTCCTTATTGATCGCCTTGTTCAGCGCCTTACGGACTTCCGGCTTGTCGAACGGAGCCTGGGTCGTGTTATAGGCGAGGTAAGCGACGTTCAGGCCTTCCTGCTCCATCACGGTCAGAGCCGGGTCTGACTTCATGGTCTCGACGTCGGCTGCGTTCGGGAACGGCATCAGGTGGCATTCGCCAGCCTTGAGCTTCTGGTAACGAACGGCGGCATCCGTGGTGATCGCGAAGACGAGATCGTCGATCTTCGGTGCGCCACCCCAGTAGTCGGCGTTCTTCTTGTAGCGGATGACGGCATCCTGCTGGTAGCCGACGAAGGAGAACGGACCTGTGCCGACCGGCATCTGGTTCAGCTGTTCCTTCTTGCCTTCAGCTTCGAGCTTGTCGGCATATTCCTTCGACACGATCGACGCGAAAGGCATTGCGAGGTTCGCGAGGAACGGCGCTTCCGGCTTGTTGAGCGTGATCTTGACCGTCAGGTCATCGACCTTCTCGATCGACTTGATCAGTTCCGGGAAGCCCATGCCTGCCGCATATTCCCAGGAGGTGCCGGCAACATACTGGTTCCACGGATGGTCAGCCTTGATCTGACGCTCCAGCGAGAAGATCACGTCGTCGGCGTTCAGGTCACGCGACGGGGTGAAGAATTCGGTGGTGTGGAACTTGACGCCCGGGCGAAGCTTGAAGGTGTATTCGGTACCCTCAGCATTGACTTCATAGCTCTCGGCGAGACCGGCTTCAGCTTCCGTCGTGCCCGGCTTGAATTCCATCAGACGGCTGTAGATCGGGTGCGCGGAGGCATCGAAGGTGGTGCCGGCGGTGTACATGCCAGGGTCGAAACCTTCCGGCGAACCTTCCGAGCAATAAACAAAGGTCTTGGCGCTTGCGGCGCCCGACAGAAAGGTCGCTGCTGCAAAGGCTGCGGCAGCAAGTGCAAATTTGGTTTTCATGAGCAGTCTCCCAAAGGCGAAAGGCTGGCGCCTTCGCCGGTTCTTTTGGTCCCGCGGCGCGTGGATCGCGCCCGTGTTTTGTGAAGGTCGGGTTCAACCGGTCTTCCGGCAATCAAAGGACTGGCTGCCGCGCGTCGTAATTTGACAAGCGGCAGAGTTCATCCATCCGATCACTGATGCAGTGTCTTATCGCCTTCGGAAACGTTGTAAAGAGAGATTCGGCTCAATTCCGTCACAGAATTGGTCTGGTTTTCGCCACAATAGCAGGCGGACAGCGTTTATATTTTATAAAATGCGCAGACATTGGCCAAAGCATCAAATGTTAGCGATACGAGATAGCGCTGAGGAATCAAGGTGTCTCGCATTTTGCGTCGCAAAGAGAAAACTGCGGCTGTCCGGATCTGGAGCGATCTAGCAATGTGAGAAAAATTTATCAACCGATCAAAAAAAGAACATCTCTCAAGAGCTCTCCGCCTGTGAAACAGGGGTGAAAGGAGGAGGAGCTTGGGGAACCCCTCCCCCTTTCTTTCGGTCACGCTTTGTGGGGAGAGCGACCGAAAAACAAAGCATAAGCGGCTGGCAGAACCAGGATCGTCAGAACTGTCGCCACCAGGATGCCACCCATCATCGCGTAGGCGAGAGGCCCCCAGAAGATGCCTCGTGAGATCGGGATCAGCGCGAGCACGGCCGTCAGAGCCGTCAGCATGATCGGCCGGAAACGCCGGACTGCCGAGCCAATGATCGCTTCCCGCCGCTCCATGCCGGCTGCGATGTCCTGATCAATCTGGTCGATGAGGATGATCGAGTTGCGGATAATGATGCCAAGAAGGGCAATCACTCCGAGGATGGCGACGAAGCCGAAGGGGGCACCGGAAATGAGAAGCGCCGCCGCCGCACCGATGATGCCGAGGGGGCCTGTCGCCAGAACCAGCATCGCCTTGCCGAAATGCTGCAGCTGAACCATCAACAGCACCACGATGACAAGCAGCATGATCGGCGCCTTGGCGGCAATCGAGTTCTGGCTCTCCGCGCTGTCTTCGGCGCCACCCTGGATCTCGATCGAGTATCCGGCTGGCAGACTGTCGCGCAGCGGCTTCATCTCGTCAAACATCTTCAACGTCACGTCGTTCGACTGCACCCCATCCGGCAATGTGGCGCGCACAGTGATCGTCGGCAGGCGATTGCGTCGCCATTCGATGCCCTGCTCAAGGGTGGGCACCACCTTGGCGATCTGAGACAGCGGGATGAAGGCGCCCAGATCTGTGGGCACATAGATCGAGTTGACGGCGGTCAGCAGCCGCCGGGTGTCCTCCGGCTCGCGAGCAACGATCGAGATCGTCTCTTCACCCGCGCGAACGTCGGCCAGCGGCGCGCCGCTCATGGTTGCCTGCAGCATCTGGCGCAGGCGCTGCGAGGAGACGCCAAGCGCCCGGGCTCGATCCTGGTCGACGACCAGCGTCATCGACGGCACCGGCTCCAGCCAGTCATCGTGGACGGCCTGGAGCAAGGGCGTCTGATTGAAACGAGCCTTGACCTGATCGGCAATGCGACGCACCTCCTCACGCTCGGGCCCACTCACGCGCATCTGCACAGCCCAACCCGTCGGCGGACCGAGGAAGAGGCGATCGACCTTGCCGCGCATTGAGGGAAAATCTTCGGCAAGCGTCAGGCGCAGCTTAGTGATCAGCCGTTCACGGGCTTCCTCGTCCTTTGCCATGACCAGAAGCTGGGCATAGTTGGGGTTGCGCAGCTGCTGATCGAGCGGCAGGAAAAAGCGCGGCGCGCCCTCTCCGACATAGGTTGCCACGAAACGCTGATCCTCATCCGTCAGAACAGCCTCCTCTAGGCGCTTCGCCTCCGCCTCGACCTCCTTGATCGAAGTGCCTTCCGGCAGCCACATATCGACAAGGATTTCGGGGCGCGAGGACTGCGGGAAGAAGTTCTTCGGGATGAACTGGAACGACCAGAGGCTTAACGCAAACACTGCCAGCGTCGCACCGATGACGATAATTCTGTGCTGGACGGCCCAGGAAACGATCGAACGCAGGCGGCGATAGAAGGCCGTGTCGAAGGCGTCATGATGACTGCCGACATGCGCCCTCTGCTTGAGGATCATGTAACCGAGCCAGGGCGTAAAATAGACGGCGACGAACCAGGAAATGACCAGCGAGATGCCGACAACGTAGAAAAGTGAGCGGACATATTCCCCGGCTGTCGATTCAGCAAAGCCGACTGGAATGAACCCGGCTGTCGTGATGAGCGTGCCGGTCAGCATGGGGAAGGCGGTCGAGGAATAGGCGAAACTCGCCGCATCCAGCTTGCCTAGCCCCTCCTCGAGCTTCCGCTCCATCATCTCAACGACAATCATCGCGTCGTCGACCAGCAGTCCTAGGGCGATGATGAGGGCGCCGAGCGAGATGCGCTGCAGGTCGAGGCCGAGCTCATACATGACAGCGAAGGTGGCGGCGAGAACCAGGGGGATGGCGATAGCGATCACCAGACCCGAGCGCCAGCCAATCGAAATGAAGGATACAACAAGTACGATCAGGAGCGCCTCGCCGAGGGCCTTCATGAACTCGCCGATCGCCTCGCGAACCACTTCAGGCTGATTTGAGATCTGTGAGACTTCAAGGCCGATCGGCAAAGTGTTCTCGAAGCGCTCGAGCGTCTGCTCGACGGATTTGCCGACATCCGTGACCTTGAAGCCCTTGGCCATGACCACACCGACCTGGACCGAATCCTTGCCGTTGAAACGGAACTTGCGCTGGTAAGGGTCCTCAAGCCCTTCGGTCACCGTGGCAATATCCCCCAGCCTGGTCACCTGGCTGCCGGATTTCAGCCTGAGGTCGCGAATGTCTTGCGCAGCCGAAAAGCCTCCGTCGACCGAAATACGCACGGAGCGGGATCCGGTGTCGATGGTACCGGTCGCATCGATGGTATTCTGCCCAGCGAGCGCATTCTGCAGATCGGTGAAGGTAAGCCCCCGTTCGGCCAGCGCCTCGGAAGAGACCTCGATGAAGATCTTTTGTGGCTGATCGCCAAGGATGACTGCCTTTTCGACGCCCTCGGTGGACAACAGGACGTCACGGGCCTGGATCGCGTATTGCTTCAACTCGGGATAGCCGTAACCCTCACCCGTCAGGGCATAGAGCGTGATATAGGTGTCGCCGAATTCATCGTTGAAATAGGGGCCGAGCAAGCCTTCCGGCAGTTCGTTCTCGATATCTCCGACCTTCTTGCGAACCTGGTAGAAGGCATCCGCGACGTCATCGGCATCCGTGTTACCCTTGACCTGCAGGGTGATGATGGCAGAACCCGGTCTCGTGTACGACTTTACCCAGTCGAGATACGGCGTCTCTTGCAGCTTGCGCTCGATCTTGTTGACCACCTGATCCTGCATGTCGGAGAGCGAGGCGCCCGGCCAGAAAGCCTGGACGACCATGACACGGAAGGTGAAATCAGGGTCTTCCTTCTGGCCCATGCGCATCAGTCCGAAGAGGCCGGTCAAAATGATCAGACCAAAGAGGAAGCGCGCAATGCTTGGATGGCCGATCGCCCAACGAGACAAGTTGAATGAGCCCGGCTCTGCAGGAGAATGTGTCATGATGTCTGGATCCCGAAGGTGAAATTCGCCGGAGCTCAGCGCGTGGCAGCGTCAGGCTTTGCTGCACCAGCCTCTGCCGAACGAGACAGGTTTTCGTCTGCGAGCCGCACCTTCATGTCTTCCGACATGAACTGCGTACCGGCCACGACGACGAGGTCGCCGGGATTGATGCCCGCCGACACCTGAACCCCCGTCTCGGAGAAGGTGTCGATAGTCACCGGTCGGGCATGAACCGTGGCAGCCAGTCTATCGACGGTCCAGACGATTGTCCGCTGCGTCTGATCGCGGGTCAGCGCGGAAAGCGGCAGCTCGAACAGGTTCTTGTCCGAAGGTGCCGTCGCCGTCACACGAGCAGTCATGCCAAGCAGGATCTGCGGGTTGTCGGGCAGCGATATGCGGACGGCGAAGGTACGCGAGGTGGCATCGGCACTGCCTGCGACTTCGCGCACTTTTCCGCCAAGGGAAAGTCCGTCCTTGGACCAGAAGCCAACCTCGACCTTCTTGCCTGGCGAAAAGGCGAAGATCTCGTTTTCAGGGACCGCGATCAGGACTTCTTTTTCCCCGTCAGCGGCGACGGTGACGACCGGACTGCCGGCTGCGACCACCTGGCCAGCGTCAGCGCCGATGGATGTCACGATGCCCGGCTTGTCAGCCGTCAACTCGCCATAGGCAACCTGATTGCGCGCCTGTTCGAGCGAGGAACGCTGGCTGTCACGCGTGGCAAGTGCCTGATTGTAGCTTAGTTGCGCCTGTTCGAGTTGCGCCTTCGTGGTGACCTGCTGGCGATACAAAGCATCGGCCCGCTTCAGGGCGAATTCTGCCGTCTCCAACTGCCGCTCGGCTGCCGCGAGACTTGCCTCGGCGCTACGCATCTGCAGTTGATAGTCCGTCACGTCAAGGCGTGCCAGAACATCACCGGGGCTGACGCGATCCCCGATATCGACGAGGCGCTCGATGATCTTGCCCGCGACGCGGAAACCGGCTGCCGCTTCGCTGCGCGCCTTTACTGTCCCGGAGTAGCGGAGCTCACGGGCATTGGACGGCGCTTCGACCTCGATGACCTTGACCGGCCGGAGACTGGGCTCAGCGACAACCTCGGCGCCTCCTTCGGTGCAGGCCGTCAGCCCAAGGGTAGAGACAAGAGGTAGGGCTATGAGCGAAAGGCGGAAGCTGGAAAACATGGTGGTTCCTCCCCGACCGGGGTTCTCAAACTTTGAGGGCTCGGATGGCGAATTCAGTCAGTTCTTCGGGAGCTGCCCGATTGTTCTTGCCAATGCATTGGGCCACCATCTGGGGATGATGAAGGGCCGAGGTCGCAGCGCCGAAACAGCGCGCCGCATGTACAGCGTCCCCTTTGATGAATTCTCCCTTATCCATTCCGTCGGCAATGATGCCGGCGAGGATCGCCTGGATGTCGTCAATATGTTTGTCGATCACGGCCCAGCTCTGCTCAATGGCGACCACGGCCATTTCGTGAACCTTCCGATCATCCATCATCGTGGCTACGGTGAACTGGAACTGCGCCATGGAATATCGCCTGAGACGCTCCTCAGCGCTCAACGGAAGCGCCGCGCAATCCTCAGCGAGCTTCCGGCCCTGCGCGAGCAAGCGAGCACAGACCCCCTCGAGCAGTTCCGCCTTGGAGGCAAAGAACCGATAGATGTTCGCCGGCGACATGCCGAGTTCCTTCGCCACATCAGCGACGGTTGTCTTGCTGTAGCCATAGTGGCGAAACTGCGCCTCTGCGGCCTCCAGGATACGAGTGGCCATGTCGGCGTTTTCTTGTGGGTGCTGGGCGTTCTCGATCATGATGATTTACGACTGACGAATTTCTATTTTCGTCAGTCGTAAATCATAAATCGGAATAGGTCAATACGCCGCCTCGCCACCCGGCAAAAACCTGGAGGCACCAGCCCCGCTCGCTTCGGGGCACGATGGTTTTCAATCCGCTAAATCGCGCACATACCTCGGATCTGCCGGAGGGGCCGCATGTCTGCGCATGGAAATATATTAACTGGGAAGTAATGGTGCCCGGAGGCGGATTTGAACCACCGACACGCGGATTTTCAATCCGCTGCTCTACCAACTGAGCTATCCGGGCATCTCGGCCGTCTTGCGACGCCTGCCGGTCTTTTGTCAAAGACCGCCGGGGCATGTCCCCGGGAGCGAGCGGGGTTATAACATCTTGTTCGGCCATGTCCAGCGCCCAAAGGCACTTTTTTGAAGAAGATGTGAAAATCGCTGAAAGCTGAACGAGAACAAGGAGATCACAGTCCCCTCCAGACGGGCTGTGCAGCCCGCCTCAATCGCGGTAATCGTCCTCGGCCTTGGCCTCGTCTTCGGCGACCGGAATGGCATAGGAGCCCTTGAGCCAACGCGACAGGTCAAGATTACGGCAGCGATCCGAGCAGAAGGGATAATTCTCACGGGTCGAAGGCCGGCGGCATTCGGGGCAAGGCCGCGCCTTGCGCAGCGGCTCCACTTTTGCCGTACGCTCAACTCCGTCGGCCATGATCAGCCCTCCGTCCAGCCGGTGTGCACGTCGTAACCTTCCCCCGAGAGCATCTGTAGCGTCTCGAAAAGCGGCAACCCGACAACATTGGTGTAGGAGCCGACGATCTTCTGGACGAAGCTGCCCGCAATACCCTGAATTGCATAGGCGCCGGCCTTGCCTCGCCATTCGCCCGACGCAAGATAACATTCGATGTCGTAACCGGAGAGACGCTTGAAGCGCACCTTGGTCTCGACGATCTTCTGGCGCAGCGTCCCATCCGGTGCAATCAGGCATACGCCCGTGAACACCCAGTGGCTGCGGCCGGAGAGAAGGTGGAGCGCCGAGGAGGCTTCCTGCATCAGCTCCGCCTTGGGCAGGATGCGGCGACCGACGGCGACCACGGTATCGGCAGCGAGAATGTAGCTTCCGCCCCAGGCCAGATCCTTACGCACCTGCTGATAGGCAGCCTTCGCCTTGTCCGCAGACAGGCGTCGGGCGAGCGAGCGCGGATGTTCTGATTTCTTCGGCGTTTCGTCGAGATCCATCGGCATCAGGCGCGCGGGCTCTATGCCTGCCTGCTTCAGAAGATCCACGCGGCGCGGCGACCCGGAGGCCAAGATCAGCTTCTGTCTCAATTCCATCCGAACGCGCTCCTAAAGCCTGGAGGTCTAAGGCCCGAGGCTTACTTGAAGCGGTAGGTGATACGGCCCTTGGTCAGGTCGTAAGGGGTCATCTCGACCAGCACCTTGTCGCCTGCGAGAACGCGGATGCGGTTCTTGCGCATGCGGCCAGCTGTGTGGGCGATGATTTCGTGTTCGTTTTCGAGCTTTACGCGGAAGGTGGCGTTCGGCAGCAATTCCGTGACGACGCCGGGGAATTCGAGGACTTCTTCTTTAGCCATAGAGCGGTTGTCTTTCCTGGGGTTTTAGAGCGGGGCGCGCGAAGGGCCCCGAAAATGTGGGCGGAAACTACACAATCGCCCGGCATTTGTGAACCTTGTAGATTCGGCTTTCAGAAATTGTTTCAAAAGGGTCAAAACCGCGCCTATCCCGAGGCCAGAACCAACTTCTCCCGGATCAGCCTCGTCAGGCGATCGCGTACGTCTCGGTAGGCAGAAAGCCGCTGCTCGCGACTGCCGGTCTGCACCGTCGGGTCCGGCATCGGCCAGTATTCAACTTCGACGGCGGAGGAGCGCGTCAGTTCGAGAGCGGCGTGATGCGCCTCAGGGGTCAATGTGACCACCAGGTCGAAATAGTCGTCCTCCAGATCCTCAAGCGTCTGGGGCTGGCGCCGGCCAAGCGTCAGACCGATCTCCTCAAGCACGACATCGACAAAGGGGTCACGTTCGCCCTTCTTCACCCCGGCTGAAGCGATCCAGGTGCCAGAAGGCAAGGCCTGCTTGGCAATCGCCTCGGCCATGGGGCTGCGAATGACGTTCTGGCCGCACATGAAGAGTATCGCCCCCGGCCGCGACGGACGGCGGCCCTGAACCCCGTCCTCATCCATTCCGTCTAGCCCCGCCAATAAAGCACGCAAACCAGGGTGAAGAGACGCCGTGCGGTGTCAAAGTCGAGCTTGATCTTGCCCGCCAGCCTGTCCATCAGCGTCTGGGAACCATCGTTGTGGATCCCGCGGCGGCCCATGTCGATCGCCTCGATCTGTGAGGGCGTGGAAGAGCGGATCGCTTCATAATAGCTTTCGCAAATCATGAAGTAGTCCTTGATCGTCCGCTGCAGCGGCGTCAGCGAGAGAATATGCACGGCGACATCCTCGCCAGTCTCCGTCTTGATCGAGAAGACGAGCTTGCGGTCCACCAGCGACAGGAAAAGCTTGTAGGGCCCACCCGGATGTCCGACCGGCTCAAAGGAATTCTCCTCGATCAGGTCGAAGATGGCGACGGCCCGCTCGTGCTCGACATCAGGTGTCGAGCGCCCGATGGTCTCGTCCAACACGACATCTGAAAGCCGGAAGTCGCCCGCCGCCATGTGCTAGTCTCCGAGGTTCAGGCGGATGGCAACGGAACGGGCGTGGGCTTCAAGCCCTTCCGACTTCGCCAGAGCGATGGCCGCCGGCGCGAGCTGGCGAAGCTGATCAGGGCCGAGCCTCAGGATCGAGGTGCGCTTGACATAGTCCAGCACGCCCAGGCCCGAGGAGAAGCGCGCCGAACGGGCCGTTGGCAGAACATGGTTGGACCCGCCGACATAATCGCCAATCACCTCGGGCGTGTGGCGCCCGACGAAGATGGCACCGGCATTGCGGATGCCTTCGATCAGGGGCTCGGGATCCTCCACCGCCAGCTCCAGGTGTTCGGCGGCAATTCGGTTGGCAAGCGGGATCGCATCGTCAAGCGTCTCGACCTTGATGATCGCGCCAAAGTCGCGCCAGCTGGCAGAGGCGGTCTCGGCGCGCGGCAGAGATTTCAGCTGACGTTCGACGGCGGCTTCGACAGCCTCGCCGAGGGGGCGGTCGTCGGTGATGACGATGGACTGGGCGCCCGGATCGTGTTCGGCCTGGGCGAGCAGATCGGCGGCCAGCCAATCCGGATCATTATCCTTGTCGGCGATGATGAGCACTTCCGACGGGCCGGCGATCATGTCGATGCCGACGGTGCCGAAGACCTGGCGCTTGGCGGCGGCGACATAGGCATTGCCAGGCCCGACGATCTTGGCAACCGGGGCGATCGTCTGCGTGCCATAGGCGAGAGCGGCCACGGCCTGGGCACCGCCGATGCGGTAGATCTCGGTCACACCGGCAATGCTCGCAGCGGCGAGAACCGTCGGGTTGATGGCGCCGCCGGTTGCCGGCACGACCATGACGACTCGTGGCACGCCGGCAACCTTGGCCGGCAGCGCATTCATGAGCACCGAACTTGGATAACTCGCCGTGCCGCCCGGCACGTAGAGGCCCACGGCGTCGATCGCCGTCCAGCGTGAGCCGAGACCGACACCGATTGCATCCTCGTAGATATCGTCCTTCGGCATCTGGCGGGCGTGATGGCGCTCGATGCGTTCGGCGGCAAGTTTCAGGGCCTCGATCAGTTCAGGTTCGGTCGATGCCAGCGCCGCAGCAATTTCTTCTGCTGTGACCTGCATGGGCACAGCGGCAAAATCGATCCCGTCGAAGCGCTTCGAATAGTCGGCCAATGCCGCATCGCCGCGCGTGCGCACATCGTCGATGATCTTGCGTACGGCATCGTTGACGTCGTCGGAAACTTCACGCTTGGTCGTCAGAAAGGCCGCAAAACGTGCCTCGAAATCCCCCGATGCCTGATCCAGCCAGATTGCCACGCCCCGTATTCCCTCTTAAGCATTCCCAATTCGATGACGCCGTGACGATCACGCGCCAAGCAGCTCAGCCCGCTTCATGCTCGGGCCGCGCCGTCGTCTCCCAGGCGCCTCCGGTGTCGGCGAGCTGGGCCTCGATGCATTCGACCTCGAGTGCGATCATGCCGCCGCCTGCCAGCACAAGCTCGATGACGCCTTCCGGACCCTCGCCCCTCGGCACATGGCGGATCGCCAGCAGACTCATCACCTCGTCGGGCTTGCCCCGATCAAAGCCGATCGAACGAACGGCTTCAACGCGCTTGAAGCTCAGACCGGCGCGCCGGCGCTCGAAGCTCTTGGCGGCTCGGGCCGCCTTTTCCCAGACGAAACGATTGGCGGCGAGCGAAAACAGGCCGGAGCGAGCCGAAAAGTTCAGGTCGCCGACCTTGAACACGGCGTCCTGCATATGGGCCGAGATAATTGCGAGATCATCGGCATCGAGCGCCAGCAGTTTCAAGTCCGTCATGTCACCTCACAGTGTCGCCTGTCGGCGGTGCCCGTCGAATTTCATGTTTTCGACATAGGTTGCGGCTTGTCCAGTGGCAACGGGGCAAAAAGACTTTTCGCCCCACCGGCGAGCGGAGAACCGGCTTGCCGCCGATCAGTCGCTGATGCGCTCGACGATGGCGCCGCAGCGGGTGAGCTTTTCTTCAAGGCGCTCGAAGCCACGGTCGAGGTGATAAACGCGGCTGACCATGGTTTCACCTTCGGCGGCCAGACCGGCGATGACCAGCGACACTGATGCGCGCAGATCCGTTGCCATGACCGGGGCACCGCGCAGGCGCGACACGCCCTCGATCCGGGCGGTCTGTCCTGACAGCGTGATCTTGGCGCCGAGGCGGGCAAGTTCCTGCACATGCATGAAGCGGTTTTCGAAGATCGTCTCGGTGACATGCGAGACGCCGTTGGCGCGGGTCATGAGGCCCATGAACTGCGCCTGCAGGTCAGTCGGGAAGCCCGGGAACGGCTCGGTGACGATATCGACCGGGCGGATGGCGTCGCCGTGGCCGATGACGCGGATGCCGCCGTCGACGGCAGAGACTTCCGCACCGGCGCGGCGGATAGCTTCAATCGCCGTGTCGAGCAGCGAGATATCCGTCCCAGACAGCGTCACGTCGCCGCCGGTCATGGCAACGGCCATGGCGTAGGTGCCGGTCTCGATGCGATCCGGCAGGACGCGGTGGCGCGCGCCCGAAAGGCTCGGCACGCCTTCGATGGTGATGGTGGATGTGCCGGCGCCCGTGATCTTCGCACCCATGGCGATCAGGCAATTGGCGAGGTCGACGACTTCGGGCTCGCGGGCAGCATTGCCGATGACCGTGGTGCCGTTCGCCAGCGACGCAGCCATGAGCATCACATGGGTCGCGCCGACGGAGACCTTGGGGAAGGTGTAACGGGCGCCGATCAGGCCGCCCTTCGGAGCCTTGGCATTGATATAGCCACCGTCGATTTCCATCTCGGCGCCAAGCGCGGTCAGGCCCTCAATGAAGAGATCGACCGGACGCGTACCGATGGCGCAGCCGCCCGGCAGCGAGACGCGTGCCTGGCCTTCTCGGGCAAGCAGCGGGCCAATGACCCAGAAGCTGGCGCGCATCTTCGAGACCAGTTCATAGGGTGCGGTCGTGTCGGCGACCGTGCGGCAGGTGAAATGCACGGTGCGCGAATAGGAACCGTCCTGATGCTCGCGACGGCCATTGACCGCGATATCGACGCCATGATTGCCGAGAATTCGGATCAGGCCTTCGACATCGGCGAGATGCGGCACATTTTCCAACGTCAGCGTATCGGAGGTCAAAAGCGAGGCGATCATCAGGGGCAGCGCTGCGTTCTTGGCGCCCGAGATCGGGATGATCCCGTTCAACGCATTGCCACCAACAATCCTGATGCGATCCATGAGAGCCTGCGATACGGGCGAGAAGTGCCCGCCTTTCCTTGAGAACGTGTGAGGGGAAGCCAATCCGGCGAGGCTGGCTCTTTAGACGAAAACGACGGGCTGTTCAATTGAAGCCGCTACGCTCGGTTAATCACCGGGTTTGGACGAATTTGCGGCAGAATGGGCTTTGTCCAGCAGCCGTCCATCGACCTCGCCGTCGAGGATCACCGGCTGCGACGCCGCACGTGCCGCCGGCAATCCGATACCGTCCTCGGCTTCCCCGGCGCGGCGCGCGCGCGACTGCTGCTTGCGGCGGGCAAGATTCTCGCGCAGCTTCGCCGCCGCCCGCTCGCGGCGTCGCGCCTCGGCTTCGGAGAGCGTCCGTTTTCCACGATCAGCGCCCGGCGCCGCACCGCTCGCGCCACCGCCCGCTTCGCCCTTGTTTTCCGGCTCATTTGTCATGGCTGCGTGATAACCGATGAAAGAAAATTCGAAAAGTCCCTGAGTGTCCTTTCACAAAACTTGGCCACCCGAACGCTTTACGGCTTGCGCTCCCCAAAACTCTGTGGCAATAGGCGCCTCGTTCCGGGCCGACCAGACGCGTCGCCCGCCAGATGCTGCTATAGCTCAGGGGTAGAGCACTCCCTTGGTAAGGGAGAGGCCGAGAGTTCAAATCTCTCTAGCAGCACCATCTTTCCACAGTTCTTCCAGTCGTAATGCGACACCGCCAGAACCAGAAGGCCGGTCGCCTTGGTCTGTGGCAACCGGCCTTTTCCGTATGGAGGGCTTAGGGCGTGCTCAGCGTCTCCACGATCCGCTTGAAGAAGTCGAGGTTCTCGCGATCGAAGCCGAGGGGGCTCGCGGGGGCGGCGAGTTTGACGATCACAACGTTGTTTGCGCGATCGACATAGGTAAACTGGTTGAACAGGCCGATGGCGGAGTAGGCATCGGTGCCGTCAATGGTCCACCACTGGTAGCCGTAGCCGAGACCGGCGTCAGGGTCGACCAGCTTCGAGTCGTCAGGGGCTGCCGTGGAGGCTTCGACCCACGCCTTCGGTACGATCTGGTTGCCCTCGACGGCACCGTTTTCCAGCATCAGGAGGCCGAAGCGGCCATAGTCGCGTAGGGTGGCGTTGAAGCCCGCGCCATAGAATTCGCGTCCAACGGTCTCCGCGCCGTCGAGGACATAGTAGGCTGAGGCTTCCATGCCCGCCGGCGTCCAGATCCTCTCGCTCATGTAATCCGCCCCCTTCATGCCGGTTGCGGCTTCGAGGACGCAGCCGAGAACCGATGTGTCGAGGGTCGAATAGTTGAAGGTGCTTCCCTGTTCGTTCAGCGGCTTCGCCTCGTTGCGAGCATAGTCGCACCAACGGTATTTGTAGCCGACCAGCGAATTGTCGTGGACGGTCGTGAGCTGGGTGTCGCTGCCAAACTCATAGATCTCTTTCCAGTCGATCCCCGAGCGCATGCGCAGAAGATTGAGGATGGTCACATCGGCATAGGCCGTGCCTTTCCAGTCGGGCAGATAATCCACGACCTTGTCTTCGACACTGGCAATCTTGCCTTCGGAGATCGCGATGCCAACCATGGTTGCCAGCATGGACTTCGCCATGGAAAAGGACATGAAGCGGGTCTGATCCGTGCTGGCGTTGCGATAGATCTCCTTGACGATTTTGCCGTCCTTTATCACCAGCAGCGCATTGGTCGAGGTGCTTTCCAGAAAGGCCTCCAGGTTCTGCTGCTTGCCCTGGAATAGAAAGTTGTCGCCGATGTCGCGCTCCTCGCGCGGCAGCTCCCGGATTGCGTTGCCGGCGGCCACGGGCCGCGTAGCGAAGAGCTGATCCATGTGCTGGAAGGTCAGATAGTTAAGCTCGGGCATCAGCATGGCAGCACGGCCATTGATCATCGTCGGCGTCTCCCAGCGCGACGGTTCGGCAGCGACGGCACCGGCAGAGATTGACAGCGCGAGGCCGAGGGAACAGGCTAGTGTCGATTTCATGAGAACTCCTCCTTTTGTTCGCAAGACGTACAAACTAGGCGAAGCCCATGCGGCACTCTATCCAGGTTCCATCACCGCAGGCGCCCAATAATTGGGCAGGAACCAGCTGGTCCTTCCGGCACCAGCAGTTCGGGGATGTGACAGAGCAGGCCGGTATGGTCAGTGGCTGGCAGATCGCCTGCAGCCAGCTTGGGCGGGGCCGGTATGCGGCGCACTCCGAGACGCTCTCCATCGGACGTATCACCATTGCCCGCGACCGCATCAATCTGCCAATCGGCCAGGAAAGTGTCAGCCCGACAGGGCGCGTGTCGATCATTTTTCCGCTCCGCTCGGAGGGCGGATGGCGCGTCGATGGTCATCGTGAAACGGATGCCGTGGTCGCCATGCGGCAAGGGCAGACGCATCTGCTCGTCGCGCCGGGGAGCAGCAGCGAGCTTCTGCATGTGGAGTTTCCCTCCCGGCTGCTCGGCCCGGACATAGATCCCGCCGTCATCCAGTCCCGCCGGCTGCGCACGGAGGACGGCTTCCTGCGCGACTGGCTGCTTTGCCTGCTCAGTCAGGCAAGGGCCGGCATTGTCCATGGCAACTTGGCCACCGCTGCGCTTGAGGAAATCCTGCTGATCCGTCTCAGCGCCTGCGCGAGAGCCTTCGCGCCAGCGCCATCCGAAGTCGTGGTTCGCACCGCTGCCATCGACCTTCTGGCCGAGCTCGAACGCAGCCTGGGTAAAGATGACGACATTCCTGATACGTTGGGTGCCCTGTGCACGCACAAGTCTCTCGCCTTTGGTGAACTCGCATCGGCGACCCATGCCGCCTTCGGACAGGCACCAGACCGGTGGTATCGAATGGCAAGGTTGAATGGCGTTCATCGCGAACTCAAGGCCCGGGCGCCGGGGCTGACGGTAACGCAGGCCGCGACGCGTTGGGGCTTCTATCATTTGGGCCGCTTTTCCTCCGACTATGCCGCCTTCTTCGGGCAACATCCGAGCCAGACTCTCAGGCCGAGCTGAGCAACTTGCCCCGGGCGGCCCGGCGCACCATGTCCGCCACTTCGGTCAACTGCTTGGCAATCGGGCTCGTCTTGCGCCAGATCATGCCGATGGTGCGGGACGGTTGCGGGTCGGCGAAGCGGGCGATGGAGACATCGGCCGAACGCGTTTCCACAGGCATGGCTATTTCGGGAATGAGCGTCACGCCGATGCCGGCCCCGACCATCTGCACGAGGGTGGAGAGCGAGCTGCCATCGAGGATTTCGCGCGGGCGTACCGCTCCCATGTCGCAGAAGGACAGAGCCTGCTCGCGGAAGCAGTGCCCTTCCTCCAGCAACAGGAGCCGCATCTCCCGCAGCATGTCGCGATCGGGAACGGGTTTGTCTGCATCCTCCCTCGGGCGGACAAGCACGAAATTCTCCTCGAAGAGCGGCATTTCGGTCATGGCCGGCTCAGAGACCGGCAAGGCGACAATGGCCGTATCCAACCGTCCCTCAGCGAGTTCCTGCAGCAGTTTTGGCGTCACGGTCTCGCGAACATGAATGTCGAGATCGGCGTTTTCGCGGGTGAGCGCCGAGATCATGCCGGGCAGTAGATAAGGCGCAACCGTCGGGATCACACCGATCCTGAGACGGCCCACGAGCTGCTTTCGGTGAGCGCGGGCTAGATCGCCAAGCTCGTCCACGGAGCGGAGAATATCACGTACCCTTAGCAGAAATTCCTCGCCGAAGGCGGAGAGGCGCACTTGTCGAGCCGCGCGCTCGAAGAGTTCCGCACCGAGGCTTTCCTCGAGGTCGCGGATCTGCACCGAGAGCGCGGGCTGGGAAATGGAGCAATCATCGGCAGCCCGTCCAAAATGTCCGTGGCGAGCCAGCGCCTCGAAATAACGCAGCTGCCGCAGGGTGAAATTCATCATAACCTTTTCCTATGGAACTGATCACAATTTCCAACTTACATTAATGGGAACCCTTTGCTAGAACAATTCCAGATGACGTCGACGGGCCGCCTTAAGGGGGCGGCTCACCTGTTCGCGGACCGATGGCCGCGTGCAGCGCGACGGGTGGGCGGGACACCCCGCCTTCGGTTCATCGGCTTGTGATGCTGGCATGGTCATCAGGCTGGCCGGCGATCCAATCCTGGACAAGCGGGTTCTTCAAGGAGGCAAACATGGATACCCTGAGCAACAAAGGCACCGGCAAATGTCCGGTGATGCACGGTTCGAACACCGAGAGCGGCGCAACAGTCATGGCCTGGTGGCCGAATGCGCTGAACCTCGACATCCTGCATCAGCACGACACGAAGACCAACCCGATGGGCAAGGACTTCAACTATCGTGAAGCCGTCAAGCAACTCGATGTCGCCGCGCTTAAGGCCGACATGAAGGCCCTGCTGCGCGACAGCCAGGACTGGTGGCCGGCAGACTGGGGTCATTACGGCGGCTTGATGATCCGTCTCGCCTGGCATTCCGCCGGCTCGTATCGCCTGGCCGACGGTCGTGGTGGCGGCGGCACCGGAAACATCCGTTTCGCTCCGCTCAACTCCTGGCCGGACAATGCCAGCCTCGACAAGGCCCGCCGTCTGCTGTGGCCGCTCAAGAAGAAGTACGGCAACAAGATTTCCTGGGCCGACCTTATTCTCTTTGCCGGCACCGTCGCCTATGAAGACATGGGTCTCAAGACCTTCGGCTTCGCCTTCGGCCGCCCCGACATCTGGGGTCCCGAAAAGGACGTCTACTGGGGTGCGGAAAAGCAGTGGCTTGCTCCGTCCGACAGCCGCTATGAAGACGTGACCAAGCCGAACACGATGGAAAATCCGCTCGCCGCCGTGCAGATGGGTCTCATCTACGTCAACCCGGAAGGCGTGAATGGCAAGCCGGACCCGATGGCGACCGCTGCCCAGGTGCGCGAAACCTTTGCCCGCATGGCGATGAACGACGAAGAAACCGCGGCACTGACCGCCGGTGGCCACACCGTCGGCAAAGCCCATGGCAATGGCAGCGCGCAGGCGCTGGGCCCGGAACCGGAAGCCGGTGATCTGGAAAATCAGGGCTTCGGCTGGATGAATCCGAACCAGAATGGCAAGGCAAGCCTAGCCGTGACCTCTGGCATCGAAGGCGCCTGGACCACCAACCCGACCGTGTTCGACATGGGTTATTTCGAGTTGCTGTTCGGCTACGACTGGGAGCTGACCCGCAGCCCCGCCGGCGCACAGCAGTGGCAGCCGATCGGCATCAAGGAAGAGCATATGCCGGTCGACGCGAGCGATCCGTCGATCCGTCGGATGCCGATGATGACCGATGCCGACATGGCGATGAAGGTCGACCCGGCCTACCGCGCCATCTGCGAGAAGTTCATGGCGGATCCGGCCTACTTCCAGGACACCTTTGCCCGTGCCTGGTTCAAGCTGACCCACCGAGATCTCGGCCCGCGCGTCCGCTATATTGGTCCGGAAGCTCCGACCGAAGACCTGATCTGGCAGGACCCGATCCCGTTCGGCCCGAAGAACTACGACATCGGCGCCGTGAAGGCAAAGATTGCGGCCTCCGGCCTGTCGATCGCCGAACTGGTATCGACGGCGTGGGACAGCGCCCGTACCTACCGCCAGTCCGATATGCGCGGCGGTGCAAACGGTGCCCGCATCCGTCTCGCTCCCCAACGTGACTGGGAAGGCAATGAACCAGCGCGTCTCGGCAAGGTTCTCTCGGTTCTCGAGCTGATCGCCGAAGAATTCGGCGCCAGCGTCGCTGACGTCATCGTGCTCGCCGGCAATGTCGGCATCGAGAAGGCCGCCAAGGCTGCCGGTTACGACGTGACCGTTCCCTTTGCCGCCGGTCGCGGTGACGCCACGGCCGAACAGACGGATGCTGCAAGCTTTGCTTCGCTCGAGCCGCTGGCCGATGGCTTCCGCAACTGGACCAAGAAGGACTACGTCGTCAGCCCCGAGGAAATGCTCCTCGACCGGGCGCAGCTGATGGGTCTGACGGGTGCGGAGATGACGGTTCTGCTCGGTGGTATGCGCGTGCTTGGCACCAATTATGGCGGCACCAAGCATGGCGTATTCACCCATCGCGAAGGCCAGCTGACGAACGACTTCTTCGTCAACCTGACAGACATGGGCTTCACCTGGAAGCCGACGGGCAAGAACTCCTACGACATCTGCGACCGCAAGACCGGTGAAAAGAAGTTCACCGCGACGCGCGCCGATCTCGTTTTCGGTTCCAACTCCGTCCTGCGCGCCTATGCGGAAGTCTATGCTCAGGACGACAACCAGGAGAAGTTCGTGAAGGACTTCGTTGCTGCCTGGGTGAAGGTAATGAACGCCGACCGCTTCGATCTGGAAGCTTGAGAGCTGCGGCACCGAGCCTCGTGCCCCGAGGCTCGGAACCGCCAGAAGAAGCCGGAGATGCGAGCAGCGTCTCCGGCTTTTTTGTTTCCTCAGCGGAGGAAGGCGCGGAAGCGGCGCAGCGACAGGACAAAGAAGACGGTGGAGATCGCGATCAATGCCATGATCTGCGGCCAGACAACGGCGAGACCGGCATCGCGGAACAGCACCGCCTGGGCCATGATGACGAAATGCGTGTTGGGCGCTGCGGACATGATCCACTGGATCACCTCGGGCATGCTCTCGCGGGGCGTCATACCGCCCGAGAGGATCTGCAGCGGAAGCAGCACCAGCATCAGGAGAAGACCGAACTGCGGCATCGAGCCTGCGACCGTTGCCAGGAAGATGCCCATGCAGGTGGCGGCCACGAGCTGCAGCGCCGCGCCGACAAGGAAGAGCGTCATGGACCCCTGCAAGGGGACGTTCAGAGCCGCCTCGACCACCACGAAGAGTGAAAATACCGTTGCCAGCAGCACGACCAGACCCATCGACCAGATCTTGCTGAGCATGATTTCAGCCGGGCTGACCGGCATGACGAGAAGATGCTCGATCGTGCCATGCTCGCGCTCGCGGATCAGGGCCGCTCCCGTAAGGATGATCGACAGCATGGTCACGGCGGAAATGACCTCGTTGATCGCGCCGAACCAGCCCTTGTCGAGTTCGGGATTGAAGCGCGACCTCAGTGAGAGTTCAACCGTCGGCGTCGCTTGAGCATTTCCACGATCCAGAAAATCGTTCAGCTCCCGGCTGACGATCTCCTGGATGTAGCGACCGCCGGAAAAGGCCTGCGTCATCTGGGTCGCGTCGATATTGAGCTGGATCTGCGGGACCTTGCCCGCAAGAAGGTCGCGCTGGAAACCGGGCGGAATGTCGAGAACGAAGGTATCGACCCCCGCATTCATCCGAGGATCAATCTGGTCAGGCGCAATCATCTGAGGCGGAAGAAAGAAAGGCGGGTAAAGCGCGTTCTCGATGCGAGCCGAAACCTGTGAACGATCCTCGTCGACAATCGCGACCGCAGCCTTGTTCAGCGTTTCCGGTTCTGCTGTCGCTGCGGTGTAAATGTTCAACGTGAATGCATAGACGATCAAAAGCAGCAAGGCCGGGTCTCGCATGAGGCCGCGGAGTTCCTTGATGCCAAGTTCGAAAATGTTGGACAGGCGCATGATTACACCGCCTGCTTCTTGAGGAGGAAAGTCCCCGCCACCAGCAGGAGCGGACCGATAATCGCCAGCGCCACAAGCTGCGGCCCGAGATCGGCGAAGGTCAGCGCCTTCGAGAAGACACCGCGCGAAATCGTGACGAAATGGCTGGCCGGATAGATCTGGCCGATGAGCGCGGCTGCGCCCTGCAGCGCGGAAACCGGCGAGAGCATGCCGGAGAACTGGACAGCAGGGATGATGGTTAGCAGCGTCGTGCCAAAGATCGCCGAGATCTGGCTTTTCATGAAGCTTGAAAGCAGGAGCCCGAGTGCTGTGGCGGCGAAGACATACAGGAATGCGCCCAGCGCCAGGACCACGAAGCTCCCGGTCAGCGGGACCCGGAACGCGAAGACTGCGAAGGCGGTGAGCATCAGGAAGTTCAGGAAGGCGATAGCAATGTAGGGCAGCTGCTTTCCGAGCAGAAATTCCAGCCTGGTAACCGGGGTGACGTAGAAATTGATGATCGATCCCAGCTCCTTCTCCCGCACCACGCTGAGAACGGACAGCATGGCGGGTATCAGTATCAGGAGCAGCGGAACAACTGCCGGCACCATAGACACGAGGCTCTCGACATTCGGATTGTAGCGGTACCGCAATTCGATCTCGAAGCGCCCGCTGAGAGCCGCGTCACCATAGAGTTCGCGCGCCTTGCGGGCGAGCCAAGTGGCATGTACGCCCTGGACATAGCCGGAGACCGTCTCCGCGCGGGCCGGCATAGCACCGTCGATCCAGGCACCGATCTCAACACTGCGATGCCCCCGGGACAGGTCACGGGCGAAGCCTGAGGGTATCTCGATGGCGAGACTGATGTCGCCGGAGCGCATACGACGATCAAGCTCATCGTAATCAGTGATGGGCGGTCGCTCTATGAAGTAGCGGGAGCCGGCGATCTCGGCAATGTATTCGCGACTGAGGACCGTATCATCCCGGTCGAGCGCGGCGAAGGTGAGGTTTTCGACGTCGAGGTTGATGCCATAGCCGATGACGAACATCAGGATCAGGCTGCCAAGCATGGCAAGCGTCGCCCGGATTGGATCGCGCACGAGTTCAAGCGCCTCACGCCGGCTGAAGGCAAGCAGGCGCCGACGATCAAGCAGCGGGCGGTGCCGCCGCTGGCCTTCGGCTTCGACAGAAGCAGTTGGGGCCTCGCCCTCCCGCATATCCGCGGTGAACTTCGGTGCCGTCTCCTCGCCGATGGCGCTCTCCAGATAGCGGATGAAGGCCTGCTCAAGGTTTTCAGCCTTACACCCCGAAACGATGGCCTCAGGGGTGTCTGTGACCAGGACCTTGCCAGCATGCATCAGCGAGATGCGGTCGCAGAGTGCTGCCTCATTCATGAAGTGGGTCGAAACGAAGATGGTCACGCTGTCGCGTCTGGAGAGATCGGCCAGCAATTGCCAGAAGCCATCACGCGCCACCGGATCGACCCCCGACGTGGGCTCGTCCAGGATCAGGATGTCCGGACGATGAATAAGTGCGACCGCCAGCGACAGCCGCTGGCGCATGCCAAGTGGCAGGGAGTCCGGCCATTCATCGAGAACCGCATCCAGGCTAAAACGCCCCGCCAACTCCTCGATGCGCAACACGATTTGGGCATCACTCATGCCAAACAGGCGGCCATGCAGCGCCAGATTCTGGCGGAGCGTCAGCTCGCCATAGAGCGAGAAGGCCTGGCTCATGTAGCCGACTCGACGGCGGATGGCGATGTCCTTGGGGTCGACAGGATGATCGAAAACAGTGGCTGTCCCTTCACTCGCGGCCAGCAGACCCGTCAACATCTTCATGGTCGTTGTTTTGCCGCAGCCATTTGATCCAAGAAAGCCGAAGATTTCGCCGCGCGGGATCTCGAAACTGACGTCGTCAACGGCAGTGAAATCGCCGAAACGCATGGTCAGGTGGTCGGCGCGGATTGCGACTTCGCTTACAGCACCCGGTTCGTGCGGCGGGATCTGCAGAGGTTCAGCACGCCCCCGCTTCGCTACCGGCAAAAGGGCGACAAATGCCGCGTCCAGCGTTTCGGTTGCAGTGGCCATTCGCAGTTCGGCCGGCGTTCCCGTTGCCAGAATCCGGCCTTCATCCATGGCTACGAGCCAGTCGAAGCGCTCCGCCTCCTCCATATAGGCCGTCGCGACGATGACGCTCATGCCGGGCCGCTCGGCGCGGATGCCGTCGATCAGCTCCCAGAACTGGCGACGCGAGAGGGGATCGACGCCGGTCGTTGGCTCATCGAGGATCAGGAGATCAGGATCGTGGATCAGAGCGGGTCGTGTCGCGAATGTGGTGGAAATTGGCGAGCAGCGCGCTCCGAGCATGTAACGTTGGCTCCGGTCAGGCCGCGAGGTCAAGAGACATCGGCACGAGAGGCTGAGAAAGGGTTTCCCAG
>JBKBON010000015.1:0-103448 GCA_046294755.1 Allorhizobium sp. | reverse complement strand
GGTCGCAATCAAAGAACCCGCCGCGATTGTCGCGGCGGGTTCTTTCGTTGTGGTGCTCGTGCGGCCCCTTGGCTCAGGGGCACCAGCCTTGTTGACGCGCCATACGTGGTTTGGCGAGCCCCTCAGAGACCAGGATCGAACCGAGCGATCGACCGTCGCGGGTCGCGACACGCATGGTATCCGAAGCAGTACCCGGGCCGGCTGTCTTCAAGGTCTCAAGATCGAAACGGCCAGAGCCCAGAAGCTCCTTCAGCCGCACCTTGGCGGCGAAACCCCGATCGCGCTCCTGCTGACAGGCCGCCCCATCTGTCCGTGGGGCAACGATATCCGCCAGCACCACCTTGGTCTTCTTGTACCAGAAGGTGTCGCCGCTCATGACGCAGTTATCCAGACCTGACGTGCCGCAGAAATAGAACTTTCCGGAGAAGTTCTGACCGATCATCGGCCCGGTGTCATCGTTGGAGGTCGCGGGCCGGGAGACTGGGACTGCGGCCTTGACGACGCCAACTGCTGCTGGCGGCACCGGCGCCCTCGTGGCATTGGACGCGGCCCGCGCGGAATTCGTCTTATCTCGATCGCGGCGGGGTTCGGATTTCACCTCCGCCCGCGACGGCGCGGTCTTCTGTCCTGACACAAGTGGCGCGACTTCTTTCCAGACAGCAGCCTTGTTGTCGTAGAGGACAATCCCTCCGCCAACGAGCCCAAGCATAACCAGCCATGTGGTCATGCCCTGGCTACGGGAAGAGCGGCTCGACTTGCGCCGTTTCGCAGGGGCGCGGCGGGAACTGGCAGTGCGACTGGACATGGTTAACCTCTCGTGCGCGACATCATCGCGCCGAAGGGTTTCCGAAAGGTTGGCACAGGGGGAAAAAAGTGGGGCATGTTTCGCTTTCGCAACTCACGTCGGGCCTGCGAGTTGCGATGGGAAAGGGCCGGGAAGCGGATCCCGACCCTCGTCTTCCTCTGTCCGTGTCAGCTTACTCGGCGACGCATTTCGGGTCTGCGCTAGTAGCCGAGGGATCAACGCTTCTCTGGCCAGGCGGGCACTGCGGCTCGTCACCGGCGCTGTTGTCGCTGGGCTGTTCAGTAACGCCCGTGTTGTCGCTTCCTGTGTCAGTCTGCTCCTGATTGCCGCTATCGCTGCCACCCGGGCTATCGGAGGAACTTTGGGCCCAGGCGGCGCCCGACAGGCTCAAGGAAAGGATGGCGGCTGCCGCAAGCATCTTCTTCATGGTTCTCACTCCCTGTGATCGATTGCCTTCACAAAGAGATCAACCAGCAAGCGCCGCTGCAGTTCCTGTTCCAACTGAAGGAGAATGCACTCCGAGAGACAAGCGGATGCTGAGTGGCGGCATTCGGACGGGTATCAGCCGGCAAAGGCTTCCGCCGGACTAGGACCGCATGTGCTCGTGCGTGGAGAAGCAGAAGTCAACCGAGGCGGTTGGATGAGTGAAGAATGGCGATCCCTGTAGGGCTCGAACCTACGACCTAGTGCTTAGAAGGCACTTGCTCTATCCAGCTGAGCTAAGGGACCGTCTTAAGGGCCGTCTTGTGGCCCGGCCTGGTCAGTGCGTCCAGGGCTGCAGACGATTGTAGCGGAAATTGTCGGTATAAGAGACAACCTGGCGCTTGGCTTCCTTCGGCATCACCACGCGGTATTCGATGCCTTCGCGGGCGGCATAGGCTTCGGCCTGCTCCAGCGTCTCAAAGGTCAGTTTGACCTGCTGGCGGGTGTCGCCAGAGGTGGTGTAGCCCATCATCGGATCGATCTTGCGCGGCGCCGACTGGTCGAATTCCAGCACCCAAAGATGGGTCTTTGCCTTGCCAGACTGCATGGCGGTTTTTGCAGGGCGGTAGATCTTCGCAGACATGGCCTTATCCATCTCCAGAATTCTGCGGCAGAGACAGCTGCCGCGGGGACTCGCAATCCTCTTTGGCGGAGGACCTCATTCTGATCGAACCGGAACATCCGAAGCTCAGTCACCATCCAAAACCAATGGATTTTCCGCTGCTTGCAGAGTGACGAAGCGCTCCGCTTTCGACCGTCATTGAGGTTCCGTATAACCTCGTTGGCGCGTAATCGCAACTGGCCACGTGACGCATGTCGCCTTCCGATTGCCTGTCCCAACCGGGAGGCAGCGCCCTGTTTAACTGGCCTTCTTGGGCACCTGCGCTGTCGAGGTTCCCGCCCAGGCCAGTTGATTGACAAAGGCATTGCAGGCTTCGACCGGGCCGAGCAGCATAACCGCGCTCATCAGGTTGCTGTTCATTCTCTCCCGTGCCTTTTGAACATCCGTATCGGTTGCCCCAAGCGCGCGGGCACGCGCGAGATTTGCATCAGCATCCGATCGCATCGCCGTCACCGCCCCGTAGCCACCGTAAGCCGGGCAGTTGCGGGCGATCGCCTCGGCCGCTGCATGACGGTTGAGATAGGCTTCCATCGGCGATGCGGCCGGCTGCATCGTCTGGCAACTTGCGACAGTCAAGGCTACGACGGCAACGGTACAAATGTTTCGCATCATGGCGGCCCCACCCCTGGATACACCCATAAGGAATAGTGCGCAGGGAAACTCGTCGCAAGGGAAAATTGTAGCATCGAGAGCGACGCACGGTGACACGCTCTATGTGCAACGAAAAGACGCGAGCGCACTCAGGACGCGACCACACCCGCCTGCCGCGGTTCCAAGGGATAGGATTGTTGGAAGGTCTCAATGTCGCGCTCTGCGCAACAGAGGATCCGCTAGATCAACGACACTCATATCTTGTCATTAAGCGGATCATTTGCTGGTCGGAGTGGAGAGATTCGAACTCCCGACCCTCTGGTCCCAAACCAGATGCGCTACCAGGCTGCGCTACACTCCGTTCCAGCAATGAAGCGGGAATACACGGTTCACCCCTCAGCCGCAACAGCAAAAAACGGTTTACCAGCCAATGATTTTGCGGGGCGAAACAAATGCCTGAGCGCTGTCACTTGGGCAGGTCAAGAGGAAGCATGAGGCGGGCGGTGGGGTCGAGCCCCAGCTCTGCTGCGTGGCCGCCGCGAATTTCCAGCACGTAGCGCACCGGCTCACCCGACGAGACGATAGCCTCGGAGAAAGGTGTGGTGCGCTCGGCGATTCGGACAATCCGGCCTGTTTCGTCCACAAAAATCATGTCCAGCGATTCGGGCGTATTGGTCATCCACATGGTCACCATACGGCTCTCGCCGAATTCAAACAGCATGCCAGTGCGATCGGGAAGGACCGGCCGTTCCATCAACCCCCTCGCCCGCTGCTCGGCCGTCAGTGCCCACTCAACATCCAGGGTGATGCGGTTGCCCTTTGCCGTTTCGAAGGTCAGTTGCCCGCGTTCGAATACGACGTCGCTCATCGCCGGACCGGCTAGGCAGAAAAACGCAAAAAGCGCCATGAAGGCGCTTTTCGAAATGTTCAAGACGCGGGTCATCGATTCAGTGCGCGCGTGCGGCCGGGCCCGGATTGTCCGGGTGAATTTCGGCCGCCATCAGGCCCTTGTCACCTGGTCCAAAGCGCACCAGGACTGTCTGGCCGGGGCGCAGTTCCGTCAATCCGAAACGGCGAAGCGTCTCCATGTGCACGAAGATATCTTCCGTGCCCTCGCCGCGCGTCAAGAAGCCAAAGCCCTTGGTGCGGTTGAACCACTTGACGAGCGCACGCTCCAAACCGCTGGTCGGCGTGACCTGAACATGGGTACGAACCGGCGGCATTTGCGATGGATGCACCGCCGTCGACTGGTCCATGGAGAGGATTCGGAATGCCTGGAAGCCGCGTTCGCGCTTCTGGATGAGAGCCACAATGCGGGTGCCCTCAAGGATGGTCTGGTAGCCGTCTCGACGCAGGCAGGTCACGTGCAGCAGAACATCCTGCATGCCGTTGTCCGGGACGATGAAGCCAAAGCCCTTGGCCACATCAAACCATTTCACGACGCCGGTGATTTCCTGCAGGTCGACGGCTTCTCCGGACAGCTCTTCGAACTCGCCGAGCCCCTTCGATGAAATCCTGTCCGCCATTTCCCCAAGCCCCTCGAAAACGCGTCACATTGCTTAGTTAACTGATTCTTGAGATTCAGATTAACATTTGGTCAACGGATCTGCGCAAGCCCTAGTTTTACATTTCACCAGTTGCTTTTGCAGCCAGAGCCTTGCTCGAAGCTGACGGCTGTTCCATATCCTCCGGGTCAAAGGAGAACACCCATGCGTTATCTACACACCATGGTCCGCGTTAAGGACCTTGAGGCCTCCCTGCACTTCTATTGCAACTTGTTCGGCCTTACCGAGATTCGCCGCTACGAAAACGAGAAGGGCCGCTTCACCCTGGTCTTCCTGACCGCCGAGAAGGATCTCGAGCGGGCACGGGCGGAGATGGCTCCCTGCCTTGAACTCACCTATAACTGGGACACCGAAGACTATACCGGCGGCCGCAATTTCGGCCACCTGGCATATGAGGTCGATGACATCTATGCCATCTGCCAGAAGCTGATGGACAATGGCGTGACCATCAACCGCCCGCCGCGCGATGGCCACATGGCCTTCGTCCGCTCGCCGGACGGCATTTCGATCGAGATTCTGCAGAAGGGCGAGAGCCTTCAACCTGCCGAACCCTGGGCCTCCATGCCCAATACAGGCGCCTGGTAAGCACCACCGCCTCGCGCAAGTTTGCGCCACTAGTCTCCTTGTTAAACGAGAGCCGCTCCGGCGGCTCTCTTCCTTCCGAGCGAAGGATGACGACGGAGACCATCTATGCCCCACACATCCGATCTTCGCAGAGCAACGCCCGGTCTTCTGGCCATCCTGAGCTGCGTGTTTCTCGCCGCATGCCAGACAAGCGCTGACGAAGTGCTGTCGCTGGGCGACGCGACACCTTCAGAAGAAGCCAGCGCCTCCACACCGGCCAAGAGGACATTCCGCGACCCCTATGTTGTTGCCACCTCGGCCGCCCAACCAGTTCAAAGCGATCCTGACCCCGCGCGCCTGAAACGCAAGCCTGTGCCACTAGCGGCAGCCTATGCAGATATTGCCGAGCCGCCGCCGGAAGTGCTGGCCCTGCAGCAGCAGGCAGCCCAGGGACAAGGTCAACCGGCAAGCAAGGCCTCACCCTCTGCCGATCTCGGTGAACTCACCATGCAGCCAACAACAGTCGCGGCGGCGAGCAACAGCCTGTTCTCCGCCAGCCAGAAACCTCAGCCGGCGTCAAACGGCGGTCAGCAGACACCGCAGATTGCTAGTGCGGACGCAGCGCCTGCTGGAAGTCTGGTACCAAGCGAAATGCCAACGCTCGGCGTCAATGCGGTTCGCAAGAGCCTGTTCAGCCCATCCGCCGAACAGCAGCTGCTGATGCAGCAACAAGCGCTTCAATTGGAAGCGTCAGCTCCAGCCGAAGCGGCGCCTCTCGCGGATTCAACCGCGGCCTCTGCAGAAGAACCTGTTTTGAAAAAACTGTCTGACCCAAGGCCAAAGCGTAAAATGCTCGCGCTTCGGGAACCAGAGACAAGCGTGCCGACGCAGGTACAACTCACACCCGACCAGTTGCAGGCAATGGGTGCAGTCCAGGAATTCGACCCCGCAGAACCACTGCCGGTCGAAGAACAGGCGAACGCGGCGGGCAAAAAGAAGAAATGGCTGCCGTCCCTCGGCGATCTGCTCAAGGGCGGCAAAAAGACCGGAGACGTTACCCCCACTCCTTGATCTCCCGACCGCTGAAGATGGTCAAGTGCTTCGAAACACAGGATTTGTGGCGCCCAGAGTATGTGTAGTGGGGCCTTGTCACATTTTTTGCATGAAACGCGAAAATGCCGCTTGCGGTCTCGTAAGAGCCTGACTATAAGGGCGCCACGAAGCAGACGCGCCCTTCGTCTATCGGTTAGGACACCAGATTTTCATTCTGGGAAGAGGGGTTCGACTCCCCTAGGGCGTGCCACTTCGTCGACCTTCTCCTCCATCGCCATTAGTTGATCCGAACAGCAGCCTCTGCGTTTTTCGGTGTCGGATCTAGCTTCTTCTCTGCCTGCATTTTTTCCCCTGAAGATTGGCAAGTTTCCGCTTGCGGTCCCAGCGGACCCTGACTATAAGGGCGCCACCGAAGCGCACGCGCCCTTCGTCTATCGGTTAGGACACCAGATTTTCATTCTGGGAAGAGGGGTTCGACTCCCCTAGGGCGTGCCACTTCGTTTCCCCCGACAAGCCGTAAATCCTGTGAATTGTGACCGCACAAGTGTTTGTTTGCGCTCACGATCCTGCCTCGCGGCGAGGCTGTGGAAAAAACAAGGATCGAGGGTTCAATGCCCCTTGCGCTCCCCCGAAGTTCCAGCCATAAGGGCGCCACCGAAGCGCACGCGCCCTTCGTCTATCGGTTAGGACACCAGATTTTCATTCTGGGAAGAGGGGTTCGACTCCCCTAGGGCGTGCCACTTCGATCTTCCAATCTTGCTTCAGTTGAAGATCGGCCGTCACGGTGCCTTGGCAGCATCGAGGACTCGGAACTGCACGCGCCTGTTACCCTGCCAGTGGTCTGCGCTCAGTGTCCCGGCAACATGCACCTGATTGCCGCGATTGTTCATCAGAAAATGGCCGAGATCCGTCTCGGCTGCGCGGAAGGCAATGCCCTCCAGCCGCTTTCCATCCATGCCTTCGAGCGTGATCTTGATGTGGGTTGTCCCCACCGGCCGGGCATCCTTGAGTCGGTGCAGGGGCACGGCGAAGATCGGCTGCGGATGGCCAGATCCGTAGGGACCTGCTGCCTCCAGCTGATCGACAAGTGCAAGTGTCGCACCGGATGCGCCGATCGCGCCATCGATCTTCAGCGTCTGGTTGGCTGCAAGTGCCGAAACCTGCGCTTGCGCCTGTTCGTCGAAGAAGCTGCGCAGACGCCCGAGATTCGCGCGTTCAACTGTCAGGCCAGCAGCCATGGCATGTCCGCCACCTTTGACCAGCAAGCCCTCGTCGACGGCCGCGCGCACCATGCGCCCCATGTCGAAGCCGTTGATCGAACGACCCGAGCCGGTGCCCTTGCCGAGTGAATCGAAGGCTATGGCAAAGGCCGGGCGCTTGAACTTCTCCTTCAGCCGTGCGGCAAGCAGGCCGACGATTCCAGGATGCCAGTTTTCCTTCGCCGTCACGATCACGGCGGCTCGCTCTCCGGTACCGTATTCGGCCATGGCCTCTGCCTCGGCCTCCGCCAGCATCACGGCCTCCAATGCCTGACGCTCTCGGTTGAGCTCATCAAGCTTCGCGGCGATCTCGTCCGCTTCAGCGGCATCATCAAGCGTCAGCAAACGGCTGCCGAGGGCCGCATCACCGATACGACCGCCCGCATTGATGCGCGGACCAAGCAGGAAACCGAAATGATATGGCGTGACCGGCCCGCCGATTCCGGCAACCCGAAGCAATGCTGCCAAGCCGGCGTTGTTCTGGTGGCGGGCGGCGATCAGGCCCTTCGTCACATAGGCACGGTTCAGCCCCTTCAGTGGTACCACATCGCAGACAGTGGCGAGCGCGACGAGGTCCAGCCAGGCGAGCAGGTCGAGCGAACGGGCATAAGGATGCCCCGCTTCGCGCAAAAGCCTGAGCGTCGCTACCAGCACCATGAACACGACACCGGCGGCGCAGAGATGCCCCTGCCCCGACAGATCGTCTTCCCGGTTCGGGTTCACCAACGCATGACAGACCGGCATTTCGTGGCCCATCTGGTGGTGGTCGATAACGACGACATCAATGCCGCGCCGCTCGGCAGCACCCAAGGCATCGATGCTGGTCGAACCGCAGTCCACGGTGATCAGAAGATTTGCGCCGCGCTCGATCAACTGGTCGATGGCCGCTGCATTAGGGCCATAGCCTTCGAAAATACGGTCGGGGATATAGATCTCTGCCTCGACACCAAAATGATGCAGGAAGCGGGCCATCAACGCTGAGGACGCGGCGCCATCGACGTCGTAGTCGCCGAAAATCGCAACTCGCTCCTGACGTTCGATCGCAGCGACGATGCGTCGAGCGGCTGCGTCACAATCGGTCAGTTTGGAAGGGTCCGGCATCAGATTGCGGATCGTTGGATCGAGAAAGGCAGGCGCGTCATCCACTGCGACGCCCCTGCCCGCCAGCACGCGAGCGACGAGTTCCGGAATGCCATGAACCTGGCTGATAGCCAGCGCACGGTTTTGGCCAGCCTGGTCGGTCCGGGACATCCAGCGCTGACCGCTGGCGGATTGTTCGACACCGAGAAAGGCGCGGATGACGGGATCTACCGGTTCAGTCGACATTACTGCTCTTTGCGTCTGCGCAGGCCCTTTTGTGCCTCCACGGCTGGGCTGAGGGCGGCGACGCCACCCCCTACCCGTTCTATACTGATCGTGGAAAATCGCCAGAGGCCGCGTTGCGAAGCAACAGTGCCAGACGTTCTGGTCAGGCCATCAACCAAGCGACCAGTCCGAAGGGCACGGCCATGAGCGCGGCAAGAAGCAGCAAACCCCAGTCGGCTCGAACCTGCCCGGAGGTTGTCGATCGTTGAGATCTGCTTTCAAGAGCAGTCTGATCGCCACCATCCGTCACGCCATCGGGCAATTCTATCCACGACGCGCGGCCTTCCCCTGTTCCCATCGACGAACTCCTCCCCAAGGTCCCGATAGCCGGAGGAGAGTACGTGCGCATTAGACTTTTGGCGAGGGGTCAAACACGCAAACACCGCAAATCGTCATATGAATCGCGAATGGGACGGTTTCCTGCGTGTTTTGGCAACGTGATCGCGCACCGAACCGTTGAAAGTCCGGTCAGGTCTTGGGCCGCTCGATGCGAATCACTTGCGGTTCGCCGATCAGGTAACCTTCGCCCTTGATCGCACCGACCGCCTTTCGCACCGCACTTTCCATCGTGGCATGGGTGACCAGGATGATCGTCTGCGGACGATCGGGCGTCGCCGGCTGCTTCGAATGCTGGACGATGGATTCGAGCGAGATGGCGTTCTCCGCCATCTTGGTGGCGATGCTGGCGAAGACACCGGTGCGGTCCTGGACGGTCAGGCGGATGAAGTAGCCGCCTTCGTGGCTCTGCATCTCGGCCTGTCGATAGGGCTCGAGCAGATGGGCCGGACGGCCGAGGACGGGGACTTCCTGCGCACCGGGGCGGCTTTTCGCAATGTCGGTGATGTCGCCCAGCACGGCGGATGCTGTCGCATTGCCACCGGCTCCAGGGCCGACCATCAGCAGTTCGCCGAGAATGTCGGATTCGAGCGCCACCGCATTGGTCACGCCGTCGACCTGGGCGATCACCGAGTCGAGCGGCACCATGGTCGGGTGGACGCGCTGCTCGATACCGCTTTCGGTCTTCTGAGCAACGCCGAGGAGTTTGATACGGTAACCGAGATCAGCCGCCGCGTGGATGTCCTCGATCGAGATATTGGTGATGCCTTCGAGATAGATTTTGTCGGCGGAGATTTCGCAGCCGAAGGCAAGCGTCGTCAGGATCGACAGCTTGTGGGCCGTATCGTTGCCCTCGATGTCGAAGCTCGGATCGGCTTCGGCATAGCCGAGGCGCTGGGCTTCCTTCAAGCAGTCGGCAAAGGACAGGCCCTCACGCTCCATCCGGGTCAGGATGTAATTGCAGGTGCCGTTCATGATCCCGTAGATGCGGGAGAAATTGTTGCCGGTCAGCGACTCGCGCAGCGTCTTGATGACGGGAATGCCACCGGCGACCGCCGCTTCATAGTTCAGGAGACGGCCTTTTTCCTCGGCAAGCTTGGCAAGTTCCACGCCGTGACGCGACAGAAGCGCCTTGTTGGCGGTTACAACATGCAGACCGCGGGCAAGCGCTGCGCGGACCGAGTCTTCCGCTGCCCCTTCAGAGCCGCCGACGAGTTCGACGAAGACGTCAATGTCGGCTTCCTTCGCCATCGCCACCGGATCGGCATACCAGGCAATGCCATCCATCAGGATTCCACGATCCTTGGAGGCGTCGCGGGCGGATACGGCAGTGACGGAGATGGGGCGGCCGCAAGCGACCGCCAGCGCATTGGCGCGGGTCTGGAGGATACGGACAAGCGAGGCACCGACGGTCCCGAGACCCGCCACGCCGATTTTAAGGGCATTTGCCATGAGGCATTCCTGACGTCATCGAATAGGAAGTGAGGCGGTCCAGACAGGACCGCCTTGGATCAACGTGGGGCTCAACGGTGGGCGTTGAGCGAGATCACGTTGTGCATCGTCTCGTCGGCCGTCGACAGGAACTTCTTGATGTTGCGGGCGGCTTGGCGGATGCGGTGTTCGTTCTCGACGAGGGCAAGACGGACGTATTCGTCGCCCATTTCACCGAAGCCGATGCCTGGCGCCACGGCGACGTCAGCCTTTTCGACGAGCAGCTTGGAGAATTCGAGGCTGCCGAGATGGCGGAACTTTTCCGGGATCTTCGCCCAGGCGAACATGGTCGCTGCCGGCGGCGGCACTTCGAAGCCGGCCTTGCCGAAGCTTTCGACCATGACGTCGCGGCGGCGTTTGTAGACGTTGCGAACTTCGGCAATATCCGAGCCATCGCCATTCAGCGCATGGGTCGCCGCCACCTGGATCGGCGTAAACGCGCCGTAGTCGAGGTAGGACTTGACGCGGGTCAGCGCCGAAATCAGCCGCTCGTTGCCAACGGCGAAGCCCATGCGCCAGCCGGGCATGGAGAAGGTCTTCGACATCGACGTGAATTCGACCGTGCAGTCCATGGCGCCCGGAACTTCGAGCACCGACGGCGGCGGATCGCCATCGAAGTAGATTTCCGAATAAGCCAAGTCGGAGAGCACGATGATGTCGTGCTTCTTCGCAAAGGCGATGACGTCCTTGTAGAAGTCGAGGCTCGCAACGCGGGCCGTCGGGTTTGACGGGTAGTTGATTATCAGCGCCAGCGGCTTCGGGATCGAGTGCTTCACGGCACGCTCGAGCGGCGGGAAGAAGGTCTCGTCCGGCTCGATCGAGATCGAGCGGATGACGCCGCCGGTCATCAAAAAGCCGAAGGCATGGATCGGATAGGTCGGGTTCGGGCAGAGGATAACGTCACCCGGCGCGGTGATCGCCTGCGCCATGTTGGCGAAGCCTTCCTTCGAGCCGAGGGTTGCCACGACCTGGGTGTCGGGATTGAGCTTCACATTGAAGCGACGGGCGTAATAGGCCGCCTGGGCGCGGCGCAGGCCCGGTATGCCTTTGGACGAGGAGTAACGATGGGTGCGCGGGTCCTGGACGACTTCGCAGAGCTTGTCGACAATCGCCTGCGGGGTCGGAAGGTCGGGATTGCCCATGCCGAGGTCGATGATGTCGGCTCCGCCGGCTCGCGCGCTCGCCTTCAAACGGTTGACCTGTTCGAAAACGTAGGGCGGCAAGCGCCGGACTTTATGAAACTCTTCCATCTTCAACCCCAGAAACCGCGCGGATGATAACCGCGGCAGGCGCGCTCGTTGTCCCAGTGACCACACGCTCCGCAACGAACCGCAAAACCGAATGCGCGTGATGATATCCCAATCCAAGCGCTCGCAGGAAAATTTGTCGCAAATCCGGCACATGACCTGAGTCGCAGACGAAATTTTATGTCAAAAACGCCTCGGTTGCTTTGCGAAAAAAACGCAGGAAGCGCAAGTCTTAATTGGCGATCTGCGCCTGCGTTTCAGCGCCGTGCTGGGCCGCCAGCTTGCGCAACTCCGCCAGCCGCGCCTGATACTCCGCCTCCGTGATCGCTCCCGATCTGCGGGCAGCACCGAGGGACGTCAGCTGCGCCTGCAGGGCCGCGGCTTCCTCGTTGCTCATCTGAACGCTCGCGGCCTGCAGAGAACCCGCAAAATTCGGATAGCCATCTGGATAGGTCGGACGGGCAGCAGGCGCTTCCGGATTGTCCGGGTCTTCAACGCTGACTTCAAGCGCCGCCGGAGCGGCGGCGACAGCGGGCTTGGACGGCGATGTCGACTGGCAGCCGGTACCGGCCATCAGTGCAAGGAAAGCGGCGGCAAGCGCCTGGCCCGAGAAACCCAAAAAACCGAACTTGCTGTGCACCATGGCCCCGACCGCCCGCATCTTCGCGGAAAACTGACATTCCTCAAGGGCGCAACCGTCGATCCTCATCGAAAGACTATGCGCCAATCGCTGGAACTTGTAGTCGTTTTCATGCAGGATAGGCAAACACAAAAGACACCAGAACAATCCTGGGGAGGATGGCATGGACAGGACGCGGGAAGAAGCCGAAGCGAGTGCCGCGTTCGATCCGAAGCTGATCGAGCCATACATTGTCAAGGATCCCCAGGCACTCGCCGTCAACGCGGCCAAAGCGCTGGAAAATCTCGGCAAGGCCGCTTCGGTCTGGCTGAAGCCACGGGAAACCGGTGAAGTCGTCGATCCGGTTGCTGAACCGGTTGCCGAACTGGTTAAAATCATGGGCAAGGTGGCGGAATACTGGATGTCCGACCCCAAACGCACGCTCGAGGCCCAGACCCATCTCCTGAATGCCGTCTTCGGTGTGTGGAGCCGCTCATTGGCCCGATTCGCGACACCGGAACAGCCGCTCCCCGATCCACTGCCCAAGGACAAGCGCTTCTCAGACGAGGATTGGGAGCGCAATCCCTTCTTCGATTTCCTTCGCCAGACCTATCTCGTGCTGTCACAATGGGCCGAGAAGATGGTCAACGATGCCGGCGGTCTGGATGAGCATACGCGTCACAAGGCCAACTTCTACATGCGGCAGATCACGGCAGCACTTTCGCCTGCCAATTTCGTGGCCACAAATCCGCAGCTCTACCGGGAAACCGTGCAGAGCAACGGTGCAAACCTGGTCAAGGGCATGCAGATGCTGGCCGAGGACATTGCTGCAGGCGGCGGCGATCTCAGGATCCGTCAGACGGACACCAGCAAGTTTGCGGTGGGCGAGAACATGGCCATCACGCCGGGCAAGGTGATTGCCCAGAGTGATGTCTGCGAGGTCATCCAATACGAGGCGACCACGCAAACGGTGCTGAAGCGCCCTCTCCTCATTTGCCCGCCCTGGATCAACAAGTTCTACATCCTCGACCTCAACCCACAGAAGAGCTTCATCAAGTGGTGCGTCGACCAGGGCCACACGGTCTTTGTCATTTCCTGGGTCAATCCCGACGAACGCCATGCCGACAAGGGCTGGGAAGCCTATATTCGCGAGGGTGTCGATTTCGCACTCGACACCGTCGAAAAGGCGACGGGAGAGAAACAAGTGAACGCGGTCGGCTACTGCGTCGGTGGCACACTGCTCGCTGCGGCACTTGCCCTGCATGCGCAGGAGAAAAACAAGCGCATCGCCAGCGCCACTCTGTTCACAACGCAGGTGGATTTCACCTATGCCGGCGATCTCAAGGTCTTCGTCGACGAAGGGCAACTGACGAGCCTGGAAGAGCGGATGCAGGAGACGGGCTATCTCGATGGTTCCAAGATGGCAGCCGCCTTCAATATGCTTCGCGCCTCCGAACTGATCTGGCCCTACTTCGTCAATAACTATCTGAAGGGGCAGGATCCTATGCCCTTCGACCTGCTCTACTGGAATTCAGATTCGACCCGCATGGCGGCGGCCAACCACTCCTTCTACCTGCGCAACTGCTATCTCAACAACACGCTCAGCCAGGGCAAGATGCAGCTCGCCGGCAAGACGCTGTCGCTCAAGGACGTGAAGATCCCGATCTACAATCTGGCGACAAAGGAAGATCACATCGCCCCAGCCAAGTCGGTCTTTGTTGGCAGCAGCCTGTTCGGCGGTCCGGTTGACTATGTGGTTTCCGGCTCGGGACACATCGCCGGCGTCGTCAATCCGCCGGACAAACAGAAATACCAGTTCTGGACCAACGGCCCTGCTTCCGGGACCTACGAAGACTGGATGGCGAATGCCAAGGAGACACCAGGCTCCTGGTGGCCGCATTGGCAGGACTGGATCGAGAAGCTCTCCGACGAACGCGTTCCGGCGCGCAAGCCGGGTGGCGATGCGCTCAACGCCATCGGCGACGCGCCGGGCCGGTATGTGCTGGCGCGTGTTTAGGTGGAACAAACCTATCGCCGGATGATCTTTGCTCCTCCCCTCGTGCCCGCCCGGCTTGTACGCCGCTACAAGCGCTTCCTCTTCGACGCGATCCTCGAAGACGGTCGCGAGATCACCGGCTTCTGCCCAAACACCGGTTCCATGCGTGGCCTGACTGAACCGGGATCGCGGATCTGGTTGTCGCGGCATGATAGCGCGGCACGCAAATATGCCTATGCTCTGGAGCTGGTCGAAGCGGACGGAACGGTCGTCGGGGTGAACACGGCACTGCCTAATCGGTTGGCGGAGGAGGCGATCCTCGCCCAACTGGTGCCGCAGCTTGCTGGCTTCCCCACATTGAAGCGCGAGCAGCGCTACGGTCGCAATTCGCGCATCGACATCCTGCTCGAAGACGAGAGCCAAGGGAGCGTGCATGTCGAAGTCAAGAATGTGCACTTCATTCGCGAGCCGCGCTTGGCGGAGTTCCCGGACAGTGTGACATCCCGGGGCGCCAAGCATCTCGACGAGATGGGTGATCTGGTCGAGGGGGGCAAACGGGCGGCAATGCTCTTCATCATCCAGCGCGCCGACTGCGACAGCCTGAGGATTTGCGTCGACCTTGACCCCGGGTATGGACGCGCCTTTGCCCGTGCAATGTCCCGTGGGGTCGAGGCCTATGCCGTGCGCTGCCACCTTGATCCAGGCAAAATCGTGCCCGAAAGCCTCATCCCGATAGACGAAGACGGTCTGCGTGCTTTATGAACGGCCAAGATCATAGATTAGACGTTTCGAAAGCCACACCATGGTCACCTATATCGACGCGGCGACGGCGCCGCTCAAGAACACCGGCGCGATCCGGCTTTATGGCGCAGACGACTTCGAAGGCATGCGCCGCGCCTGTCAGCTGACGGCACGGTGCCTCGATGCGCTCGTCCCGATGGTGAAGCCTGGTGTCACCACCGCTGCCATCGACAAGTTCGTCTTCGAATTTGGTGCCGACCACGGCGCCCTTCCGGCGACGCTGAACTATCGTGGCTACAAGTATTCCGTCTGCACTTCGATCAACCACGTGGTGTGTCACGGCATGCCCGATGACAAGCCGCTGCGTGATGGAGACATCGTCAACATCGACGTGACCTTCCTGCTCGACGGCTGGCACGGCGATTCCAGCCGCATGTATCCCGTAGGCCAGATCAAGCGCGCTGCCGAGCGGCTGATGGAAGTGACATATGAGTGCCTGATGCGCGGAATTGCTGCCGTGCGTCCGGGCGCCCGTACCGGCGCGATCGGCGAAGCGATCCAGACCTATGCCGAGGCAGAACGCTGTTCGGTCGTGCGGGACTTCTGCGGACATGGTGTGGGCCGCCTTTTCCACGATAGCCCCAATATCCTGCATTACGGCAAGGCGAACGAAGGCCCTGAAATGCGCGAAGGCATGATCTTCACGATCGAGCCGATGATCAATCTCGGCAAGCCGCATGTGAAGGTCCTGTCGGACGGCTGGACCGCGGTCACCCGGGATCGGTCGCTGACCGCGCAATATGAACATACGGTTGGCGTCACCGCCACCGGCTGCGAGATCTTCACGTTGTCGCCGGCCGGTCTGGATCGACCCGGCCTCGCCTGATCACGCCATCGCGCAGGTGCAGCCGCACGCAACTTGAACTTGCGCGCGGCGGTAGTCGTGTCACAATATCCGTGCGGCTGTTCTGCCGCTCGACCATGAGGGTCAGGATTGGGGTGGCATGACGAGCAAGATTTCGTTCTCAAGTGAACCCGTGCTCAGCGACAGTGCGGCCGGGCATCAGTCCGGCGATCTCTTCGGTGGCGCGGGGCAAACCCAGTTTGTTGATGGCGTCGACGAACGAAGCTTCTTTGCCGAACAACCGGCCCGGGAGGGCAATCTGGCCAAGGCTGCCACGGCGCGGGCCGCTGTGCAGCCGGAGGCGCATTATCTCGGGCACCGCGAAAGATTGCGCAACCGCTTTCGCGACGGAGGCGACACGGCGCTGGCCGACTACGAGATCCTCGAACTGCTGCTCTTTCGCCTGATTCCCCGTCGCGACACCAAGCCGATCGCAAAGGCGCTTCTGGCCCGCTTCCAGACACTCGCAGGCGTCCTCGGCGCTCCGCCAGCCCTTCTGCAAGAAGTGAAGGGTGTGGGCGAGACGGTGGCACTCGACCTGAAACTGATCGCCAATGTCGCGCAGCGCATGCTGAAAAGCGAGTTGCGCGAGAAACAGGTTCTGTCGTCCTGGTCATCGGTCATCGACTACTGCCATGCGGCCATGGCCTACGAGACGACGGAGCAGTTCCGGATCCTCTTCCTCGACAAACGCAATGTGCTGATTGCGGACGAAATCCAGGGTCGCGGGACGGTCGATCATACCCCGGTCTATCCGCGAGAGGTGGTCAAACGCGCGCTCGAATTATCGGCCACCGCCATTATTCTCGTCCACAACCATCCCAGTGGAGATCCGACCCCGTCTCGGGCCGATATCGACATGACACGGACGATCGTCGAAACGGCAAAGCCGCTTGGCATTACGGTGCATGACCATATCATCATCGGGAAGGACGGCCATGCCAGCCTCAAGGGGCTGCGGCTGATCTGAACTGCGTTAGCAAAGAGCCCCCATATCTTGGGTGTCCAGACCACAGCCGCCGACATAGCTGATAACGAAACGGTGACGTTGCCCTGTCATACTGCTTTTGAATAATGTGCGGCGCAGCATAACAGCAGACGAATCAGAGGCACCTCATGAACCAGTATGACTTCGTCGTGATCGGCAGCGGACCGGCCGGACGTCGTGCGGCGATCCAAGCGGCAAAGCTGGAAAAGAAGGTTCTCGTTATCGAGAAAGGCACACGGGTCGGCGGTGTCTCGGTTCACACCGGGACAATCCCATCCAAGACGCTGCGCGAAACCGCCCTCAACCTGACCGGCTGGCGCGAGCGCGGCTTTTACGGGCGCAGCTATCGCGTGAAGCAGGAAATCAGCGCAGAGGACCTGCGTCGACGTCTCCTGATCACGCTCGACCATGAGGTCGAGGTGCTCGAACATCAGTTTTCCCGCAATCGGGTCCACCACATCCGCGGCAAGGCGCATTTTCTCGATCCGCATACGATCGAGATCGTCAAGGACGACGGAGAACTCGTTCATGTGCAGGCCGCTTCGGTGCTGCTCGCCGTCGGCACACGCCCATTCAAGCCCTCGCATATCCCGTTTGATGGCGTCAGTATCATCGACAGTGACGAGATCCTTGAAATCAAGGAACTGCCGCGCTCGATGATCGTCATCGGTGCCGGCGTCATCGGTATTGAATATGCGACCATCTTCTCGGCGCTCGATACCGTGGTCACCGTCGTCGAGCCGCGAGACACCATGCTCGACTTCATCGACAAGGAGATTGTCGAGGACTTCACCTATCAGCTGCGTGACCGCAACATGAAGCTGATCTTCGGTCAGACGGTCGAAGGGGTCGAGAAAGTTGACGGCAAATGCCGCGTGACCTTGAAAAACGGTCGCGTGCTGACTGCGGAAATGGTGCTCTTCGCGGCGGGCCGTGTCGGAGCAACGGATACGCTCAACCTCGAAGCAGCGGGGCTCGAGGCGGACAATCGCGGCCGGCTGAAGGTCAATCCCGACACGTTTCAGACGGCGGTGTCAAACATCTATGCAGCCGGAGATGTCGTCGGCTTCCCCTCGCTTGCCTCAACCTCGATGGAGCAGGGCCGTATCGCTGCGCGCCACGCCGTTGGCGCACCTGCGCATGATCCTCCGCAGTTTTTCCCTTACGGCATCTATGCCGTTCCGGAGATTTCTACCTGCGGCCTGACCGAGGAAGAGGTGATCCAGCGCGGCATTCCCTACGAAACCGGCATCGCGCATTTCCGCGAGACCTCGCGCGGCCATATCATGGGCCTCGACAGCGGCATGCTGAAGATGATCTTCTCGCTCAAGACGCGCCGCCTGCTCGGCGTACACATCGTCGGCGAAGGGGCCACCGAACTCGTGCATATCGGCCAGGCGGTGCTCAACCTCAAAGGCACCGTCGAATATTTCGTCGAGAACACGTTCAACTATCCGACTTTGGCCGAAGCCTACAAGATTGCCGGGCTGGATGCCTGGAATCGCATGGGCGAACTGAAGATCGAAAAGATCGAGCGCCGGGCGGCGGAATAGACGGGCTGTGGCAGGCGACTAAGTGGCCGCGTTGCCTTCATGCCGCCGTTTAACAGCGGAAGACGCCGGACGCGACTCATGCGAAGGTGGCTCTCTTCAAACCCGCCACCTTGCGGCTTTCATTTCGGCCGCTCTTGAGTTTCTCGATGTTTTCGTCCTTCGGCCAAATTGCCGGTCGCCCGCAATTGCTCGTCCTCGCGCTGATGATTTTCGCCCAAGGCTCCGCCTTCGGCGCCACGATCCCCTATATCTCCGTGACCGCGATCGGCACACTTGGCATGAGCAATCAGGCCTATTCGCTTCTGGTGCTTGTCTCGTCGATCTCCGCGGTCACCATCAGCGTCTCGCTCGGCATCCTCTCCGACATGCTGGGCGACCGTCGTCACATGCTGATCGCCATGTCTGCACTCGGGGTCGCCGGCTATGGTGCAATCTATCTTTTCCCGACAGTCCCCGTCTTTCTCGGGGCCACTTCGCTCGTCGTGCCCTTCTTCTACGCCACCAGTTCGCTGCTGTTTGCCAGCGCGCGGCTCGAAACCGTTGATCTTGGCCCGACTGACGCCGCCTCGATCAACGCTACGCTCCGTGCCATTGTTTCAGCAGCCTGGGTCTTGACGCCGGCGGGCCTTGGATTTGCCCTCGGTGCTTCCGGCAGCATGATCGGCGCCTGGGGGCTTGCCTCGCTGTTCTGCCTGTTCATCCTCATCTGCGCGCTGCTCGTGCTCAAGACGCCACCCGATCGACCTGCGCGAGACACGCCGGCACCCGGATTCTTCGCCGCACTCAGGGAACTCGCTGCCCGGGACATGCTCATCCGGATGGTGTCGATTGCGGCCTTCACCTCCACCTTGCGTCTTAGCGGCACCCTCTGGCCGCTGATCCTGACACTTCAGCTTGGAGGCAAGACTGCGGATGTCGGACTGGTCGCGGGGATCACGGCGCTGATGGAGATCCCTTTCATGCTGATATGGGCTCATTTCCTCAAGCGGCACAGCGTTATCGGATTGATCATCACAGCTGCGCTCGGCTACGGCGTCTACATGGCGGCACTCAGCTTCGCTTCAGCTCCTTGGCATATCTACGGCCTCGCAATACCGGGAGCCGCGTTCGCTGCGGCACTCCTGGCACTGCCGCTCAATTACTTCCAGGATCTCTTTCCCGGTCGCCCCGGGCTTGGCACCGCCGTTTTGCCAATAAACTCTTTTCTCGGGAACGGATTGAATGCCGCTGCCTTCGCGATCGGCTCCCATTATTTTGGCTATTCGAATTCCGCCTGGCTCGGTCTCGCATTGGTTCTGTTGGGTGTCACCGGCTTGCTGTGGGTCGAGCGAAAGTCAGCGCGGTCGACCTGAACGGGTCCCCATCGTCCCTTCAGGTGAAACAGTCTGTCACCCGCATTCGCCTTTGGCAGTCCGCCCTTTGATGCCATTTATGCCGTAACTCTCACTATCTAGGCGCATAGTTCATGAAGAAAATCGGCTTTCTCTCCTTCGGTCACTGGTCACCCTCGCCTCACTCCGGCACGCGCTCGGCGCAGGACACGCTTCTGCAGTCGATCGATCTCGCGGTTGCTGCGGAAGAGCTTGGCGCCGATGGCGCCTACTTCCGCGTTCACCACTTCGCCCGGCAGCTTGCCTCTCCCTTCCCGCTGCTTGCTGCTGTCGGTGCTCGCACATCGAAGATTGAAATCGGGACCGGTGTCATCGATATGCGGTATGAGAACCCCCTGTACATGGCCGAAGACGCGGGATCCGCCGACCTCATTTCCCGCGGCCGCCTGCAGCTTGGGATTTCGCGCGGCTCTCCCGAGCAGGTCATCGAGGGCTGGCGCTATTTCGGCTATCAGCCGGAGGAAGGCCAGAGCGATGCCGACATGGGCCGGCGCCATGCCGAAGTTTTCCTCGACGTGCTGAAGGGTGAAGGCTTTGCCCAGCCCAATCCGCGGCCTATGTTCCCGAACCCGCCGGGTCTTTTGCGTCTGGAGCCGCATTCGGAGGGCCTGAGGGACCGCATCTGGTGGGGGGCCGGATCCAATGCCACCGCCGTCTGGGCCGCCAAGCTCGGCATGAACCTGCAGAGTTCGACATTGAAGGACGACGAGACGGGCGAGCCCTTCCACATCCAGCAGGCTAAACAGATCCGCGCCTATCGCGAGGCCTGGAGGGAAGCCGGCCACAGCCGGACGCCGCGCGTCTCCGTCAGCCGCTCGATCTTTGCCATCGTCAACGACATGGACCGCGCCTATTTCGGCCAGAGCAAGGACCAGGACTCGATCGGCTACATCGACGAAAACACCCGCGCGATCTTCGGCCGCTCCTATGCCGCCGAACCCGACAGGCTGATCGACGAATTGAAGCGCGATGAGGCGATCGCCGAGGCCGACACGCTGCTGCTCACCGTGCCGAACCAGCTCGGGGTCGCCTATAATGCGCATGTGATTGAATCGATCCTGACTCATGTCGCCCCGAGCCTCGGCTGGCGCTGATCCTCAGAACGTCAGAATCTCTTCATCCTCGGGGATGGCGAGGCGGTCGGCGCTGATTGCGCCGACTGCTGGAAAACGGCGGATGTCCGCGCGGGACACGGTCGCCGCGTCAACCGCTGCATCACCGGCGGTACCAACTGTTTCGGGCACCATTTCACCGTTCATCACCACAGGAGCAGTTCCTCAACCGGCATCTGTCGACGAATGGTGACGGTCCGGCCCGGATAATTCTCTCCTGAGCTTTCCCGGCAATCCAGGGCTCGATCAGAAGCCGCATGCCGGCCACGTCGAAGCCCACAGTGGCGTCGCGAACAGGCACGATCTGCATGCAAGTTGCCTTCTAGCCACAAAAGAAAAAGCCGCCCCGAGGGACGGCTTTCTCTAGAGTTCATCCAGGCACGAAGATTACTCGGCGTCGCCTTCGGCGGCCTTCTTCTTCGGAGCGGCCTTCTTCTTCGGAGCGGCTTCTTCGCCTTCAGCAGCGTCGTCAGCCTTGGCAGCAGCCTTCTTCTTCGGGGCTGCCTTCTTGGCCGGCTTGTCGCCTTCTTCGGCGTCGTCGGCAAGAAGCTCGTCCTTGCTCACCTTCTTATCGGTGACCGAGACTTCGGCGAGCAGCTTGTCGATGACCTTTTCTTCGAAGATCGGAGCGCGCAGCGAAGCGGCTGCACCCGGCGTGTTGCGGAAGAAGTCGAGGATCTGCTTCTCCTGGCCCGGGAACTGCTGCAGCTGGGCGAAGAGCGAACGCTGCATTTCTTCTTCGGTCACTTCGATGCCGGCCTTTTCGCCGATTTCGGAGAGAACGAGGCCGAGGCGAACGCGACGCTCTGCAAGCGCACGGTATTCCTCGCGGGCTGCTTCTTCGGTCGTGTCTTCGTCAGCGAAGGTCTTGCCGGACTGGGCGAGATCGGTGTTGATCTGGCGCCAGATGTTTTCGAACTCGGCGTCGACGAGCTTCGAGGGCGATTCGAACTTGTACAGCGCGTCGAGCTGGTCGAGGATCTGACGCTTGACCTTCTGGCGGGTGACGTTGCCGTACTGGCTTTCGATCTGGCCGCGGACGATTTCCTTCAGCTTTTCGACCGATTCGACGCCAAGCTTGGTGGCGAGCTCGTCGTTGATCTCAACGGCGGCCGGGCTGGCCACTTCCTTGACGGTGATGTCGAAGGTGGCTTCCTTGCCAGCGAGGTTGGCAGCCGGGTAGTCGGCCGGGAAGGTTACGGTGATAACCTTCTCGTCGCCAGCCTTGACGCCAACGAGCTGGTCTTCAAAGCCCGGGATGAACCGGTTCGAGCCGATGACCAGCTCTGTGTCTTCGTCCTTGCCGCCGTCGAAGGCCTCGCCGTCGACCTTGCCGAGGTAGTCCATGGTGACGCGGTCGCCTTCAGCAGCCTTGCCCTTCTTGGTTTCGAAAGTACGGGCGCTTTCCGCGATCTTGGTGATCTGCTCGTTGATCTCGTCTTCCGAGACGTCGACGACTTCGCGGGTGACCTTGATGCCATCAACCGACTTCAGTTCAATCGCCGGGATGATTTCGTAAGAGAGCGTGAACTCCAGGTCAGCCTGAGCCGACAGGATCTTTTCCGCTTCCTTCTCGTCTTCGGTCATGACGATTTCGGGCTGGGTCGCCGACTTTTCGCCGCGCTCCGAGAGGATCGCAGACGGCTTGTCACGGATGATCTCGTTGACGAGTTCAGCCATGATCGACTTGCCGTACATCTTCTTGACATGCGAGGTCGGCACCTTGCCCGGGCGGAAGCCGTTGATGCGGACCTTGTCCTTCACCTCGGCCAGACGCTCATTCATGCGCTGTTCCATGTCCTTGGCCGGAATGACGACCTTGATTTCGCGCTTCAGCCCTTCAGCGAGCGTTTCGATAACCTGCATGTTCTTACCTTCATGTCGTGGCGGCCGTGCTCGGACAGCCGGTGGTTTCTCTGAGCACGACGCCGGAATTCATTTTCCCGGACGTGGCTGCGTCGCAATTCGTCAACATCTGCCAAGCAAAACGGCGCCGGACTGACGGGAGCCGCACCTCGGTGCTTCTCTCATCGATCCCGCGCGGCTTTGCTGGTGCGGGTAGAGAGACTTGAACTCCCACGCCTTGCGGCACCAGAACCTAAATCTGGCGTGTCTACCAATTTCACCATACCCGCGTCCAAAAGCGCATGCTGCCTTCGCGCATGGCCCCTCCGGAGCGCGCGTCTCTATAACACCCGTTTTCCCCCACGCAAAGGAAAAATGACAGTCTTGAAAAGGCGGTCGAACAGGGTTCACAGGCTTTGCAGCGGACGAATGGCTGCACTCAATAGAGCGGTTCCTCATAGAGCGGCTCGCCGTCCAGCATCAGGGCGCGAATCTGTGCCTGTCCCGCGTCTGAAACGCGGGCTGCGACCGAGACCCGTCCCTGGTTGCGACCGTCCTCGATCGGCTTGCCCTCGCCTTCAGGGACATAATAGCGCTCGATACCGTATGAGACGGCCAAACTGCCCGCACTCTCCCATTCCCAGTTGTAGATTTTTATCGGCTGGGTCAGCAGCACCACACTGCCTTCCTCCGCCAAGAGAGGATCGAACGAGGCCTGCGATACGGTCCAGAACCCATCGGCGCCCGGCTTCAGGCGGACATGCAGTCTTGCCTCGTCTCCATGTCCTGGTTTGGTGCCCGATATCAACGTCTTGGAGATCCTAGAGACCTCATAGGTCAGCACGACATAGTCGCCACGCAGGAGATCGCGCGGATCGATAGGCGCCGTCTTCAGCAGCACTTCATGTCCGTATCGCAGCACGCTGGCACGGCTCTCAATCATATATCCAAGGATAGCCGTCTGAGCCGCAGCAACCATCAGCGCGACCATCGCGAAGCGTTTCGAGGACATGCTCATTGCGCTACCTCCGTCACCGAGTTTGACAGGCGCCGTTCCAGGCGCACGACAATAAAGGCCACCACAGCAACCACGAGACCGCTTAGCAGGAAAAAGGCCGAGGTGCCCAGCAGACTGCCGATCGTCTCATTCGCCAGATACAGCACGTCGGCGACAAACGCAGTATAGGCGAGATAACGGATGGCGGTGTTGTCGCGTCCCTTCAGCATGATGGCAAGGATGCAGAAGCCCAACAGGACACATCCTGTGAGAGCGATCGACAGGGGACCATTGGCCTCCAGCTGATACTTGGCCAACCCCATCATCGCAACTAGGCACGTATAGAAGGCAGGCGACGCACCCAGCCGTTTTTCGTACTTGGCCAGGGGGGCGCTGTTGAGCGTGAGCGCAACGAAGAGGACAATAGCGACGACCGTGACGATCAGTGTCGCCACGTCGATGCTGCTCTCCAGAACCAGCCACCAGATCCAGGCGATGAAAAGCCAGTAGGCCAGGTGCTTGGCGCGATCAGCGCCCGTCCAGGCGCTGACTGCCGCCACAACCAGGGCAGCAACGGGTTGCCAGTGGGACAGGACGCCGCCCGGCTTCCACTCAAAATCACCGGTCCAGATCCCGACCCACCAGGTTCCAATCGACAGTATGCCGGCCATTACAGCCAATGCCGGAGATCTGAACAGAAAGGCGGAGATCGCCGTCACGGAGAACCACACCAGCATCGCCGTGATGCTATCACCCGACAGATGGTACATCTGCCCGATCAGCTGAATGCCCGCGCCGAAGGCGGTCGCGCCAAGCAGCAGAGCTACCGCCGAGATCCGGGCATACCCCTTTTGGTGGGCGAGTAAGGCTACGCCGTGATAGAGCCAGATCTGAAAGACAATCCCGGCGACTCGAGTTGTGCGAGGGACCTGATCCCAATTTGCCGCGACCAGCATCAGGATCGCCGCCGCAATCAGCGCCGCAGCACACATGGCAAGCACGGTTCCGAGACTATAGTTGCTGCTTCTGCGATCGACATCCTCCAGCAACCGGTCGGCGGTTGCTGCATCAACCAGACCGCGCTCGACCCAGCTCTCAAGGTCGCGTTTCAACCTGCCTCTGTACATCCGAAAATCCCCTTCACACCCCCACAATCTGAAACGGCAGGACTGGAAAGACAAGCGGGAGCCGGAACCTTCCCTGGGAGTTCCAAACGCCCATGCAAAGACCGCATGCCTTCCATGCCTTTTTTGCACTGCACAAACTCGTAAGTCTCACCTATATTCATCATCAACAGAGCGACGGAACTTCTGGCGCTTCTCCTTCGACCCGCTTACTCCTCCTCCCAAAGCGGGATCGATTGACCAACGACACTCCTCCTCCCAGTCGTTGGTCTGCAAAAATGACGCTCACCGGACCTCCTCCCCCGGTGAGCGTTATTTTTTTGTCCTCATGTCCCCCCGACCGAATTCCTCGCCTGCCCAAGGTCGGTTCATGCCCGTTTGCCGGGCGATGTCCTGCAGTGTGCAAACGCTCAAAAAATCACCAATTAACAAAGCGTTAAATCGATTGATATGCGTAGGATGCATAGGTGCTCTTCCGCATTATGTCTTCAATGATTTCGCAATGCAGCATATATTCAGCTCAACAAATTCGAAGGGGCCCACGGATGGGTCCAACCACTGAAGAGGTAGAACCCATGAACATCGCTCGCTCGCTCAACAACTGGCGCAAGTACCGTCAGACCGTCACCGAACTCGGCCGCATGTCGGACCGCGAACTGCGTGACCTCGGCATCGGCCGCGAAGACATCCGTCGCGTTGCCCGTCACGCCGTCAACGGCTGATCGGCCCCGGCTTCGGTCGGACCAGGACAAAACAGAAAACCCCGGATCTGCAGGCAGATCCGGGGTTTTTCTTTGTCTGCTGAGCGGTGCTGCTCAGTCTTCGCGGACGGCAACGATCACGTCATGGATGAGCTTCAGGACAGCTGGCGCATCAATCTCGGTGCAGATCTTCTGGCTTGGCAGATCGCCATCCCAATCGGAGGGACCGAAGCCACGACCATCCGGCTTCTGAATCGTCTGACCGTCGGCGATGCCGCCGCAAACGACGCGGATGACGCCGCTGCGGGTCTTGAAGAGTTCCGGCGCCACGACGTAGACGCAGGCGCAGCTGTCATGCACGACCATGCCGTCATCGACGAGGCCCTCGTAGAAATCGATATAGAACTGCGAGAGGTCGAAGAGCAGGCGCGCGCGACTGGTGCCGGCAGCGTCACGGATGTCGGCGAGCTGGGAGCGCGTCATCACCGTCTGCATGGTGACATCGAGACCGACGACGACCACCGGCCAGCGGGCGGTCATCACGACGTCGGCGGCTTCCGGGTCACCATGGATATTGGCTTCGGCCGCCGGCGTCACGTTGCCGTTGACGTCGAAGGCGCCGCCCATGATGACGATCTCCTTGACGAGATTGACGATCTCCGGGTCTTCCTTCAACGCATTGGCGAGATTGGTCATGCGACCGACGGCAACGATCGTCACCTCACCCGGATTGGCACGCACCGTTTCTACGATGAAGCGATGGGCCGGACGCGGATCGGGATCCACATCGGTTACCTCGGGCACGCCGATATTGCCGAGGCCATCATCGCCATGGATGAATTTCGGCGGCGCATGGCTCACGCGATGCGGAATGAAGGTCTCGCCGGCGCCGCGCGACACGGGTGAATCGATCTTCCATTCACGCTTGAGGAACAGCGCGTTGCGCGTGGTCACATCGATTTCGGCATTGCCGAAGACCGTGGTGATGCCGAGGAGGTCGATCTCCGGATGATGGTGCAGGAAGAGGAGCGCCATGGCGTCGTCGACGCCCGGATCCGTATCGAAGATGACCTTATGCATGGGAGAAGTCCTTTTCTTGTTGTTGTTGACCGGCGTCCGCCGGGCGGGCGCGACGATAGACCTGAAGCGTGACGACGGGAAGACGGGCGATCAGGCGCCCGTCTTCTTCTTTTTCCCGACATTGCGCAGGACATGGCTGAAATCGGAATTGTAGAGGTCGCTGTCGCGGAACTCCACATGGCCGAAGACCCTGCCGACCATGATCAGGGCGGTTCGCGTGATCTTCGCCTTGCGCACTTCCTCGGCCATATCCTTCAGCGTCGTGCGGATGAAGAGTTCGTCCGGCCAGGTGGAGCGATAGGCGATGACGACAGGGCAATCCTCGCCGTAATACGGCGTCAGCGTATCGCGGATATGGGTGAGATTGCGGATCGACAGATGGATCGCAAGCGTCGCCCGAGACTTGCCCAAAATCTCCAGCGTCTCGAATTCAGGCATCGACGATGCCTTCATCTCGGTGCGGGTGACGATGACCGTCTGGGCGATTTCGGGCAAGGTGAGTTCGGTCTTCAGCCTTGCCGCCGTTGCGGCAAAGGCCGGCACGCCGGGAACGACGTCATAGGGAATGCCGAGCGCGTCGAGCCGGCGCATCTGTTCGGCAATCGCGCCATAGATCGAGGGATCGCCGGAATGCACGCGGGCGACATCCTCGCCGCGCGCATGGGCTGCCTCGATCTCGGAAATGATCTCGTCGAGATGCATCGGAGCCGTGTCCTTGACGAGCGCATCCGCGGGCGCCGCCTTGACGATCTCCTCCGGCACCAGCGAGCCGGCATAAAGGCAGACAGGGCAACGCTCGATGAGCCGCAGGCCGCGCACGGTGATCAGATCGGGGGCTCCGGGCCCGGCACCGATGAAATAGACGGTCATGCTTCACTTCCCTTCATGCCACTGTCTGCCTTGCCCGAATAACCGCGCGGCGTGTAAACCCAGGTCTTTCCGTCGCCGGTCGTCACCGTCCGGCTCTCGGATGAGCCGACCACGACGACGGTCAGCATGTCGACATCGTCAACGTTCAATTCACCGAGCGGCACGGTGCGGACGTTTTCACCCTCGCGACCGAGATTGGTGGCGAGAATGACGGGGGTCGAGGCCGGGCGATATTTCAGCAACTCGTCGCGGGCGTAAGCCAGCTGCGTGCGGCGCTTCATCGAGACCGGATTGTAGAAGGCGATGACGAAATCGCCCTCGCCTGCCGCCTTCACCCGGCGCTGGATATGCTCCCAGGGTGTCAGAAGATCCGAGAGCGAGATGGTGCAGAAGTCGTGGCCGAGCGGTGCGCCGATGCGGGCGGCGGCAGCCTGAAGTGCGGAGATGCCCGGCGAGACCTGCACTTCGATTCGGCTTGCGGCATCGGTGATACCGCCCTTGTCGAAAAGCTCGAAAACCAGCGTCGCCATGGCATAAATGCCGGCATCACCCGAGCAGACCAGAGCCACGGTCTTTCCCTCGCCCGCGAGTTCCATGGCATGCACAACGCGGGCCTCTTCCTTGCCGAGGTCGAAGTCATGGCGGGCCTTGCCATCTGCGAGCGGACCGAGCAGGTCGAGATAGAGCGAGTAGCCAACGAGATCGGTTGAGGCCGCAACCATGCGCGAGACCTCGGGCGACCGCCAACCTTCGGAGCCCGGGCCAATTCCGACGACGAAGAGCGTGCCGCGGGCGCGGCCGATCGTATTGGCGTCAACGATGTCGGCAGCCCTGGCGATCGCGGCTGTTGCCCCCTTTGACTTGATCTTTTCGACGACGAGCTCGCCCGCAGCGCCGACAGCCGCAAGGGCCGCCCCTTCCGCCACGCCATGGCAGCCGACTTCGGCGAAGACAATTTCGGACGGATTCTTCAGACGCGGCGCCTCGGCTTCCAGCATGGCTGCCGTGAAGAAGCGGGCCGGCACACCGAAATGGGCGGCCACCGCATGGATCGCCGTCTCATCCGCCTTCAGGTCGATCGAGCAGACGGCCGCCAGGCTTTGCCTCGCGAAACCACCCTTGGCGAGTGCTTCCTCGGCGAGCGCGATGGCCTCTTGCGGCTTTGCATGGCGCTCGCAGCCCATGCCGAGCACCAGCGTCTTTGGATGATAGACGAGTTCCATCTCGCCTGCGGTCTTCTGTTGGTCGGTCACGGAGAGCGTCACGCGGGCCTCTTGTTGAAATGGAAGTCTTGAATGAGTGAGCCAGGCGGCAATACCCTCTCTCCCCGCCTGCGGGGAGAGGGTTGGGGTGAGGGGCAGGTCATGCGCGCCGGGCTCTAGCGGCCCCTCATCCACCCTTCGGGCACCTTCTCCCCGCAGGCGCGGAGAAGGAAGGACGAGCCGGGCGCCCGCCCCCGCAACAAGCTCCGCCATCACGGTCTTAGCATTCTGAGGATTGGCAAGCACAAAGCCATCAGGCGGCTGATCGAGCGCCACGCCAAACTTGAGATCGCCGGCCGTGGTGATCGCGGCATGGGCGCCAAGCGAGGAGGCGATCTGCCGCGCGAGATCGTTGGCGCCGTGGTGACCGCCGAGCAGCGGCACGACGGAGGAGCCGTCGTCGGCCACGGCGAGCACTGGCGGTTCGGCGTGTTTGTCTGACAGCAGCGGTGCGAGCAGCCGGATCAGAGCGCCGGAGGCCATGACGGCCACGATCGGCCGGCCGGCGGCAAACAGCGCCTGGACATGGTCTTTGGCAGAGGCAAAACGAATATCCGCTTCTGCGACGCGGGTCGCTGCTCCATGCAGCTCTCCCCCGATGTCCGCCGCGATGCGACGGCCAAGGGAAGCGGCTGCTGCACTCAGGATGACGACGGCGGGTGTGGCGGAGGATGCAAAGACAGGCGTCATCAGCCCCCGCTTCCAAGCTTTTTCGCAAGTGCCGGATGCCAGCGCTCGTTACCCTTGTAGATCAGGATCATCGAGAAATAGGGGGCGGTGTCCTCGGACACTTCGGCAAGCGGCGTGAGCTTCTGTTCGGCAAGGCTGACCCGCTCCGCATATCCCGCCTGCGCCGTCAGCCCAAGGCTTTCGATCAGCGCGCGGATACGGGCGAAGTGCCGGCCGAGCTTGATGATGGCAACGGCGCCGGAGGCCTCGATCCGTGCGGCGAGTTGATTATCCGAGAGAGGTCCCGGCAGCACTGTCAGGACGTCGTTGCGGGCGGCAAGTGGACGACCGAGGCCAGCGGCGGCGGCCATCATCGACGAGACACCGGGCACCACCTCTGTCGGATACCGGTCGGCAAGCCGTTCGAAGAGATACATGAAGGAGCCGTAGAAGAAGGGGTCCCCCTCGCAGAGCACGGCAATATCGGAGCCGGCATTGAGATGATGCGACAGCGTCTCCGCGGCCTGGGTATAGATGTCCTGTGCCGGAAAGCGCTCGACGCGCATCGGCACGATGATCGGCACCTCCAGCTGAGCGGCGGTCAGATAGGGAGCCGCGATCTGGCGGGCAAAGCTCGGACCGGTATCGGGCGCCGGATAGGCCACGACCGGGCAACTGGTCAGGATGCGATGGGCCTTCAGCGTGAGCAGTTCCGGATCGCCGGGGCCGAGGCCGAGGCCATAGAGTTTACCGGTCATGTCGACTGCTCCTTCATCGGCCCTTCGCCCCTCATCCCCCTGCCGGGACCTTCTCCCCGTGCACGGGGAGAAGGAGGCGAGACGCCGGCCGCACCTGCCTTCTCCCCGCCTGCGGGGAGAAGGTGGCGGCAGCCGGATGAGGGGCCACTTATGAAAGTCATGCGCCCTCCCCCTTCACGACCGTCCACATCGTCACCGGCATCAGTGACTTCCAGCCGCAATAGCGGCCGACCGGGGCCGCGCGCGCTACCTGCAAACGCGACAGATCGCCACCATAGCGGCTGCGCAAGTCCACAAGCCGAGCCTCGCCTTCGATCGTCACCGCATTGGCGACCAGTCGCCCGCCGGGGGCAAGCGCTGCCCAGCAGGCTTCAAACAGTCCCTCGCCGCTGATGCCGCCGCCGATGAAGATCACGTCCGGGGTCTTCAGACCGCCAAGCACCGCCGGCGCTTCGCCGTCGACGATTTCAAGATCGGGCACGCCGAGGATTTCGGCATTCTCGCGTATCATCGCCAGGCGTTCGGACTTGGCCTCGATCGCGATCGCCCTGCTGCCCATGCCTGATCGCATCCATTCAATCGCAATCGAGCCGCAGCCCGCGCCCACGTCCCAGAGCCGGGCATTGGGGAAGGGCGCGAGCTGGGCGAGCGTTGCCGCACGGATCTCGCGTTTGGTGAGCTGCCCGTCGTGACGGAAGGCCTCGTCCGGCAGACCCGGCACGGGTGCCAGCAAAGGTCCGTCCCAGGCGCAGTCGATGGCGAGCGTGTTGAAATCCGAAATGACCGGACATGTCTCGGCCATTTCCAGCGCCGTCATGCGCAGCAAGCGCTCCTTCGTCCCGCCCATATGCTCGAACACATGCAGAACGGAAGCGCCAAAGCCGCGCTCGGCCAGCAGCACGGCGGCTGCCTGCACGGTCGACGCGTCCGAGGTCAGCGCTAGAATACGAGCACGCGGCATGACATGCCGGTTGAGGAAGGCGAGCGGGCGGCCATGCAGCGAGATCTGGGTCACCGATTGCAGCGGCCAGCCAAGCCGGGAAGCGGCGAGCGAAAAGGCCGACGGGCTCGGCAGCACGAACATCTCTTCGGCGGCAACATAGCGCCTGAGTGTCGCGCCGATGCCGAAATGCATGGGGTCGCCGGTGGCGAGCACCGTGACCGGGGTGCCGCGCAGTTTCAGGATTTCGGCCAGCGTCTCGCGGAAGCCCGCGCCCCAGGTAAGGATGCGCTTCAGATCCGGCAGGCTCGACCCGTCGATGACCGCATCCAGCCGCTCGCCGATGACGAGCGTTTCCGCCTGCCAGACGATCGCCTGAGCCTCAGGCGTCAGGCTTTCCAGTCCGTTGTCGCCGATGCCGATTATGGTGAGCCATGGGACGTGGAGCGCTTCAGACATTGGTGCCGAGACCTCCTGCCAGCGCGTTGACGGCAGCCGAAGCCATGGCCGAGCCGCCCCGGCGACCGCGAACCGCAATATAGGGAATGCCTCTGGAATTCGCGATCAATTCGTCCTTGCTTTCGGCGGCTCCCACGAAGCCGACGGGAAATCCGAGGATGATCGCCGGCTTCGGCGCGCCGGCGTCGATGCGTTCCAGCAGGCGGAAAAGTGCCGTAGGCGCATTGCCGATGGCGACCACGGCCCCTTCGAGATGCTCGTCCCAGAGATCGACCTGCGCGGCCGAGCGGGTGTTGCCGATTTCGTCCGCCTTCGGCCGCACGCGTTCGTCGTTTAGGAGGCAAAGGATCTGATTCTCGGCCGGCAGCAGGCGGCGGATCACGCCGTGGCGGACCATCTCAACATCGACGAGAACTGGAGCGCCCTTTTCCAGCGCTGCGGCGCCGGCTTCGAAAGCGCCGTCGGACCAGCTGACCTCATCGGCGAGATCGACCATGCCGCAGGCATGGATGAGGCGGATAACAAGCGGCTGGAGAACCGTCGGGAAGCGGTCGAGAGCGGCTTCCTCGCGGATCGTAGCGAAGGACTGGCGGTAGATTTCGGCGGGGTCGCGAATATAGTCGAGGGGGCCGTTCATGCTGCCAACCCCATCGCAAGTGCATGATGCCCGATCCCGAGCACCCAGCCCTCCTCGGCAAGCGATGTCGCGACCTCCTCGTCTGATAGCATCGGCGGGCGATCGAGCAGCGTTGCAAGCCGCCCATCCGCATCGAACCGGGCGAAAGCCTCGGCGACGGTGCGAACCTGTGCCTGGTCCTTCACCTCGTCCTGAGCGGCCAGCGTGAAGAGCGAAGGGTAGATCTCGGCGAAGACGACTGGCTTTTCGAAAGTTGCGGCAAAGCCAGTTTCGAAGGGCCAGACGGCGATGTGTTCACCATGGCCGCTCTCGTCGAGGAAGCGCGACAGCCTTCCGATGCCAAGCAGGGTCTGGCTGCCGACGGAACCGTTATAGGTCAGCTGCCAGACGGATTTGGCGCCCTTGGCGAACTGCTCCGACCGGCGGAAGGCGAACGGTGCCGATTGGAGTGCCGCCGGCTTCTTGTCGGAGAGATCGGCATAGACATGCTGATGCGGTCGTCCCCAGAAACGAGGTTCCCCAGCAAAATATGTCGCGTTCCAGCGCGAGGCGAGATCGAAGCGATTGTTGCGGTTGTCGGGCGCATCTTCGATTTCGTCGGCGATCTTGCGCCAGAGAGCCCGCCAATCCGCCCTGCCCGTCAGCCGTTCGGCAGTACCCACCGGATAGCCAAAGGCAAAGTCGAAGCCGCAAAGCAGGCGTTCGCCCTCAGCGACCGATGCGCTGACCACAGCCTCGAGCCGCTGCATGAAGGCGTGGCGGGTCGAGAAATTCTCGATCCATTCGATCGCATGACCACCGCCCTCGCGCCGGGCGAAGCACGCCCAGAGCGAGTTCTTGCCGGTGACCGGTTGCCCGGCACCGGACCAGTCGACGATCAGGATGCGATCGAAGAGCGGCATTACTTTTTCTTCTGCATCGACTTTGGCCCCAGCGGATGATCCGCGTGCGGATAAGGCGCGTGGTGATGATGGTGGTCGTGGCCATGCGCATGGCCGTGGTCATGCGCATGGTCATGTCCGTGATCGTGACCATGATGATGGTGGCCGTGATCATGGGCATCATGGTGGTGGTGCCCATGGTCGTGGCCATGGGCATGGTTGTGGTGATCTCCATGATCATGGTCGTGGTGGCCGCAGCCACAATTCGGTCCATGCTCGTGATGCGCCACCTTGCCCGAGGACGGCGCGTCCATCACGGCCTGCAGATCGGCATCCGGCGTCTTGTCCTTGAGGCCGGCATATTTGCCGCCGAGCGTGAAGGACGGCGCATAGTCGAAGGCTGTTTCGACCGGCACCGGCTTCAACGGCGCAGGCTCGGCATGGCTGTGCACCGGTGTCCAGGGCAGGCCATGCTCGCGACAGAAATCGGGGTCGCGGCAGGAGGCGTCACAATCGCCCTTGCAGGGACAGTTTTCCAGGCCGCCGCCGATGCCCTCGACATGGTGATGGTGGCTTTCCTGCGGCTGGCCGACATCGGCCTCGAAACCGAGCACCTGTTCGCGATACTTGCACATCTGGCAGTTCATCACAGCGGCACCCTCGAGGATCTCCTTCACACGATCCTGGAAGGCATCGAGCACCAGCGGATGGTCATTTAGATAGCTTGCCTTGACGAACTGGATCTCAGGGTAACGCGCCGCGACCTCGTCGGTATAGCTGTAGATGCGCTTCACCAGGACGCCGGTGAAGAGGAAATAGGGGAAGACGACGATGCGCTTGTAGCCGAGCTTGGCGGCATGGGTCAGGCCCGGCTCGACCAGCGGGAAGGTCACGCCCGAATAGCAGGTCTCGCCCCAGCCGAAGCCCATGCCTTCCCAGAGCATGCGCATGACCTTGGTGGCGTTGGAATTGGCGTCCGGATCGGACGAGCCACGACCGACCACCATCAACAGCGTCTCGTGCTTGTCGACGAAGCCGAGTGTTTCGTTCGCCTCGTCCACGGCCGTCTGGATGCGGTCGCCGGCAGCGCGGATCATCTTCAGGTCGATGCCAAGCTCGCGGCCATAATTGATGACGAAATCCTTGTGCTGCGCCTGATAGGTGTTGAGCACCGAGGGGATGTCGTTCTTGGCGTGACCGGCGGCAAACAGCATTCCCGGAACGGCCAGGACGCGCGTGACACCCTGTTCGCGCAGGCTATCGAGCCCGGCCGAGATCACTGGATTGCAAAATTCGAGATAGCCATATTCGACCGGCATATCCGGATTGCGGGCGCGCAGCGCCTCCGCGATCACGGCGAATTCCTTCGCCGCGTTCTGATTGCGGCTGCCGTGGCCACAGACCATGATTCCGAGTTTTTCCGCCATGAGATAAAGGCCTCCCTGCTTCGTTTTTCTTTCTGTACGAAGCGCCGGACTTATCGCGCCTTGAGGCACGGTCCATGGCCTTTGGGACAGCTCCGGAATTGGCCCCCTGATTGGGTCGGCCGCACCGGACTATTTCCAGCCTGTCGAACAGGCGCCGTCGCACATTACCTTGAGCTTTATCGAAGGCGTATCGAACGGTCAAACCGGATTGCGGCGCTTTGTGTGACGGAAACGCCAGTCCACAGAATGTCCCGTGTGCGACCCGCGCGACATGCTCGTGAGGTTGCGAAGCGTCGGCGATTGGTCCACAAGGTCCTCACCTTCCCTGCCCGCGCGCAAAACCTCACCTGAGTCTCTCCGTGGTCGATCTCGCTTTCCAAGCCTTGCTGCTGCTCTTCATTGCCGCCTTCATCGCCGGCTTCATCGATTCGATTGCGGGTGGCGGCGGGCTCATTACCATTCCCGCCATGCTGATAGCAGGCATTCCGCCCTTGGAGACGCTTGGCACCAACAAGCTGCAATCCATGTTCGGCGCGGGGTCTGCCACCATCGCCTATGCCCGCAAGGGTCATGTCGACCTGAAGAAACAGCTGCCAATGGCGGCGATGGCGGTGATCGGCGGCGCGCTCGGCGCCGTGGTCGCAAGCTTCGTTCCTGCTGCGGTGCTGCGCGCCTTCATGCCCTTCCTTCTGGTCGCGATCGCGCTTTATTTTGCGCTGAAGCCGAACCTGTCAGATATCGACCGCCACCAGCGCATGACACCCTTCGTGTTCGGACTGACCTTCGTGCCGATGATCGGCTTTTACGACGGCGTGTTCGGCCCGGGCACCGGCTCCTTCTTCATGCTGGCCTTCGTCTCGCTGGCCGGCTTCGGCATGCTGAAGGCAACCGCGCACACGAAACTCCTGAACTTCGGCTCGAATGTCGGCGCCTTCCTCGTCTTCGTTGCCGGCGGCGTGGTGCTCTGGAAGATCGGCTTTCTGATGGGCATCGGCCAGTTCCTCGGCGCCCAGACCGGATCCAAGCTCGCGATGAAAAACGGCGCGCGGCTGATCAAGCCGCTGCTGGTCATCACCTGCGTGGCGCTGGCCATCCGCCTCCTGGCCGACCCGACCAACCCGATCCGGGTTTGGATCGGGGTCTAATCGTTCAGAACTCCACGCCGATCTGCGCCTTGATGCCGGAGCGGAACGGGTGCTTCACCAGTTCCATTTCTGTGACGAGATCGGCCAGCTCGATCAGTTCGTCCTTGGCGTTGCGGCCGGTCAGCACGACATGGGTCATCGGCGGCTTCTCGGTCGCCAGAAATTCCAGCACCTCGGCGAGGTCGATGTAGTCGTAGCGGACCGCGATGTTGACCTCGTCGAGCAGCACCATGGAATTGACGGGATCACGGATCAGCTCCTTGGCCTTCTCCCAGGCTGCCTTGGCCATCGCGATGTCGCGGGCCTTGTCCTGGGTCTCCCAGGTGAAGCCTTCGCCCATGGTGTGGAATTCGCAAAGATCCGAGAAATGCCTGAGAATGAGGTCGCGCTCACCGGTCGACATCGCGCCCTTGATGAACTGCACCACTGCGCATTTCTTGCCATGCGCGATGTGGCGGAAGATCATACCGAAGGCGGCGGAAGACTTCCCCTTGCCCTTGCCGGTATGGACGATGATCAGGCCCTTTTCACCGGTCTTGGTCGCCATGATCTTGTCGCGGGCGGCCTTCTTCTTGGCCATCTTTTCCGCATGGCGGGCGAGATCGGCTTCAGGGTGGCTCGTCGTTTCCTCAGTCATGTCGTACTCCCAGATGCTCTTGTTTCAGTCTGCGAACCAGCCGCGCAGTCAAACGCCAATTTGGCAATCGTCCCGTCGACCGGCGGTCACGAGACGCCGCCTTCGCTCTTCGGCAGGTCGTCGACAACCTGCAGCCAGTCGACACGTTCGTCCCAATGCCAATGCTCCCGTATTTCGACGAAGAGCCCTGCATCGAGACTTGCGACATAAAGGTCGATATCATCAGGCCGGCGCTCCGTCTCGAACGACATCGGCGAGCCGCAAGTGCCACAAAAGCCGCGGCGGATCCCCGGCGACGAGGCGAAGAAGCGCAGGCTTTCACCAGCAAGTTCAGTGCTGTCGCGCGAGACCGTGAAGAAGCTGGTAACAGGTGACGATGTCGTCCGGCGGCAGCTCTCGCAATGGCAGTGGCCCGCGCTACGGACCAACCCGGACGTCCGAAAGCGGACGGAGCCACATAGGCAGTGACCACTCAGTGCCATCGCTTTTCCCTCGCGCTTCTCAGTCATGCCGCTCTCCTTCAGCCATCTCGACAAGAGTGAACTTGGCGGAATTGCTCTTCGGCGTCCACAAGCCTCGCTCGATGGCCTCGATCAAGCGCTCAGCCAGCTCCTTCTGGGCCGGAGCATTCTTCTCGCCCATGAAGTCGCGCACGCGCTCATCGAGAATGAAGGCCTGGTAGACGGCTTCAAAATGATGGTCGCGCACGGCGCCCGTGGTCGCGGCAAAGGCGAACATGTAGTCGACGGTGGCCGTGATCTCGAAGGCGCCCTTGTAGCCGTGGCGCATGACGCCGTCGATCCACTTTGGATTGACCACACGGGCGCGCACGACACGGCCGATCTCTTCCTCAAGGCTGCGGATCACGGGCTTTTCCGGCCGCGAATGGTCGTTGTGATAGACCTTGGGCCTGACACCCGCGACATGTTCGATCGCCGCCGTCATGCCGCCTTCGAATTGGTAGTAGTCGTCGCTGTCGAGCAGGTCGTGTTCGCGATTGTCCTGGTTCTGCACCACGGCCTGGACCGAGCGCAGCCGCTCCTCGAACAGCGCGCGCTCCGCCTTGCCCTCCTCGCCTGCTCCATAGGCATAGCCACCCCAGACGAGATAGCTTTCGGCGAGATCTGCGCGGTCGGTCCAGCCCTTTTCGTCAATGAGTGCCTGCAGGCCCGCGCCATAGGCCCCGGGCTTGGAGCCGAAGACGCGATAGCCCGCGCGGCGGGCGGCCTGCTTTTCGTCCAGCCCCTCGCCTTTCAGCTTCTCGGCTTCGGCCCGCACACGGGCCGCAATCGGATTGTCGCCCTCGTCTTCATCGTGCGCTGCCACCGCCCTCACCGCCTTGTCGAAGAGCGCGATCTGCTCGGGGAAGGCATCGCGGAAGAAACCAGAGATACGCAAAGTCACATCGACGCGCGGGCGGCCGAGGACCGCCATTGGGATCACCTCAAAGCCGGTGACCCTGCGCGATGCCATGTCCCAGAGCGGCTTGACGCCGATAAGGGCCAAAGCTTGTGCGATGTCATCGCCGCCGGTGCGCATGTTAGACGTGCCCCAGGCGGTAATGCCAAAGGAGGTCGGCCACTCGCCATGGTCCTGGACATAACGCTGGATCAAGAGCTCGGCGGATTTCCTGCCGAGTTCATAGGCCGCCGGTGTCGGTACGGCCCGGCTGTCGACGGAGTAGAAGTTTCGACCGGTCGGCAACACGTCCGGTCGTCCGCGCGTCGGTGCGCCCGACGGGCCGGGGGGCACGAACTGGCCGGAGAGGCCTTTCAGCAGGCCTTCGATTTCGGCGGGGCCGGAAGACACGACGGCCGGCTGCAGGTGGCATTCGATCTCCGAGAGCACTGCGCGGGTGCGTGTCCAACTCTCCGGGCAAGCGATATCCCCTGAGACGAACTTGGCCGCGAGCAGCTCGATGCGCTCGACGGTGTCGCCAGCCGTGCGCCAGGGGGCGTCGGTGATGTCGACGAGCATCGCTGGTTTCGCTCCGCTCCAGGAATCGGACATCACGCAGTCTAGGGGATCGAAGATCTGCCCCTCATCCGCCCTCCGGGCACCTTCTCCCCGCAAGCGGGGAGAAGGAGACGTGACGGTAGCCGCCTGGGCCTTCTCCCCGTTCAACGGGGAGAAGGTGGCCGGCAGGCCGGATGAGGGGCAGTCGTCAAAGACATCCTCCGCGATCGCCCGCTGCAAACTCGCATCCCCACCTTCGCCTTGCCCCCGTGGCACGCGCGCCAGCGCGACGACGAGGTCCGTCAGCAACCGACCTTCCGGCGCCTTCCCGAAGATATGCAGCCCATCGCGGATCTGCATTTCCTTGAGGTCACAGAGATAGGCGTCGAGCTTTTCCAGCGCCGTCTCGTCTGCCTCCCCCTTGGCAATCCCGGCATCCTGGTCGAGGCCTATATCGGCGATTAGTTCCAGGATCTGCTTCTTCAGAAGCACCAGCCGGCGCGGATCACCGCCGGAGGCCTCGTAATACTCATCGACCAGCGCCTCCAGGTCCTTCAGCGGGCCATAGCTTTCGGCCCGCGTCAAAGGCGGCGTCAGGTGGTCGATGATGACGGCAGAGGTGCGGCGCTTGGCCTGCGTGCCCTCGCCAGGGTCGTTGACGATGAAGGGATAGAGGTGCGGCAGCGGTCCGAAGACCGCCTCCGGGAAGCAGGTTTCTGACAGCGCCAGGGCCTTGCCCGGGAGCCATTCGAGATTGCCGTGTTTGCCCATATGGATGATGGCCTGCGCCCCGAATTCTCGCCTCAGGAAGGCGTAGAAGGCGAGATAGCCATGCGGCGGCACGAGATCGGGCGAGTGATAGGTTTCCTTGGGATCGATGTTGTAGCCACGGGCTGGCTGGATACCGATTATCAGCTTGCCGAAGCGCATCAGCGGCAGCGCGAAGGCACCGTCGAGATGGAAGGGATCTGCTTCCGGTGCACCCCAGCGGGCGGTGACACGCTCTTGAACTTCCTTGGGAAGACCAGCGAAGAACAATTTGTAATCACTGGCGGAAAGTCGTTCACGGATCACGCGCCCATCATTCGCCGCATTGGTCGGCCCGGCCATCAGCGCCTGCATCAGCGCGTCGCCATCGGCGGGCAGATCGGCAATATCGTAGCCTGCGTCGCGCATCGCGCGCATGACCTCGACGGTACCGGCTGGCGTATCCAGCCCCACGCCATTGCCGAGGCGTCCGTCACGGTTCGGGTAGTTCGCCATAACAAGCGCCACGCGGCGCTCGGCGGGGTCGGTTGTGCGGAGTTTCGCCCAGTTGGCCGCGAGTTCGGCGACGAAATGCATGCGGCCGGCATCCGGCTCATGGCTCACAAGATTGGCCTCGACCCGCTCGTCGAAACGCGCCTTCGACTTGAAGGAGACGGCGCGGGTCAGAACCCGGCCATCGACTTCCGGCAACGCGACGCTCATCGCGAGATCCCGGGCGCTCAAGCCCTGGCTCGAACTCTCCCAGGTGGCGCGGGGCGAGGATGAGAAGATCGCCTGCAGGACCACGGCACCGGTCTCGTCGAGTACGGTCGACGGCTTTTCCGCGCCCGGCGTTGAGACGGCGAACCCGGTGGTGTTGATGACCACAGCCGAGGGGAATCGCGTGAAGATGGCGCGGAGCGTATCGACCGAGACCTGATCCTTGAGGCTCGACACGAAGACCGGCAGGGGGACGAGGCCCTCAGCCTTCAAGGCCTCGACCATGGCTTCGACGGGGGCCGTTTCGCCGCTCTGGACAAGGGCGCGGTAGAAGCAGAGTGGGGTTACCTTCCCTCTCCCCGCCTGCGGGGAGAGGGTCAGGGTGAGGGGCTGGGCTTGCGTTGAGATTTGCCCCTCATCCGCCCTGCGGGCACCTTCTCCCAGTGAACGGGGAGAAGGTGGCACGCCGCCGGCCGCGACGCCGCTCTCCCCCCTTGTGGGGGAGATGGCCGGCAGGCCAGAGGGGGGTGCTGTAAACGCCAGCCTCTCCCACTCCTCGACTCCGATCACGCCCCTACCCGGCCACCAGATACCGGCTTTCAGCAGAGGGCGCGCCGGTTCCGGACGCTCCTCCCCGCGCAGCATAGCCTCGGCATAGGCGACGAAGGCCTCGGCGTTGCCTGCCCCGCCTTCGGTGAGATAGGTCCAGAGAGCCTGGCGGTCGTCGTCCGCACAGACCTGGAAGGGAGAAAGCCCCTCATCCGGCTTGTCGTCGCCCGGCAGCACGACGATGACAGCACCGCTGCGACGGGCTGAGGCATGCAGCGCCTCCAGCGAATAGTGAAAATAACTCGCCCCGCCCAGCGCCCGGACCACGATCAGCCGCGCATGGCGCGCCGTGCGCTCGATATAGGTATCGACCGACATCGGGTGTTTCAGCGTCATCAGGCTGGCCAGTCGCCAGCGCAGCGCTTTCTCACCCCTTGCCTTCACGGCGGCCGCGATCGCCGCCAACTCCGTGTCGGCCGCCGAGAGGAACAGCACGTCCCCCGGCGTCTGGCCAAGATCGATCGCTTCGTCGCCGTCGCTGATCGATCCCTTCTGGGCGAGAAGCAGGTGCATGGATCAGCCGGCCGCTGCCTGGACGTCTTCGACGACAGACCCGAAATCCCATTCATGCAGGCCGATGACCACAAGACGCGTCTCGCGCTTTTCGGTGCTCGTCCAGGGACGGTCAAAATAGGTGTCGATGCGGGTGCCAACAGCCTGGATGACGAGACGCATCGGCTTGCCGGGCACGTCGATAAAGCCCTTCAGGCGCAGGATGTCGTGCTTTTCAATGACCGGCTTCAGGCGGTCGATGAATTCCGAGGGATCCTTGATCGCACCGAGCTTCAGGACGAAGCTTTCGAACTCGTCGTGATCGTGATGGTGGTCGTGGTCTTCGCCCGAGGCATGCAGCGCCTCGTGCTCCAGCTCGTGATGCGACTTGCGGTTTTCGATGTCGTCTTCTGTGCTGGCACCAATGCCGAGCAGGACGAGCGAGGGCACCTCGCCGTTCTTCGCCTCGATCATCGCGGGCTTCCGGCTGGTACGACCGGTGACTTCGGCACGCACGGCGGCGATGCCGGCAGCGTCGAGCAGGTCGGTCTTGTTGAGGACGATAAGGTCCGCGCAGGTCAGTTGGTCCTCGAAGAGTTCCTCGATCGGGCTCTCATGGTCGAGATTGTCGTCCTCGGCGCGCTGGGCAGCGACCGCATCGTGGTCGTCGGCGAAGCGGCCAGCCGCCACGGCGGCGCTATCGACCACGGTGACGACGCCATCGACGGTGACGCGGGTGCGGATGTCAGGCCAGTTGAAGGCGGCGACCAGCGGCTGCGGCAAGGCGAGACCCGAGGTCTCGATGACGATATGATCAGGCTTCACGTCGCGGTCGAGCAACTTTTGCATGGTCGGCACGAAGTCATCGGCCACCGTGCAGCAGATGCAGCCATTGGTGAGCTCGATGATGTCATCCTCGGTGCAATTGTCGGCACCGCAGCCCTTCAGCACGTCGCCATCGACGCCGAGATCGCCAAATTCGTTGATGATCAGCGCGATCTTCTTGCCGCCGGCATTGGTCAGCATGTTGCGGATGATGGTGGTCTTGCCCGCACCGAGAAAGCCGGTGATGACGGTGGCGGGGATTTTTTGCTGCAACATGATTCAACCCTTCATTTTCAACGGCAAGCCTGCCGCGATAAAATAGACTTCATCCGCCTCTGCGGCGATGGCTTGGTGGAGACGGCCGGCGTGGTCGCGAAAGGCGCGGGCCATCTTGTTCTCCGGCACAATGCCGAGGCCGACTTCATTGGAGACGAAGATGACGGTGGCCCGAAGTCCCTTGATACTGGCGGCGAGTGCCGCGCCGTCCGAGTCGACGTCACGGCCTTCGTCCATCATCAGATTGGTGACCCAGAGCGTCAGGCAGTCAACGAGGATCACCCGCTCGGGATTGTCGAGCGCCTTCAGCGACCCGATGAGATCCAGCGGCTCCTCATGCGTCGTCCAGCCGTCTTCAGCACGGTCGGCCTTGTGGGTTTCGATACGGGTACGCATCTCGTCGTCCCAGGCGCGGCCTGTCGCAAGATAAAACCTGTCGAGGCCGGTGTCGCGCGCCAATCCCTCGGCAAAGCGCGACTTGCCTGAGCGGGCACCACCGAGAACGAGGATGGATCGGGAATGGGAAGCGGTCATGGCGCGCCAAGACCCCAGACACCACACAGGAGACCCTCGGCGCATGTTTCAAACACGCGCGAACGATTGTTGGATGCACGATCCGCAAATACGGACCGGCACCGGCGGGGCGCAAAGGACCCGCGGATGCAAGACGTCGCCACGACAACCTCCGTGCTGGCAACGGGGAAACCTCCCCAGTGTGGGCACCATGCCCGTGGATGGCAGGTCTCCTGGCTCGCAGGTCTTGGTCTTCGAAAGGACCGTCGGGTTCTCCTCGCCTTCCCAGGGTTGACGGCAACACGAAAGAGCGGACGATTCGTAGAGAAAGAGGCGTCCTGCCCCGGCTGATCGTGTTGCCACCCCAGTGGCTTTTCCGTTCTGCCGTTCTCCAAAGGCCGGTCGCACCCTGCGACCCGTCACCCCTTGAAACGGCAGAGCGGATGGAGAACCCTCGCTGCAATACAGTCGCGGGGTCGGCTGCGTTCGGCGTGCCCGGTTGGGGTCCACGCCTTCGCATTCCCTTTTGCTCTCCGCACAGCATCTCTGCCGTCCGGAAACCATCCACGATGAGGATTAGGCCGACGGCCAGTTCAAGTCAATCACGGCTGCGGCGTGTGCATGCGTCATCGCGCCTAGAGCGACAATCATGGTGTCGCCGGGCAATCGGGCGTAACAGCCGGATCGCAATCGGAGCGCAGGCGGATGGTACCACTTGCGCCCTGCTCCACCGGCGTACCCTTGCCGATATCGGCTGCTCGACGCGCGGGCTGTGCCGGGGCATTGACGGCAGATGGTTGCGGGGCAGCAGCCACAGGCGGCGCGGCCATTTCCTGCGGTGCTGGCGATGCGGTTGCTGCAGGAGGCGTCGCGACCACAGCCTCTTGAGTTTTTTGCGGATCGAGTTTCGGCTGGGTGGGAGCCGCACGGGCAGTGGTTGCAGGCGAATTCGGCACGATCTGCGGCGCAGGTTCCGAGGCAAGTCGTGTCGAGATGATGCGCGGTGGTTGAGATTTCCGGATGCGCGGGGTGGCCAGCGAGAAGGCGAAACGGATGCGCGCGGCAATCTCGTCCGCCAATGCCTGGCGTGCCCAGCGCGGATCTTCCGTCGGGCTATGGACCGTAAAGGTACCCTGCGCCACCGGTTCGCCCGTCTCGACGGAGGTCGCCGTCACCGTAAACTTCGCCTGGGCGAAACGGCGGCGGGCACCTTCGCCAAAGGTGAGGCGGTCAATCTTGACCAAGAGCACCACGCGCTCGGCCCCCTGTGGGGGGCGCGTGGCGGCAATGGCCGCGGAAACACGGCGGTCAACGTCTTCGATCAGATCAAGTGGGATCTGAGCGTCGGCCATGACGGTGACGTTTCGGACGTGATAGATCAGCGGACGGTCAATGCTGCGCCCGAAGAAGACGGAGCAAGACGCTAGCAGCAGGGCGAAGCCCATGGCGACGGCGATGCGAAGGCTGCGAGCGAACATGACGACCCCGGACAGGTGATTCTGAACCTGCCTGAGAATTCGCCATTTATGGTTAGTGGACCGTTAATCTTGCGGCTGGATCGCGTGAAACAGCGCTGCGGCAGAGGCGTATTCGCCGTACCTGGCCTCGCGGCGCGCTTCGGCCTCGGCATCGGAACCCCAATGCTCGATCGTCCAGTCTTCGTCGAGATGGGCTAGCGACCAGACCTCGTCGAGTTCGAACGCGCCTTCGGCAAATGCGAGTGCCAGCACTGCCGAGCCGGTGAGCGTGGTCACCACGTTCAGGCATGAAATCTGAAAGGGATCACGATAGCGCTCAAGGGCACCCGCAAAGGCGGCAATCGCTTCGCGCGGCTGCTCCTGGTGCATCACGCCTTCAATGAGGATGAAACGTGCGCCGTGGGCGGCGGCAACCCAGCCGAGGAGAGGGTCCCAGCGGGCCGACTGGCGGTCGATCAGTTCCTTCGGGCCGTCGGCGCGGTAGCAGAGCAGATCGGTGCCGGCAAAACGGACAATCTCGTCAAAGACCTCGTCGAGGCTGCTGGTCACGGCGTCGATCGCGGTATTGGCAAGCTTGGTGATCGGCATGGTCGCGGGGTCAATGTGTTCGCCCTGCCCTGCCCATTCGGCCACCACGAGTTCGGCTGCCTCGCGGGTCGGCAGCGTCAGTAGGTTCTTGGCGGGAGTCTTGACCGGCTTGCCGTCCAGCGTGATCGAGAAGCCGTCTTCGCGCGCCTCGATCCCGACGCTTTCGTAGAATCGCTTCGGCAGCGGTCGTTTCATCTGGATCTGCGCCCGGCGCACCGGATCCTCATGGCTCGGCTCCGGAATGAAGGTTCCGAAAATGTCCTGGCTGAGTTCGTCGCGCATCAAGGGCTCCTAGTGGATATAGGCCAGAAGGTCGGCGGGGCGTTCAACCACGGCATCGGCGCCCGCCGTCCAGAGATCGTCCGCCTTGGCATAACCCCAGGAAACGCCGATCGCGGTCGCACCGGCGGCCTTGGCCATCTGCATGTCATAAATCGCGTCGCCAATGACGATGGTCTCGCGCGGGGCAATACCGGCCTCGTCACAACATTCGGTCACCATGGCCGGATGCGGCTTGGAGGGGCAGTCATCCGCCGTTCGGCAGAACAGAAAGTGGGGCTTCAGCCCATGACCTTCAAGGATCATTTCCAGCCCGCGGCGCGACTTGCCAGTCACGGCGCCGAGCCAGATGTCTTCCCGCGCGATCAATGTATCGAGAACCTCACGGATACCCTCGAACATGGTCTCGCCAAAACCGGAGTCCCGGCGAACATCGGCAAAGATCTTCTTGTAGTGGGCGGCCATGGCGACTGCCTCGTCACCGGCATGCGGCTTGCCGTCCATACGGGCGATTGCAATATCGAGCGTCAGGCCGATGATCGACTTGGTCGTCTCCAGGGCCGGCTCCGGCTTGCCGAAGGCGAGAAAGGTGTGACGCATGACTTCATGGATGAGGCCAGCGCTGTCGACCAGCGTGCCGTCGCAATCGAAGAGGACGAGTTTCATTCGCCGTGCCTGTCTCCGTCCGCCTGATCAAATCCAAGCAGGTTCCAGCTCTGCACCATGTGCGGCGAAAGCGGCGCCGTGACCTTCAGGCGCCCGCCGTTCGGATGCGGCAGGTCGATGTGGCGGGCATGCAGATGCAGCCGCTTCTGGATGCCGCCGGGGAAATCCCAATTGTGATCATCGATGAAATATTTTGGGTCGCCGATGATCGGGTGGCCGATATGCAGCGCATGGACACGCAGCTGGTGGGTCCGGCCCGTATAGGGCTCCATCTCCAGCCAGGCGAGGTTCTGGGCGGCCGTGTCGATGACGCGGTAGTAGGATACGGCGTGGTCTGCCCCCTCCTCGCCATGCTTGCAGACCCGCATGCGGTCGCCTTCGTCGGTCTGGTCCTTGGTGAGCCAGGTCGATATCTTGTCCTCATGCTTGCGCGGCACGCCCTTCACCAGCGACCAGTAGATCTTCTTGGTGTCGCGCTCGCGGAAGGCTGCCGTCAGCTTCTGGGCAGCGCCGCGCGTGCGGGCAACGACGAGAACGCCCGACGTATCGCGGTCGAGACGATGCACGAGGCGCGGCTTCTCGCCCTTCCGGCTGGTCCAGGCTTCCAGCATCTTGTCGATATGGCGGGTCAGGCCAGAGCCGCCCTGCACGGCAAGGCCGGCGGGCTTGTTCAAGACGAAGACCTTCTCGTCTTCATGCAGCAGCATGCGCGAGAGCAACTCGTGGTCGTCGCCGTGCTTCAGATCGTGGCTGGCGATCGGGCCGGTCTTCTTGGCGTCGACATCCATGGGGGGAACGCGTACGACCTGGCCCGGCTGGACACGGGCGTCGGTCTTCACGCGCCCGCCGTCGACGCGCACCTGGCCGGAGCGCAGAAGCTTCTGGAGCGCGCCGAAGCCGAGACCCGGATAATGGATCTTGAACCAGCGGTCGAGCCGCATGCCAGCCTCGTCGGCCTCCACGGTGATATGTTCAATGCCTGCCATCAGGGAATTCTTTCGTGCTCGGGTTCTCCACCCACTTATCCCGTGCCTTTAGTAGATTTCAGGCAGAAAGGGAAAGCGGAAATGCAGGCGAGAACGTCAGAACAGGCTGCGGCCGAGGGCAAGTCCACCGAAAGCGGCTGTCAGCGAAAGCAGCACACTGGCCAGGACATAGCTGAAAGCGATCCAGACCGGCCCTCGCTCCACAAGAGCCATGGTGTCCAGGGAGAAGGATGAAAAGGTCGTGAAGCCGCCCAGGATACCGACGACGAGCAGCAGGCGCATCTCCACCGGCGCCGAGAATTTACGGGCGACGAGTTCGGTCAGAAGGCCGATGGCGAAGGAACCGAGGATATTGACCGTAATTGTACCCCAGGGAAAAGCAGGCCCGAGCAGCCGCGTCATCGCGATTGTTGCGAGATAACGGGCGACCGATCCGACCGCACCGCCAATCGCGACCAGCAAGATGTGCAACATGAATGCCTCCGCTCGAACGGCTGACGTATCAGGCCGTTCAAGCCCTTTGTGGCAGTCGCGTCAAGCCTTGGCGGAGGAGAGAAATGCGGCAACAAAGGCTGACAGCGCCGCCCAGTCGGTGAATTCATGGTCCTTGCTGACGTCGGTCGGCGCATTTTCCTGCTCCGCCATACGGCGGATAATCCAACGCTTGAAGAAGTCATATTCCGTGTAGCGCAAGGCGCCGGCCGCGTGATGGATCATGCCCGGCTTCCAACTGCTCTCTTCAAGCAGCGTGTCGGGAAAATGCGTTGCCTCCTCCTGCTCCTCCTCGAATTCGGAACGGATCAGCAGCGATACGGACACGAAGGCCGAGGGCACTGCATTTAGCCATGAGGCCTCCTGCCGAACGAATTTTGTGAAGGCGGCCGGATAGCGGGCCGCGTGAACCGGAGCGCATAGGATCGCTGCCTCCGGATGGGCAACCGCGTATTCGCCACCCGAGGAGATGTCGAACAGAAGTGCCCGGTCGCCGCCGGCCTCCACCGCCGAAGCCACCGCTTCCGCAATCTTGCGTGTCTGTCCCTCAACCGTCGCGTAGCCGACAAGGATGATCATGGCTCTGGTCCTCTGCTGATGTGAGCACCAATGTGCAGCAAGGACCTCGATGACACATTGATCTGGCGCAAAACGGCACATTCGGGAGCGCCGGCGCAACCATTCCAATTTTATTCAAAACCGCTCATTCGACTTAAAGATGCATAGATAACCGTGGTTTATGCTAATGTCGTTATATATTCTCTGGGAAACGCCCATGACACAGGTTGTCACAGTCTCTGCACAGACCGCCGCTTACGCGATGGAACCGGTGAAGCCGCCACAGCGTGCCTCTCGGGCGTCCTACGTGGAAGAGCACACGCGTATTCTGGCGCAGCAGGCAGCGCAGAGCGAAGATCTCCGGCTAAGGGCCTTGGTCAACGTCGTGCAGCCTCCCGCACTTGCACTTTACTTCCTCACATCGACCCAGCAGCGCTTTGAACAGGCGACGCTGAAGGAAACGATCGAGGCCTACAAAAGCTCCGTGACCTGATCATGCCTCCCAAGCGCAGGAAAAGCCGCGACCGGTGAACGATCGCGGCTTTTCTTTTATCGTAGCCAGAGAGCTTTAGTTGCCGCGGGCGGGCCCGACCGGCAACAGCACATCCACAGCACCGGCCTTCTCGAAGGTCAGCGTGACAGCGACAGTCGTCCCTTCCTTGAAGGGTTCGGATACCTTGAAGAACATCAGGTGCAGGCCGCCCGGCTTCAGCTCGACCGTCTGTCCGGCCGGCACGGCGATGCCGTCCGTCAGCTGACGCATCTTCATGACCTCGCCTTCCATTGCCATTTCATGCAACTGGACTTCACCGGCCTGAGCCGATGTCGCCGAAACGAGCTTGTCGTCTTCGCCACCCTTGTTGGTGATCGTGATGAAACCGCCCCCGACCGGCTGACCGGGCAGCATCGCCTTGGTGAAGCCGGCCGTCAGTTCCAGGTCACCCGCTGCAACAGGCGCAAATTCACCCGGATCGGCCGCTGCCATGTGCGCCATGTGATCCGCATGCCCGGAATGTGCCCCGTGTGCACTATGTCCTCCAGTTGCAGCCGCCTCGGCGGATGCGGCGTGTCCAGCATGGGCGCCATGGGCCGCATGCGCGCCATGACCGTGAGCATCTGCTTCAGCGGCAACAAGCTTCAGGATCGGCGCCGGGCCGTCGAGATCATGCGGGTCCTGCCCGGGGGCCGGGATCTGATCCCAAGCGACCTTGGCATCCGTGCCGCACAGTTGCACTGTCGGGAAGGCAAGCCCGGTTGCCGGATCGCCAGCAGCGACCTTCCCGTAGACAACGAATGTGTCGTAGAAGTTGTCGGGCAGTTCGCCATTCTTGTAGCGGATTTCGACCGGACCGGACTTCACCTGCTTGCCATGGTTATCATAGCTGCTCTGGTAGTCGCCGGCGATGATCTCCACGTCCCAGCCGGCCTTGGGCATTGGCTTGGCCGAGATGAAGCCTTCCGGCAGTTTGATCTGGACCTCATTCGTAGGCTTGCCATCGCAGCCATGCGGCACCTGCAGGGTGGCGGCAACGTAGGAGCCGACCTTGACAGGCTGGTTGGCGAAGGTCGCATGGGCCAGCACAGCAGTGGTCGAGGCAAGTGTGGCGATCGCGGTTGCGAAAATGAGATTGGTCTTCATGGATGTCTCTCCTTGCCGCGGTCCATCCGGCCGTCGGCAGTCATCAGTCTTGTCAGAGGGTTATGGGACTTCAGACGGAGAGCGGCGGGCCGCGCAGGCGCGGACGATCAAGGAGATAGCCGGAGCTGACCGTCGATTCTGTCGGGACAATCTCGCCTAAGCTGGCGAACTGGCCGATCAAAAAGGACTGATCGGAGGGGGGCGGCAAAACAACGGCGCCAGCGAGGCGGCAGGCTTCGCATTCACCGGTCGGCTTTGTATGATTCTGCCCATGGTCGGCGATGCACAGATCGGCAAAGCTTCCGTCGGGAAGCATGTAGGCGAAGGACTGCGGGTCGGCGGCGACCGCCACCGGTGCTCGATGGCCAAAGCCGAGCGACAGGAAGACCATGGCGCAAGCAATGCGCAGGATCATCATCGCTGGTCTGGTCTTCGATCTCATCGTCATCCCCGTTGGTCGTTCTGCTTTATCGCGATGTGCGCGGCAAGCCAAGCGGCGAGATGCCGCGCCGAAGGCAGAACCCGCCGAATGCTTGCGCTGACGCAAACAGGGCGCCAGAGCGACAAAAATCTGCTTGCGAGCGACGCACCCCCTTGCCAAGTCAGCACGGTGCCAGATAATGCGATCACAGCCTTGTTGGGAGAAACCGGTTCAATCCGGAGCCGAAGGAGCAACCGCCCCGGAAACTCTCAGGCAAAAGGACCACAAGGCGTCGACTGCACTCTGGAGAGAGGCCCGTTTCCAAAGCGGGCCAAGCCGAAGGGATAACAATCTCAGGCACAAGGACAGAGGGGGCTCATGAACCGGCACAACCGTGCCCAGACTTGAGCAAGCGCGTGAGCGCGAACCCGGAGGCGACGTCTTGGACGATCAGACCCAACTGAAACGCACACCCCTTTACGATTTTCATGTCTCGCTCGGCGCCAAGATGGTGCCCTTTGCCGGCTACGACATGCCCGTGCAATATCCGGCCGGTGTTCTCAAGGAACACCTCCACACCCGTTCCGCCGCCGGTCTCTTCGACGTTTCCCACATGGGCCAGGTCGAACTCGTCGCCGCTTCCGGCGCTTATGAGGACGCGGCAAAGGCGCTGGAAGCCCTCGTTCCCGTCGATATCCTTGGCCTCAAGGATGGACGCCAGCGCTACGGCTTCTTCACCGACGAAAACGGCGGCATTCTCGACGACCTGATGATCTCACGGCTCGGCGAACGCCTGCTGGTCGTCGTTAATGCCGGCTGCAAGGATGCCGACATCGCGCATCTCAGGGCAAAACTGCCTGAGGGCGTTTCGGTTCTCGTGCATGACGACCGTGCGCTTCTCGCCCTGCAGGGGCCGAAGGCGGAAGCGGTTCTTGCTGCTCTGAATTCCGATGTCGCCGCCATGAAGTTCATGGATGTGCGCGAGCTTATCCTGGGCGACATCCCTGCCCTCGTGTCTCGCACCGGCTATTCCGGCGAGGACGGCTATGAAATCTCGGTACCGGCCGACCGCGCCACCGATCTCGCCAAGGCTCTGCTCGATCAGCCTGACTGCCTGCCGATCGGCCTCGGCGCCCGCGATTCGTTGCGCCTCGAAGCCGGCCTCTGCCTCTACGGCAATGACATCGACACCAAGACCTCGCCGGTCGAAGCCTCGATCGAATGGGGCATCCAGAAGGTCCGCCGCTCGGGCGGCGCTCGCGCAGGCGGCTTTCCGGGTGCGGCGCGCATCCTCGGCGAACTCGACAATGGCGTCTCTCGGCGTCGCGTCGGGTTGAAGCCCGAGGGCAAGGCACCGGTGCGTCCGCCGGCCAGGCTGTTTGCCGATGCCGAAGGCAAGACCGAGATCGGCCATGTCTCGTCGGGTGGCTTCGGCCCGACCATCGAGAGCCCGATCGCCATGGGTTATGTCCCAACCGCCATGGCCGAACCCGGCACCCAGGTTTTTGCGGAAGTGCGTGGCAAGTTCCTGCCCCTGACCGTCACCGCCCTTCCCTTCATTACCCCCACCTACAAACGCTAAAAAATCTCCGGAGAGAACCATGTTGAAATTTACTGCTGAACACGAATGGCTGAAGATCGAGGGCGATGTTGCCACCGTCGGCATCACCACCCATGCCGCAGGCCAGCTCGGCGATCTCGTCTTCGTCGAACTCCCGGAAGAAGGGTCCACCTTCAAGAAGGACGGTACAGCTGCGACCGTGGAGAGCGTCAAGGCGGCTTCCGACGTCTACTGCCCGCTCGACGGCGAAGTGGTCGAGATCAACCAGGCGATCGTCGACGATCCGTCGCTGGTCAATTCCGATCCGGAAGGTGCTGCCTGGTTCTTCAAGCTGAAGCTTGCCAATCCCGCAGACGCCGACGCGCTGCTCGATGAAGCCGCCTACAAGGAGCTGATCGCCTGATGACGACAGAATTCCAGTTCACGGATTACGATCCTTACGACTTCGCCAATCGGCGCCATATCGGTCCCTCGCCGGCCGAAATGACGGAGATGCTGAAGGTGATCGGCTATCACTCGCTGGAGGAGCTGATTGATGCCACAGTTCCCGGCTCGATCCGCCAGAAGGTGCCGCTCACCTGGGGTGCCGCGATGACCGAGCGCGAGGCGCTCGACAAGCTGCGTGAAACGGCGAACAAGAACAAGGTCCTGACCTCGCTGATCGGTCAGGGCTATTACGGCACCATCACGCCGCCCGTCATCCAGCGCAACATTCTGGAAAATCCGGCTTGGTACACGGCCTATACGCCTTACCAGCCGGAAATCTCCCAGGGCCGTCTCGAGGCGCTCCTCAACTACCAGACCATGGTGACGGACCTGACTGGTCTCGACGTTGCCAATGCCTCGCTACTCGATGAAGCCACTGCCGCTGCCGAAGCCATGGCGCTCTGCCAGCGCAGCGCCAAGACCAAGGCCACCGGCTTCTTCGTCGACAAGGACTGCCATCCGCAGACCATCGCCGTCATCCAGACCCGTGCCGAGCCGCTTGGCTGGACCGTCACCGTCGGTGACCCCTTCACCGACCTCGACCCGACCGAAGTCTTCGGCGCGATCTTCCAGTATCCGGGCACGCATGGCCATGTGCGGGACTTCTCCGGCCTGATCGCCCGACTGCACCAGACCGGTGCACTGGCTGCCGTTGCCGCCGACATCCTCGCCCTGCTGCTTCTGAAGTCACCCGGCGAAATGGGTGCCGACATCGCCATCGGTTCGACCCAGCGCTTCGGCGTGCCCATGGGGTATGGAGGTCCGCATGCGGCCTATATGGCGGTCAAAGATGCCATCAAGCGCTCGATGCCGGGCCGTCTTGTCGGCGTTTCCGTTGATGCGCGCGGCAACCGCGCCTATCGCCTGTCACTGCAGACCCGCGAGCAGCATATCCGCCGCGAAAAGGCGACGTCGAACATCTGCACCGCGCAGGTTTTGCTCGCCGTCATGGCCTCGATGTATGCGGTCTTCCACGGTCCCCAGGGCCTGAAGGCGATTGCCCAGCAGGTCCATCGCAAGACGGTGCTACTGGCGAAGGGGCTGGAAAAGCTCGGCTACACGATCGAGCCGGACACGTTCTTCGACACGATCACGGTCGAGGTCGGCCACATGCAGGGCCTCGTCATGCGGGCTGCTGTCGCCGAAGGTGTCAATCTGCTCAAGGTCGGCCAGACCAAGGTCGGCATCGCGCTCGACGAGCGGACCCGCCCGGCGACACTCGAAGCCGTCTGGCGTGCCTTCGGTGGCAAGTTCAAGGTCTCGGAGTTCGAGGCCGATTACCGCCTGCCCAAGGATCTCCTGCGGACCAGCGATTACCTGACGCATCCGATCTTCCACATGAACCGTGCGGAAAGCGAGATGACCCGCTATATCCGCAGGCTCTCAGACCGCGATCTCGCGCTCGACCGGGCGATGATCCCGCTCGGCTCCTGCACGATGAAGCTGAACGCCACGGCGGAAATGCTGCCGATCACCTGGCCCGAGTTCTCCGACATCCATCCCTTCGTGCCTGAGGATCAGGCGCTGGGCTACAAGGAGATGATCGATGATCTCTCGGAAAAGCTCTGCGCGGTCACCGGTTACGACGCGATCTCGATGCAGCCGAATTCAGGTGCTCAAGGGGAATATGCCGGGTTGCTGACAATCCGCGCCTATCACCTGTCGCGGGGCGATACCCATCGTACCGTCTGCCTGATCCCGACCTCGGCCCATGGCACCAATCCGGCCTCTGCCCAGATGGTCGGCATGACCGTTGTGCCGGTCAAGTCGAAGGAAAACGGCGACGTCGACCTCGACGACTTCCGCGCCAAAGCGGAACAGCATGCGGACAACCTCTCCTGCTGCATGATCACCTACCCCTCGACCCATGGCGTGTTCGAGGAGACGGTGCGGGAGATCTGCGAGATCACCCATCATCATGGTGGCCAGGTCTATCTCGACGGGGCCAACATGAACGCCATGGTCGGCGTTGCCCGCCCTGGTGACATCGGTTCTGACGTCTCCCACCTCAACCTGCACAAGACCTTCTGCATCCCGCATGGCGGCGGTGGCCCGGGCATGGGACCGATCGGCGTCAAGGCGCATCTCGCCCCTTACCTGCCGGGCCATGTCGTGACCGACGGGCGTCCGGGTGCGGTTTCGGCCGGTCCCTATGGTTCGCCCTCGATCCTGCCGATCAGCTGGTCCTACTGCCTGATGATGGGTGGCGAAGGCCTGACCCAGGCGACCAAGGTCGCAATCCTAAACGCCAACTATATCGCGGCACGGCTGAAGGGCGCCTATGACGTGCTCTATACGTCTGCCTCGGGTCGGGTGGCGCATGAGTGCATCATTGACACCCGCCCGCTGCAGGCGTCTGCCGGCGTCACCGTCGATGATGTCGCCAAGCGTCTGATCGACTGCGGCTTCCACGCGCCGACCATGAGTTGGCCGGTCGCCGGCACGCTGATGATCGAGCCGACGGAATCGGAGACCAAGGCCGAGATCGACCGTTTTTGCGATGCGATGCTGGCGATCCGCGAGGAAGCCCGCGACATTGAGGAAGGGCGGATGGATAAGGCCAACAATCCGCTGAAGAACGCACCACATACGGTGGAAGACCTCGTCGGCCAGTGGGATCGTCCCTATAGCCGCGAGCAGGCCTGCTACCCGCCAGGCGCCTTCCGGGTGGACAAATACTGGTCCTCCGTCAACCGTGTCGACAATGTCTATGGCGACCGAAACCTGGTCTGCACCTGCCCGCCTATGGAAGCCTATGCCGAAGCGGCCGAGTAAAAGCCGCAGTATTGCCACAGGAACGCCGCCCATGAGGCGGCGTTCTTCATTTGTGGTGACAAGTCGAAAAACCCCGTGATGGAACGGAATACGACGTCACCCGTTCTTCTGCTGATCAACACAGGAGAACAGATATGCGCAATACTTTCATTCTCGCCGGTGCGGCGGCACTGTTGACGCTCTCGGCGTCGGCCCATGCGCAGGAAACTGTCATCATCCGACAGGCCCCGGTTGCGACCCATTCCACGATTGTAGTGCCGGCGCCCGTCGAGACCTATGTCATGCAGCGTGAAGTCCGCTCTGTGCCTTACGAGGGCGATGTCCTGATCGGTCGCGTGATCGAGGACCCGATCGAACTTTACCCCGTCGATGGTTATGAAGATTACTCCTATACCGTCATCAACGAACGCCGCGTGATCGTCGATCCGCAGACCCGCGAGATCATCCAGATTATCGAGTAAGCTGATCTTAGTTCAATTTCAGAACCCGGTGCCTCGCGCCGGGTTTTTTTCTGGCCCCAAGGCGCGCCTTGCGAGGACACTACCAAGCTGCCACCCCAAGGCGGTGCCAAAACAGGCCAGGATGCCGGCGGCCGCTTAGGAAGAGGAAACCTTTCGCATTTGGAGAGTGCTAACCTGCCGTGTTTATGCTTGAGGATATACGTCGTGCGAAGGCAGGATTCATTCATGAGCATATCGGCCGCTATGAGCATTTCGCTCTCTGGGATGCAGGCGCAACAGACGCGTCTGGGCGCTGCCGCGAGCAATATCGCCAATGCCATGACACCCGGTTACGACCGGCTGGAAACCGAGTTTGCCAGCACAGCCCAAGGCGGCGTGACCGCCTCCGTAACGGCTTCCGGCAGCCAGACGTCGGACGAGACATCAAACGTGGATCTCGCGTCGGAGATGCTCTCGCTCATGGAGGCTGAGATCGGCTTCAAGGCCAATGCCGCGGTCTGGGAGACCGGCGCCGAGATCTGGGACTTCCTCAACAGCATAAACCGAAGCTGATTCGACAGGTCGGTCAGACCTCGGCATTGCCCCGCCCAAAGCGAGTCACGCGATGGTGCCCGGCTCCTCTGGGCTCGCGGAAGCCTTCCAGAACCAGAAATATCGGCTTAAGAAGCCCGTTTTGGAGCATAAGCTCCGGTCCAATATGATTCTCCGATTGCAAATTTCGCCACTTAGGGACACAGTCCTGAGTTGCGGTAGGTTGCATAGAGGAATTCATGTATAACGAAGCGCTCAACTGCCTCAAGGCAGATGTCGTGGCGGCGCCAGATGAGGATGGCGCCTACCTAAGATCGATTTTCGATCAGCATCTGGAGCGCGCTCTGCAGTTTGTCGTCACCACTGATTACGTGGAGGACTGTCTGTTCCAGATCGACGAAGCTATCAGCCAGTGGTGCGCGGAGCCCAACGGGGCTCCCGCCATACGCGCCTATCTACTGGGCGCGATCGAGGCTCTGAGGGACGAACTCCATCTTTGTGACGTCGAGATGAATGTCCGACAGTCGGCCGTCGGCTAGCGATATCTGACGCTTGCGACTGCCACCCGTGCGGCGGCGCTCCAACCCGTCGGCCGCAGCCAGGGAGACCATCTGCAGGAGATGGTCGAGAAAAAGCGCATCGTCGCTCAGTGGCTCCTTCTGCGATACGCTCTTGATAATCTCTCTCAGGCTACGGACCTGCTCCTCGACGATCGAGCGCACGTAGGTATCGGAGGATGGGAATTGGCCATCCGTCATGTCATTCTCCTGCCATTCTTGGATATTGAACTGTTCCGTGGGGCTCTTCAACGAAGGCCAGGCGCGTCAGTGGCGACGGCGCAAAAGGATTGCCATGCGCCATCTCAATATTGAGCACGCTTCCGGTGATGCCGTAGAGCTCGTGGTGCCTCAGCAGCCCGGCCATGGAAGGCTTTGCCGTGATTGGGAGGATCAGAGACCCCTCAAGCATGCTTGGCGCCGCAAGCGGCATAACCTCCCAACCCGTGGTCACCAGAAGGTTCACCAGCTTCGGATGGGTCTCCACCAGCAGGGTCTCGATGCCTGCAACCAGACAATACTCCATCACCCCGGTCATCAGGATATTGGAGATCGGGACGCCTGCAATTGTCTTGTCGGAAATCTCGGCGATGCAGCGGGTCCATTCGAAAATCCGCTCGCCGCGCGGCCAGTCTCTGCCGTCCATCAGGTGCGGATAGACATCTGAAAGCAGATGAGGCTTGAGCGTCGGAAGGAGGCGGCTGTATCCCACGACATCGCCCGAGAACATAAGCGGCAAATGGATGGCTTCTTCCCCGTCGAACTGATCGATCTCCCGATCATCAGGCCGACGACAGGCTTCCCACCCAAGACGCTCAACGAACTGGCGATGGCGAAACCGCCATACCTGCTCCATGATTTCAGCGTAGTCATGCGTCGCAGCGCCAAGGATCGTCGCCAGCATGTTAGCCCCCAGAAAACCCAGGGGTTACAGTGGGGCATGGGGGCAAAATTCAATATAGGCCGTTCTGCCTATTTATCTGATTAGACCGAGCCTGATCGATTCGGCGATCAATTGTGCCCGGTTGACAGAATTCAACTTGCGGCTGGCCGACGCGATCTCATGCTGTACGGTTTTTTCTGAAATTCCAAGGATTTGGCCAATTTCCCAGTTGGTCTTTCCGGCAGAGCACCAGAGAATGACCTCGCGCTCACGTGGCGTGACCTTTGTGGCCGCAGCGGCAGCTTTCTCGCTACCATCGGTCATGAAGGCCCGCAACCGATTGTGCGCATAGATTGAGATGATATGCAGCGCCCCGCGCTGTTCATCGGACAGATCGACCTTCCGGGCGCCAAAGGTGACGATCGCCTGAAAGCCACCCACCGAGTGCAGTGGCACACTATAGCCGTCCATCATGCCGAATTCAGTTGCCTCGTTCATGACGCGCTTCGCCGCCCGACTGATCGGCTTGTCGGCAAGGGCCTCGGACCAGACAAAAGCATCGTTCGACATCTTGGTCCGGTAGATCACGGGATCGACATGAACGTAGTTCTCCTGCACGTAGCGCTCGAACCAGCCATCCGGCCAGGCATTCAGCATGAAATAGGGATCGATCCGTTCGCTGGGCAATGGGATCCCGGAAATCGCAAAACAGTCCATGCCAAAGGATTTGGCAGCCTTGTCGAGGCTTGCCAGCACCGCATCATTGTCTCGCGCCTGCGATGATTCCGCGATGAAATCGAACATCGCATTGGCAGTCGCCTGCCTGTCTGACATTGAGACCCCCACGATCAAATGCCGCCTACACCCTGGCACCTCTAACATGAGCGAAAACAAACGGGACTGATAAACATTCGATTTCCAAGGGAATTGATTGCAATCACGCTTAAACGGGCCCGCTGCCTGCCCCTGTGACAGCCATAACGGGTCAGCTGCGCACGAGAACCAGTAATGCGTGCGCCAAGGCTAATATGCCAAATGCCATAAGCACGAAGGCGGAGAAGCGCGCGACCAGCAGCGAGAAGCCCTCTGGCAGACGTCGACGCAGAAGGCTCACCAAACCACTCAGAAAGAACCACCAGGCCAGCGACCCCAGGAAGACACCGGCGACGACAAGGAAAACAGTGGCGCCCCCCTGCCCCGCGGCAAGACCGAGGCCGGCAAAGATCGCGGCAAAGGAAAGGATTGTCGCGGGATTGGCGATGGTCAGAAGAAAGGTCGCGGCAGTCGTTGCCGCCAATCCTCGCGCGGCAACCGACGCAGCCGGGGAGGCTGAGCGCGGCTTCAAGCCGGTCAGGCCGAGATAGAGCAGAAAGAGGCCGCCAGCCAGTTGGAGCGGCAGCTCGATCCAGGCCAGCAGGTTGCCGAGCGCCGTGAAGCCTGCGGCAGCCAGCGAAGCATAGACTGCGTCGGCAAGGGCTGTTCCCAGTCCGCCCGCAACACCGGCCCAGAAACCGCGCTCGAGGGTCCGATTGATGCAGAGCGCTCCGATCGGCCCGAGTGGCGCAGCAATCGCGACGCCCAGCACCAGACCCTTGCCAAACACGAGCGCATCCATCTCATTCCGCGCCGATCACATAGCCGCGTTCGCTCGCCGTGGAGAGCGCGATCATGGTTTCGCTGCGCGCGATCAGTCGCTCGCCCTTGAGATCGGCGAGGAAGGTTTCAATCCCGGTCAGATCGGCGGTGCGGATCTTCAGCATATAGGACCAGCCGCCCGTTACATGGTGACATTCGAGCACCGACGGATGGGCCTCGGCATAATCCCGGAATGCCGCCTGTTCCGTATCCTGGGGCAGCGTCACAAGCATGAATGCCGTGATCGGCAGACCGATGGCGACCGGATCCACCTCAAGTGTGAAGCGCCTTATCGCGCCCGACGATACAAGTCGGCGGATCCGCTCATTGACGGCAGAGGGAGAAAGCCCTACCACATCGCCAATGCTCGCGAGCGAGCGGCGGGCGTCTTCGGCTAGCAAGTCGATGATTTTGCGGTCACTGATATCCATGACCACAGTTTATTTGCGTAATTCAATATTCCGCAAGATTTTTTTCGCGCACCCAATAAAAAACTGAGATTCGCTCTGATGAACATGCTTCCACCCGAGACGGTCGGGTGCAAAGGATTCACAGATAGGTGGACATTCAGGCCGAGGCAGCCTGGCGCTGCTTGGCGAGCTCCGTCAGATCGGCGGCCTTCAGTTCCACCGATTCGCCACAGCCGCATGCCGAAGTCTGGTTCGGGTTGTGAAATGTGAAGCCGGAGCGCAACGTGGTGGTCTCAAAGCCCATTTCGGTGCCGAGCAGATAGAGAACGGCAGCCGGATCGATCCACACCGTTGCGCCATCTCGTTCGATCCGATCGTCCCTGGGGTTGGGCTCTGTCACCAGATCGATCGTATATTCCATCCCGGCGCAGCCGCCCTTCTTGATGCCCACGCGGATACCCTTGGCATCCGGCCCGGAATTGGCAACAATCGCCTTCACACGATCTGCTGCCGCGTCACTGATCGTCATGACATGAAAGGCCATTCGTCATCTCCTTCGCTGACCGGGTTCAAGGCCCGGCGCTTTGTCGTTCGAATGTAGAGAGCGACTTGACCGCAATCAATACCAGCCGACGGCGACCTGCGCCTCTTCGGACATGCGGTCCGGCGTCCACGGCGGATCGAAGCTCATTTCCACTTCAACGCCCGAAACACCCTCGACCGAACCGACGGCGTTCTCGACCCAGCCCGGCATTTCGCCAGCGACCGGGCAACCGGGTGCGGTCAACGTCATGACGATCTTCACCGTGCGATCGTCTTCGATGTCGATCTTGTAGATCAGCCCGAGTTCGAAGATGTCGGCCGGGATTTCCGGGTCATAAACGGTCTTCAGCGCGGCGACGATATCGTCGGAGAGGCGCGCCACCTCTTCCGGCGGGATCGCCGTGTTGATGATGCCTTCGCGGACGTCAGGCTTGGTTTCGGTGTCACTCATGGTGTTCATTCCTCAGGCGAAGAAGCTGCGGGCGTAATCCAGAGCGTCCGCCAGCGCATCGACTTCTTCCCGTGTGTTATAGAGGCCGAACGACGCCCGGCAAGTGGAGGTCACGCCGAAACGGGCGAGTAGCGGCTGGGCGCAGTGGGTTCCGGCGCGAACGGCAACGCCGCGTCGGTCGATCATCGTCGAGACGTCATGGGCATGGATGCCGGCGAGCTCGAACGAGAAGATCGCTCCCTTGCCCGGTGCATTGCCGATGATGCGCAGCGAATTGATCGCCGAGAGACGCTCATGCGCATAGGCGCGCAGGCTCTCCTCATGGGCGGCAATCGCCTCGCGGCCGAGGCTTTCGATGTAGTCGAGTGCGTAACCGAGGCCGATCGCCTGGACGATCGGCGGCGTGCCGGCCTCAAAGCGATGCGGCGGCTCGTTATAGGTCACGCGGTCTTCGGAGACCTCGATGATCATCTCACCGCCACCCATGAAGGGGTCCATGTCCCGCAGGCGGTCCATCTTGCCCCAGAGCACGCCGATGCCCGAGGGGCCGTAGAGCTTGTGGCCGGTCACGGCATACCAGTCGCAACCGAGATCCTGGACATCAACAGGCATATGCACCGCGCCCTGGCTGCCATCGACCATGACGGCGATGCCGCGCTCACGGGCGATGCGGCAGACCTCCTTGATCGGCACGACCGTCCCGAGAGCATTCGACATATGGGTGATGGCAATCAGCTTGGTGCGTTCGGTCAGTGACTTTTCGAAGGCTTCCATATCGAAAGCGCCTTCGTCCGTGACCGGCGCCCAGACGAGCTTGGCTCCCTTGCGTTCCCGCAGGAAATGCCAGGGCACGATGTTGGAGTGGTGCTCCATGATCGAGAGCACGATCTCGTCCCCCTCGCCGATATGCTTCATGCCCCAACCATAGGCGACCGTGTTGATCGCCTCGGTCGACGACTTGGTGAAGATCACCTCGTCAATCGAGGGGGCATTCAAGAAGCGGCGCACCTTTTCGCGCGCGCCTTCATACGCATCCGTCGCGGCATTGGACAGGAAGTGCAGGCCACGATGCACATTGGCATATTCGTTCGAATAAGCGTGACTGATCGCGTCGATCACCTGCCGCGGCTTTTGAGCCGAAGCGGCATTGTCGAGAAAGACCAGCTTCTTGCCGTAGACCTCGCGCGACAGGATCGGGAAATCCCGTCTGACGGCTTCAACGTCGTAACCTGTCCGTGCCGCGATCGTGTCAGCCATGATGCTCCAGCCAGTTGGTGATGATCTCTTCCAGGGCCTCGACGAGCGGCTCGTTTTCGAGCTCCTCGACGATTTCGGCAACGAAGCCGTTGATCAGCAGCGCACGTGCCTTCTTCTCCGGAATGCCACGCGACATCAGGTAGTAGAGATGGCTCTTCACGATATCGGCGACCGTCGCGCCATGGGCGCACTGCACGTCGTCGGCGAAGATTTCCAGCTCCGGCTTCACCGAAAACTCGCAATCGTCAGACATCAGCAGCGTGTTGCAGGCCATACGGGCATCGGTCTTCTGGGCATCCGGAGCAACGCGGATCATGCCTTGGAAGACGCCACGGGCGCGGTCGAACACGACGTTGCGGATGATTTCCGTCGAGGTCGTGTTCGGCACGTCATGGCCGAGCGTCATGGTGACGTCGGTATGGGTGTCACCGCCAAGCAGGTTGACGCCGCGCAGCATGAAGTCGGAGCCTTCGCCCGCCGTCTTCACATGCACTTCCTGGCGCACCAGCTTGCCGCCGGCATTGACGATGAAGAGGCGGAACTTGGCATCCGTGCCGAGTTCGGCGCGGATCTGGCCAAGATGCGTGTCGGCATCGCCTTCGCCTTGCAGGATCACCCAGGTGATCTCGGCACCCTCGCCCAGCTTCAGATCGGCGACCACGGAGGCAAGTGCCGCCGAGCCGCTCTGGCCGATATGGCGTTCGATAACGGTTGCTTTGGACCCCTTGCCGAAGCTGGCCGGGAAGCGCAGATGCAGCTGACCGGCGGCATGCACCGACTGCAGCTCAATCGGCGCTTCGATGTCGGCATCTTCGGCCACGTCGAGCGCGAAGCCGTCGCGCACGAAGGCGCCATTCAGGCGGCCGATCGTGTCGTCAGCGTTGAAGGCGGTCAGGCCTTCGGCGGCATCACCGTTCGACAGCGCGTCGCGATAGAGCGAAACGGCAAGGCCTTCCGGCAGCGATGCCGGCGCCTGAGCCACACCCTGCAGCACGGTGAGCATAGTTGCGCCCGAAACCAGCGGATTGACCGCCTTGGCAACAGCCTGGGGCTCTTCGGTCGGGAGTGCGCGCAACAGCGCCTTGAGGTCCGTGTAATGGAAGGTCTCGACGCGGCGCGTCGGGAGACCCTGGCGCTTCAGGGCATCGAAGAGGCCGTCGCGCTTCAGAATCACGGCACCATCGCCCGGAAGGCTGCCGATCTGGTTGGTATAGGCGTCGATGAGCTGGGTCTCGGCTGCGGTGAGCCGGTTGGCCGCTTGCAAAGTCATCGTTGCAACTCCTTTAAAACTTGAAACCGCTTAGGCTGCCTGACCGGTGATGTCGGCATAGCCGTTGGCTTCGAGTTCCAGCGCCAGGCTCTTGTCACCCGACTTGATGATCTGGCCCTTGTAGAGGACGTGCACGCTGTCCGGCACGATGTAGTCGAGCAGGCGCTGGTAGTGGGTGATGACGACGGTTGCACGGTCCGGGCGCTTCAGCGCGTTCACACCGTCCGCGACGATCTTCAACGCGTCAATGTCGAGGCCGGAATCGGTCTCGTCGAGGATGCAGAGTTTTGGCTCGAGCAGCGCCATCTGCAGTATTTCGGCGCGCTTCTTTTCACCGCCGGAGAAGCCGACATTGAGCGGGCGCTTCAGCATGTCGGGGTTGATCTTCAGCTCGGCAGCGGCTTCCTTAACGCGACGCATGAAGTCCGGCGTCGTCAGCTCGTCCTCGCCACGTGCCTTGCGCTGCGAGTTCATCGCGACCTTCAGGAACTGCATGGTGGCCACACCCGGAATTTCGACCGGGTACTGGAAGGCGAGGAAGATGCCCTTGGCGGCACGCTCGGCCGGGTCGAGTTCGAGAATGCTCTCGCCGTTATAGAGGATGTCGCCTTCGGTGACTTCATAGTCTTCGCGACCCGACAGGATGTAGGACAGCGTCGACTTGCCGGAGCCGTTCGGGCCCATGATGGCAGCCACTTCGCCGGCCTTTACAGTGAGGTTCAGGCCCTTGATGATTTCGGTGCCGTCTTCGGCGATACGGGCATGGAGATTTCTGATTTCAAGCATGTCTGTCTTCCTGTCCATCGGGCGGTTCAAGGGCCGCCTGTCGTTTCCTGTCGCGCCGCGGGGGCGCCTGTTCAATTCCGTCATCCTCGGGCTTATCCCGAGGATCTACTGCCGTTTCAGTTATAGTCCGACCATTGCGTTGAGCTCCGATGCGGTGAATAGACGTTCTCAATCTCATAAATCCGGTCGTAAAGATCGAGCCATGTCGGGTTCAGCCCTTCGATCAGCTTGATCTTCCAGTCCCGCAAATAGCGCTTCAGAGACTTCTCTCGTCGGATCGCGAGGACGATGTTCGGATGCTGCTCGAACCACACCAAAAGCTTCGCATTGTATCTGGACGTAAAACCTTTCCTCATTTCATTCCGATGCTCCCATATGCGCCCCTGAAGGTCGCTGGTCACACCGGTGTAAATCACGCCACGTGGCTTGTCCGACATCATGTAAACGAAGCCGGACATCGCGCATCAGCCTCGCCGATGGTAGATCCTCGGGACAAGCCCGAGGATGACGACCGCATCTGGCTGATCGCGCCGCGTCATCACCCCACGCTACCCTCGAGCGAGATGTTGATCAGCTTCTGCGCCTCAACCGCAAATTCCATCGGCAGCTGCTGGATGACGTCGCGAACGAAGCCGTTGACGATGAGCGCGATCGCCTCTTCTTCCGGGATGCCGCGCTGCATGGCGTAGAACTTCTGGTCCTCGGAGATCTTCGAGGTCGTCGCCTCGTGCTCCACCTTGGCCGTCGAGTTCTTCACCTCGATGTAGGGCACGGTATGCGCGCCGCAGGTGTCACCGATCAGGAGCGAATCGCAATTGGTGAAGTTGCGGGCGTTTTCCGCCTTGCGATGCATCGAGACCTGACCGCGATAGGTGTTCTGCGACACGCCCGCCGAGATGCCCTTGGAGATGATCCGGCTCTTGGTGTTCTTGCCGAGATGGATCATCTTGGTGCCGCTGTCGACCTGCTGATGGCCGTTGGAGACGGCGATCGAGTAGAACTCGCCCTGGCTGTCGTCGCCGCGCAGGATGCAAGACGGGTACTTCCAGGTGATCGCCGAACCGGTTTCGACCTGCGTCCAGGAGATCTTCGAACGCGCGCCGCGGCAATCGCCACGCTTGGTGACGAAGTTGTAGATGCCGCCCTTGCCGTCCTTGTCGCCGGGATACCAGTTCTGGACGGTCGAATACTTGATCTCGGCATCATCGAGCGCCACGAGTTCGACGACGGCTGCATGCAGCTGGTTTTCGTCGCGCTGGGGTGCCGTGCAGCCTTCGAGATAGGAGACGTAGGCGCCTTCCTCGGCGATGATCAGCGTGCGCTCGAACTGCCCGGTGTTCTTCTCGTTGATGCGGAAATAGGTCGACAGCTCCATCGGGCAGCGAACGCCCTTCGGGATGAAAACGAAGGAGCCGTCGGTGAACACAGCCGAATTCAGCGTCGCATAATAGTTGTCGGTGACCGGGACGACGGTGCCGAGATATTTCTTCACCAGCTCGGGATGCTCGCGCACGGCTTCCGAGATCGACATGAAGATCACGCCGGCTTTCTTCAGCTCTTCCTTGAAGGTCGTGACAACGGAGACCGAATCGAAGACCGCGTCGACGGCGATCTTCGAGGACTGGACGCCGGCCAGCATCTCCTGCTCCTTCAGCGGGATGCCGAGCTTTTCATAGACCTTCAGAAGTTCCGGATCGACTTCGTCAAGCGACTTCGGGCCGGCAGCCGTCTTCGGTGCCGCATAGTAGTAGATGTCGTTGAAGTCGATCTTCGGATAGTCGACGCGGGCCCAGGTGGGCTCGATCATCGTCAGCCAGCGCCTATAAGCGTCGAGGCGCCATTCGAGCATCCATTCCGGCTCTTGCTTCTTTGCCGAAATGAAACGAACGATGTCTTCCGACAGGCCTTTCGGGGCCTTATCGACTTCGATCGTGGTTTCAAAACCGTACTTGTACTGGTCGACGTCGATCTGGCGGACCTGATCGATCGTTTCCTGCACAGCAGCCATGGTCGTTCTCCAATCTTGCCGGGCCAAATTCCGGCAGCTTGTTAACGTTGGGCGGTGACCCGCCATATCTAAGGTCCCCGAGCCATCATTTCATCCCTCTTGGCAAGGGAAAAACGATCGTCGGGCTGGTTTTTCGCCGCTTTATGCGGCCTGCCCCGCCGGTTTCCGGCGGGCGGCAATCTTTGCGAAGGCCGCGACGAAGCGGTCGATATCGCTTTCCGGCGTCGCCGGTCCGATCGACAGGCGAAGCGCCCCGGTTGCGGCATCCTCGCCCATGGCGGTCAGCACGTGGCTCGCGCCCACCTTGCCAGACGAGCAGGCGGCACCGGCCGACAGCGCCACGCCTTCGAGGTCGAACGCAATCTGTCCCGTCTCCGCCTTAAGCCCCGGCAGATGGAAAAAGCTGGTATTGCCGACGCGCGCTTCACTCCGTCCGTAGATCACGGTATCCGGTGCCACTGACAGCATGGCCTGCTCCGCCCGATCGCGAAGCTCAGTCAATCGCGCGTTCCGCTGGGCCAGTTCCGACGCCATTTCGCGGGCAGCAGCGCCGAAGCCGGCGATCGCTGCCAGGTTTTCCGTTCCGGCCCTGTGCCCCTTTTCCTGACCACCGCCGCGGACCAAAGGTTCCGGCATCAGCGTCTCGCCGCGCGACACCAGCGCACCGACACCCTTCGGTCCGCCCAGCTTGTGCGCCGACAGGATCAGGAAGTCGGCGCCGAGCTCGGCGATCGACAAAGGAATGCGGCCTGCCGCCTGCACGGCATCGACCACCAGCAATCCACCGAACTTCTTTACGATGGCGGAGACTTCGCGGATCGGCTGGATGATGCCGGTTTCATTGTTCACCAGCATCACGGCGACCAGCGGCAGACCATCTGCGAGATCATGTGCGACCAGCCGAGTGGTGAGTGCATCGAGATCCAGAATACCCGAGCGGGTGACCGGTACTTCCGTCACATGATCAGAGGCAAAGCGCCCCCCGGCCCTCACAGCCGGATGTTCGATCGCAGAGACATAGAGTTTACCGATAGCAACGCGGGACTTGCCCATGCGATAAACCGGCGAGAGCACCTGATTTGCAGCTTCGGTCGCGCTCGCGGTGAAGGTGACATGCGCCGGCTCGGCACCGACAAGCGCCGCCACTTCCCGTCGCGCCCTCTCGATAACGCCACGCGCCGCGCGCCCTTCGGCATGGACGGAAGACGGGTTGCCGGGCAACGAGAGCGCATCGAGCATGGCCTCGCGCGCCGCAGCCATCAGGGGTGCGGTGGCGTTCCAGTCGAGATAGATGCGCTCAACGGCCATCCTGGCTTCGTACTCCCATGCATCAGGCGGCGCATTTTCCTTGAAATCTCCGCCGGGCTTGCCTTATGACACCTTCACCCCGGATGCGACGCCATCCAGTTTCGAACGGTTCTAAACTTCGTTCTAGAAAAGCTGACTGACGCCGTCAAGTCAGCTTTCTAATTTGGTGTTGACGAACCGCAAAAATGTCAGGGACCGGAACCTAATGCCCGAAGTGATTTTCAACGGCCCCGCGGGTCGTCTCGAAGGCCGTTATCAGCCCTCCAAGGAAAAAAGCGCACCGATCGCGATCATCCTGCATCCGCATCCGCAGTTCGGCGGAACGATGAACAACCAGATCGTCTACCAGCTGTTCTACATGTTCCAGAAGCGTGGCTTCACGACGCTGCGCTTCAACTTCCGCGGCATCGGCCGCAGCCAGGGTGAATTCGACCATGGCGCGGGCGAGCTCTCTGATGCGGCGTCCGCGCTGGACTGGGTGCAGAGCCTGCATCCCGATTCGAAGAGCTGCTGGGTTGCCGGCTATTCCTTCGGCTCCTGGATCGGCATGCAGCTTTTGATGCGCCGCCCGGAGATCGAAGGCTTCATGTCGATCGCCCCGCAGCCGAATATCTACGACTTCTCCTTCCTCGCCCCCTGCCCGTCGTCCGGCCTGATCATCAACGGCGACAGCGACAAGGTGGCGCCGGAAAAGGACGTGATCGGCCTCGTCGACAAGCTGAAGACCCAGAAGGGCATCCTGATCACCCACAAGACGGTGCCGGGCGCCAACCACTTCTTCAACGGCCAGGTGGAAACGCTGATGGCCGAATGTGAAGACTATCTCGACCGCCGCCTCGACGGCGAACTGGTCCCGGAACCCGCCGCCAAACGGATCCGGTAAAATGATCCGGATCGTGGCCGATACAAATGTGCTCGTCAGCGCTTGTATCGGCCAGGATCCTGCCTCGAAAGTGATCGAGGCGTGCCTGGACGGGCGTCTCGTCCCATTTCTGTCCGGTCCACTTCTGCTCGAATACCGCGACGTTCTCTCCAGAACAGAGCCATTTACTCAAGGGCGAATGACCGCCAACGAGCGGCAAGTGCTGCTGGATATCTTTGTTTCTCGCTGCCAATGGCGCACGGCGCACTTCAAGTGGCGGGCCAATCTCGTCGATGAAGCCGACAATCACTTGATCGAATTGGCAATCTCGGCCAACGCGCATATACTGGTGACGTCGAACATCCGAGATTTCGAAAAGGCGGAGCTCAAGTTTCCGCACATCAAGATCGAGACACCAGCGGCAACTGTCCGGAGGCTTGAAGATGAACGCTTTAACCGTTGAGCTGAGTTCAGAGGTTCACGAAAAGGTGGATCTGATTGCAGCTCAGAAGGGTGTCTCTCCTGAACGCCTAGTGTCAGAAATGGCCGCAGAAATGGTCAAGCAACATGGGGCCTACCGACTGTTCGAGGAAATGGCGGCACGCGGCAAGGGAAGAGAAGCGGAAGCTCTCGAACTTCTTCGGCGTGATTAAACACTCTTTCGATTTCAGACTGCGATTTTGAATGACCTCACCCATGACATTCGACGCCGTCGGTCTCGCAGGCGGTGGCAACCGGTGCTACTGGCAGAGCGGGTTTCTCAAGTCCTATAGCGAGCATCGACCGCTCAACCCGCGCTTCTATGTCGCCGTCTCGGCCGGCGCCTATCATGGCGCGATGTTCCTGGCCGGTGTCGGCGACCGCGTGCGGGCCTCGGCCTTCGCCTTTGCCGAAAAGGGGCAGCGCGGAGTCGACTGGCGGGCGCTCCGACGGCGGGAATCGCCGCTGGTGGTCGGATCGCTCTTTCGGCAATTGCTCGCCAGCGAATTCGGAGAGGCTGAGCTTGCCGCACTGAAAGCAGCCCCGCCCATGCTGATCCAGCTCTCGGGCCTGCCCGACTGGATGCCCGGCGCGCTCGGGGCGCTTGGCTCGATCGGCGCCTACCAGATCGAGAAGCTACTGAGCGATGGCAGCCACTCTAAGGCAGGTCTGCGCATGCGGCTGCGCCCCACCTGGATCTCGACGCACAATGTCGACTATCCCGGGGAGCTTGTGGATGCCCTCATGGCAACGTCCTCCGTACCGCCCTTCATGCCGGTCGGACGCGTCCGCGGCCGTGCCTATCTCGATGGCGGACTCGTCGATAATCCGCCACTGATGAAGCTCACGGAAGTCGAAAACAAAGGCTGGAAGACGCTGCTGCTCTCCACCCGCTTCGGCCGCACGCCGCCGGCGGTCGAAAACCGCATTGTGGTCGGCCCGAGCGAAGACATTCCGGTCAGCAAGTTCGCGGTCGGCGACGCAGCCGGCATACGACATGCCTATGAAGTGGGATTGCGCGATGGGCTCGCCTTTGCAAAACATGCCCCCTATGTCACCTTCGTAAAATAAACGAGCGGAACCGGGACGTTTACATCGTTCCGGCTCCGTGTTGGATGTAATGTTTTGGGACACGTAGGGTGTCCTCAGAGTTCTGTGGGACTGGCCTCTTCAGCGGCTGGGCGCTGCATAGACTTGCATCCGTTTTTGCGCCGAGTGAGGCATGAGCCAGACGAGCAGCGCAATGAAGACCGCCGCGTTGAACATCGGGAATGCGCTGGTCGCCAAGGTCACCGACCCTTCCGCAGTGTAATAGATGCCGGCTGCCAGATCGATAACCTGGATCAGCACCATGTTTCCGAGCCAGAAGCGTGACGGCTCCTGTTGCCGAGCCAGATGCATCATGCCGAAACCATAAGCGAGGAACCGGGCGGAAAGCATCGCAATCATGTACCGGTTGTCGTCCGGCGGCGAGGCAAGCCCCATGGCAGTGAAGAACTGCTGAGGCGCCAACAGGCACAGGAGGCCCAGCACCCACTGCGAGATGGCTACGATCCATAAGACGATTTTCAAGGGCTTCATTTGCTTTTCTCCTGCAAAACTGATTGCGAAGAGATAGCTGAAACCGCTATACTTTCGGAAGTAGTTACCAAAAGTATAGCAAAAAGATTTTGCCATGCCCTTGAAAACAAAATTGAAAATTGAAGGGAACTGCGACAGTGGCTGCCCTGTGGCGGCTGCAGCTGCTGTGTTTGACGGCAAGTGGACGAGCCTGATCCTCCGGGACCTGATGTCCGGGACGAAACGCTACTCCGAGCTCCAGCGCTCACTCACCGGCATCAGCCCGCGCATGCTGGCGGCCCGGCTGACAATGCTGGAGGAGAAAGGCTTGATATCGAAAACGATCTATCCAACCGTGCCGCCAAAGACCGAGTACACACTGACCGAAAGCGGCCAGCGCGCCGAAGCGGTTATTCTGGCGATGGCGGCGTTCGGGGCAAGCCTGCCGCGTCAGGCCTGAGTGCGGCCCGCGCCAGCACTCCACCGCTGACCGGCTCCCGGACACCCGTCGTACCCGGAAATGTCAGCGGCAGGCGCCGTGCCGACCGCACAGCCAGATAAGCCCAGGCTTCCGCCTCCATGGCGTCGCCATCAAAGCCCGCCTGCTCGGCGGTCACCACCCTTGCTGCCTGTTCGCCCGCGAGGCGCACGAGGTCTGCCATGATCGTTCGGTTCAGGCGACCACCGCCGCAAATCACATATGTCTTCGGCGGGGTCGGCAGGTGGCCCGCAGACTTGAGGATCGCGGCTGAGGAGACGAAGGCGAGCGTACGGGCGCCGTCTGACAGTTCGGCCTCATGGCCCTCGGGTGGACGGAAATCGTTGCGATCGAGCGAACGACGGGTTTTCGCTGTGAAGAAGGGATTGTCGAGATAGCGCTCGGCGAGCGCCATGATGACCGCGCCCTCCGACGCGATGCGACCGCCGTCGTCATAGGGAATGCCGGCATGGGCCTCGACCCATTGATCGATCAGCGTATTGCCGGGTCCGCTGTCGAAGCCGATGATCGTACCGTCGCCGTCGAGGAAGGTGAGGTTCGAGATGCCGCCGATATTGACGAAGCAGACCGGCCAGTCCTCTGCCGGGATCTGATGGGCGAGCGCCTGGTGATAGACCGGCACCAGCGGGGCGCCCTGCCCCCCATGGACCATGTCGTTGGCGCGCATGTCATAGACGACGTCGATGCCGGTCTCCTTGGCCAGCAGCAGCCCGTCACCGAGCTGGACGGTCAGCGCCTCATCCGGCCGATGCAGCACCGTCTGGCCGTGGAAGCCGATGAGGTCAATCTCCGCATCCCTGAGCTTCTGTTGCCGCAGGAAAAGGCCGACCGCCTCTGCATGACGTAGAGTCAGGTCCCTCTCCATACGGGAGAGGTCGCCCGGCCGTTCGCCGCGCCGCTTGATGCCCTTCGCATCTTCCAGCGCCTGCTTCAGTCGATCGCGGAAGGCGGGCTCATAGGGCACCGACAGGAAGCCACCCCGCTCAACGACTGCCTCTCCATCGGTGCGGACCAGCGCCACATCGATGCCATCCATCGAGGTGCCGCTCATCAACCCGATCGCCGTCCTGATTTCCGACATTTGCCACCCGATTCGACTGCCGTTTACGCCGGACATTCATGACCGAGACGGGTGCACAATTCAAAAAACAATGCTAAAGCCCCCGCGGATTTCCAAGATTACCACCGAAAGACCAGAGAAACCGAAAGCAACAGCGTCATGACGAAGTTCAAGTCCGATTTCCTCCGCATTCTCTCCGAGCGCGGCTTCATTCATCAGATGTCCGATGAAACGGGGCTCGACGACCTGCTCGCCAAGGAAAGCGTGACGGCCTATATCGGCTATGATCCGACGGCATCGAGCTTGCATGTCGGTCACCTGATGCAGATCATGATGCTGCGCTGGTTCCAAGAGACCGGCCACCAGCCGATCTCGCTGATGGGCGGTGGCACCGGCATGGTCGGCGACCCCTCCTTCAAGGAGGAAGCGCGCAAGCTGATGACCATCGAGACGATCGAAGAGAACATCGCCTCGATCAAGCGCTGCTTCTCGCATTACCTCGACTACGACAAGGGTCCGAAGGGTGGCGCCCTGATGATCAACAATGCCGAATGGCTGCGCCCCTTGAACTACCTCGAGTTCCTGCGCGATGTCGGCCGGCATTTCTCGGTCAACCGCATGCTCTCCTTCGACAGCGTCAAGACGCGTCTCGACCGCGAGCAGTCGCTGTCCTTCCTCGAATTCAACTACATGATCCTGCAGGCCTATGACTTCGTCGAACTGAACCAGCGGTATGGCTGCCGGCTGCAGATGGGCGGTTCAGACCAGTGGGGCAATATCATCAACGGTATCGATCTCGGCCACCGCATGGGCACGCCGCAGCTCTATGCGCTGACGGCACCGCTGCTCACCACCTCCTCCGGCGCCAAGATGGGCAAGTCGGCCTCGGGAGCTGTATGGCTGAACGCCGACCTCTTGCCGGTCTATGACTTCTGGCAGTACTGGCGCAACACCGAGGATGCCGATGTGGTGCGCTTCCTGAAGCTCTTCACCACCCTGCCGATGGACGAGATAGCCCGCCTGGCTGCGCTTGGCGGTTCGGAGATCAACGAAGCCAAGAAGATCCTCGCCACGGAGGTGACGACGCTGCTGCATGGTCGCGACGCCGCCGAACAGGCTGCCGAAACGGCCCGCAAGACCTTCGAGGAAGGGGCGCTCGCCGACACGCTGCCAACAGTCGAAGTTGCAGCAAGCGAGCTGAATGCCGGCATCGGTCTGCTCGGTCTGATCGTCAAGGCAGGGCTTGCAGCCTCAAACGGTGAAGCCCGCCGTCACGTGCAGGGTGGCGCGGTCAAGATCAACGACGCCGGCGTCTCCGATGAGCGCATGACTGTCGGCAGCGCAGAGGTCTCCGCAGAGGGGGTGATCAAGCTTTCGCTGGGCAAGAAGAAGCACATTCTCATCAAGCCCGTCTGACTGCCGAAAAACCACCTGTGACCTGCCTATAAAAGCCCGCATCTGCGGGCTTTTTCACACTCGTAAACCGCCGTTAACTTCTGGCGCGTTTTTGACCAGCATACCAGCCCTGCCACATATCACGGCAACCTCATGCACAAATGCATAGCAGTCGCACATTATTTGCACTGCACAATCTTGTTTTACGGGCGTATAAGAAGGTCAATCGCTGATGCGGGAACGACCGCAAGATCAGCCACCAAGTTTGACCGAGGAAACGACCATGAACCCGATCCGCATTGCCAAGAACTGGATGAGCTACCGCCGTACGATGAATGAACTGGGCAACCTGTCCCAGCAGACCCTCAACGACATCGGCATCACCCGCTACGAAATCCGCAATATCGCTGCACGCTCCTTCCGTTAATCGGATCTCGCGTACAGCAGCCTGTCAAACGGCACCGCTTGGTGCCGTTTTTGATTCCGGCATCCCGAATGTGATCGCCGAACGCCTCTCACCGCTCCGCAGCCAATGGACCTTGCGCGACAAGCCGTGATATGGAGCCGCCCATGACGAACAGCTCCTTCTCCCCCATTCATATCATCGGCGGCGGTCTTGCAGGCTCGGAAGCCGCCTGGCAGGTTGCGCAGGCCGGCGTTCCAGTCATTCTGCACGAGATGCGCGGCGTGCGCGGCACCGATGCGCACAAGACCGACGGGCTTGCCGAACTGGTCTGCTCCAACTCCTTCCGCTCGGACGATGCGACGTCCAATGCCGTCGGCGTCATCCATGCGGAAATGCGGCTCGCGAACTCGCTCATCATGGCCTGTGCTGACAAGCATCAGGTCCCAGCCGGTGGGGCACTGGCCGTCGACCGCGACGGGTTTTCCGATGCGGTGACCGCCGCCATCCACCAGCATCCGTTGATTACTGTCGTGCGCGAGGAAGTCACCGGCCTGCCGCCGGAGGACTGGGATCTCGCGATCATCGCGACCGGCCCCCTCACCTCTCCGGCCCTTGCCGAAGCCATCCGCGAGCGGACCGGCAAGGACGCACTCGCCTTCTTCGATGCGATCGCCCCAATCGTGCATACCGACAGCATCAACATGGACATCTGCTGGTACCAGTCGCGCTACGACAAGGTCGGGCCGGGCGGCACAGGCAAGGACTATATCAACTGCCCGCTCGATGAGGCCCAGTATAATGCCTTCGTCGACGCCCTGATCGCCGGCGACGCTGTTGGCTTCAAGGAATGGGAAGGCACGCCCTATTTCGACGGCTGCCTGCCGATCGAGGTCATGGCCGAGCGCGGCCGCGAGACGCTGCGCCACGGACCGATGAAGCCCATGGGTCTCACCAATGCCCATAACCCTACCGTAAAGCCCTATGCTGTCGTGCAGTTGCGCCAGGACAATGCGCTCGGCACGCTCTACAACATGGTCGGCTTCCAGACCAAGCTACGCTATGGCGCTCAGGCGGAAATCTTCCGGATGATCCCGGGGCTGGAAAATGCGGAATTCGCCCGTCTCGGCGGCTTGCATCGCAACACCTATATCCACTCCCCAACGCTGCTCGACCAGAGCCTGCAGCTGAAGGCGCGTCCGGGCCTGCGTTTCGCCGGCCAAATCACCGGCTGCGAGGGTTATGTGGAAAGCGCCTCGATCGGCTTGCTGGCCGGTCGCTTCGCGGCAGCGCAGCGCAAGGGTGAGACACCCAGTATTCCGCCGGCAACGACAGCACTTGGCTCACTGCTCAATCACATCACCGGCGGCCATATCGTTTCCGACGAGGAGCCCGGCAAGCGGTCCTTCCAGCCGATGAACATCAATTTCGGGCTATTTCCGGAGCTGGAACCGGGCTCGATCGTCAAGCCTGAGGGCGTGAAGCGTTTTCGCGGCAAGGACAAGACGATCATGAAGCGGCAGCTGATTGCGGCGCGTGCCCTCGAACACTGCAAGACCTGGCTGGGTGCTGCCTGAAGGCAGCGTCAGCCGGTGGTGGCAGAGGAGGCGTCAGGCTCGCGGTCGGCATGGCCGACATAGTTGCCGAGCAGCCACAGCGAAACCTCTGCCGCAATCGCAGGATTCCCGAAGGTGAACTCGCCGTTGTGGAACGGCGCATCGAGGAACTGGACGGCGATACCCTTGCCACTTGAGAGCGGCTGCACCCGTACGGTGCCGGGTTCGATTAGATGGCAGGCAAAGTGGTTGCGCATGCTGCGCATGAAGCCGGCCTTGTTGTCATGCAGGCGAACGAAGACGGCCTTCCCGTCGGCAGTGGCATGCAGACTGCGGATTGCTTCCTGGGGAAATGCGCGACCGAACTCCATGATCGCCAGACCGGCGTCCTGGAAGCCTTCATCCTCCTGGCGCACCATGCGCGACGAAAAATAGGCCAAGGCTATGATGAGCGCAAAGACGATACCCCAAGTTACCATGTCCGGCTCCCGCCTCCTTTAACACGCAGTCTATCGCATTGGCTGCTAGCAGGCGAGCCTTGCGCGAGCGTGGCGTGCTGCTATGCCTGCGCCTGTACGATTTCCGTTTAAAGTCGGCCGGTCAGCAACAACCGCATCATGGACAGCTGTCTGCGCCATTGCGGCGGCCGGATATCGGTCGTCAGGCAAGCGTGCCCAACCTTCATCGCTCGCTTCAGCACCGGCTCCGCAAGCGTTGCAGGCAGGAAAGCAGGAAGCAGGCGCTTGGGAATACTCCCCGCAGCACGCGCCTTGCGCAGATGATCAAGACCGAAACCGGCAAAAGCCTGGATCGCCGCGGTCATGCGCTCGGCGTCAACGCCGGCGAGAAATGCGTCTCGATCGAGCCCAACGGAAACCAGGATCTGCGTCGGCAGATAAACCTGTCCCCTTGCACGGTGGATCGGCATCAGGAGAAGCGCGCCGGCAACTGCCAGCGCCACGCCGGCGTGCCCCGCAATGTCCGTCGCCTGCTCGGCTGCAGCGGCGTCGAGCACCAGGGCGACGAGCTGCATAAGTGCGGCAGCCGTCTCTCCGGCATAGCCCTCAAACATCGCCGCGGTTTCCATGGGGTCGTCGTAGAGATCGAAGATGCGCGCATCGGCCATCGAGACGAGCGGCGCCACGGGCAGACGGTATTTTGCCATGGCTCGCAGCAGTTCAGCGGCAACCGGATTGGCCGCCGTCTCGCCATGGGCCGAACCTTCGAGCAGGTCGCGCCAGTATTGCAGACGGACCTCTCCGGGCAAGGGTTCGCGCACAACATCGCGCACGCGGGCAAGCTCGGCATTGTAGGCATAGAGCGCGACAACGGCAGCCCTGGCATCGGCGGGCGTCAGAAGACTGGCGAGATAGCGCTCACGGTCTGTCTCCTGCAGGACTTGCAGACAAAGAGCCTCATTGTCCGGAAGGCTGTCGTTCACGATACACCTTTCAGAGGCGGTTCAGACCGCAATCAACGCGGCGGCGACCGGACGCTGCTCGGCCAGCATGATGTTATACGTGCGGATGGCCGCGCCAGTTCCCATCGGATCGGTGGCGATGCCTTTCGCCTTCAGTGCCGCCCTGAGCTCTGGATCCACAAGGCGCAGCTGTCGCCCGGTACCCAGGAGCAGAAATTCAATCCCTTGCTCCGCAAAGACGCGAGCCAACGACGCTTGCGTGATCGGCTCGTCTTCCGTCTGCTCCCAGCCATAGACACCGGAGGGCAGCAGGAGAAGCGAGCCACGATGCGACATGTCCGCAAAGCGGAAGCCGCCATTGCCATAGCTGTCTATGCCGGGCCGGCCCGGGAAATGGGCGTCACGAATGGTGACGCCCTTGTCTCCGAAGCCGAAGATCATCGGATCAAACCCCGGCCTTGGCTGGCATCTTTTCGCCTTCCGACTCGTCCTGCTGGAAAGTTTCGGGACGCAGTTTGAAGGCGATCAGCACAGGGCCGGCGATGTAGATCGATGAGAACGTGCCGATCAAGACACCCGCCAGCATGGCGAAGGTGAAGGATGCGATGACCTCGCCGCCAAAGAGATAGAGCGCGCCCAGAGCCAAAATTGTACTGCCGGCGGTCAGGACCGTCCGCGAGAGCGTCTGATTGATCGATTCGTCGATCAAGACTTCAAGCGGCATCTTTTTGTAGCGCCTGAGGTTTTCGCGCATGCGGTCATAGACGACCACCGTGTCGTTCAGCGAGTAACCGATGATCGTCAGGATCGCCGCAATACTGGTCAGGTTGAACTCAATCCCGGTCACCACGAACAGGCCGAGCGTGAAGATCACGTCGTGCAGGGTCGCAATGATGGCGCCGAGCGCAAACTGCCACTCGAAGCGGAACCAGATGTAGATCAGGATCCCGAACAGAGCAGCTGCAACACCGATCGTCGCTGAATAGGTGAGGTCTGCGGAAACCGAGGGCCCGACCACTTCGACGCGACGGAAATCATATTCGGCTTCCAGTTCGCCGCGTACCTTGGTGAGCGCCGACTGCTCGGCATTTTCACCACCGTCCTGCGCCTGCAGGCGGATCAGTGCGCTCGAATCGTCCCCGAAGCCCTGAGCCTGGACCTCACCCAAATTCAACTGACCGAGCCGCTCACGGATATCGGAGAGATCTGCCGTACCATCGCGCGCCTGCACCTCGATGATCGATCCACCCTTGAAGTCGATGCCGAGGTTCATGCCGACCGTCGCGAATCCGATAAGCGAGGCGACCGAGATCACCGCAGCCAAACCGAAATTCAGCTTTCGCGCGGCCATGAAGCGGATGTTGCGGTTGTCGAAGAAGCCCGTGCGCACGCTCTTCGGCATCTGCTTTGGACGCTTCCAGCGATACCAGAAGGCCATCAGCCAGAAGGTCAGCGTAAAGGCGGTGAAGACGGTTGTCACAATACCGATCGACAGCGTCACGGCAAAGCCGCGGACGGGGCCAGACCCGAGGAAGAACAGGACAACAGCGGCGATCAGGGTCGTCAGGTTGGCGTCAACAATCGTCGCAAAGGCCTTCTTGAAGCCGACGTCGATCGCCTGGACCAGTGACCTGCCATTGCGCGCCTCCTCTCGGATACGCTCGTAGATCAGCACGTTCGAGTCGACCGCCATCCCCATCGTGAGCACGATGCCGGCAATGCCGGGCAAGGTCAGCGTCGAGCCGATCAGCGACAGCAAGGCCAGGATCATGGCGATGTTGGCGGCAAGTGCGATGTTCGCCATCACCCCGAAGGTGCCGTAGAAGGCCACCATGAAGAAGACGACGGCGATGCCGCCGATGATGCTGGCGGTGACGCCGGCATTGATCGAGTCCTGGCCGAGGCCCGGACCGACGGTGCGTTCTTCAACCACCGTCAGCGTTGCCGGCAGAGCGCCAGCTCGCAGAAGAACGGCGAGATCGTTGGCGCCTTCAACGGAGAAGTTGCCGGAAATCTGGCCGGAACCGCCGAGGATGGGTTCGCGAATGACAGGTGCGGAAATGACCTGCTGGTCAAGCACGATCGCAAAGGGACGCCCGACATTCTCCTGAGTCGCCTGGGCAAAGCGCTGGGCGCCGCGGCTGTCGAAGCGGAAGCTGACGACCGGTTCGTTGGTTCGCTGATCGAAGGACGCCTGGGCATCGACAAGGTTCTCACCCGAAATCAGTGCGCGGCGCTCGATCAGGTAGGGCACGGCCGGATCGTCGGTCGAGTAGAGCACCTCCGACTGCGCCGGCGGACGGTTGTTGATCGCCTCGGTCACCGGCATGGTCGTGTCGACCATGTGGAAAGACAGTTTTGCCGTCTGGTTCAGAAGCGCCTTCAGACGCTGCGGATCGGTGAGACCCGGAACCTGCACGATGATGCGGTCGTCCCCCTGACGCTGGATCAGCGGCTCGGTGGTGCCGAGTTCGTCAACGCGGCGGCGCACCACTTCCATGGACTGCGTCAGTGCGGATGCAACGCGGTAATCGATGCCTTCGTCCGTCAGCGTCAGGCGAAGGAGCCCGTCGCCCGCCTGTTCCAGGGTCACCTCGTTCACGGTCCCGCCGGTCAATCCGCCGATGCTGACCGGATCGGTCAGTGACCGCAGCGCCTCAACGGCAGCCGGCACTTTGTCCGCATCCGTGATGCGCACCTGGATCTGCTGGCCCACGCCCGACAAACCGGTGTAGCGAACTCCGGCCTCGCGCAGCTGGCTGCGGACATCACCGACGATCGTCTCAAGACGGTCCTTGACGATATCCTGGCGCTCAAGCTTCAGCATGATGTGCGAGCCGCCCTGAAGGTCGAGGCCCAGCGTCACTTTATGCGTGGGAAACCACGAGGGGAATGCTTCCAGTTCCTCGTCCGTGAAGGCATTGGGCAGGGCGACAAGGACGCCAAGCGCGACAGTCAACCAGATGAACAATGTCTTCCAGCGGGAAATGTAAAGCATGGAACTCTCGGATTAGGGCAACGAAAAAATGGCAAAGGCCGGCTCCCGGCCGGCCCCGCTGGATCAGGCGGCGGTGTCGGTCTTGACCGGCTCGCCCTTGACGCGGACTTCCGCCACATACTGGCGCATGGCGCGAACCTTGACGCCATCGGCGATCTCAAGTTCGAGTTCCTTGTCGTCGATCACCTTGGTGACCTTGGCAACGATGCCGCCACCCATGATGACCTGATCGCCACGACGAATGGCAGACAGGGTCTCTTCACGCTTCTTCATCTGCTGACGCTGCGGACGGATCAGGAAGAAGTACCAGACCACCATCAGCGGTGCGAAGAGCAGCAGCATTTCCAGTCCGGATCCCATCGCGCTCGGGGCGGCAGCTGCGTCCTGGGCAAAGGCCTCGGTGATAAACATGAAAGACTCCCTCTTGAAGCGTATTGGAGAGCCGTCCGGCCCCCTCGTCAGGTCGCCGGAATATAGTGAGAGAGCCCATGAATGCAACAGAAACAGCGCCGCGGCGTACCATTTTCAGCCCCCCCACCCTTTATGCCCGCAATTCTGCGTGATACCGCCCCGACATCAGGCTTAGACAGCTCGATTTGCGCGACGAGGAGAATGACGATGAACGATCAGAATGTGACGGCACTTCTCGCCGAGGTGAGGCGTCTCACTGAAGCGGTGGAGCGCCTTGCTGGCCCGCCGCCTGCTGTCAACGACTGGGAGTCCGCCGATTGCTTCGTCTGGGCCCCGGCCCGCCTTCATCTGCAGCCTGTCAAGCGCCCGAACCGCGTCGCGCTTAGCCTTATTCGAGGCGTCGATCACGTTCGCGACATCCTGCACGAGAACACGCTTCGCTTTGCAGAAGGTTTTCCCGCCAACAACGTGCTGCTCTGGGGCGCCCGAGGCATGGGCAAATCATCTCTGGTCAAGGCCGTCCATGCCGACATCATCGAGACCAATGGCCTCGCAATGAAGCTGGTCGAGGTGCACCGGGAAGACATATCCACCCTCCCGGCCCTCCTGGACATCGTCAAGGAGGCACCGCACCGGATCGTCGTGTTCTGCGACGACCTCTCCTTCGACCACGACGATACGGCCTACAAGTCGCTGAAGGCGGCGCTGGACGGTGGCGTGGAGGGACGGCCTGATAACGTGCTGTTCTACGCCACATCGAACAGGCGCCATCTTCTGCCGCGCCATATGATGGAGAATGAGCAGTCGACAGCGATCAATCCGTCCGAAGCGGTCGAGGAAAAGGTATCGCTCTCCGATCGCTTCGGGCTCTGGCTCGGTTTCCACAAATGCAGCCAGGACGACTATCTGACGATGATCGACGGCTATGCCGCCTATTTCGAACTGCCACTGTCACGCGAGCAGTTGCATCACGAGGCGCTCGAATGGGCGACGACGCGCGGTGGGCGCTCCGGCCGCGTGGCCTGGCAATATATCCAGGACCTGGCCGGTCGCCTGAGGATCTCCACCGACCGGCGCTAAGGCATTAGTATCCCACATAGCAAAAAAGCCCGGAACTCGCGTTCCGGGCTTTTTCACTCACCTGGTACGCTAAACCTATTCCAGGAAAGTGATGGGATTGACCGGGGCTGCGTCCTTGCGGACTTCGAAGTGCAGCATCGGCCGCTTGACGTTACCGGTCATGCCAGAGGTGGCGATGGTCTGGCCGCGCTGAACCTTCTGACCGCGCTGGACGGACAGGCTGTCGGCATGGCCATAGACGGTGACCTTGCCGTCGTCGTGGCGGACGAGGACCGTGTTGCCGAGTTCCTTGAGGCCGTTGCCTGCATAAATCACGACGCCGTTTTCAGCGGCCTTGACCGGAGTGCCCTGAGGCACGGAGATCGCGATACCGTCGCTGCGCTTGCCGTCGATGTTGGCGCCGAAATTGGCGATGACGGCGCCGCGGACGGGCCAGCGATACTTGCCGATGCCGGTCATCTCCGGTGCAGCCGTCTCCGGCTTTGCGGACGCGACTTCCGTCACGGACTTGGTCGCGGTGGGCGCCGTGTATTCTGCAGGCTGACCACTCGCCGGAACCGATGCGGTCTTGACCGGATCGGCGGCCGGCGCCGGGGCGGTTGTCGCAACCTGCGCACCCTTTGTGGGAATGGCAAGTGCCTGACCGATGCGGATATTGCCGGTGGTGAGACCGTTCGCCCTTTTCAGGTCGTCAACGGAGACGCCGTTCGCCTTGGCGATGCGGGCGAGCGAATCGCCGGGCTTCACAACGTAAGAACCGGTTCCTTCACCCGCGCCGGTGGTCTTGCCGGTGGCAGCGGAGGCGGAAACCTGCTGCTTTTCACGCGAGTTCGCCGAGTTCGGCAGCACCGCCACATTCTGCTGCTGATCACCGGGGAGGACGGGCTTGCGGCCATCCGTCGGCAGGCCGGAAGCGTCAGCTGCGGCGCGTGCGGAGTTTGGGCCCCCAAAGGTCGGGATGATGACCAACTGGCCGGGCGCGGCATCGGACACATGGGTCAGACCATTGGCCTTCAGCAGTTCCTTCTGCGGCACGCCGTACCGGTCCGCCAGCGTGGCGATGGTTTCACCGGGGCGCAGCGTCACCCGGGCAGCACCTGCCGTGGACCAGCCACCCTGCTTGGGCGTTGAGCCTGTCGTTGCAGGTTCGGCAAGAACGCGCCCGGGATTGGCGGAAGCCACCTGCCCCGTCTGCTGGGGCGCCGAGGGGAATGGTTGCGCCAGGGCAGCCGAGCGCTCGGAATTGTTGGCAACCGCAGCCTGGGCCATGCCCGAAGGCGCGGCAAGTTCGGTCCGCTGGACGGAACTCGGCGTGCTCGCCGCGCGGGCAGAGACCGGCTGCTCATAAGCAGGGCTTGCCGGCATCGGCTGGGCCATTGCCTGGTTCTGGGCGTAGCCGCCACCGCCAATATTCTCGGCAGGAACGGGAGGTTGACCACGCATGGCGGACTGGCGCGGAATGGACGCCGTCGTCAAACTGTCCGTTGAGAAGACCGAGCTGAACCGCGAGGCATCCGAACTGCAACCTGCTGCAGTACCGGCCAGGAGGAGCGCACCGCACAAACGAGCGACGGGCAATCCAGCTTTCGGCGATACACTTTTACGCATGACTCGACCCACATATGACACAACCTGATGTGGGTTCATTAAAGCGCGTTAGTATTACCGGTCAGTTAACCCCGTGGATTCATTGTGAACGAATTCGACGACGCGCATATAAATGCGGCATCCGATGCACTGACGAGCAGGGCATTGAGCTGCAAGGAGCAGATGCGCGAAGTCCGTTAAAGATGCTGCGCGATCTTCGGCTGCAAGGGCAGGAAAGGCACCTCAAAGAGGTCCTCCCGCTCGAAACGGCTGCCGGTCTTGGTCAGCCGAACCATGATGCAGCGTTCCTCGTCCACCATCAGCGGCGCAAGCAGCATGCCGCCGGAGACAAGTTGCTCGGCGAAGAACCGGGGCATGACCGGATAGGCGGCGGTCGAGAATATGCGGTCGAACGTCCCCTCGCCCGGCAAGCCGTTCATGCCATCCAACTGGCGCAGGATGACATTGCGAATCGCAAGCTGCTCCAGGCGGCGCTGTGCATTTGCGATCAGCGTCTTGTAACGCTCGAGCGAGATCACCCGCTCCGCGAGCCTGCCGAGAACCGCCGTGACGAAGCCGCTTCCCGTGCCGACTTCCAGAACGCGGTGGCCAGGCTTGACCTGCAACTGCGCAAGCAGCCGGACCGCCAGATCCGCGCCTTCCATGAACTGGCCGCAGTCGATCGGGATGGAACGGCTCGAATAGGCATTTTGGGAATACTCGGGCGGCACGAAGGCCGAGCGCGGCGTCTGTTCGACGGCCGTCAGCAGGTCGAGATTGGTGATACCTTCGGCACGCAGCCTGAGGACCAGGGCAGCAAAACCCTCGCGCTCGAGCAGAGCAGACCTCACACCCCGTCTCCTCCGACCAGCACCTGGGCGACCATGTCCTGCACCGCGTAATCGGTCATGTCGAGCTTCAGCGGCGTGACCGATATCTTCTTCTCACGCAGGGCGTGGATGTCGGTACCAGCGCGGAAATTGCCCTTGCGGTCGCCGAAACGAAGCCAGAAATAGGGAAGACCTCGGCCATCCTGACGTTCCTCGACAGACAGGCCGAAATCCAGCTTGCCCTGAGCCGTCACTTCGATGCCCTGCACGTCTGCCGGCTCGCAATTCGGAAAATTGAGATTCAGAAAGGTACCGGGCGGCAGATCGACCTTCGAGAGCTTGCGCAGCAGATCGGGAGCCAGTGTCTCTGCGACGTGCCACGGGATCGGCGCACCGGCTTCATAGCTATAGGCCTGGCTCAAGGCGAAGGACCGCACGCCGTGGACCGTGCCTTCGATCGCACCGGCAACTGTGCCTGAATAGGTAACGTCATCGGCCATATTGGCGCCGGCATTGACGCCCGAGAGCACCAGGTCCGGCTTGCGATCGAGCACCTTGCGGATCGCCATGATGACGCAATCCGTCGGTGTGCCGCGCAGCGCGAACTTCTTGTCGTCCAACTCCCGGAGCCGCAACGGCTCTGACAGCGTCAGGGAATGGGCAAGCCCGCTCTGATCCGTCTCCGGCGCGACGATCCAGACGTCGTCGGACAGGCTGCGGGCAATGCGCTCCAGGGAAGCAATCCCTGGAGCGTGAATACCATCGTCGTTCGTCAGCAGGATGCGCATGGCCACTCCGGTTGCGGCGTGATCAGGCCGCCTTTTCGATTCTCTTGATGCCGCCCATGTAGGGCAGCAGCACGTCCGGCACAGTGATGGAGCCGTCTTCGTTGAGATAGTTCTCCATGACCGCGATCAGGCAGCGGCCGACGGCCGTGCCCGAGCCGTTCAGCGTGTGCACGAAGGTCGTGCCCTTGCCGTCCTTGTTGCGGTAGCGCGCATTCATGCGTCGCCCCTGAAAATCACCACAGACAGAGCAGGACGAGATTTCGCGGTAGGTGTTCTGACCCGGCAGCCAGACCTCCAGGTCATAGGTCTTGCGCGCACCAAAACCCATATCGCCGGTGCAGAGCGTCATGGTGCGGAAATGCAGGCCGAGACGCTTCAACACCTCTTCGGCGCAGGCGGTCATGCGCTCATGCTCTTCGAGCGAGCTTTCCGCGTCGGTGATCGACACCAGTTCGCACTTCCAGAACTGATGCTGGCGCAGCATGCCACGGGTGTCGCGACCAGCAGAGCCCGCTTCCGAACGGAAGGATGGCGTGAGCGCGGTAAAGCGGAGCGGCAGCTTTTCCTGATCGAGAATCTCGCCAGCGACCAGATTCGTCAGCGTCACCTCGGCCGTCGGGATCAGCCAACGACCGTCGGTCGTCTTGAACAGATCCTCGGCAAACTTCGGCAGCTGGCCAGTCCCGTACATGGCGTCATCACGCACCATCAGTGGCGAGGAAACTTCGGTATAGCCGTGCTCCGACGTGTGCAAGTCCAGCATGAACTGGCCCAGCGCGCGCTCGAGGCGGGCGAGCTGGCTCGTCAACACCGTGAAGCGGGCGCCGGACAGCTTCGCGGCCCGCTCGAAATCCATATAGCCGAGGCTTTCGCCGATCTCGTAGTGCTCGAACGGCTTGTGATTCCAGGTCGGCTTTTCACCGACAACACGCGCGACGACATTGTCATGCTCGTCCTTGCCCACCGGCACGTCGTCATGCGGAATGTTCGGGATGCGCGACAGCGCGTCGTTGAGTTCAGCCGTAAGCTGCCGCTCTTCCTCTTCGGCCGCCGGCAGCGTGTCCTTCAGCGAGGCCACTTCCGCCTTCAGCTTTTCGGCGAGTTCCATGTTCTTCTGCGCCATGGCGGCGCCGATTTCCTTGGAAGCGCTGTTGCGGCGCGACTGCATATCCTGCATGGCCTGGGCGACGGCGCGACGTTTCTGGTCGAGCGCGACCAACGAGGCAGACAGCGGCTCGGCACCACGCTTGGCGAGTGCGGCGTCCAGAGCCTCGGGGTTTTCACGGATCCACTTGATATCGAGCATCGTCGTTCCAGGTCTTGTGCTTCGACCGGGAACGGAATGGCCGGCGGCCACATCCGGCCCCATGTCATGATGGGTTATGGCGTCGGCGAAGCGGCGCAGATACCGCTTCAGGAATTCTCTGACGAGGAAGCCTCGGCAAGGTCGGCAGTTTCAGCTGACTTGGCACGGCTCTTCTCCACGAGTCGCGCCGCGTAGATAGCCACCTCGTAGAGAAGGATTGTCGGCAGTGCAAGACCGATCTGGGAGAGCGGATCCGGCGGCGTCAGCACGGCGGCAACGACGAAGGCGACCACGATGAAGTACTTGCGCTTGTCCGCCAACCACTGGCTTTCCAGAATGCCGACCCGCGCCAGCAGCGTGGTGATGACAGGCAATTGGAAGACGAGGCCAAAGGAGAAGACCAGCGTCATGATCAGGCTGAGATATTCCGACACCTTGGGCAGCAGCGAAATGGCGACCTCGCCATCGGCGGGACTTTGCTGCATGGCAAGGAAGAACCACATGACCATGGGCGTGAAGAAGAAATAGACCAGCGAGGCGCCGAGCAGGAAAAGCAGCGGCGAGGCAATCAGGAACGGCAGGAAGGCGGCCCGCTCGTTCTTGTAGAGGCCGGGCGCGACGAACTTGTAGATCTGCGAGGCAATCACCGGAAACGCGATGACCATGGCGCCGAATGCCGCCACCTTCACCTGCGTGAAGAAGAATTCCTGCGGCGCCGTGTAGATCAGCTCGGCCTTGCTCAGGTCCATGCCGGCCCAGGCGACCGCCCACTTATAGGGCACCACCAGCATGTTGAAGAGCGGCTTGGCGAAGTAGAAGCAGACGATGAAGGCCAGGAAGAAGGCGCCCAACGCCCAGATCAGCCGGGTGCGCAGTTCGATCAGGTGCTCGATGAGCGGCTGGGGCTTGTCTTCGATGTCGCCGCTCATGCGCGGTCCTCACTCTTGGGCTTACGCGGCTTGGGGACCGGTTTCGCAAGAACCTTGTCCGCCGGCACGGGCTTTGTGGCAGCCGCCTTTTCGACGGTCTGCTTCTTCTTCGAGACGTTTGGCTCGGCGGGCACAGCGGCCACGGTGGCAGCAGACGACGTCTTCGCAGACTTTTCCGCGGCTTTCGCGGGCGCATCGGCCTTTACGACGGGCTTGCGACTTGCAGTCTTTTTGGCAGCAGGCGGCTGGGAGATCGCAGCTGGGGCCGAAGTTGCCGGTGCTATCGCGGTAGCTGTTGCGGCGGCCGAAGCAGTTGCCGCAGCCGGCGGCTGGGCACCGGGCTTCAGCTCCTCCGGTGGCTCACCGAGACCGAGAGGAACGTCAGGAAGGATGGTGTTTTCGCCGACGCCCTGCGTCGACGATACAGGCGTGCTGGCGGGTCGGGTAGAGCGCTCGAGGTCAGACTTGATCTCCTGCCCCATCTGGCGCAGCGGATTAAGCGTCTCGCGAATTGTATTGGCCGGGTTCAGCGAACGGATGTCGTTGACCGAGTTCTTGAGATCGTCGAGTTCTGCTTCACGCAGAGCCTCGTCAAACTGTGCGCGGAATTCGCCGGCGGTCTGGCGCAGACGTTTGGTCATCTTGCCAAAGGCCCGGATCATCGGCGGCAGGTCCTTTGGACCCACGACAACGATCAGGATCACGGCGACCACCATGAGCTCGGTCCAGCCTATATCCAGCATGCAAACGGGCTCCTGATGCCACGCCAAGGCGCCTCAAAACACGCGCCGATCTTCCAACATTTCAACGAAGAACGGGCAGCTCAAAGAGCGGCCCGCCCGATCGGCGACAGCCGATCACTTTACCTCGTCGGCCTTGTGGTCGACAGTCTTCGGCGCGGTGGGCTGGGCGTTCGAGGCCGACTGGCTCTCGTTGTCGTCTTCGCTGATGCCCTTCTTGAAGCTCTTGATGCCCTTGGCAACGTCGCCCATGAGTTCCGGGATCTTGCCACGACCGAACAGAAGCAGGACGATCGCCAGAACGATGATCCAGTGCCAAATGCTAAACGAACCCATGCCTGCCACTCCTTAGATTTGCGTTACCCCGATGTAGGGGTTTTCCGGTGCCTTTTCAAACACCAAAATGTCCTTGGGCTCAACCGCAATCGTCACTTCACGCACGCCTGGGGACAAGATGTCGGCCCTGATGCGCGCCCGCACCGGTCGCTCCGTCCCGGGCACGGCAAGTTCCAGCAGCTCGACCACACCGAGAAAGCGACGGGCAAGAATGCGCGCCGGAATCGGCCCACCGTTTTCGCGCACGGAAAGGCCGGAGAGCCTCACTGCCACATCTACGTTGACTCCGTCCGGGATCCCGCCTGCCGGTGCCTTGCCGAGCGGGGTTTCGACCTCGCCGCCGATGACGCGACCTGAAAACTCGTTGATTTCCGAAAAGAAAGCTGCAGCAAAGATGTCGCGGGGCCGGCGATAGAGATCGTCGGACGTCCCCACCTGGACCAGCCTGCCATTCCTGAGCAATGCTATGCGATCGGCCATGCGCATGGCCTCTTCCGCGTCATGGGTTACAACAACAGCGGTCGCGCGACTTTCACGCAAAATTGCGAGCGTGTCGGCGCGCACCGTGTCCTTTAGGCGTGAGTCGAGGCCGGAGAACGGCTCGTCCATCAACAATACGCTCGGACGGGGTGCCAGCGCGCGGGCAAGTGCCACACGCTGTTGCTCGCCACCCGAAAGGGCATGCGGGAACATGTCCGGATAGTGGGAGAGACCAACACGTTCCAGAGCCGCCATGGCTTCGGACACTGCATCCTTGCGCGGCAATGCCGTCAGGCCAAAGCGGACGTTGTCCAGCACGCTCATATGCGGGAAAAGGGCAAAGTCTTGGAACATCAACCCGATGCCGCGCTTTTCCGGCGGGAGGAACACCGACGGACCTGCCACCTCGCGGTCATTGATCACCACGCGCCCCGAGGCCTGGGCCTCAATACCCGCAGCGATCCTGAGCAGTGTCGTCTTGCCCGAACCGGATGGACCGAGCAGGCAAAGCACCTCACCCGGCTCTGCCGTCAGCGAGACGCCGCGGATCGTGTCCTTGCCGTGATAACGGTGATGAATGTCCTCGAATGTCAGGCGCGCGGCAAAGGTCACGCCCGCTGTGCGCTGACCGTCTCCCTGCTGGATCTTCGCTGGATTCATTCTGCCGTCCGCGCGGCGCAGGTCGGATCGTTGCGGACATAGCGACCGCAGACGAGCCGGCATCGCCGGTCACCATTGAAAAAGCTGACCCTATTCCTCTGCTTCACCGCCCGGAGTCAAGAGGCCCAGTTCTTCAAGGTCGAGCTGGGTGATCGGATCTTCCTCATCCGTGAGTTCGTCCTGCGCCATGGGCAGCGGGATGTTGAAGTTCGCCGGAATGCGTCCCGACAGCAGCCCCGCCCCCTTCAATTCTTCGAGACCCGGGAGATCGCGCAGCTCCTCCAGCCCGAAATGATCGAGGAAATCGCGGGTGGTGCCGAGCGTCACCGGGCGGCCTGGAGAGCGCCGACGGCCGCGAAACCGCACCCATCCCGCCTCCATCAACACGTCCAGCGTCCCTTTGGAGGTATGCACGCCTCTGATGTCCTCGATCTCGGCGCGGGTGACCGGCTGGTGATAGGCGATGATCGCAAGCACTTCGAGCGCCGCGCGCGAGAGCTTCTTGACTTCAGCCTCGTCGTTGCGGATCGCGAAGGAGAGGTCGGCGGCCGTCCGGAATGCCCAGTGGTCATCGACCTGCACGAGATTGACGCCACGACCGGCATATTCCTCCTTCAACTGGTGAAGGATCTCGGGTGCGGCGATGCCGTGCGGCAGGCGTTCCTCGATAAAGGCGGTCGAGACCGGCTGGGCGGAGGCAAAAACCAGCGCTTCGGCAATTCGCAGCGCCTCTCGCCGGTCAAATTCGGCGCGCTCCAGAAGAACGGTAGCACCCTCCTCCGCTTCGCGTTCGTCTTGCGGCTCCAGATCGCCTATATCAGCCATGCCATCTCACTCCACCGACTTCAAAGCTTCGGCCTTTGGGCCGCTGCGCATGTAAATCGGCTGGAAGGCGCCCTCCTGGCGGATCTCAAGCCGCCCTTCCCGAACCAGTTCCAGTGAAGCGGCAAAGGCGCTGGCAATGGCCGTCACCCGCTCTTCGGGGCTCGGCAGGTAGCGCAAAAGGAAATGATCAAGTGCTGTCCAGTCGATGATCTCGCCGATCATGCGTGTGAGGATGCCGCGTGCATCCGACAGCGACCAGACCCGCCGCCGCTCGATCGTCACCTGGGTGATTGCCTGCCGCTGGCGCAAGGAAGCGTAGGCCGTCAGCAGGTCGTAGAGAGAAGCCTCGTAGGCGCCGGTGGCGCGCGAGGGAACATGTTCCGGCGCGCCGCGCGGATGGACATCTCGGCCCAGCCGGTTGCGGTTGATCAGACGGGTCGCGGCCTCACGCATGGCTTCCAGTCGCTTGAGGCGGAAGGCCAGCGTCGCTGCCATTTCCTCGCCTGACGGACCGTCGTCCTTCGGCTGCTGCGGGATCAACAGACGCGACTTCAGATAGGCAAGCCAGGCCGCCATGACCAGATAATCTGCGGCAAGCTCGATGCGGATGCGGCGCGCGCTCTCGATGAACTGGAGATACTGCTCCGCCAGAGCCAGCACGGATATGCGGGCGAGATCGACCTTCTGGTTGCGCGCAAGAAACAGAAGAAGATCGAGTGGGCCTTCGAAGCCTGCGACATCGATTAACAGCGCCGGATCGGTCACGGCCCGGTCCTCGGCATTGTCCTGCCAGAGGCTGTCCATCGGCGTCGGCGCAGGCGTCTCGGCTTGCGAGGGCCGGTTGATGATCGTCGGCTGGACAGGGCCGCGCACCATCAGGCGACCGCCATCAGATTTGCAAATTCATCACGCAGAGCCTGCTCGTCGGCATCGTCAGGGGCGACGAAGGCGGCTTCCACTGCATCGGCGCGGGCACGCGGCTTGCCCGACAGCTCCGAGACTGCAGCCGCAACGGCCTTCATCTCGTCCATATGGCCATGGCAATGCAGGACCACGTCGAGGGCAGCGGCGATCCGCACCGCCCTTTCGCCGATCGTGCCTTCAAGCGCATTCATCGAGATATCGTCGGACATCAGCAGGCCCTCGAAGCCGATCGCCTTGCGCACGATCTCCTCGGTCACAATGCGCGAGGTCGAGGCCGGATGATCGGGGTCAATGTCCGTATACACGACATGGCAGCTCATGCCCATCAGCTCGTGAGCCAACGCCTTGAACGGCACGAAATCATGGGCCTCCAGCTCTGCACGCGAAACGGTAACGACTGGCAGTTCATGGTGGCTGTCTGCCATGCCGCGCCCGTGGCCGGGCATATGCTTCATCACAGGGAGCACGCCGCCAGCCTTCAACCCATCGGCCGCGGCCTGGCCCATTTTCGCAACGACGTCAGGATCATGGGAATAGGCGCGGTTGCCGATGACATTACTCGCGCCCTCGATCGGCACGTCGAGAACCGGAAGGCAGTCGACATTGATGCCGAGGCGATAGAGATCGAAGGCGTGCAGGCGCGACATCAGCCAGGCGGCCCGAAGGCCCTTTGCGGCATCTCGTTCATAAAGCGCGCCGAGGTCAGCGCCTGAGGGATAGCGTGGTGCGATCGGCTCGCGGATGCGTTGAACGCGTCCGCCCTCCTGATCGATCAGGACCGGAACTTCAGCACCGCCGCCGACGGCCTCGCGCATTTCCGCAACGAGATCCTTCACCTGCTCTGCCTCACCGATATTGCGGCCGAAGAGGATAAAGCCCCACGGTTGCTCGTCGCGATAGAAGGCCTTCTCGTCAGCGGTGAGACGCTGACCGAGGCAACCGAGGATCATGGCTTTGGCGGGGCGGGATTGAGCTGTCATGAGGAAACCTTATCGGGAGCAAGGGCAAAGCCGAAGGGATGGAGGCAGGCGCTACGACGCTCATGCACAGAAAAAGAGGCGGGACATGGGGCCCGCCTCTCCAAAGCTGCAATATTCAGTACGACTTCACCGCGAGACGAGGCAGGAACCGCCGGCAGCACGATACTGCTCGCACAGAGCGACCGCCTGCTCCTTGGAGCCGGCGACCACGCGCACCCGGTAGAAGGTGCCCTTGCCCGGGATGTCTGCCTGACGGATTTCCCAAGGCTTGCCACCGAGTACGCTGCCGAACTTCGACGACAGGCTGCGGTAGCTCTTCTGGGCATCCGCTTCCGAAGGAAGCGAGGCGATCTGGATGCCGTAGCTGCCAGCGGGGGCAGCAGCAGGTGCAGCGGTGGCCGGCGAGGCTGCAGCAACCTCGGTCTGTGCCGGTGCGGTCGCTGCCGGCTGGGCCGGACGCAGGTTGCCCTGGTCGGTCACGGTGCCAACAACATTGACCGGCTGATCGACCGGACGGGTTGTCGGGATCGGTGCACGCGCTGCGCTCGGATCGGCCGGCGCCGGCGTGGCGACGGCTTCTGCAACGGTCTGGGCTGCGGGAGCGACAGGCGCTGCGGCGGATGCGGCAGCCTGGGTCTCGGTGGTACCACCTGGCGTGACCACACGCGTGTCCACCGTCCGGACAGTGTCGGTGGAATTGGCGGACGGCACGCTCGGCGGTGCCAGAACGGGCGCGTCGGCTGCAGTCTGCGGCACGGTGGCAACCGCTGTCTCGGTCGGTGCGGATGCCGGCTCGGCAGGCACCTCCTGCGCAACAAGCGTGCCATCAGGGCGCACGACCATGGTACGCACCTTGCGCGGCGTGATGGTGGCCGGATCCTCGGCTGCAGCCTGCTGCGGCTGACCGTCAGGCAGGAGGCGAGGATCTTCGGTTTCGCCTACCGGAGTCGCCATCGCCTCGTTCTCGCCTTCCATCGGCAGCGTTTCCGGGATCAGCGTGCGCTGCACGACATCCACGGGCTGCTCCTCGGAGGAGATCAGGCTCGGCTGTTTCGGGTCTTCAACGCCCGTGCCGGAAACACGGTCATAGACCGCCTTGTCCTGGTTCGGCACGGACTTGCCGCCCGGATTCTCCGGCACGATCTTCACCGGCGACTTGTCGGCGGCAATGACGCGCGGCTCACCACCGCTCAGCGTGCCAACGGCGCCACTGCCGAGCCAGGCGTAAAGTCCACCGGCGCCGGCCAACAGCACGATGACGGCGGTGCCTGCCATCAGATACGGCTTGATGTGACGGAAGCGGAAGCCCTGACCTTCGCCTGAAATGGTGATGTGACCGCGGCTTTCCGGCTCCAGCACACCAGTCGAAGTCATGCTGCTCCGGAAGTCTTCTTCCAGCGCCTTCTCGAATGCATCGAAGTCGTCCAGCGGCGGCTTGGGAGCCTGCGCGGAAGGACCTGTCGCAGGTATGGCTGCAGCGACCGCTGCGCCGAAGTGAGCCGTTGCAACAGACTTCGGAGCCGGCGGCGTCACCGGCTCCTCGAACAAGGATGCAAGTTCGGCGTCGATATCGTAATCGTAATCGGGCTGGGTCGCCGGAGCGGGAACAGCTTCGGCGACAGGCACATCCGGGACATCCATGCCACTCAGAGTTTCCAGCATGTCATCCTGCTCGGAGATCTCGGAGGGGTCGAAATCGAAGCTGTCGTCGACCGGTAGAGAAGGCTGAACAGCAGCCGGCGCCGGCACTGGAGCGGACCCATAAGCCTCGCTCACTGGACGAGTTCCGTGCGCCGCGAAGTTTGCTGCGGGAACGGACGGGGCCGGCGCGACAAAGGCGGGCTCCGCACGAACCGGTGCTGCTGCGGCAATGCCCGCCGCCGCCGCGAAGACCGGATGCGCTGCAGCGGCAACGACGGGGGCCGGTGCGGGCTGCGACTTCTGAGGCGCCACGTCGAGTTCCGACAGATCAAGTTCGATATCGTCCAGCTGGAGATCGAAGTCGTCGTCGACGAAGGGATCGAACTCGTCATCCGCAGCCGCCGGCCTTGCCACGGCTTCGACGACAGGCTCCGGCGCCTTCGCGGCAACTGGCGGCTCTTCGTCCAGTGCGAGCTCATTGAGGAAATCGAAGCTGAAGTCAGGCACATCGTGCTCGACCCGTTTCACGGGCTGTGTCGGCACCACAGGGGCCGATCGAGATGCGGCGTCCACTGAAAAAACTGCAACTTCCGGCTCAGACACGGCAGCGGCAGCAGGCACCTCGACGCTTGGCGCAGGCGCCACAGCCGGGATCGGCTCGACCGGACCGGAAGCCCAGTCAAAGGTCGGCTTTCCGAGGTCTAGCGAAGCCGCCGCAGGCGCAGCGACCGTCACCACGTTGGATGTATCGAAGTTACCAAAGTCAAAGGCGGAATCATTGCGCGGCGACTTGGGCGCCAGTTCCGGCTCAGCGCGCCGAACAGGCTGGGCAGAAAAATTGGCGAGCGGCAAGCGCAGGCGCGGCGGCTCAGTCTGGACTGGCCTCGACGGCGCAACGACGGGTTCCGGCCTGAAATCCGCATCTGCAACGGCGAATTCGAGTTCATCGGCCAGATCGAAGGAGATTTCCGGCTCGGCCACCCGCTCGACCTCAGCCTCCTGACGCGAGAACGAATGGTCCGGCTCCGCGTAACGCTGCTCAACTGACGGCGAATAGGATTCGGGATAGGCGACTTCTGGCACCACGAATGTGTCGGGCTCAGGCTCGTAAGCCACATCCGGCACCGCATATTGCGACGACTGAGGCTCAAAGCTCGGCTCTTCCCGATACTGCGGCGCCTGATAGCTATCGACCACGACAGGGCGCTGAACGACAGATTCAGGCGCAGACAGTGGCGGCGCATAGGTCGATGGCGCGGGGGCGGATTCGTAGCCCTCGAACTCCCGCATCAACTCATCTTCAAGATTGAAGTCGGCCGAACCCATGTCCGGCGCCTGCGGCAGCGAAACCACGGGCTCACGCTTCAGGGGCTGATCGAACCCGACAATGCGGGCGAGTTCCGCCAACGGATCATCATCCGCGAAGTCATCGCCCTGCGATCGCATGTTTGCAGCCTGCTTCTGTACCATACCCTGTTCCACTCACTCACGCGACTCAACGCCTGCCAGCGCAATGTGGGGAATTGGTGACGATACTATCGCATTTCGACCGGAGCTTCGGTGCCAGTAATGGCCAGTCCCGACTTCAACACGGAGGCGACAGCATGCACCAGCCCAAGCCTGGCGATGGTTAATTCTCTATGTTTATCGTTAACAAAGCGTAATTCGGGCGAATCCTTGCCCTTGTTCCAGTGAGTATGCAGCGAGCTTGCCAGATCATGCAGATAAAATGCAAGTCGATGCGGCTCCTGCGAGAGAGCGGCCGCCTCGATCATCCGGGGATATTCGGCAAGCTTGCCGATAAGTGCGAGTTCCGTCGGGTCCTCGATCTGTCCCATTACGGCACCAGCCAGGTCGATCTTCTCGAGTTCGAGATCCGGAAAAGCTTCCTTCGCCTGGCGCAGGATCGACATGCAGCGGGCATGGGCATATTGCACGTAGAAGACCGGATTGTCCTTGGACTGCTCCGTGACCTTGGCGAAGTCAAAGTCGAGCGGCTCGGAATTCTTCCGATAGAGCATCATGAAGCGCACCGAATCGCGGCCGACCTCCTCGACTACTTCGCGCAGCGTCACGAAGTCGCCCGAACGCTTCGACATCTTCACCGGCTCACCGTCGCGGTAAAGCTTGACGAGTTGGCAGAGCAGCACGGTGAGCTTGGACTTGCCTTCCGAGACGGCGCGATTAACAGCCTCTAGCCGCTTCACGTAACCGCCATGGTCGGCGCCGAGCACATAGATCATCTCGGAGAAGCCGCGATCGAACTTGTCCTTGAAATAGGCAACATCGGCGGCGAAATAGGTGAAGCTGCCGTCGGACTTCATCAGCGGGCGGTCGATGTCGTCACCGACTTCCGTCGAGCGGAAAAGCGTCTGCTCGCGGTCTTCCCAGTCCTCGGGCAACTGCCCCTTCGGCGGCGGCAGCTTGCCCTTGTAGACATGCCCCTTGAAGGTCAGGTCATTGATCGCCGACAGGATGCGACCGCCATTGCCGGCATGCAGCGTGCGCTCCGAGAAGAAGACGTCGTGATGCACGTTGAGGGTCGCAAGGTCGTCCCGGATCATCACCATCATTGCATCGATGGCCTTGTCCTTGACGATCTCCAGCATCTCCTCTTCCGGCATGGTCAGAAGCTTTGTGCCAAATTCGTCGGCCAGGGCCTTGCCCACCGGCACCAGATAATCACCCGGATAAAGACCGGCGGGAATTTCGCCGATATCCTGACCGAGCGCCTCGCGATAGCGCAGGAAGGCGGAACGCGCGAGCACCTCGATCTGGGCGCCCGCATCGTTGATGTAATATTCCTTGGTCACCTCATAACCGGCAAAGCCCAGAAGGTTGGCCAGCGTGTCGCCGACAACGGCGCCCCGGCAGTGTCCGACATGCATCGGCCCGGTCGGATTGGCCGAGACATATTCGACATTGACCTTGTGACCTGCGCCGACCGTCGAGCGGCCGAAATCGGTACCCTGACGGATCATCACCGCCAGCAGACGCTGCCAATAAGCGACCGAGAGGCGAATGTTGATGAAACCGGGGCCGGCCACGCCGACTTCGGCAATATCAGGGTCCTGCTTCAGCTTCTCGCCGATGAGATCAGCCAGCGCACGCGGGTTCATGCCCATGCCCTTGGCGAGCACCATGGCGGCATTGGTCGCGGCGTCGCCATGGCTCGGATCGCGCGGCGGCTCGACCACGATACGGCTGAAGTCGAGGCTGTCGCGCTTCTCGCGCACCGCCTCGATCTCGTCGAGCGCTGCTTTGATCCGGGTTTCGAAATCGGCGAAGAGGTTCATGGCTTATCCCTGCGCGCAGGCGATCCCCGCCCGCGTCCGTTCAGAATTTTGTCGGCTGCCTATCGCAATTCCGGAGTCCGGTCAAACAGCTCCCGGTGCGTGCGCACCGCATAGGTGTCGGTCATCCCGGCGAGATAGTCCCCGACATGGCGGGCCTTCTGACCATCGTTGAGACCTGAGATATGGTTGACCCAGAAGTGGCTCTTCATCAGCTTCGGGTCGGCCATATAGGCATTGAAGAGATCGGTGACGATCTCGGCAGCGGCGGCGCGAATACGCATGATGTCGGGATGTCGGTAGATGCGGCTAAACAAGAGCTTCTTGATCGCCTTGTCGGTCTCGGCCATCTCATCGGAGAAGGTGGCGATTGTCATCGGAGCCGCCCGGACATCCTCCACGCTCTGCGGCTCGATGTCAGTCAGGCGCTGCTGCGCGACACCGATGACATCTTCGACCATTCGGGTGATCTGCCGGCGCATGATCTCATGGGTGAAACGATCAGGATCGAGATGCGAATAGCGGTCACGCACTTCCTTCATCAGGCCGGCAAGGAATGGCACATCCTCCAGCATGTCGAAGGTTAGGTAACCCGAGCGCAGGCCGTCATCGATGTCATGCGTGTTGTAGGCGATATCATCGGCAATCGCCGCAACCTGCGCCTCCAGGCCGGCAAAGCTTGCCAGTTCGAGATCATGGATCTCACAATAGTCGAGGATCGGCTGCGGAACCGGGCCACGCGTCCCCTGCCCGTCTTTCGTCAGCAGCGGGCCATTGTGCTTGACCAGGCCTTCCAGCGCTTCCCAGGTGAGGTTCAGCCCGTCGAAGTCAGCATAACGCCGCTCGAGCTTGGTGACGATGCGCAGTGACTGGGCATTATGGTCGAAACCACCATAGGGCTTCAGCACCTCATGCAGCGCATCCTCGCCCGTATGGCCGAAGGGTGTGTGGCCGAAGTCATGGACCAGCGCCACGCCTTCCGCCAGATCCTCGTCGAGCCTCAGGGCACGCGCCAGAGCGCGGGCGATTTGCGCCACCTCGATTGTGTGGGTGAGACGCGTGCGGTAGTGGTCGCCATCCGGGCCGATGAAGACCTGTGTCTTGTGCTTGAGACGGCGAAAGGCGGTTGTATGCACAATGCGGTCGCGGTCGCGCTGGAATTCCGAGCGGGTCAGGCTGCCGCCCTCCTCGAAGAGGCGGCCACGGCTTTTCCAGGGGTCCGTGGCGTATATCGCCCGCTGCCCGGTGCCGAAACCCAGTGCTGATTGATCAATCGTCATGCCTGTGCCGCCTGCTCCCCATTGACGCAACTCCTGTGCCTTCATACCTATAGCGGACAAAGCCGCAAGGCGACGTGGGTTCCCAAAGGATTTCGGGCCGCGTTGCCGCTTCAAAAATCGCGCTTTTGCGTGACAATGTGGTGATTTGCAGAGACCAAGACCGTTTTCACCGGGCCTTGAACCCGGCAGGAGGCCGAATGAGCACCGAGACCGTCACCCTTTCTGAAGCCGCCGCCAAGCGAATCGCGGCGATCGTTGCAGCCGACGCCGGGAAATCCGCACTGCGCGTCTCGGTGGAGGGCGGCGGCTGTTCCGGCTTTTCCTACAAATTCGACCTCGACGGCCAGCCGGCCGGCGATGACATCGTGATCCAGCGCGATGGCGCCACCGTGCTCATCGACCCGATGTCGATCATTTACATGGCCGGGTCCGAGATCGATTTTGTCGACAACCTGCTCGGCCAGTCTTTCCAGATCAAGAACCCCAATGCGGTGGCGAGCTGCGGCTGCGGCACCAGCTTCTCCGTGTGAGTGATGATGAAAATAGCCACCTGGAACATCAACGGCGTGAAGGCACGCATCGAAAACCTGTGCCAGTGGCTGAAGGATTCACAACCCGACATCGCCTGCCTGCAGGAAATCAAATCAGTTGATGAGGGCTTCCCGCGCGCAGAGATCGAAGCGCTCGGCTATCACGTCGAAACTCACGGTCAGAAGGGGTTCAACGGCGTCGCGCTTCTCTCCAAGATCAAGCCAGACGAGGTGAATCGCGGCCTGCCCGGCGACGAAACGGATGAACAGGCGCGTTTCATCGAAGGTGTCTTTTCGGTCGAAGGCGGCGTCGTGCGCGTCGTGTCGCTCTATCTGCCGAACGGCAACCCATCCGACGATCCGGTCAAGTATCCCTACAAGCTCGCCTGGATGGCGCGGCTCGAAGCCTTTGCGCGTGACCGCATGGCACTGGAGGAACCGCTGATCCTCGCCGGCGACTACAATGTCATCCCGGAGCCGCATGACGCCAAGGATCCGAGCCAATGGGTCACGGACGCGCTCTTCCTGCCCCAGACACGGGCCGCCTTTCGTCGGCTGGAGAATCTCGGTTTCGTCGATGCCGTGCGCGCAACGAGCGACGAGACGCCGCTCTTTTCCTTCTGGGACTATCAGGCCGGCGCCTGGCAGAAGAACAACGGCATCCGTATCGACCATCTGATGCTGTCACCCGAAGCCTCGGACCGGCTGCGATCGACAGCAATCGAGAAGCACGTCAGAGCTTGGGAAAAACCCTCCGACCATGTACCTGTGGTCGGCCACTTCGCTTTCTGAAATACTCCGCAGAGCAGACAGACAAATGGGCGCCGAGGCGCCCATTCTGGTCTCTGGAAAGCTCTCTCACAGGTTCAATCGGCCTGCTCGAACACCTGAGGAGCAAGTGCGACCGCCACGCGGCGATCCTCTTCCGTGGCAAGCGAGAAGGCGCGCTCCTGAAGGTCCTGCATCCAGGGACAATCCTTCTGATTGCAACGCTCGAGCGCTGCCGTCAGGAAGGCGAGGCCACGCACCGTCTGCCCCTCTTCGAAGAGCACATTGCCGAAGATCGACATGGCGCCAGCATGGCCGCCCTTGCGCGCCATGTTCAGCCACTTCTTTGCCTGCTGGACATTCACGCGCCCGCCCTCGCCGGCCAGGATCATGCGCGCCAACTGGAACTGCGCTTCCGGCACCCCGAAGGTGGATGCCACCTGGAAATAGATCTGACGGGCCTGCGCGAGATCCGCCTTCACCGGGCTGTTTGGAATCCCCTGGCGATAATAGCGCGCCAGCGACAGGAGCGCGTTGACGAAAAAGCCCGTGTCCTCAGAGCCGGGCTCGACACCCTGATTGGCGATCTCGGCATAGATCTTGAAGGCTTCGAAGTCGTTCTCGACCACACCGTCGCCGGCGGCATACATGTTTGCCAGCGCCCAGCGCGACCCTGTGTGGCCCTTCTCGGCTGCATAACGATAGGCCTCGACGGCTTCTTCCTTCTGACCCTTCTTGTAGGCGTTGAAACCGAATTTGAAGAGATCAAAGGGGCCGGATTCCTTGCTGACGCCCGTGTTGATGTCGAAGGCTCGCGCGGATGGGCTCGAAGACAGCAAGAGAGCCGCCGTCAGGAGTACCGCCGAAGTCTTCCAGTCACCTAGACGCATGGGTCCGCACAATTTCCACGTCATTATGGACATCAGATCCCCCAGCCCGCTCGTGCGGCGAGTTCACCTGCGCCCGATTTACAGAATACATTCAACCGATGAATAGACGGTTCATGACCAGATTTGCGGTCATAGCAACCGTCATCACTCCCTGTTGCTCTTATTTGCATGGTCGAGAGACTAGTCTGAATTTCCGGCAAGACCGGGGCGACCGAAGACGCGCTTCCGATTTTATCCGCCAGACCGGCTGATCGCCCCCCAAAAGCGACCGAAGTCATTGCAATCCGCACCCTATTCACGCCCCAGAGGCTCATATCAAACTCGTTACACCACTCACCGGAACCAGCGCCTGCCGTCCATCACCTACCGGTGCTCTCCCTTTGTGGCGGGAAATGGACAAATTCGGCCCAGTCCGGATTGGCCAAGAAGGATAGGTCCGATGTTGCAGAATCATCACATTCCGGAAAGCTGAAAGACGGGTGCTTAGGCTGGTAACAAAAGAAGCCCGGACAAGCCGGGCTTCGATGTCGTTTGGTGCGCTGATTTTTAAAAGGAAATGCGGTAGTTGGCGCTCAGAGCGTAAGCCCAGTCACCATCCGCCGTCGCATCGAAGTCGGCGCCGTCAGCCGTCGACTGCTCGCCGGACGTCAGGTAGGAGGCAGCAGCACCGATGCGCAGAACGCCAGGGCCATGCTTGATCTGCGCGCCTGCACCGAGCGTCCAGGTGTCGGAGAAGATATCGGCACCGGTACCGACGCCACGATCCCAGGTCAGGCTGAGAGCGCCCGAGATCTTCTCGTTGAACTGGTGACCAACACCACCGGTGACCGTCCAGCCGTCACGCCAGAAGAAGTTCTTCTGCAGGTCACCCAATCCAGTGATATTGTAGTTTAACGTCTGCAAAACGCTCCAATCGGTCCACTTGATGGAGCCGAATGCGAGCCACTCGGGAGCAATTCCACTTTGAAGGTTCAATTCAAGAGACTGCGGGAGTGAGCCAGTACTGGTCGACGAAAACTGAGTTCCAACGGGAAAGCCGCCCAAGAGCGCCCCGACTGTCGCATTTTGCAGCGTAAAAGCGCCAGAAGCCTCATGGTCAACTTGCGACCGATACATTATTTCGGCCCGAAGTGCGTATTCCTTGATTTCGTAAGCGGCTCCAAGCCGATATCCAAAAGCGGAATCATCCTGAAGGTTAAGCGTACCGAAATCTTTTGACTCAGTGTAGTCAAACGACTGAGAAAAAACGCCACCGATGATGTAAAAACTCCCAGGTCCTGCCGCGAAATTCACGGCGCACGTTCCACCGATCTCATTCGTTTCAAACTCCGAGCTCAGGACCGCATTGCCGCCTCCCGCTGCCGTGAGCTGAAGCCCGGAATAGCCGGGATCGGTTGGAGACGCGGCCAGAAATGCGGCAATGTCTGCGCTACGGTCAGCTGTCTGTGCGTCATCTCCGTATTCCGACTTGGCGCCAAATGGCTGCGTATAGGTGATAGCGCAGGAGAAATTATCGCTAACCCGGAACTTCCCAGCGAAGGACGGAATGCCGTAGTTCTCGCTGTAGGCGTCGTCGTCGGATGCTGTGCCGCCGATGGTCGCAAAAGACCGATCAGGCATTACGTAAACCCAACCACCGCGGCCAGCAATCGTGCCATCCTCGTACAGGATGTCCGTGTCGGCCTCACCGCGTGCGAAACCGCCTGCCTGCGCGCCTCCCACGAATGCGCATGCTGCGATCAGGCCGAGGGCCGTTGTCTTCATCAAGTGGTTCGCCATGTCTCTCCCCAATTCCGGCAAAACTGTGATTTGCCATACTAGACATGTGCGACAAGATGGCAATCGGGTGATCTCTGTCACAGTCTTGTTCCATTCCCGAAATTTTTACGTAATCGTCCTTACGCGCACGTCAAAACGCAGTCGAATTGGATCATTCTTCCGCTCTCGGGGCCTCGGTGTAGGGATTATGGAATTTTATACCACTCTAGAGGACATGCGTTGCACATAGGCAACAACGCCGTCGATCATCGGCAGAACGCAAAATCGCAGCTTCTCCGCTCATGACAATGTCGAACTCGCCTTGAAGGTGAAGATATCGGGCGGAATCGTTATGCGGCGCAACGAAAACTGGGTGCAAACCATGGTGCAACGCAAAAAACCGTAGGCCGGATGCAAGATCCGGCCTTTAGAATTTCATTCCTGACAATTTTGGAGATCAGCCGGCCTCCAGGACCCGCTTCAGAGCGGTCTCCAGGCTTGCCTTCTGCACCTCGAGCTCCTGGTAACGCTCCCGCTCGGCAGCGACCACCTCCGGGTTTGCGTTGGCGACGAACTTCTCGTTGTTCAGCTTGCCAGCAATGCGGGCCATTTCCTGGTCAACCTTGGCAATCGCCTTTTCGATGCGCGCCTTCTCCGCCGACAGGTCGATCAAGGCCCCCAGCGGCAGGCAGGCCGTCGCCTCTCCGACGACGATCTGGGCCGCCCCCTTCGGCGCGACGTCGGCGACAGTAATCGTCTCCACGCGGGCAAGCCGCTTGATCGCCGCATCGTGACGGATCAGGCGTTCCTGCGTCACGCCATTGGCGCCCACAACAACGAGCGGGGCGACGGCGCCCGGCGGCACGTTCATTTCCGAACGCGCCGAACGGATGCCGGTGACCAGATCGATCAGCCAGTTGATGTCGGCCGCCGAGTTCTCGTCCGAGAACTCCGGCGCCGGCCAGTCAGCATGGCAGAGCAGGGTGTCGCGCGAAGCGCCCTCGCCTGCCGTATGCGCCCAGAGCTCTTCGGTCATGAAGGGCATGAAGGGATGAAGCAGCTTGTAGATCTGTTCGAGCACATAGGCCCCGCAGGCCTGCGCTTCCCTCTTTGCTGCCTCGTCCTCACCCATGAAGACGGGCTTCAAGAGTTCCAGGTACCAGTCGCAGAACTGGTTCCAGACGAAGCGATAGAGGCTGCTCGCCGCATCATTGAAGCGGTAGCTCTCGATTGCCTCGGTGACCTCGGCCTCGGTGCGCGCCAGTTCGGTCAGGATCCAGCGGTTGATCGCAAGCGACGTCGCCTCGGGCAAGAAGGACGGATCAGCCTTCACACCGTTCATCTCGGCAAACCGTGTGGCATTCCAGAGCTTGGTGCCGAAGTTGCGGTAGCCGGCGATGCGGGCCGGATCGAGCTTCACGTCGCGGCCCTGGGCTGCCATGATCGCCAGCGTGAAACGCAGCGCGTCCGCGCCATATTCGTCGATCAACTCCAGCGGGTCGATGACGTTGCCCTTCGACTTCGACATCTTCTGGCCGTTCTTGTCGCGAACCAGCGCATGCACATAGACCGTGTGGAAGGGCTCCACCGGGTTGCCGTCCTCGTCCTTCATGAAGTGCAGGCCCATCATCATCATGCGGGCGACCCAGAAGAAGATGATGTCGAAGCCGGTGACGAGAACGTCGGTCTGGTAATATTTCGCCAGTTCCGGCGTCTCGTCGGGCCAGCCGAGCGTGGAGAAGGGCCAGAGCGCGGAGGAGAACCAGGTGTCAAGAACGTCCTCATCGCGGGTCAGGATCTCGCCGGGTGCGAAGTTCTCGAGCTTCTCCTGAACCCAGGCCTTCCACGGGCCTTCATGGGCGAGGTAATGCTGGACAGCAGCGTCGAGCGCCTCTTCCTCGGTCTTTTCGACGAAGACCTGACCATCCGGTCCATACCAGGCGGGAATCTGATGGCCCCACCAGAGCTGGCGCGAGATGCACCAGGGCTCGATGTTTTCCATCCATTCGAAGTAGGTCTTTTCCCAGTTCTTCGGGACGAAGTTGGTACGCCCCTCGCGAACGGAAGCAATCGCCGGCTCGGCCAGCGTCTTGGCGTCGGCAAACCACTGGTCGGTCAGCATCGGCTCGATGACGACGCCGGAGCGGTCGCCGAAAGGCTGCATGATCTTCTTGTTCTCGACGAAAGGCACATCGTTGCCTTCCGCGTCCTTCACCGTGACGGCGAGGCCTTCGGCATTGATCGCATCGACGATGCGCTTGCGGGCCTCATAGCGGTCGAGACCACGATACTCGTCGGGAACGAGGTTGATGTCGTCGACCTCGGCTTCGTTCGGCAGATGGCCGGTCTTGGCAATCTCCAGAGCGCGCGCTGCATAAACGGCATAATCCTCGCCGTCGTCACGCATCTTCGCCTGAGTGTCCATCAGGCGATAGAGCGGGATCTTGTTTCGGCGGGCGACCTGATAGTCATTGAAGTCGTGCGCACCGGTGATCTTCACCGCGCCCGAGCCGAACTTTGGGTCCGGGTATTCGTCGGTGATGATCGGGATCAGGCGGCGATGCTCTTTAGGGCCGACTGGAATCTCGCAGAGCTTGCCGACGATCGGCGCATAGCGCTCATCCGAGGGATGAACGGCAACCGCGCCGTCACCGAGCATGGTCTCCGGACGCGTGGTGGCGATCGAGATGTAGTTGCGCTCTTCCTCGAAGGTGACGTTGCCGTCCTCGTCCTTCTCGACATAGGTGTAGGTCTCTCCACCCGCGAGCGGATATTTGAAGTGCCACATATGGCCTTCAACTTCCTTGTTCTCGACCTCGAGGTCGGAAATCGCGGTTTCGAACTTCGGATCCCAGTTGACCAGCCGCTTGCCGCGATAGATCAGGCCTTCCTTGT
>JBKBON010000014.1:0-111899 GCA_046294755.1 Allorhizobium sp. | reverse complement strand
GAAACAGCCAGTTGCATGCTTCGATCAGCGCCAGGCGGAAAAAGAAGACAGTGTCGATCCCGGTGCCGTCCGGCAGCCGCTGCAGATAGAGAAGACGCCACCAGGCAAAGGAGATCAGGATCGCCGGCAGCGCCCAGAGGATCGACCAGAAGGAACGTATTGCGCCGCGGTCGGTGAGATCGAGATAGGAAAACCCTTCTGGATCCTGCTTGAACAGCAGCCAGAGCCCCTTCAGGTAGAACTCGACCTCCTTAAGCGTAGGCATGGGCGAACCACTGTTCGATGAAGGTCTGGTAGATCACGGTCAGCGTTTCCAGATCCGAGACCGCGACCCGCTCATCGACCATGTGCATTGTCTGGCCGACAAGGCCGAACTCCACGACGGGGCAGTAATCCTTGATGAAGCGCGCATCCGAGGTGCCGCCCGTCGTCGAGAGCTTCGGTGTCTTGCCAGTCACCGTTTCGATCGCGCCTGAGAGCGAGGCAATCAATGCATTGTTGCGGGTCAGAAAAACATGGCTCGGCCGCTCTGACCACACAATCTCATAGCCGATCGCCGACCGGTCGGGTCGAAGCTCGGGATCGAGAGCGGCGGCATCCAGTCGGCGAACGATCTCTGCCTTGACACTATCGGCAGTCCAGAGGTCATTGAAGCGTATATTGAATTTGAAGCGCGCAGATGCCGGAATGACATTGGTTGCGACATTGCCGACATCAATGGTGGTGACCTCCAGGTTTGACGGCTGGAAGTTCTCCGTGCCCTGATCGAAGGCCGGAAACATCAGGCTCCTGGCCAGCGACAGCGCCCCGCGCACCGGGTTGTCGGCGAGATGCGGATAGGCCGCATGGCCCTGCACGCCCTTGACGGTGACGGTGCCGGAGACCGAACCGCGCCGGCCGATCTTGATCATGTCGCCAAGGGTGTCGGGATTGGTCGGCTCGCCCACCAGGCAGGCGTCCCAGCGCTCGCCGCGGTTCGCAGCCCATTCCAGGAGCTTCACCGTGCCGTTGACAGCAGGTCCTTCCTCGTCGCCCGTGATCAGCAGCGAGACGGAGCCTTTCGGCACCTTGCCGGCTTCCACGAGCCGCGCATAGGCAGAAATGAAGCAGGCAATGCCGCCCTTCATGTCCACGGCCCCACGGCCATAGAGCATGCCGTCACGGATATCACCGGAGAAGGGGCCTGCACTCCAGTCGCTTTCCGCGCCGACGGGCACGACATCGCTATGCCCGGCAAACATCAGGTGCGGTCCCTCGGATCCAGCCCGGGCATAGAGGTTCTCGATATCAGGCGTACCCTCGTCCCTTGCGACCATTCGGTCAACCTTGAAGCCGAGCGGCGACAGCAGACTTTCCAGCACTCCCAGCGCGCCGCCTTCGGCAGGCGTGACGGAGGGGCAGCGGATAAGGGCCTGGAGGACGTCGATGGGATTTGTAACTGTCATGAACACTGGTACGGGAATGGCCGCATGCCGGTTCAGAGCCGGAAGGGCGTCTTGAGGATCAGCGAGACTTAACCGATCCGGGAGAGCCTGTCACCCATGCAAGCGGCTCAGCCGGCGCGCTCGTTTGCCGCTGGTCCATAGCGATTGGCATTGCTGGATGAGGGCCAGACGCAGAGCAGAAAGAAGGCGATAAGCGAGAAGGCTGGAATGACGAGCAGCGTGGCTGCTATCCCGGGCATGCCGATGTCATGCAGCCTCTTCGTGCCCAGCATCAGCAGGGAGAGGAGTGAGAGGCCGGCAGTAGTGAGGAAAAGCGAAAACGAGCCAGGCGAGATCTCGTCCGACCCCGTCACGAACGCGATTACAGCCGCGTTCGTCATCATCCAGAACAGCGTGCCGAGGATGAAGATGCTCCGGCCAATGCGCCCGTCCCACAGGAAGAGCGCCCAGCCCACAGATATCTCACGCCCCGGCTCCGCCATCAGCGATCAGTCGCGCAGCAACTCGTTGATGCCCGTCTTCGAGCGGGTCTTTTCGTCGACGCGCTTGACGATGACGGCGCAGTAGAGATGCGGCGCGGCCATACCATTCGCCATGACGGCATTGCCCGAGGGCATCGAGCCGGCAACGACGACGGAGTAGGGCGGCACTTCGCCATACATCACTTCGCCGGTGGCACGATCAACGATCTTGGTCGACTTGCCGATATAAACGCCCATGCCGAGCACGGAGCCTTCACGGATGATGCAGCCTTCGACCACTTCCGAACGCGCGCCGATGAAGCAGTTGTCCTCGATGATCGTCGGGCCGGCCTGCAGCGGCTCAAGCACGCCGCCGATGCCAACGCCGCCGGAAAGGTGGACGTTCGCACCGATCTGGGCGCAGGAGCCGACGGTTGCCCAGGTGTCGACCATGGTGTTTTCACCAACATAGGCGCCAAGGTTGACGAAGGACGGCATCAGGACGACGCCCTTGGAAATGTAAGCCGAGCGGCGGACGACGGCATTGGGAACGGCGCGAAAGCCGGCCGAGCGGAATTCGCTTTCGCCCCAGCGTTCGAATTTCGACGGCACCTTGTCCCACCAGGTAGATGCACCGGGACCGCCCTTGACGACTTCCATGTCGTTCAGGCGGAAGGAGAGGAGCACGGCCTTCTTCAGCCACTGATGCACGGCCCATGTGCCGTCTTCGCCGCGGGCTGCGACGCGGACCTGGCCGCTGTCCAGAAGGTTGAGCGCCGTCTCGACGGCATCGCGGATCTCGCCCTTGGTCGCCGTGGTGACGGTATCGCGATTGTCGAACGCCGCTTCGATAACGTGTTCGAGCTGGGTGAGATCGGAGGCGCTCATCTGGATTCCTTAAACTTCGTTGTCTACCGTGGGGATGGAAACGATCAGATCTGATCGAAAATTCGCGCAAAGCTCTAGCGCATAAAGGGCTGGAAGAAAACAGCCGCAGACGCTCCGCGCGTTGGAAAGGAAGAGGCATGGCAAGGTGGAAGAATGGCAAGCACAGGCGCAAGGACGGATCCTGGGATCCGCTGAAGGACAGCTCGACCGACAGGCAGACCGCTGAGGTTATCCCACGCACGCCACAATCGGTATCGTCGTCCTATACGCTTGCCTATGTCGATGAGGAGTTCCTCTGCCGCGAGGAGCTTCGCCCGGTCCGCCTGCAGCTTGAATTGCTCAAGACGGAGATGATCCTCACCGAGCGCAGCATCAAGTCGACCGTAGTGATGTTCGGTGGCGCGCGCATCCCAGCTCCGGGCGAGGCCGCTTGGGCAGCGAAGAATGACATCCAGAAGAAGAACCTGGAAAATGCCTCCGTCTATTACGAAGAGGCCCGCAAGTTTGCGCAGCTGTGCTCGAAGCAGGCCGTCATCAGCGATTACAAGGAATATGTGGTCGTGACCGGCGGTGGTCCAGGCGTCATGGAGGCAGGCAATCGGGGTGCGGCGGAGGTCGGCGCGCCATCGATCGGCCTCAACATCGTGCTGCCCCACGAGCAGGCACCCAACCCCTATGTGACGCCGGAGCTGAGTTTCAACTTCCATTATTTCGCGATCCGCAAGATGCACTTCCTCATGCGCGCGAAGGCAATCACCATCTTCCCCGGCGGGTTTGGAACGCTGGACGAGTTCTTCGAGACGATCACTCTTATCCAGACCAAGCGCATGGCGCCGATTCCGTTGATTCTTTTCTCCCGCGCCTTCTGGGAGGACATCATCAATTTCGAGGCGCTCGCCGCCTTTGGCACGATCGCGCCTGAAGATCTCGATCTCTTCCATTTCGCCGAAACGGCAGAGGAAGCCTGGCAGATCATTGCAGACTTCTACGACCTCAACGAAGAAGCGGCCCCATAGGGGCCGCCACAGTTTCCGATAGAGCTGATCTGGACGATCAACGGAACATGACCGGCCGCTTAGGCATATCTTCGGCGCTGATGAAGCCGTCCTTGTTGCGGTCCATCCGGTCGAACATCTTTTCGGCCATGGTGGTCGCTTCCGCCAAGCTGATCTGGCCGTTCTCGTCGGTATCGGCCACGCGCATCAGGCGACCTGCGCCGCGCATGCCGTCCGGACCACCGCGCTTCTCGCCGCGTTCGGCACGTTCATTGTGCCAGCCGTGACGTTTCCCGTGTGGCCCCTTGCCTTCGCGGCCTTCGCCCCGTGACTCCATGGCTCCCGGACCCATGCCGTCGCCGTCCGGGCCCTCGCCATTCATCGCCTGCTCCTGGGCTCCATCACCCGGAGGCGGTGTCGGAGCATCGGCCTTCGCGGCTTCGCGTGCCGCCTGGCGCTCGGCACGCATGGCCTGCATGGCCGCCCTGTGCTCTTCGCGCATGGCTTCACGATGTTTGCGCATCTCGCCCGGCGTAAGCACGCCATCCTTGTCGGCGTCTGCAGCGGTGAACATCGCGGTTCCCGCGGCCATCGCTTCTTCCTTGCTGATCTTGCCGTCCTTGTTGGTGTCGTGCTGCTGCAGCATCTGCACGAACATGACTTCCGAACCACCACGGCCTGGGCCACGGCGTTCGCCGCGGTCCTGCGCAAAGGCGCCACCGGCCGTCGTGCCGAGGAGGAGAGAGGCTGCCACGGCGGCCAGCGTCAGGGTCTTGCCGTTCATTCGGGTATCCTTTCGGGTGTCTGCTTCGATGGGATGACCGTAGCGGCAGCAGCGGCAGCAACCTACTTAACTCTCGGTAAGCTGCATGAAACTTTGGTAAGCTTCCGCTCAGCTCTCCTGCGCCAGCAGCATCTGCAGGAAGGTCGTGAGATCGTCGGTCAGGTAATCGACGGTCTCGGCATCGATATGCTCGACCCGCTCCCATGTCTCGAGGATGGCGGTGTCCAGATTGCGCGGCACGAGCAGCACAGTCTTCATCCCGAGCGCCTTCGGCACCATCAGATTACGTGGCAGGTCCTCGAACATCGCCGCATGTTTCGTGTCGATCCGGTTGAGGCTCGCAAACTTGTCGTAAGTGGCGCCCGCCGGCTTCGGCACGTAGTCGGCAGCGACGATGTCGAAGATGTCGTCGAAATGATCAAGAATGCCGAGCGCCCGGGCGGCGGCTTCGGCATGGGCGACCGTGCCATTGGTGAAGATGAACTTGCGTCCCGGCAACTGCTTGATCGCCGAACCAAGCGCCTCGTCCGGAATCAGCGCCGAATAGTCGATCGCGTGCGCACGTTCCAAAAATGCGTTCGGATCGACCTTGTGATGCAGCATCAGCCCCGCCAGTGTCGTGCCGTGCTCGTGGTAGTAGCGCTTCTGCAGAAGCTTCGCCTCGGCCGGCTCCATCTGCAGGATCTCCGCGACGAAGGCGGTCATGTTTGTGTCGATCTGCGCGAAGAGGTTGATGTGATGCGGATAGAGCGTGTTGTCGAGATCGAAGACCCAGTCGCGCACATGGGCGAAATCGGCAGGCGAGGGGGTCTTGGCTGGGGTGTTCATCAGGTCCTCTTGGGGCAGGTATGGGACGGTCATCTATGCAGGGCACGCCGCCTCTAATTAGCATTGGTCGCCGCTTCGGGAAGTGCTATCTGGAAAACATGGAAAAGAAGATGGCGATTTCGGCGATCCAACGAATGGTGGTCCTGCAGGACCGCAAGCGTCTGCCTGCACGCTTTCATCCGCTAAGCTCGGGCACGATCCGCAAGCGCCAGGCGTGACACGCAGGATCTGAGGCGTAAGCTCAGGCCAATCCGCTGCCTTCTCCGACCTTCTGCCGCAAGCCACGACCCATGCTGCGGCTTTTCTGGACATTCTCCCATGGAACTCTGGGCCATCATTACCGTTGGCAGTGCCTTTCTGCAGAATATGCGCTCGACGCTGCAAAAACATCTGAAAGGGCGCATGGGCACGACGGGTGCCACCTTCGTGCGCTTCGGCTTCGGCCTGCCCTTCGCCTTCCTCTATCTCGCCATCCTGCATCTTGGCCTTAGCCGTCCGCTGCCGGTTCCGGGGTCAAGCTTTGCGATCTGGGCTGTCATTGGCGCGCTTGCACAGATCTCGGCCACCTTCCTCCTGGTGCATCTCTTCTCCTTTCGAAACTTTGCCGTCGGTACCGCCTATTCGCGCACCGAACCGGCCCAAGCCGCACTTCTGGCGCTGATCCTGTTCGGCGAAACAATCGACCTTGGCACCGCAGCGGCAATCCTCGTATCCATTCTAGGCGTCATGCTGATCTCGGTAGCCCGCACGACCTTTACCCCCTTGAGCCTCGTCATCTCGGTCACCAGCCGCACGGCACTGATCGGTCTCGCCTCCGGCTTTTTCTTCGGAATATCCGCGATTGCCTATCGCACCGCCTCGCTGTCGTTGGCGCCGAGCCTGCCAGCGCCCGACGCACTTGTTCAAGCTGGCTATACGCTCTGCGTTGTCATCACCATCCAGACTCTCGCGATGCTGTTCTGGATGGCCTGGCGCGACCGCGCAGAGCTCACCCGCGTCCGTTCCGCATGGAAGGTAAGCGCACTCGTCGGTTTCGTCGGCGCCACCGCCTCCTTCGGCTGGTTTACGGCGATGACCCTGCAACAGGTGGCCGTGGTGAAGGCGCTGGCCCAGGTCGAGATGCTCTTCACCTTTGCCTCTTCGGTACTGTTCTTCAAGGAGCGCATCAATCGGCTGGAGATTGCCGGATGCGTGCTGATCGTCTTGGGCGTGGTGCTTCTGGTTCTGGTGTGAGGGGGCATCTCCCCCTTGTGGGGATCGCAAGCGGGGGGTCGTTCATAGTGCCGGCAGTACTGACCCCCTCACCGGGGAAATCTGAAGTTTAGGCGGCTTTCGCTCGCGTAAGCCTTCTATTTTCCATCCTCTCCCGCAAGGGGAGCGGGGGCGCCGCCTCCCCATGACGGACATCCTTGCCCGTTGCGACCCATCCCGCGGCGCGATACACCGGAGGGCACAAGCGCGCCGAGGGCAGGGAGACACATATGCACGCCAAGATACCCGCCGCAAACGACGCTCGCGCCGACGCCTCGCATCCATATCCCAAGCGCTGGACGGCGCTCGCCGTGATGATGCTCGCCAACTTCATGAACCTGCTCGATGTCACCATCGTCAATGTCGCGCTGCCGAACCTGCAGTCCGAACTCGGCGCGACCTCAAGCCAGATCGAATGGGTGGTTGCGGGGTATGTGCTGGTCTTTGCGCTCGGGCTTCTGCCATTTGGCCGGCTGGGGGATGTCCGAGGCAAGAAGCAGGTGTTTCTGGTTGGCGCCGCCGCCTTCACACTTGCTTCTCTGCTCTGCGGCCTCTCGCCTGACATCGGCTGGCTGGTCGCCGCTCGCCTGCTGCAGGGAGCAGGCGCTGCCGTGATGACGCCGCAGGTCCTGGCGATCGCGCAGATGATGTTTCCGCCGAAGGAGCGGGCGGCGGCCTTTTCGCTATTTGGTCTGAGTGCCGGTCTCGCTGCCGTATCGGGGCCGATCCTTGGCGGCTGGCTGATCGCGCTCGACCTCTTCGACCTCGGCTGGCGGCCGATTTTCCTGATCAACATTCCTGTCGGCATTGCAGCGATCCTGCTCGGCTGGCGGCTGATCCCGGCCTTTCCGCCCAAGCCCGGCCTGAAGAACGATTTCGGCGGGATTGCGCTTGCCGCCGTCACGATCTTCTGTGTCATCTTTCCGCTGATCGAGGGCCGGGGATTTGGCTGGCCTGCCTGGTGCTTCCTGATGATCGGGATGGCTGTTCCTTCTGCTGTCGCTTTCGGTCTCTGGGAGCGGCGCCAGCATCGTCTGAAGGCGCCGGAGCTTCTGCCGGTCGCGCTGATGAAGAACCGAAACTATGTAATCGGCTCGCTGATGACGGCGACCTTCTTCTCGACGCTGCCCGGCTTCTTCCTGATCCTCGCAATGTTCCTGCAGCAGGGGTATGGCCTAACTCCCCTGCAATCGGGTTTGACGACCGTGCCCTTTTCCGTCGGCATCTTCGTCGCCTCTCTCATCTCCGGCCGCCTTGGCAGCATTGCGCCGCGCATCCGCGTCGTGATTGGCGTTCTCATGGTGATCGTCGGCATGGGCCTGTTGCGAATGGAAATTCAGTCCGTGGGTGAGGCCGTCGATCGCATGGCACTCCTGCCATGGTTCCTGCTGAGCGGTCTTGGCATGGGCATCGCGATCGCACCGATGTTCCAACTGGTGCTGGCGGGCGTGCCGCCACAGGATGCCGGTGGCGGATCGGGCGCGCTCCAGGCGATCCAGCAGGTGGGCAGTGCGCTGGGGATCGCCATCGTCAGCGAGATCTTCTTTTCCGATCTGGCGAGGAACGCAGCAGCGGGCATTGCGGGTAAAGAGGCTTATGCCGAGGGAATGAGCCTCGGCCTCATCTACAACTTCGTCGCCTACGCAGTCGTGCTGATCGCGGTCCTGTCGATGCGCACCGTCACCCCCGGAAGCGAGAAACTGGAGCGTCCGCTGCCGATCGAGTGACCGGCAGCAGGTTAGATCATAACATCAGGGGACGAGCAGCGTTCCGGCGCCGGTCTCGGTGAAGAGTTCGAGCAACACGGAATGGGCGGTCTTGCCGTTCAGGATGACGACGCCCTGAACGCCGGCCTGGATCGCCTCGATGCAGGTCTCGACCTTCGGGATCATGCCGCCCGATATCGTGCCGTCCTTGATCAGGGCACGGGCCTCGGCGACCGAGAGTTCCTTGATCAGCTGTCCGTTCTTGTCGAGCACGCCCGGGACATCCGTGAGGAACAGCAGGCGCGAGGCATTCAGCGCACCGGCGATGGCGCCGGCAAAGGTGTCCGCATTGATGTTGTAGGTATGGCCGTCGCGGCCCGGCGCGACCGGGGCAATGACTGGGATCATCTCGGAGCGGGCGAGCAGGTCGAGCAGCGTGCGGTCAACCTCGACCACCTCGCCGACAAATCCGAGATCAAGGACCCGCTCGATATTGCTGTCGGGATCCCGGACCTTCTTCTGCGCCTTTTCGGCAAAGACCATGTTGCCGTCCTTGCCGCAAAGTCCGATGGCCCATTCGCCGGTCTGATTGATCAGCGCGACGATTTCCTTGTTGATCGAGCCGGCGAGCACCATCTCGACGATTTCGACCGTCTTCTGGTCGGTGACGCGAAGGCCGTTTTCGAAGCGTGATTCGATACCCATCTTGGCGAGCATCGCGCCGATCTGCGGCCCGCCGCCATGCACGACGATCGGGTTGACGCCCGACTGCTTCAAAAGCGCGATATCGGCGGCAAACGCCTTGCCCAGCTCGGGATTGCCCATGGCATGGCCGCCGTATTTGACCACGATGGTCTTGTTTTCATAGCGTTGCATGAAGGGCAGGGCCTGGGCGAGTAGCCGGGCCTGGGTTTCGCTTTCGGAAGCCGTCATCGCATAACCTCATTCTGGATCGCGGCCTTTTAGCGCATGTGCCGCCGCGATGGAATAATCGGGCCGCAATATAAGCGGGAGATGACATGCTTCTTCGTCTCGTCGCATTGTCCGCCGAAGATGCCGCTCTATATCATGGCCGACTGTGTGAGGGGGCTGAATGGAACGCGACGACATCGGCGGTTTGCTGGCCCGGATAGCGATGCGGGACCGCGCCGCCTTTTCCTTGCTCTATCGCAAGGTCTCTGCGAAACTTTTCGCCATCTGCATCCGTATGCTGAAAGACAGGGGAGAGGCCGAAGAGGCGCTCCAGGATGTGTTTATCAAGATCTGGCACAAGGCCGGCAGCTATACGGGCGACGGTGAAAAGGCCTATCCTTGGCTCTGCGCCATCGTCCGCTACCATTGCATCGACCGCCTGAGGGCGCGCCGACCGCAGGGAGAGGATATCGAGGCGGCACTCGACCTGGCAGATCTTTCGCCCGACCCGGAACAGCACGCCGTGCTGCGCTCCGAGGGCGGACGCATTGACACATGCCTGGAGGCATTGGATCCTGATCGGGCGCTTGCCGTCCGCCAGGCCTATGTGGAGGGGCTGTCATACCAGGAACTGGCGGAGCATTTCGCGGTTCCGCTGAATACGATGCGCACATGGCTGCGGCGTAGCCTTTTGAAACTGAGAGAGTGCATGGATGAGCACGCCTGACCAGAGCAAGGGAGACCGGTCGCGGGACGAGGTTCTCGCGGGCGAATATGTCCTCGGTGTCCTGAGCGGCACGGAGCGGCAGAAGGTGGACGCACGTCTGCGCCACGACCGGCAGTTCGCCGCCATGGTCAAGCGCTGGGAGGAGAACCTCACCCAGTTCAACGATGATTACGCGGAGGTGACGCCCCCGGATCAGTTGCTGTCGAAGATCGAGGAACGGCTTTTTGCGTCACCGGCTGCGGTGGCGGCAATCAACGGCGGTCTGTGGAACTCGCTGACGCTATGGCGCGGATTGAGCTTTGCTTCGATCGCGTTGCTCGGACTCGTGATCGGCCTTGATTATGCAGAGCAAATCCGACCGAAACCGCAGGCGGCGTTAACGGCAGAATTGGCCGGTGACAACCAGGCGATCGCGCTGCATGCCCGCTACGACGGAGCTTCGGGGCGACTCTCCGTGACACCAGTTGCGAGCGGTGGGACCGATCGAAAATCGCTGGAGCTCTGGCTGGTCGAAGGAGAAGAGGCACCGGTTTCGCTCGGTGTTCTGCCGCAAACGGGGCAGGGGGAGCTGGATGTGCCGCAGGATCTCCGGGCTCGGCTGACCAGCGGCGTTGTGCTCGCCGTCAGCCTTGAGCCTTTCGGCGGATCGCCGACGGGGCAGGCGACCGGCCCGGTCGTGGCGCTCGGCGAAGTTCGTCCCTGACGAAGAAATTCCGTTTTAAAATCATCCCGTTGATCGCCAGTCGGCCGAATTTTTCGCGCCGCCTGAAACTTGTCTGAACGCGCTTCCGTCCTTGGTTCTGTTCCCACTGAGGAACCAACCCGGTGTCCCGCCCGAAACTCTGGGACACGATCGAGAACACCAAGGATAAGAGGAAACCGTAATGTTCAAGACCGCTCTTCGCCCCCTCGCTTTCTCCGCAGCCATCCTGGCCGGCGCTGCCGCAGCCTATGCCGCCAATCCGATGGTCGGCGGTGGTGAGATGCTCGAAACCAAGAACATTGTCGAAAACGCCGTCAACTCGAAGGACCACACGACGCTGGTTGCCGCCGTCCAGGCAGCCGGTCTCGTCGAGACGCTCTCGGGTGCCGGTCCGTTCACGGTCTTTGCCCCCACCAATGACGCCTTCGCAAAGCTGCCGGCTGGCACGGTCGACACGCTCTTGAAGCCTGAGAACAAGGAACAGCTGACGAAGGTCCTGACCTGCCACGTGGTCGCTGCCGACGTGATGTCGGACGCGCTCGTCAAGATGATCTCCGATAATGGCGGCGAAGCCGATGTTACCACCGTGGGCGGCTGCGTGCTGAAGGGCAAGGCTGCCGATGGCAAGGTAACGCTGACCGACGAAAACGGCGGCGTCTCGACCGTGACCATCGCTGACGTCAAGCAGTCCAATGGCGTGATCCACGTTGTCGACGCGGTGATCCTGCCGAAGATGTAAGGAACGACGGTCCGGCCCGGTCTCCGCCTGACAGGGCCGACCTCATCGGAGCCTGAGCGTCAAAGGCTCCGACCGACGGCCTCGCTGATTGCTCCGCGCAATTGGTCGAGGCCGTCACCTTTTTCAGACGAGGTCGACAGCACGACCGGGAAGGCGGCGGGCCGCTTCTTGATTTTCTCCTGCGTCTCCGCAATCAGCTTGAGGACGCCCGGCGCCTTGATCTTGTCGGTCTTGGTCAAGACAATCTGGTAGGACACTGCGGCCTTGTCGAGCAACGACAAGACTTCGTCGTCGTTCTTCTTCAGGCCATGGCGGCTGTCGATCAGCACATAGACGCGCTTCAGCGTCGCGCGGCCCCGAAGATAGTCGAAGACGAGCTTCGTCCAGGCATCGACATGTTCCTTGGGCGCCTGCGCATAGCCGTATCCCGGCATATCGACCAACGCCATCGGCGGCAGGTCGCCGCCTTCGCCGGAATAGCCGTCCGGCACGAAATAGTTGAGTTCCTGGGTGCGACCCGGCGTGTTCGACGTGCGGGCCAGTCCCTTCTGGCCGACAAGAGCATTGATCAGCGACGACTTGCCGACATTCGAGCGTCCGGCAAAGGCGACTTCAAGCGGGCCTTCCGGCGGCAGGAATTTCATCGAGGGCACGCCGCGGATGAAGATCCAGGGGCGGCCGAAGAGCGGCTGGTCGGGCTTGTCGTGCGGTTCGGTCATGGGGCTGGCCTTTCTTGAGCCGGACAGATCCGGGTTTTGGCCCGGAAAGTCAAGCAGCCTGGGTTGGGTTCGGCCGCGACGTCTGCCGCGCATGACTGATCAGATAGGTGAACAGGGCCGCCATGACGAGCGCGCCGCCAAGGATCGTGCGCCCGGAGGGGATCTCGTTATGGAAGAGGACCATCCAGACCGGCGCGAGGATCATCTCTGCGGTGCCGATGAGTGCGGCAAGCGCGGAAGGGATCATGCGGGCACCCGTGACATAGAGCGCCATGCCGAGGCCTAGATTGAGCGCCCCAAAGCAGAACAGCAGCGCGAGGTCCTGTCCGCCGACGGCAAAGGCGCCGGCCTGGGTGGCGGCAATCGCCGACGCGATGAAGGAGCCAGCGCAGGCCGCCGGCGTCATGCGGATGCCGGGATAACGGCGGGTCAACACTGTCATGCAGGCGAAGATTGCCGGGATGGCGGCAGCAAGCGTGAGTCCGAGGATCGAGCCGCCTTCGCCGATCGAGGCGGAGACCATGATGCCGACGCCGAGGAAGACGGCAAGGATCGCGCCCCAGGTGACCGGGGTGATCGGTTCGCCGAGCACCACCCGCGCCAGAAGTGCGGCAAACAGCGGGATGGACGCCATGAACAGCACGACATTCGCAACCGGTGTCATGGAGACGGCGAGGACGAAGAAGGTGGAGACGAGTGCAAAGCCGACGGCGATGAAGAAGCCGGGCCAGCCCATGGCACGAAACAGGCGGATCGTCCCGTCGATTCGGTCTCGGATCAGCATGAAGGTGAGCAGGAAAAGCCCCGCAAACAGACAGCGCCAGAAGACGATCGTCCAGCCGTCATCAACGCCGATGAAACGCTGGATCGCGCCCCCGTAGCTCCAGGCCAGTGCAGAACCGGCAACGAGCGCGATCCCGAGCCAGGCGCGGGTGGAGGGAGCGGAGGTGTCGGTCATCGGCGGGTCTCGTTCTAAAAAAGAGAAAGCCCCGGCGCGGCCGGGGCTTCTGTTCGTCACTTGGTCGCGGCGGACTTTCGCCGGAACATCTTGCCGATATTCTTGAACAATTCGATTTCCACGCCGTGGCGCTTCATGATCAGGGCCTGCTGCAGGATCGACAGCGTGTTGTTCCATGCCCAGTAGATCACCAGACCGGCGGGGAAAGTGCCGAGCATGAAGGTGAAGATGACGGGCATCCAGTTGAACAGCATCGCCTGGGTCGGATCCGGCGGCGTCGGGTTCATGCGCATCTGCAGCCACATGGTGACGCCCATAATGATTGGCCAGACGCCGAGATGCAGGAAGGTCGGGGATTCAAAGGGCAACAGGCCGAAGAGGTTGATGAAGCTCGTCGGGTCGGGTGCCGAAAGATCCTGGATCCAGCCGAAGAATGGCGCATGGCGCATTTCGATCGTGACGTAGATGACCTTATAAAGGGCGAAGAAGACCGGGATCTGCAGGAGCACCGGCCAACAGCCGGCCACCGGATTAATCTTCTCTTCCTTGTAGAGTGCCATCATCGCCTGCTGCAGGCCCATGCGGTCGTCGGCGTATTTCGTCTTCAGCTCTTCCAGCTTCGGCTGGACGCGCTTCATGTTGGCCATGGAGGCGTACTGCTTGCTGGCGAGCGGGAAGAAGATCAGCTTGACGACAATGGTCGTGAGCAGGATGGCCACGCCGAAATTCCCCACCAGATGGAAGAAGTAGTCCATCAGGTGGAACATCGGCTTGGTGATGAAGTAGAACCAACCCCAGTCGATCATCAGGTCGAACTTCGGAATGCCGAGGCTTTCCTGATAGCTGTCGATGACCGGCACCTGCTTGGCACCGGCAAAGACGAGCGTCTTGACCGAAGTGCTCTGGCCGGCCGGGATGCTGATCGCGTCGTTCTTGTAGTCGGCCTGGAAGCGGGCCTGACCATCGGTGAAGTGCGAGAAGCGCGACTCATAGGGCAGGGTCTGCTGCGGAATCAGCGATGCGGCCCAGTACTTGTCGGTGATTCCAAGCCAGCCACCGGTCGCCTTGGCATTGGTGATCGCGGCTTCTTCCACATCCGTATAGTCGTGTTCGACGAGGCTGCCTTCGGCTCCGAGAACGCCGAGAAAGCCTTCATGCAGAACGAAGATCGACGGCGTGGTGGGCTTGTTGTAGCGCGTGATGCGGCCATACGGCGCAAGGCTTGCTGCAGCCGTGCCATTGTTTGCGATCTGGTCTTCGATCGTGAACATGTAGTGTTCATCGACGGCGATTGTGCGGGTGAAGGTCAGGCCGGCTTCATTGGTGAAGGTCAGCGTGACGGGGGTAGCCTCGGTCAGCTTCGCGCCTTCAGATGCGGTCCAGACGGTATTCGGGCCGGGCACGGAGCCGGCATTCTCTCCCGCGATGAAGCCGAGTTCGGCAAAATAAGCGTCGCGGGTTTCAGCTGGATTGAACAGCGTGACGATCGGGCTCGCCGGATCGACGGTCTCGCGATACTGCCGCAGCTTGAGGTCGTCCAGACGGCCACCTGTGAGGTTGATAGAACCGACCAGATCTTGGGTTTCGATGGCGACGCGCGCTGTGCGGGCGACGGCGGCTTCCCGGCTGGCTTCGGCAGTGGCGACACCGCCTGCCGGCAGGCTGCCGTCGACCGTCGCGGCCGGAGTGGTGGCCTGCTGCTCGGTCTGAGCCTGCTGCTGCGCGATCTGGGCTTCCTGCGCCTGACGCTGGGCCTCGATGCGCGGGTTCATGTAGAAGAACTGCCAGGCGAGGACGATCACCACCGATAAGGCAATCGCGATGAAATAGTTGCGGTTGTTCTGCATCACTCTTTCCTGGGAGCGGTCTTGTGTGACCGGGTGTTATTCGTCTGGCGGTTTTCGATGCGGTGGATCAGTTGTCGTGACAATTGATCGAAAGGAATGTCCAGCACCTCGCGCCGGGCGACAATGACATAGTCGTGTCCCGGCTGCATTGCAAACGCCGCATTCAGTCGCACGGCTTCTTTCAGCCTGCGCCGCATGCGGTTCCGCTCTACTGCATTGCCGTGTTTCTTGGTAACGGTAAAGCCCACGCGGGGCGGCGCATCATTCTTGTGGTCGAGCACCTCCAAAAGGAATGTGCGACCCTTGCGCGCTTCGCCGTGCCTGACGGCGAGGAACTGAGGCCGACTCTTGAGCCGGCCAACAGGATTTTTGGAGTCCGTGGACGTCATGGGCCCGTCAATCTCGTCGGGCTCGTCCGGCCCTTAGGCCGAGAGCTTGGCGCGACCGCGAGCGCGGCGTGCGTTGAGGACCTGGCGGCCGCCCTTGGTGGCCATACGCGCACGGAAACCGTGGCGGCGCTTGCGAACAAGCTTGGAAGGCTGGAAAGTACGCTTCGACATTTATTTAATACCGCGGTGTGCGGCCCTTCTTGGATTTGCATTTCTGCATAAGCGTGGGTTTATCGCACGGATATTGGGCGCCGGGGCACCTTTTCCGAACGTGCGCGGCTTATACGGGCGCGGGTCCCAAGAGTCAATCTCAGCCGGGGTGGATTCCCGAGGCAGGTTTCCCGGCGCCTTCGCGAGATGACGTCTCCTAAATTCTTCAGAGAAAACCCCCGATTTTTGGGGTGGAACGACGTATTAAGCAATGAATCCTAAATTCCGAATATTCGGGAACGCGCGCGGGGTGCGCGTGGATTTGGAGTCAGGGACGTGAAGGTCAGCGGTAAGGTTTATTCATTGGTTGGCATCCTGGGAGCGGCGGCAGTCGTCATCGGTGCCATGGGCATATTCGTGACGGTCCAGTACGGGGCGAAATCCGCAGCTTTGCAGGAGATCTCGCAGCGCGCCTATCTCGGCGAGCGGCTCAATCGAATGGTGACGGCGGTCGTTATGGAATCGCGCGGAATCTACGCGGCGGCTTCCAGCGAAAAGGCCCAGCCTTTTGCCGAAGGTATCATGAAGAACCTGGACAAGATGGATGCCGCCATCGCCAAGTGGAAGCCGCTGGTGCCTGAGGCTCAGAAGGCCACATTCGATGCAATGGTTGCCAAGTCTGCCGAGTTCAGGACGTTCCGTGCAGAAACCGCCCGCCTCGGCGTCGAGGTTGGTCCGCAGGACGCTAGTGCTCAGGGCAATAACGAGGCCAACCGTGCCAACCGCAAGGCCTTCCAGGCCGATATCGACGCTGTGGTTGAGGCAGACCTTGCCGAACTCGAGACGATGACCAACAGCCTTGCCTCGTTCCAAAGCACGATGATGATGCTGATCTCCAGCGTCACGCTGCTGGCGGTTGCGATTGGCGCCGGCCTCGGGATGCATATCGGCGTTAATCACCTGAGCCGCCCGATCCGCCGAGTGACGGAAGCGATGAACGGAATTGCCGGCGGCGATTACTCGACAGAAATCCCCTATAGCGGCCGCCCGGATGAAATCGGCGAGATGGCTGCTGCAGTCGAGGTCTTCAAGGAGAACGGGCTCTCGGTTCAGCGTCTTAACGCCCAGGAAAGCGCCATGCGCGCCAAGAGCGACGATTTGCAGACAAGCATGGCTGCAGTGGTCGCATCTGCTGCCGAGGGCGATTTCTCACGTCGCATCGAAAAGGATTATCAGGACGCCAACCTCAACCGGTTCGCGGCCAATATCAACGAACTCCTCGGATCCGTCGAGACCGGCGTGTCAGAGACCAACCGCGTGATTGGAAGCCTGGCGGCCAACGATCTATCGCAGGAGATGAGCGGCCAGTTCCGCGGTGTCTTCGCCGAGCTGCAGGCTAACGTCAACAAGTCGCTGCAGAGCTTGCGCCAGTCCATGTCGGACATTCGCGGCCGGACTGACTCGATCAATGACAACACCGTTCAGCTCACCTCCGCGACCAACGATCTGTCGAAGCGCACCGAACAGCAGGCCGCCGCTCTCGAGGAAACTTCCGCCGCACTCGACGAGATCACGGTCGTGGTTCGCCAGTCCAGCGAGCGTGCCCAGGAGGCAAGCCACATGGTGACCGAGGCCAAGCATAGCGCGGCCCAATCGGCGACCGTTGTCGGCGAAGCCGTCAACGCCATGGGCCGCATTGAACAGGCGTCGCGCGAGATTTCACAGATCATCAATGTGATCGACGAGATCGCTTTCCAGACAAACCTCCTCGCCCTGAACGCCGGTGTCGAAGCAGCCCGCGCTGGCGAAGCCGGGAAGGGATTTGCGGTCGTTGCCCAGGAAGTGCGCGAGCTTGCCCAGCGGTCCGCGAATGCCGCCAAGGACATCAAGGCGCTGATCACCAAGTCCGGGGAAGAAGTCTCCGGCGGCGTCAAGCTGGTGCAGCGCACCGGAGAGGCCCTGTCCGAGATCGAGAGCCGGGTTCTCAGGATCAACGATCACATCCATTCGATCGCCGCTGCGGCCAAGGAGCAGTCCACAGGTCTGGCCGAGGTCAACAGCGCAATCAACCAGATGGACCAGGTAACACAGCAAAACGCCGCCATGGTCGAAGAAACCTCTGCATCCACCCATAAGCTGTCTTCCGAGGCGGGTGGGCTCGCCCAGATCATTGCGCAGTTCAAGCTTGGCGATGATGGACGAGGCACGCGGGCAGCGCCGGCTGCGGTCGCAGCCCAGCATCGTCCGGTGGCCTCGCCTGCACGCCAGCTGGCCGGCAGCGTGGCCCGCGCCTTCGCAAGCTCCGGTCGTGCCACGGCTGCAGCCTCAGCACCCAAGGGTGACAACTGGGAAGAGTTCTGATCCGCAAGGGTTACAGTCTGGACTTTCGGTCGGGCGGTCGCGATATCGTATATCGCGGCCGTTCTGCGTTCATGAAGAAAGATTAATGTTTGCGGCAATCTTGCAGGTGGTCAGGGCGAACATGCTCCACTAGATTATCGTAACTGCCCAACCCGAAATCGACCCGTGGGAAGACAGGAAATTGACTTGATGTTAGACCGGCAGGACAGCGACATGCAGTCCGACCTCTCCGGAGGCTACGCCATGCCGTCTCGCATCCGGGGACTGTCGGGCAAGCTGCTCTGGCTGACCATTGCTTTCGTCATGCTGGCCGAAATCCTGATCTTTGCCCCCTCAATCGCCACCATGCGTCAGCGCTGGCTTCAGGACAGGCTGAACACGGCAGCCGCCGCAAGCGTCGTGATCGACGGACTGCAGCCTCTGGAACTGCCGCGGGGAGTGCAGGACCTGACCCTCGCCACGACAGGCACCAAGGCCATTGTGCTGCGCAAGGACGGCACCTCGCAACTGCTCGCCGTTACAGAAATGCCCAGCGAGGTAGATGCCGCCTTCGATCTCGCCGAATACTCCGAGTTCGGCTCCATCCGCGACGCCCTTTACACGCTCTTCTTCGGCGGCGACCGGCTGCTGAGGGTGTATGGCCCGATTGCCGAGGGTAGCAGCGTGACGGTGGAGATCGTCATCGATGAAGGGCCGTTGCGTCGGGCAATGCTGGGTTATGCCCGCAACATTCTCGTGGTCTCCCTGATTATCTCGGTCATCACAGCCTTCCTGATGTTCCTGGCGATCAACCGCGTGATGATCATGCCGGTCCGGCGCCTGGCCCGCAGCATGCAGGTCTTCGCCGAAAATCCCGAGGATCGCACGGGGGTGCTGCCGATCATGGAGGGGAAAGACGAGATTGCGGTGGCCGGTCGCCACCTGTCCCGCATGCAGGACCAGCTGCAGAAGACGCTGCGCCAGCAGAAGACGCTGGCCGATCTCGGGCTGGCAGTATCGAAGATCAATCACGACATGCGCAACATTCTGGCGTCGGCGCAGCTGATGTCGGACCGTCTGGTGGATGTGGAAGATCCGCTGGTGAAGAGTTTCGCGCCGAAGCTCCTGCGCACCATCGACCGGGCCGTCGGCTATACAAGCGAAGTGCTATCCTATGGCCAGACCTCGGAGGCGGAGCCACGTCGACGCCGGTTCCTGCTGTCAGAGCTTTGCCAGGAGGTGCGCGATCTGCTGCATCTCGGTCCTGAAACGGGCATTGAATTCGTCGACAGCGTCGGAGCGGATATTGAGGTGGACGCAGACAGCGAGCAGCTTTTCCGCGTCATTCACAATATCTGCCGCAACGCGGTCCAGGCGCTTATCGGCTACACGAGCGACGATCCGGACCATGTCAGGCGTATCACGGTGTCGGCGCAGCGTACGGGCTCCGTGGTGGCGATCGTTATCGACGACACGGGTCCCGGCATGCCACGCAAGGCACGCGAAAACCTCTTTGCGGCATTCCGCGGCTCCGCCCGCTCCGGCGGCACGGGGCTTGGCCTTGCCATTGCCCGTGAACTCGTCCTCGCCCACGGGGGCACGATTGCCCTTGTGGAGAAGCCCGGTCCCGGCACGATGTTCCGCGTCGAAATCCCTGACAGGCCAGTCGCTCTCGACGACTGGCGGGCCCGCGCCTGACGGCCGCCAGTGGTCGTGTGACAGGAAAATGTCTCTTTTTTCGAAAAGGGTGCTTGCATTCCGGTCCGACCCGCTTTAGAGGATCGCCAACGCCGACGGACAGTCGGTTGGCACGCACCCGTAGCTCAGCTGGATAGAGCACCAGACTACGAATCTGGGGGTCAGAGGTTCGAATCCTTTCGGGTGCGCCATTCATCTTCCAATGGCCAGATATAGTGATATGAGCGAGGCAGTTGCCGATACGGCAGTAGCTCGTCCAAAACCTCGTTGATTGTCTAAAGGTTTACCTACTGCGTTGGATCCGGGTTAACCCCGCTTGCTAACCCCGATATAAGGTCGCGCTGATACAACCATCCTTGACTGGCGGATAGTCTGCCGCATTTTCGAATGTCGAGGAAATACATGGCGCTCTCGTCCTGGACTGATCAGCAGATCATCAATCAGCTCAACTCGGGCTACAAATGGTCGGGATCGATCATCACCTATTCCTTCCCGACGGTTGTCAGCGCCATGGCGACCTATTCAGGGGAAGGGTCTGGCTTTTCCGCCTTGAACTCGACGCAACAGGCCCGCGCCGAACTGGCATTGACCCTGTGGGACGATGTGATCTCCAGATCGATCCAGAAGGTCGCTGCGGGCACCACGTCCACGTCAGCCAACATCGAATTCGGCAATTCCACCACCGGGGTAGGCTATGCCCATGCCTACTATCCGAGTGTCGGCAGTGTTTGGTTCAACACGTCTTACAATTCCGGGCAGGGCACCAACGACCTCATGACGCCGAAAATCGGTGCGCATGGGTTCCTGACCTATATCCACGAGATCGGCCATGCGCTGGGTCTTGAGCATATGGGCGATTACAACGGCACCGCTGCCACGCCGTCCTCCTACGAGGACTCGACCGTCTATTCCGTCATGTCCTATTTCGGCCCCTCCTGGGGATCCGGATCGGCGAACGGGCAAGGCCTGGTCGCCTGGGCCGACTGGGTTGGTGCCGACGGCAGGCTCTATTCCCCGCAGACGCCGATGATGAACGACATCATGGCGATGCAGGCCATGTACGGCGCTGACACGACCATGCGGACCGGCGACACCGTTTACGGCTTTCAGTCCAACATCGCCGGAACGACCTCGGCGATCTACGATTTCACCAAGAACCTCAACCCGATCATCTGCATCTGGGATGCTGGCGGCAACGACACGCTGAACCTCTCAGGTTGGAATACGGCCAGCACGGTCGATCTCGCGCCGGGGTCCTTCTCGTCGGCCAACAGCATGACGATGAACATCTCGATCGCGCGGGGCGCCTGGATCGAGAATGCGGTGACCGGCAACGGCAACGATACGGTCTACGGCAACGAACGAAACAACACCATCACCACCAATGGCGGCAATGATACGATCTATGCGCTGGGTGGCGATGACACGATCTCCGCCGGAACGGGCAATGATTACATCAATGGTGGCGATGGCTATGACACCGTCATCTTCAACGACAGCTGGGAAAACATAAGCTGGACCTACAGCATTGCGACGGCCACGTTTACCTTCATGGGCATCCTGATTGGCACCGACACGATCACGGCTGTCGAGCGTTTCATTGACTCGCTGAACGTGGAACGGACGGCCATGTCGTTCCTCGATCCGAGCCTGCGTCCCCCGGTGGCTTCCGTCGAAGCCGATCGATCAGAGGTTCTCGAGGGCACCGGCTCCCCGACTGCAGTCACCTTCACGATCTCGCTCAGCAAGGTCGCCAGCTCAAGCGAAACGATCGCCTGGCAGGTTGCCGGCACCGGCAGCTCTGCCGCCAATGCGGCTGACTTCGAAGGCGCGCGCAGCGGCACAGTGACATTCGAGGCCGGTGAACTGACCAAAACCGTGACCATCTATGTGGCAGGAGACAGTGATTTCGAGTTGGAAGAGCGCTTCGCTCTTTCGATCAGCAGCCCGACACGCAGCGTGACGATTGGAACGGCTTCCGCCACCGTGGCAATTCTAAATGACGACGTGCAACTGATACCGATCCTGCTGCAGGGTACGTCCAGATCGGAAACGCTGGTTGGAACCGATAACATGGACCGCATCGTGGGCGGGGGCGGACACGACATCCTGCGTGGCAATGGCGGTCGTGACACGCTGGTCGGTGGTGCCGGCAACGACGTTCTGGATGGCGGTGCCGCTGCCGATCACATGACGGGTGGGGCGGGCAACGACATCTACTATGTCGATGACATCGGCGATGTTATCGTTGAACTGAACCGGGGTGGGACTGACACCGTCCGCACGACGCTCAACGCCTATACGCTCGGCACCTGGGTTGAGAACCTCGAATTCCTGGGAACAGGAGACTTCACAGGCACGGGCAACGCCTTGGACAATACGATCACGGGCGGAGCGGGCGACGATGTCCTCGATGGCGGAGCCGGCAACGACCGCCTTTTTGGCGGAGCGGGCGACGACACGCTCAATGGTGGCGTCGGCGCAGACAGGATGACCGGGGGCACCGGAAACGATACCTATATCGTCGACAATTCCAAGGACGTGGTGATCGAGCTGGAGAATGAGGGCACCGACACGATCCTCACCAGCCTCGGCAGCTATCGTCTCGGAAACCACATCGAAAACCTGACTTATACAGGTGCATCGACTTTCTCCGCTGTCGGCAACAGCCTCGACAACGTGATCATCGGTGGCGGTCGCAATGACAGGCTCGACGGTGGAGCCGGTAATGACGACCTGCATGGCAACGCCGGCAATGACACCCTGATCGGCGGCGCCGGAATGGACAGGCTCTTCGGCGGTGAAGATAATGACATTCTCGACGGCGGCATTGGCGACGACTGGCTTTATGGTGGTCTCGGAAACGACCGTCTGACCGGTGGTGCCGGCGCAGACACCTTCGTCTTCTCCGACTTGGGAGCAAGCAATGCGGACAGAATCACAGACTTCGTCTCCTCCGTCGACCGGATTGCCCTCGACAGCCTGGTGTTCGAGGATCTCGGCTCGCTGGGGCCATTGCTAGAGGCAAATTTCGGGGTTGGCGCGGTTGCAACGACTGCGGACCAGCGCATCCTTCATGACCAGACAAGTGGAGCGCTGTTGTATGACGCAGATGGCGTTGGCGGTGCGGATGCACTGGTCTTCGCCTATGTCGCTCCGGGCCAAATCCTCACTCATAGTGATTTCTCAGTCATCTGATTGCGGGGAAGCTATGGGTCGTCTCGCGGGAGGCCTCATTCTTTCCGCGCCGAGATGCCGCACAAAGAAGTTGGCTGCTGCCGTAGCTTGATCTAAGACCACAGGCGCTTGCAATGGTCGAAGGTCCGGCGCGCCGGGACGGGTCGTGTCGACTGTCGCATGTGAAAGCTGGCCGTTCGGCGACGGGATAATGACATGAGATGGAAGCGCACTCTTCAATTGCTCGACGTTCACGCCGAGGGAGAAATCGGCAAGGTTGCGATTGGCGGCGTGCCGAAGATACCGGGAGAGACGGTGGCCGAGCAATTGCTGTGGCTGAACACCGATCCGAAGGGCGAGGCGCTCCGGCGCATGCTGGTGCTCGAGCCGCGCGGCGCGCCGATCGGCTCCGTCAATCTGTTGCTGCCGCCGAAGAACCCGGCGGCCGACGCGGCCTTCGTCATCCTGCAGCCGGATCAGGCCCATGCCAGCTCAGGCTCCAACTCGATCTGCGTGACCACAGCGCTTCTCGAAAGCGGCATGGTCGAGATGCGGGAGCCGGAGACAATCGTGATGCTGGAAACGGCAGCTGGCCTCGTGAAGGCAACCGCGACCTGCCGCGACGGTAGATGCGAGCGGGTAAAGCTCACCATGGTGCCCTCCTTCGTCCACGAACTGGATGTCGCGCTCGATACGGAGCAGTGGGGTCGCATCACCTTCGACCTGAGCTATGGCGGGATCTATTATGCACTTGTCGATGTCGGCCAGGTCGGGCTGACCATCGAGAAGGGCAATGCCAGGGCGCTGGTCGAGGCGGGCATGATCCTGAAGGAAGAAATCAACCGGAAGATCCCCGTGGTTCATCCGGAAATCCCGGCAATCTCTGGCGTTGCCTATGTGATGTTCCGAGACGTCGATCCCGATGGCGCGGTCCGCACCTGCACGACCATGTGGCCGGGGCGCGTTGATCGCTCGCCCTGTGGCACCGGCAACTCGGCCAATCTGGCGACACTCCATGCCCGCGGACAGGCGAAGGTCGGTGACGTCATGCTATCGCGTTCGATCATCGGTTCCGAATTCGAGGTAGGGCTGGCGGCGATTTCCGAAGTCGCCGGACGTCCAGCCGTCATCTCCACCATCAGCGGGCGTGGCTTCACCTTCGGACTGCATCAGGTGGCGCTTGATCCCTTCGATCCTTTCGAGCGCGGCTTCGCTCTCACCGATGTCTGGGGCCCGTCTTCGGGCTCGATCGGTTGACTTTTCGCCACGGCTTTCTGCATTGTTCCATATTGAATGAAATATGATGATATCCGGTAGCCGAATTGTAAGGGTCTTGCTTTTCGGCATCTTGCTATCGGGCAAAGTCAGCGAATAAGTAGATTTCATCGTCATGAACACGACAAGTAATCTGTAAATGAAAATAAACGCTACGACAGGTTCCAGCCTGCCGCTATCGGCAAGCACGCCGCCGACACTGCGCGGCTGCGCGATCTTTGCTGGTCTCTCGCCGGAAGAAGACCAGGAATGGCTGGCACGCTGCCATTCGCGTACCTTGAGTGCGGGAGAGAGCCTCGTCGATTTCGAGGATATGTCGAAGGATGTCTTTGTGGTGCAGGCGGGAGAGATCCGCGCCGTTCTGCGCTTTTCCGTTGGCAAGGAAGCAATCCTTGGAAGTTTCAAGCGCGGCGATCTGCTCGGCGAGCAAGCCGCAATCGACGATATGGCCCGCTCGGCCAGCCTGATGGCGGTCAGTGATGCAACGGTGACCGTTATACCGTGCATCGTCTTCCTTGATATCCTGCGGCAGAGATCGGATGTTGCGCTTGTGCTCCTGCAGCATCTGTCCAAGCGCATCCGCGCCATGAATGATCGCCTATCGGAACTGTCTTTCTTGGACACGAAGCATCGCCTCTACAACACGCTGCTGCGTCTCTCGCGGGTTCGCAACGATGGGGGCCGTGAACGCATCATTTCCCCGCCGCTCGTCCATGCAGAACTCGCAGAGCACATCGGTGCGAGCCGCGAGACGGTCTCTCGTGAGATGTCGAGGCTGGCGCGCGAGCATCTGGTGGAGCGCACCAGCCGCGCCATCGTCCTGAAGAACCCCGTGGAACTCTCCCGCCGGATCTCTCGCGCGCTCGAGGGCTAAGGGTCAGGGATAGATTACGCCCTTGCGTAAGATGACATTGGCATAAAGGCGCGGCTCGCCGGTCTGCACGACCGTATGGGCTGCTTTCACGCGGTTATAGAAATCCGCGCCGATCAGTTTCGTCACCGGCACTTTAGGCTCGTGCCTGGCGCAGCAGTCGATGATTTCCTGATGCACCGGGTCAACCTGATCGGGCTTGCCGCCAACCACAGAGCGAAAAATGGCTTCGGGCACGAAGTCGTCGATCGGCATGACGCTTAGCACCGCATTGAGTACGGGCACCAGATGATGTCCGTCGAGACGCACGAGACGGCGGGCGTGTTCGAGTGCCGGATAGTTGCCGTCGACGATCGCGATTTCGTCGCCATGCCCCATGGCACGCAGGGTGGCGAGGAGCTCCGGGCTCAATAGGGGGTCAATGCCCTTCAGCATGGGTGGTATCCTTGAACAGTACTGTTTGATCGATGAGATAGCGGTCGAAAATCGGCAGGCTGGCTCCGCCGATGGCGCGTGCCTGGTCGCCAACTTCGCCTTCGACGATATCGGGGATGACGACGCCCTGCAGGTCGAGGCGGTTCATCGCCTCGATGGTCGCCTTGATCAGGCGGTGGCGGACCCAGGCCGGAAAGCCGCCATCTATGATCGCCGCAGCGAAGTCGATGATGGAGGCCGCGGCGATGACGGCCTGGGCGAGGGCGGCTGCGGTGTCGCGCAGCCAGATCTCCAACGGCTCGCCGAAATCGATCCACTCCTCGGCTGCATACCAAAGCGGTTGAGGGTCGATTCCGCGCTCGCGCAGGAGGTTCTCCAAGACGAAGATCGAGGCGATATCGAGCAACTGGCGCGTCTGACCATGTTTGTCACGGACGGGAAGCGGGCCGATCGCACCGGCCGTGCCGGTGCGGCCGACGAAGAGCGAGGAATTGACCACAATGCCGCCGCCGATAAAGGATCCGATGTAGAAATAGACGAAGTCCGGATAGCGCTGACCGGCGCCGAAAACGAGTTCGGCACCGCAGGCGCTGGTCGCATCGTTGCGCAGATAAACGGGATGCGCCATGCGCGCCTGCACCTCGACCTGCAAATCAACCTTCCGCCAGATCTCCATGGCACCTTCGGGCGCCCCGACTTCTTCGGCCCAGTTCCACAGTTCGAAGGGGGCGGCAATGCCGATGCCCGCTATCCGCGCCCGCATCGCCAAGTCCATGTCGGCTTCCATCTCTGCAATACCATCACAGATGAAGGGCAGCAGATGGTCGGGATGCGGATAACGATAGGTGCGGTGCCGCTGCTTGCGGATCTTGCCGGCGAAATCCATCAGCACAAGGTCGGCGCTGCGGCGACCGATCTTCACGCCGAAGGAGAAAACGGCATCCGGGTTGATGAACATTGGCACGGACGGTTGGCCAACGCGGCCGCGTATGGGCTCGCCGCGCATCAGGAGCTCGTCGCTTTCCAGCGACCGCATGATGACGGAAACCGTCTGCGCCGAAAGCCCGGTCAACCGGGCGATGTCGGCTTTCGAACAGCCAGGGTTTTGGCGGACGAGAGACAGCACCAGTCGCTCGTTATAGGCGCGAACCCGCACCTGGTTCGAGCCGCCGCCGGCACTCACCTTAGGCGCCGGATCCGCCAGTCTTGCATGATCATCCTGTGACAATGAGGTCGCTCCTCCCGACCGCTCCCTTTTACGAGAGCTCCGGCAGAATGTCACATCGGTTTAATAATTCAACTGGATTTATTTATTGACAGCCCAAATGTTCTGATGTTCTAAATGGGCACGTGGAGGAGTGGGTGCCGTCTGGCAGCCGATCGGATCGTCAGGGGATGATCCGTGCCGACACGCTGCGGCCGGAGGAACTGGCCGACACCATTCGGGAGGAATACCAAATGAAAAAGTCTCTGATCACTGCTGCCCTGTCGACCCTGGCCCTCGGCGTTGTTTTCGCCGCCCCGGTACAGGCTGCCGACGTTTCCGCCTGCCTGATCACCAAGACCGACACCAACCCCTTCTTCGTCAAGATGAAGGAAGGCGCGACGGCCAAGGCAGCTGAACTCGGCGTCACGCTGAAGGCCTATGCCGGTAAGGTCGACGGCGATAGCGAAAGCCAGGTTGCCGCCATCGAAACCTGCATTGCCGACGGCGCGAAGGGCATCCTGCTCACCGCATCCGACACCAAGGGCATCGTTCCGGCCGTCCAGAAGGCCCGAGACGCAGGTCTCCTCGTCATCGCCCTCGACACGCCGCTGGAACCGATCGATTCCGCCGACATGACCTTCGCCACCGACAACCTTCTTGCAGGCGAACTGATCGGCAAGTGGGCGGCTGCCACCCTCGGCGACGCCGCCAAGGACGCGAAGATCGCCTTCCTCAACCTGACCCCGTCCCAGCCGTCGGTCGACGTTCTGCGTAACCAGGGCTTTATGAAGGGCTTCGGCATCGACACCGTCGACATCAACAAGATCGGCGACGAAACCGATCCGCGCATCGTCGGCCACGACATCACCAACGGCAATGAAGAAGGCGGCCGTACCGCCATGGAAAACCTTCTCCAGAAGGATCCCTCCATCAACGTCGTTCACACCATCAACGAGCCGGCTGCTGCCGGCGCCTATGAAGCGTTGAAGGCTGTTGGCAAGGAAGGTGATGTGCTGATCGTGTCGGTCGACGGCGGTTGCCCGGGCGTCAAGAACGTCGCTGAAGGCGTCATCGGTGCCACCTCGCAGCAGTATCCGCTGCTCATGGCATCGCTCGGCATTGAAGCGATCAAGAAGTTCGCTGACACCGGCGAGAAGCCGGCTGCCACCGAAGGCAAGAACTTCTTCGACACGGGCGTCGCCCTCGTCACCGACAAGCCGGCAGCTGGCGTCGAGTCCATCGACACCAAGGCTGGCACGGACAAGTGCTGGGGTTGATTTCAGCCTCCTGCGCCTGAACTGAAACGCCGGCGAGAGCAAGTCTCTCGCCGGTAGGCGCAACGCCCGGCCTTGCGCGGCGGCAGGCCGGGCGTATCCTTCATGTAAAAGAATTGAGACAACGGCAGGGAGGATGACCCATGCAGCCGGCCAATCCCGAAACGCGCAACCCGCAGGAATTTGAGAAGGTTCTGTCTTCCAGTTCGACCGAGGTTGCCTCGTTTGATCGCCACGAGCGCACGGTGCTCGAGCGCTTTCAGCATTTCCTGCACTCCAGTCCGGCAGCCGTGGCGCTGATCGTGCTGGTCCTGTCGATTGCGGTCTTCGGCCTCATTCTCGGCGGCAAATTCTTCTCGGCCTTCACCCTCACACTAATCCTGCAGCAGGTCGCGATCGTCGGTATCGTTGGCGCCGCGCAGACGCTGGTCATCCTGACGGCCGGCATCGATCTGTCAGTCGGCGCCATCATGGTGCTCTCGTCCGTGGTGATGGGCCAGTTTGCCTTCCGCTACGGCCTTCCGCCTGAGCTTGCCGTGATCTGCGGTCTCGGCGTCGGCGCCTTCTGCGGCTTCATCAATGGCGTGCTCGTGGCGCGCATGAAGCTGCCGCCCTTCATCGTCACACTTGGCATGTGGCAGATCGTTTTGGCGACCAATTTCCTCTATTCCGCCAATGAGACGATCCGCAGCCAGGACATCGACGCCAACGCGCCGATCCTGAAATTCTTCGGCGAAAATATCCGCATGGGTGGTGCGGTCCTGACCTATGGCGTCATCGCCATGGTACTGCTCGTCGCAGTCCTCTGGTATGTGCTCAATCACACCGCCTGGGGACGCCACGTCTATGCCGTCGGCGACGATCCGGATGCGGCAGAACTCGCAGGCGTCAACGTCAAGCGCATGCTGATCTCCGTCTACACCCTGTCCGGTCTCATCTGTGCACTCGCCGGCTGGGCTCTGATCGGCCGAATTGGTTCGGTTTCCCCGACCGCCGGACAGTTCGCCAATATCGAATCCATCACGGCTGTGGTGATTGGCGGCATCTCGCTCTTCGGTGGGCGTGGCTCGATCCTCGGCATGATTTTCGGCGCCTTGATCGTCGGCGTCTTCCAGCTTGGCCTGCGCCTGATCGGCACGGACCCGCAATGGACCTATCTCTTGATCGGCGTTCTCATCATCGCCGCAGTGGCAATCGACCAGTGGATCAGAAAGGTAGCAGGCTGATGACTCAGGAACCCATTCTCACAGCCCGTGGCCTGGTCAAGCGTTACGGTCGCGTCACCGCTCTCGATCAGGCAGATTTCGATCTCTATCCGGGCGAGATTCTCGCGGTCATCGGCGACAACGGTGCCGGCAAGTCCTCGTTGATCAAGGCGATCTCCGGTGCCGTTTCGCCTGATGAAGGCGAGATCAGGCTCGAAGGCAAGCCGGTCAACTTCCGCTCACCGATCGATGCGCGCAATGCCGGCATCGAGACCGTGTACCAGAACCTCGCTCTGTCGCCGGCGCTCTCGATTGCCGACAACATGTTCCTCGGTCGCGAACTGCGAAAGCCGGGCCTCCTGGGCAGCATGTTTCGCAAGCTCGATCGCCCGGCGATGGAAAAGATTGCCCGCGACAAGCTCTCCGAACTGGGCCTGATGACCATCCAGAACATCAATCAGGCGGTGGAGACCCTCTCGGGCGGCCAGCGCCAGGGTGTGGCGGTGGCACGTGCCGCTGCCTTCGGTTCCAAGGTGATCATCCTGGACGAGCCGACGGCCGCGCTCGGCGTCAAGGAAAGCCGCAAGGTTCTGGAGCTCATTCTCGACGTACGCTCGCGCGGCCTGCCGATCGTGCTGATTTCCCACAACATGCCGCATGTCTTTGAGGTCGCCGATCGCATCCATGTGCACCGTCTGGGCAAGCGGCTCTGTGTCATCAATCCGAAGGACTATACCATGTCCGACGCGGTGGCCTTCATGACCGGTGCTCGACCGGCACCGGAGGCCGAGCGCGCCGCATGAGCCAGTCGCTTGAGGGTCTGCTGGCTGAGATCGAAAGGCGGGCGCGTGGCAGCAGCCGCCTTCTGGTCGGTGTGGCCGGCCCTCCGGGCGCCGGCAAGTCGACGCTCGCAGATCAACTGCATGAGATCCTCAATCAAAGAGGTCAGCGCAGCGCCGTCCTGCCGATGGACGGCTTCCACCTCGACAATGCCATCCTTGAGCAACGCGGTGACCTCGCTCGCAAGGGGGCACCGCATACCTTTGATGTACGTGGGCTTGCCGACCTGCTGCGGGCTGTGAAGGCTGGTGGTGAAGTCTTCGCCCCGGTCTTCGATCGCTCACGGGAACTGGCGATTGCCGCCGCCCGCTGTATTGCGCCGGAAGATCAGGTCGTGATTGCCGAAGGCAATTATCTGCTGCTGCAGCAGGGACGGTGGGCAGGCCTCGCCAATCTTTTCGATCTGACGGTCATGGTTGCACCTCCGATCGAGGAACTTGAGCGACGGCTGATAGCCCGCTGGGTCCATTATGGTCTCACTCCGGCACAGATCGAAGCGAAGGTGGAAGGCAATGATCTTCCCAATGGGCGACTCGTTTTGGAGCGCAGCCGGGAAGCCGATTTCACCTTCGATATGTTCTAATGGCGCCAGACTCCGGGTGCAGTCGGACCTCCGAAAATTATTAAGTTCTAATTAAATGAGCCATCGCTAAAATTGTACCGGTTTGGTTCAGCGAATTTCAGCCTCCCCCTGATACAACTCCTCCATGAAAGGTTAACGCAGCACCCGCCGTGCTGACGAGGCTTCGACCTCGAGCGGTTGCTTTGAAAGGGGGTACCAAATGGCTATTCTGATTGTCGAAGACAATCCGACCAATGCGATGATCATCAAGCATCTCGCAAAGAAGGTCACGGCCGCAGAGATCAAGGTCGCCGGCGACGGGAATACGGCACTGATGCTGTGTCACGCCGAAAATTTCGAAATGTTGATCGTCGACCATCTGTTGCCAGGCATGTCGGGGCTGCAGTTCACCAAGGCCGTCCGCCTCATGGATCGCTATCGCGACATCCCGGTGGTCATGGTCACGGCAGATGACGAACCGCGCCTCCGCGACGAAGCAAAGGCGGCGGGGGTCACGGACTTCCTTCAGAAGCCGGTCGAAGCTGTCGCCTTCCGCAAGCTTCTTTCTGACCACCTGGGATCGACCGCAGTCCATCCCGAACTCCGCTCAGCCTGACAAAAAGGAAGCAGACCTATGAAGAGCATCATCGCTGCGCTTCTTGCGAGCGCTTTGACAGCAACAGCCGCCCTGGCGCTCGATACGCCGACCGGACCTGTCGTGTTGACCGTGAAGGGCGCCATCTCCAACACCAATGCGGGCGACACTGCGCAGTTCGACCTTGCTATGCTGGAAAAGCTCAAGGGCCGCAAGGGCGAGATGGAAACGCCCTGGACGGAAGGCAAGGTAACGTTCGAAGGTCCGCTGCTGCGCGAAGTTCTGGCAGCAGCCGGCGCGACCGGCGCCAACCTCAAGGTCCGGGCGCTCAATGATTACGCCGCTGACGTACCGGCGGACGATGCTAAGCTGGACACGATCCTTGCGACGAAGCTCAATGGCAAGGCCATGTCGATCCGCGACAAGGGACCGCTGATGCTGGTCTATCCCTTTGACCTCGACGCTGGCTTGTACAACGAGAAGTACTTCTCTCGCTCCGTCTGGCAGATCAAGGAAATCGAGGTCGGTCAGTGACAATGACGGGAGCAACAGCGCGGAAAATTGCAGGCGGAGGCACGATTGCCTTCGTCCTGCAGACCGTGTCTGCTGTGCTCCTGCTCGTCTTGCTCGTTCTCTTCGTCGACATTGCGCGCCAGTACCGCATCATGGAAGACGGCGTGCGTGAGAACTCGCTCTGGTCGGTCTACCAGTTGGACCGGGAAGTGCGACAGCTCAGCCACAGTCTCTCGAATGTCAACCGCGCCGATATCAATCCGCAGCGGCTCGATGAACTGGCCCTGCGCTACGACATCCTCTATTCGCGCATCGCGATCCTCGACCAGGCAAAATTTGGCACCTATTTCTCCGGTGACGAGAAGATCCGCAATTACATCGGACACATCACTGCGGGAGTTCAGGCGGCGCAGCCGATGTTTGACGCCTATGCCGCCGGTGTCCTTCCTGCGCCTGAGCAATTGCAGCAGCTTGAAGCCTCACTGGTCTCCATGGGCCGGTCGGCAGAGGATTTCCTGCTCTATACCAATACGCGCGTGAGCTATGAGCGGTCGGCAAGCCGCTCGACAATCCTCGACCTGGAGCGCACCTCCACGGTCATGCTGAGCCTGTTGATGGTTTCGGTGGTTTTCCTGGTGGTGACGCTCAACCGCCAACTTCGCTCCGTTCGCCGCTCCAGCCACGAACTGCAGGTCATGGCGACGCAGCTGAGCGAGGCCTATGAAGCCGCCGACGCCGGCAACCGGGCCAAGTCGCAGTTCATGGCGACCATGGGCCACGAGATCCGCACGCCGCTGAATGCGATCCTCGGCATGTCGGAACTGCTTGAACTCTCCGAATTGCCGGAGGATGCGCTGTCCAGCGTCAAGACGATCCGCTCTTCCGGCGAGGCGCTGCTGGAGATCATCAACGAGATCCTCGATTTTTCCAAGATCGAACACGGCAAGCTGGAACTCGAGGAACGTGCGTTCGACGTCTGCGCGCTGGCCGAAAGCACCGTGAGCATCATCCGCGGTCGCGCAGACGATCACGGCAACACCGTTATTCTCGACCTGCCGGATTCGCTCCACGCACTTTATGTCAAGACGGACCCGACGCGCCTGCGTCAGGTTCTGCTGAACTTGCTGTCCAACGCCGCCAAATTCACCCATCAGGGCACCGTCACATTGCGTCTGCGTGACTTCTACCGCGAAGGCAAGCTGATGATCCGCTTCGAGGTGGAAGACACCGGGATCGGCATCGACGAGGCGGGTCTCGACAAGCTGTTCAAGCCCTTCTCCCAGGTGGATGCCTCGATTAGCCGCCGTTATGGCGGGACGGGCCTGGGTCTCACCATCTGCAAGCAGATCGTTGAGAAGCTCGGTGGCGAACTCGGCATGAGCAGCACCGTTGGCGTTGGCTCCATCTTCTGGTTCGAGCTTGGTGTGGTTCCGGTGACCCGTGAAGAGGCGAGCGGTTTGGCCGCGAAGGTAGTCGCCGAGGAGACGCTGCCGCGTAAACGCATCCTTCTGGTCGAGGACAACAAGGTCAACCAGATCGTTGCCACCCGCTTCCTTGCCCGCCTCGGTCAGGACGTTGAAATTGCCAATGATGGCGCAGAAGCTGTCTCCATCTCCCGCGACCAGGCGTTTGACCTGATCCTGATGGATATGCAGATGCCAGTCATGGACGGCATCGAGGCAACGAAACGGATCATTGCCGAAGGCGGCCCCTCTTCCGGGGCGCCGATCATTGCCATGACAGCCAATGCCTCAGACGATGATCGTCGTCGCTGCCTGGATGCCGGCATGAAGGGATTTGAGTCCAAGCCCGTCACTCTCGAAAGATTGAAAAAGATGATTGCGCATGCCACGTCATCGGCCCGCGAAGCGGCGCCGGCACCCGTAACCACGACAGCGCCCCAGAAGCTGGAACTGCCGGACCTCGATCTTGCGGCCATGCCGCTGCAGTCCATGCCGGGGCTCGGTATCGAGGGGCTGGACGAGGCCCGCCACGCGGAACTGGTGGAAGCACTCGGCGAAGATGTCTTCCAGGAACTGGTGGAGTCCTTCTTTGACGATGCGACCAGCCTGCTGGACGAACTGCAAGACGCCCTGCGCAAGAACGATCCCGAAAAAATCGATCGCGTCCTGCACACCATCAAGGGTGCCGCCTCTAATGTCGGCCTCAATGATCTGGCGGTTAAGGCGCATGCGCTACGCAGCCACACCCCGGCGGCTGCCGATATCGAAATGTTTGGCGAGGAAATCCTCGCACTCAAATTCAAACTGGTTGCCTGAGAAGCAAGGAGGCGTTCATGCGTATTTTGTTGGTGGACGACAACAGCACAAATCTGAAGCTTCTGACGAAACTCGTCGGCAAGCTCGACAATTGCGAGCCGCTGCCTTACGCCAGCCCCGATGCGGTGCTTTCAGCATTGCCGGAGCTCGACTTCGACATCGCCATCATTGACTACCAAATGCCGGTCTATAACGGCGTCGAGCTTTACACCGAGATCGTCCGTTTCGAGAAATATGCCGAAGTCCCGGTTATCTTCGTCACGGCCGACAAAGATATGACGACCCGCATGGCGGCATTGAATGCCGGCGCGATCGACTTCCTCACCAAGCCGGTGAACCCGGTGGAGTTCCAGGCGCGTGTGCAGAATATCGTCAGTCTTGCCCGTGCTCGTCGGCAACTCGCCGATCAGGCCGAATGGCTGCGCCGCGAGGTCGAGCGCGCTGTTGGCGAATTGCGCGAGCGCGAACAGGAAATCATCCACCGGCTGACGCTGGCTGCCGGTTACAAGGATCCGGAAACGGCGCGCCATACGCTGCGGGTCGCTTCCTATTCTGAAGCTATCGCGATCGAGCTTGGCCTCTCTCCGCAGCTTTGCCATGACATCCGGCTAGCCGCTCCGATGCATGACATCGGCAAGGTTGCCATGCCAGACACTGTGCTCCTGAAGCAGGGGCGCCTGACGGAGGCAGAATATCGCCAGATGCAGTCGCATGCCGAGATCGGCAGCGACATCCTCGGGCGATCGCACTCCTCGCTGTTGCAGCTCGCTTCCGAGATTGCCGCTAGCCATCACGAGCGCTGGGATGGCCAGGGTTACCCGAACCGCTTGGTCGGGACCGCCATCCCGATTTCCGGCCGCATCGTCTGCATTGCCGACAATTTCGACGCGTTGACGACGGAAAGGCCCTACAAACCGGCCTGGAGTTTTGAGCGCACGGTCGAGCACATTCTCGGTCGCGCCGGCACCCAGTTCGATCCCGATTGCGTCGCCGCTTTCGAGCGTGCCTTGCCGCGCATCCAGGCGATCATGGAACAGGATCGCCGAGAGCAGGCCGAGGAGGCCGAAAAGGCGATTGCGCCAGCGAGCGAACGGGTCGCCTGATCCTTTGATCCCGCGGGATGGACATGCTAAGGGCGGCGAGTTCTCGTCAAGCCGGAGGCCCGCCCCATGTCGTCCCTCACCATCCGTCGTCCCGATGACTGGCACCTGCATCTGCGCGATGGCGCGATGCTGGAGGGTGTGATCGGCGATACCAGCCGGCACTTCGCGCGCGCGATCATCATGCCGAACCTCGTGCCGCCGGTGGTCACCACCGAGGACGCACGCGCCTATCGCGAGCGGATCCTGAAGGCTGTGCCTTCAGGCGATCGTTTCGAGCCGCTGATGACGCTCTACCTCACCGAGCACACCAACCCGGACGATGTGGAAGAGGGCAAGCGCTCAGGGCTGATCACTGCCGTCAAGCTCTATCCTGCCGGCGCCACCACCAATTCCCATGGCGGTGTGCGCGACATGGACAAGGCCATGCCGGTTCTCGAGCGCATGGCAAACATCGGGCTGCCGCTCTGCGTCCACGGCGAAGTGACGACGCCTGAGGTCGATATCTTCGACCGCGAAAAGGTCTTCATCGACACGGTCCTCGATCCGCTGCGCAAACGCCTGCCCGAGCTGAAGATCACCATGGAGCACGTCACGACGGAAGACGGTGTGCAGTATATCCGTGCGGCAGATCGCAACCTCGCCGGCTCGATCACGACCCATCATCTGATCATCAATCGTAATGACATCCTTGTTGGCGGCATCCGCCCCCATTACTATTGCCTTCCAGTTGCCAAGCGCGAGAACCATCGCCAAGCGCTGCGCAAGGCCGCCGTCTCTGGCGACACAAGGTTCTTCCTTGGCACGGACAGCGCCCCGCATGTCGATCCCCTGAAGGAATGCGGCTGCGGCTGCGCCGGGATCTATACGTCCATCAATACGATGAGCTGCCTTGCGCATGTTTTCGAGCAGGAAAATGCGCTCGACAAGCTTGAGGCCTTCACGTCGCTGAACGGCCCGGCCTGGTACGGGCTGCCCGTCAACGAGGAAACAATCACGCTGGTCAAAGGCACTGAGCCGGTCGAATTCCCAGACAAGATCTTCACCGGCGCTGGCCCCGTGACAGTGTTTGATCCCAAGTTCCCCCTCCTGTGGCGCGTCGCCTGAGGCGCTGACGGCGCCCGTATCCGGGCGCCACGCACTCTTCATCCACTGATCCATACGCCGGTGCGAGATTTTCTGCCGGGGCCTATTCGCGCGTCGATGGCCCGGTCACGCCCCAATCTTGCAGTATTGCGCCGCCTTACGCACCAGACCTGCGGCGGCAGTTCACCGGGCCATCGCCCGCCACTCTCTCACCGTGCCACTACTTAAGCCGATGTAAATAAAAGCCTATTTCTCGCGTATTGGCGCTGCGCCAAGTCAGGGAGAAGTGAATGAGTCTAGGTCCTTGGAGAAAAAGTAGTTTACTGGAGTATTTAACGCCTAAAATTCTATTAAAAGACAATAAATGAACGGAATTGGTTAAATTTACCATGGTTTAAATTCCGTTAAGTCGCAATATTGCTTGTAATAAAAACTGTGGATAAGTCTTCCGCAACAGAGATTGGTTGATCTCTGGTTTTTTGGGGAGAAAAGTAATGAGTGCTTCCAAGAATATTCGCAGCGCATCTATCGACATTCGCCCCCGCAAAGCTAACAGGGCAGCTGTTATGCTTCTGGCGGCGCTCTTCGCTTCGACGGCTGTCGGCCTGGAGCCGACCTTCTTCGGTTCTGCCGCCCATGCGGCCAGCCAGAAATCCGGTAGCAACGGTGATCGCAACGGGAACGGCAATAGCGACCGAGGCAATGGCGGCCGAGACAATGGCAACGGCCAGGGCTCGGAGCAGTCGCAGTCCTCGACGGAATCGACTGGCGACGGCGGTCAGTCCGCAACCGAGACCACGTCGACGGAGACCACGCAGTCCCAACCTTCGGAAAATGTCGAAGCCTCGTCTGATACCACGGACAAGGGCGGTAAGGCGGATCGAGGCGGCAGGGGCGGCAAGTCGGGGGAAGAGGCCTCCTCGAATGAGCGTCCCAAGCGCAGCGAGGACTACCGGCCCCGAGGCGAAACCAGCGGCGACGAAGTCGTCTCAGCCGGACCGGGCCGTGGACATGGCATCGGCGCCCCCGGCAACGGCAAGGGCAAAGGCAAGGGTGAAGGCAAGAAGGGCAAGGGTAAAGGCAAGGGCGAGGGCGCCCCGGGCAAGGACCATTCCGGCAAGGGCAAGGGTCACCACGGCAAGGGTAAGGGCAAGGGTCACCACGGCAAACCCTGCCCGGATGACGGCAATGGCAATGGCGGCGACGGCAGCAACCCGGTCAACCCGGTCCCCACCAAGAGCCTGAAGTCCGAGTCCGACTCCGGTAACTGCGACGGCCCGATCTGGTACCTTAAGGCTTTCAAGCCGCAATGCGAAATTCGACCGCTCAAGAAGGCCTGAGCCAAGAAGAGCAAAGAAGAAAGTGAGAAAGGGCTCGCAGCAATGCGGGCCCTTTCTTCGTTTGTTGAACGGAATGCCGTAACGGCGGCTCGGGGGTAGCCCGTCAGCTTTACGGGGTGACCGACATCAGCTGCGGCCAGAGGCCGGTCAGGCCGACGATGATCAGATAGATTGCGACCACGTAATTGAGCAGCCGCGGCATGATCAGGATCAGGATGCCGGCAATGAGGGCGACGAGCGGCTGAATGACGAGAATATTGTCCATAGGTGAGTGTCCTGCAGTTGGAGGCGAGCAGTAAAGACCGCTCTTGCCGCTTTGTTCCATCACTGCGATCTGGTCAGTCCCGCCTCTTGCTGCTATTGCCCAAGAAACGAGACCGACAGGAGCGCCCGATGATCCAGACCCCCTTCACCGATCCCGCCGTTATGGCAGAACTCGTGGCGAAGATGCTCTGGGAGATCAAGGCGGTGCATTTCAACGCCGCCGAGCCTTACAAGCTGTCGTCGGGGATGCGGAGCCCCGTCTATATCGACTGCCGTAAGCTTCTATCCTATCCGCGCGTGCGCTCTGCCGTGATGGATTTTGCCGCAGCGACCCTGATGCGCAATGCCGGTTTCGAACAGTTCGACTGCATCGCTGGCGGCGAGACGGCCGGCATCCCGTTCGCGGCGCTCTTGGCAGACCGCCTCGGCCTGCCGATGATCTATGTGCGTAAAGCCCCGAAGGGTCACGGTCGCAACGCCCAGATCGAAGGCCATATGCCGGAAGGCGCGCGCGTTCTTGTCATCGAAGACCTGACGACGGCAGGCGGCAGCATGTTCAAGTTCATCGAAGCCATCCGGGCGGCCGGCGGCGTCGTCGACCACGGCATTGCGCTGTTCTTCTATGGCATCTTCCCCGAGGCGCAGCAGCGTTTCGATGACGGCAAGGTGAAGCTCCACTACCTCGCGACCTGGCGGAATGTCCTTGCCGTCGCCCGTGAACAGAAACTGTTCGACGAGCAGACGCTGTCCGAGGTCGAGGCCTTCCTCGATGCGCCGCTGGAATGGTCGGGGCGCCATGGCGGGATTTCGTCGCTCGCCTGAGCAAATGCTCATGGTCGCTCTGGAAATCGGGCGCGACTTGGTTTAAATCGATTGAAACGGATTCCTGGGAGGTCGAGATGATCCTGTGTTGCGGCGAAGCGCTGATCGACATGTTACCACGCGAAACCACACTCGGCGAGCGCGCCTTTGCGCCCTATGCCGGCGGCGCGATCTTCAACACGGCAATTGCGCTCGGGCGCCTCGGCATCGAAACAGGTTTCTTCACCGGGCTTTCTGACGATATGCTCGGCGACATCCTGCGCGACACGCTGAAATCCTCCGGCGTCGATTTCAGCTATTGCGCCACGCTCTCGCGCCCCTGCACGATCGCGCTGGTGAAGCTCACCAATGGCCAGGCGTCCTATGCCTTCTACGACGAAAACACGGCCGGCCGGATGATCACCGAGGCCGATCTGCCCACGCTGGACGACAGCTGCGAGGCCTTGCATTTCGGCGCCATCAGCCTGATCCCGGAACCCTGCGGCTCGACCTATGAGGCGCTGATGACGCGCGAGCACAAGACCCGTGTGATCTCGCTCGACCCGAATATCCGGCCCGGTTTCATCAAGGACAAGCCGGCCCACCAGGCCCGCATCGCCCGCATGGCGGATATGTCCGACATCCTGAAATTCTCCGACGAAGACCTCGACTGGTTCGATCTCCAGGGCACTCAGGACGAACGCGCCGCCTATTGGCTGACGCGCGGCGCCAAGCTCGTGGTGCTGACCAAAGGTGCTGAAGGCGCGACGGCCTATACCGCCAATTTCAAGGTCTCGGTGCCCTCCAACAAGGTTGAGGTGGTCGACACCGTCGGCGCCGGCGACACGTTCGATGCAGGAATCCTGGCGTCGCTGAAGCGTCAGGGATTGCTGACCAAGGACAAGGTTGCGACGCTGTCGGAAGAGGCGGTGCGTCAGGCGCTGACGGTTGGGGCGAAGGCTGCGGCCGTGACCGTGTCGCGGGCAGGGGCCAATCCGCCGACCGCGGCGGAGATCGGGTTCTGAGGTCGGCGACTGGCGGCAGCCCAGTTCGTGTCGACGAACCTACCGGCCATTCGCCTCGTCCCGATCGAACTTGAAGTCGCGCGGTAATCGTCCCCGGAAGGCGCTCAGGCGCTGAAGAAGGTCTCGCGGCGTGGGCTTGCGAGCGACCTGAAGCTCGCGCCAAGCTGCGACGCGAATTTTGATGTCATCGCCTTCCTTCAGGTTTAGCGCTTCGCCGACGCTGCCGGGAAGGCGGACAGCAAGGCTATTGCCCCATTTGGCGATACGCATGAACCTCTCCGACGATATGCATTCTATGAAGGTATATACGGGTGACGCCTCTGTTACCCGGTAAGCCTTGCAGATCCTAGCGTCGATTGCGGACTTGCTGTTCGAACTCCTCAACATGCTCCAGAGTTGTTTTACAAATTTGAGCTTTAGCTCTTAGCGCCTTCGCTTCGGACACGAGGTCGTCCCAAATGAACCAACGAATTGGCGATCTGCATAATTCTTCAAAACGTCCATCCCCAAGTCGATGAAGGCCAAACGAGCTGATGCAACCTGAGTAGACAACCCTGACAACGTTGGGAAGATTCAGAATTATGAACCCGATGAACGAGTATATGATCGTGAAAACCAGAAATACGGATAGCTTAGTTTCGGGATAAATCACCCAGATGGCGAGTGGAATGAAATACAGGCAAAAGAAGCCGCCGATCGTCGCCCGCACAGCGAAGGTCTTCAATCTTTTGATACTGTGTTCCCGCGTCATTCATTACCCTTCGATGATCGGGCCCCGTAAGGTGTTCATATTCATCGAAAAATTTGGCACCATTCAGGCAATTCTTATCTGACTAGGATTGGTGAAGCTGCTCAGAGTTAGCGTCACATTTCGTTGCATTCTCGGGTACTCACCCCATCTTCCGCTCCGCCAGCGCCGAGACCAGACCCGCCGTAGAGCTGTCATGCCCGGTTGCGGCAACCTTGCCCTGCACCACCGGCAACAGCCCCGTCGCCAGTTCCTTGCCGAGTTCCACGCCCCACTGGTCGAAGGAGTTGATCCGGAAGACGACGCCTTCGACGAAGACGCGGTGTTCGTAGAGCGCGATCAGGCGGCCGAGGGTGAAGGGGGTGAGCTGCTCGTAGACGAAGGTGATCGACGGGCGGTTGCCGGAGAAGACGCGGTGGGGAGCGAGGAAGTCGGCCTCTTCGTCGGAGACGCCCTTGGCGGTCAGCTGGCTCTTGGCTTCGGCGAGCGTGCGGCCCTTCATCAGGGCTTCCGATTGCGCCAGGCAATTGGCGATCAAGAGTTCGTGCTGGTGGCGCAGTTCCGGTTCGAAGCCGTTGGCGGCGACCAGGAACTCGGCCGGGATTACGCTCGTGCCCTGGTGGATGAGCTGGTAGAAGGCGTGCTGGCCATTGGTCCCGGGCTCGCCCCAGACAACGGGACCTGACGCGCCCTGGACCGGCTTTCCGTCGATCGTCACGCTCTTGCCGTTCGATTCCATGTCGAGCTGCTGCAGATAGGCCGGGAAGCGCGACAGGCGCTGGTCATAGGGCAGGACGGCGCGCGTTGCGTAGTTCAGCACGTTGCGGTGGAAGACGCCGAGAGCGCCGAGCAGCATCGGCAGGTTCTGCCGGAAGGGGGCGTTCCGGAAGTGCTCGTCCATCGCATGGCCGCCGGCGAGGAAATCGCCGAAATTGTCCGGGCCGATTGCGATCATCAGCGGCAGGCCGATCGCCGACCAAATCGAATAGCGTCCGCCGACCCAGTCCCAGAAGCCGAAGACGCGAGACGCCTCGATGCCGAAGGCCGCGACCTTGTCGAGTGCTGTGGAGACGGCGCAGAAATGGTGGCCGACAGCGGCTTCCCCTAGCGCATCGGCGATGAAGGCGCGCGCCGTCTGGGCGTTCGTCATCGTCTCGATGGTGGTAAAGGTCTTCGAGGCGACGATGAAGAGCGTGCTCTCGGGGGCAAGCGCCTTCAGCGTGTCGGCGATATGCGCGCCGTCAATGTTGGAGACGAAATGCAGGCGCGGTCCATCATGGAAGGGCGAGAGCGCCAGCGTCGCCATGACCGGGCCGAGGTCCGAGCCGCCGATGCCGATATTGACGACATCGGTGATGGCCTTGCCGGTGGCACCCTTCATCTCGCCCGAGCGGATACCGTCGGCAAACTTCCCCATTGCTGCGAGAACGGCGTTCACATCAGGCATGACATCGCGCCCATCGACCAGGACGGGACGGTTGGAGCGGTTGCGCAGAGCAGTATGCAAAACGGCACGCCCCTCGGTGAAATTGATCGGGGCGCCCGAGAACATTTCGTCGCGCTTTTCTGCGACGCCGGCGGTCACCAGCAGCTGCTCGAGCAGCTCGAGCACTTCGTCATTCACGGCGCATTTGGAATAATCCATCAACAGGTCGTCGAGGGAAGCCGAAAATCGGCTGAAACGCTGAGGATCGGCGGCGAAGGCGGCGCGCAGGTCTTCGGCATGGGTGGCGGCGACCGTGCTCGTCAGCGTGTCGATGATGGATTGCATCGGAATGTCCCTGGTTCGACGATGATGCCGGGGACCTTATTAGCGAGTTGAGACGGGATCAAGACGAAGGGGAGGCCGAAGCCTCCCCAAGTTTAAATCGATTTATTTTCCGTCGCGCAACTCGCGCCGCAGGATCTTGCCGACATTGGTTTTCGGCAGTTCCGTGCGGAACTCGATATAGCGTGGCCGCTTGTAGTTGGTGAGGTTGGCAGCACAATGCGCCTTCAACTCATCGATGGTCAGATGCTCGTCCTTCTTAACCACGAAGAGCTTCACTGCCTCGCCCGAATGCTCGTCCGGCACGCCGACAGCCGCACATTCAAGCACGCCCGCATGCATGACGGCCACTTCCTCGATTTCGTTCGGATAGACGTTGAAGCCAGAGACGAGGATCATGTCCTTCTTGCGGTCAACGATCTTCACATAGCCGCGTTCGTCCATCAGGCCCATGTCGCCGGAGCGGAAGAAGCCGTCGTCGCTCATCACCTTGGCGGTTTCTTCGGGGCGCTGCCAGTAGCCGGCCATGACCTGCGGGCCTCGGATGCAGATTTCGCCGACTTCGCCGATCGGCAGCGTCTTGCCGTCTTCGTCACGGATCTCGATGTCGGTCGATGGCAGCGGCAGGCCGATCATGCCGGTGAACTCGCGGGCATCGAGCCGGTTGACCGTGGCAACGGGTGAGGTTTCCGACAGACCGTATCCCTCGGTAATCGGTCGACCTGTCATCTGCAACCAGCGCTCAGCCACCGGCCGCTGGATCGCCATGCCGCCACCGAGCACCAGCATCAGCGAGGAGAAGTCGATCTTCTTGAAGTCCGGATTGTTCATCATCGCATTGAACAGCGTGTTGAGGCCCGGGAAGACATGCGCCTTGAAGCTCTGCAACTCCTTGATGAAGGCGGGGATGTCGCGCGGATTGGCGATCAGCAGATTGTGGCCGCCAAGGGCGATACCCATCAGCGAATTCACAGTCAGCGCAAAGATGTGGTAGAGGGGCAGGGCGCAGACGAAGTTCAGCACGTCAGGACGGGACTGTCCGGCAAAGGCCGCTTCGAGCCAGAGCGCGATCTGCTGCTTGTTCGCAAGCAGGTTGGCATGGGTGAGCGTTGCTCCCTTGGAAACGCCCGTTGTGCCGCCGGTATATTGCAGGAATGCCACGTCGCCAGCCACGACCTCGACCGGTTTCAGCGACTGCTTCTCGCCTTCCGCCAGCATCGCCTTGAAACCGGTATGGCCGGGGATTGACCAGGCCGGCACCAGCTTTTTTACCTTGCGCACCACCAGATTGACGATGTGGCCCTTGAGGCCCAGCATGTCGCCCATGGTGCAGACAACGACATGCTTGACGTCGGTGCGGCCCACGACCTGCTCCACCGTATGGGCGAAGTTTTCCAAAACCACGATGGCTTTGGCACCGGAATCCTTGAGCTGGTGCTCGAGTTCGCGTGGCGTATAGAGCGGGTTGACGTTCACGACCGTCATGCCGGCGCGCAGGATGCCGTAGACGGCGACCGGGTTCTGCAGAATGTTCGGTGTCATCACCGCGACGCGATCACCCTTGACGAGGCCCTTCGACTGCAGCCAGGCTCCAACCTTGCGCGACTGCTGTTCGAGTTCGCGGAAAGTCATGCCGCGGCCCATGCTCGAAAACGCGAGGCGGTCGGCAAATTTCGCGCAGCTCGCTTCGAACAATGCGCCCAGGGATTGGTGGGCATGCGGCGCGATCTCGGCCGGCACCGACGCCGGATAGGATTGGACCCAGATCTTCTCGGCGGCGCGGCCGCTAAGGCCGCTCATGGTTTCCGTCATATCTTCCTCCCGAAACCTTCAATGTCTGCATGCCCGTTGCGGGTCCGATTCCTCCTCAGGCCCCGAAAGCTTACGCGTTTCCGCATCGGCAGTGCAACTGAAGCAAAGGCTATCTAACCTTGACGTAAACGTCAACAATCCTGTCTGGTCTGGGCGCCTCAAGACGGAACCAAGAGTCGAGCCATGCCGTTACCCCTGCATCCACAAACAAAAGGAGGATATCCCCATGTTGCAGGAAAATCGAACAGCCGCCACCGCCCAGGACCCTTACGTCAAGGACACCGCAAGCCTGATTGCCAGCGACAAAGTCGAGGGTACGGCCGTCTATGGACGTGACGGTGAGCGTATCGGCTCCATCCAGCGCATCATCCTCGAAAAGCGGGGCGGCCGCGTGGCCTATGCGGTCCTGAGCTTCGGCGGTTTCTGGGGCATTGGCGACGACTATTATCCGCTGCCTTGGGAAAAGCTGACCTATGACGAAAGCCTCGATGGTTATCGCATCGATCTGACCAAGGAACAGGTGGAAGGTGCGCCGCGCCATCGCGATGACAGCGAGGACTGGTATCGCAACAACGGCCGCTCGGTGTACGACTATTATGGTGTCCCGCCCTACTGGATCTGACCAGTTCGGACAAACGTCTTCGAAGGGCCTCGCCAAGCGGGGCCCTTTTTCTGTTCTGGTAGGGGGCGCTCAGGTGGACGGCAGCGTAGTCGCGCTGCAGCAGGAGAGACGTCAATCAATCCGCCCGAGCCCGTACTAAAGTTTACGGCACTCGCGCCCGACGGCGCTCTTGGCATAGAAAGACGAGGCGGGGAAGGGGAAAGCTACGGGAGCTGGATGAAAATGGTGCCGCTTACGTGACTCGAACACGTGACCCCGTCATTACGAATGACGTGCTCTACCAACTGAGCTAAAGCGGCTTCTGCGAACCGGTTTTCCCGTCGCGTTTGGTGAGGGGCTGATACAGGGATTGCTGGCTGATTTCAAGACGGATTTCGGCAGCCGGGGAAAAAATCCCCGACCAGCCTGAAGCGCGCAATCTATCTGAGCGGCCAAGTCTTCGGCCAGTCTGCCGGATCGACCGCATCGTTCTCGTTGAACTCGGAGGGGCAGTCGCGGAAGGCTTCCTCGATGAGAATGAGTTGGGGCCCGAAAACGCCTTCGCCTAGCTTCCATTCACTGTAAGCCCCGCAGTCACCGATCCCCCGCCCCTTGAAGAAGGCGGAGAATCTTTTCGCCTCGTAGTCATAGCTGAGGTTGAAGGCCACGGTTGTGGCGCTCGGCGCCCCGTCTTCCATCCCCGGGAAGGCCAGCGTGGACACCGTGCCATAGGCTTCCACGTAGACGGCATACGGCATGTTGTAGGCGCCTCCCATGCCGCAGGGCGTGACATAAAGCGTCTGCTCTTCGGTGAGCTTGTGCGCGAGCGCATTGCCGTCGAGCACAGTCTCTTCGGTTTCACCGCATTCGCCGCCGGGGGAAAAGCGGGCGCGAATTGTCTCGGGGAAATCGCTCAGCCGGCGGATGTCGCTAAGCGGCGGGGCGGGGTTGGGCGCCTTGTCGCCCTTGGCACTGAGTGCATCCACGTGGCCGACGCGCTTCTGGAACTCGTCGATGAAAAGCAGGCTTGCGGCTGCACCGGAAAGCGGTATCTCGCCTTCGATCGTCTTTGTCCCACGCGAGACGGTGATCGTCGCGGTGGTGCCGTTCTTCAGGCTGGCCACCAGCCCGTTGCCGATGAAGTCTCCGGAAAGCGACAAGGTGCCGGCGTTCGCGTCAATGCCGACATCGGCACTGCCGATAACGGTCGGCGCACCGCCGTCAATCACGATCTGCACCTCGGCATCACCGTTTCCCGCGACGATGGCGCTATCAGCGGGGGAAAGGACGAGCACCACAGGCGCTTCCGGCGTGCCCGAGCGCTGCAGTTCAAAGCCGGAAATCATGTTGTCGGAGAGGAACTGCCGCATGCTGCAGGACAGTGTCTGGGAGCACAGCACCTGCCAGGACTTGAATTCCTTGAAGCCGCTCTCGGTGGCGAGGCTGGTGGAGGCGGGCCCGATCAGGGCCGCGAGCGTGAGGCTGAGTGAAACTAGGCGCATGAGAAGTCCCCGCAAATCAGATCTGCGGGGACGCTAGCAGGGGCAGCCTCAGCCGCAAATCGCCTTTTTTGCACCTATATATTCCCGCTCAAGCCGATCGACGACGGCGGCAACCGGCTCGACCGCCTTGACGGCGCCGATACCCTGGCCGCAGCCCCAGATATCCTTCCAAGCCTTGGCGCCTGTGGTTGCCTTGTCGAAGTCCATTTTCGAAGGATCAGCCACCGGCAGGTTGTCCGGGTCGAGGCCGGCAGCCTTGATGGACGGCTTCAGGTAGTTGCCATGCACGCCGGTAAAATAGTTGGAATAGACAATGTCATTGGCATGGGCGTCGACGACCGCCTGCTTGTACTCGTCAGACGCGCGAGCCTCCTCCGTCGCAATGAAGGGAGAGCCGATATAGGCCATGTCTGCGCCCATGGCCTGGGCCGCGAGAACTGCGCCGCCATTGGCGATCGCACCGGCGAGTAGAAGCGGCCCGTCGAACCATTCGCGAATTTCCTGGACCAGCGCGAAAGGTGAGAGCGTGCCCGCATGGCCGCCTGCGCCGGTGGCCACCGCAATCAGGCCGTCTGCACCCTTGCGGATGGCCGAATTGGCGTGGCGGTTGTTGATCACATCATGCAGCACGATACCGCCGTAGGAATGCACGGCAGCATTCACTTCCGGCACCGCGCCGAGGGAGGAGATGACGACAGGCACCTTGTATTTGACGCACATCATAAGGTCGTGCTCGAGCCGCTTGTTCGACATGTGCACGATCTGGTTGACTGCAAAGGGAGCTGCCGGGCGATCCGGGTTCTTCGCATTGTGGGCGGCGAGCTCTTCCGTGATCTCCGCCAACCATTCGTCGAGTTGCGCTTCCGGCCTCGCATTCAGCGCCGGGAAGGAACCGACAATGCCGGCCTTGCACTGGGCGAGCGTCAGCTTCGGATGTGATATGATGAAGAGCGGCGAGGCGACGACAGGCAGCCTCAGATTGTCTTTCAGGATCGACGGCAGGGCCATCACTTCACCTCCCATGAAGTTTACGTTTACGCAAACGTCAAATATCAGATCCTTCGACGCGAGGAAAGGCGTTCTCTTTGGTCAAGCCGGAGGGCCACGGTCTCACGCCCTATATCAAAGATGGTATCAGTCTGCGCGGCCTCATTCCTGTGTTAATTACGCTCCATAGCGATCTTCCGGGCTTGTGCTGGAAATATCGAGCGTTTACCGAATCTGAACGATGATGACGATGTGGCTGGGGCGACCCCAAAAGGAGTATGGCGGCCAATGAGCGGATTGGAAACGGCCATCAGAAACGCCTTGGAGCGCACCGAGCGGACCAATGCAGAAGCGCGCGCCCGCGTCTACCAGTCGGCTCGCCAGGCGCTTGAGACAGGTCTGCGCAAACAGAACATCGATGATCCTGAAGCGGTGAACTATCAGCGCCGCCGGCTGGAGGCCCTGATTCATGAAATCGAGCTTGAGGAACGCAATCGGCTCGAGGTGAGGCCGGAGCCGTCTCTATCCCAGCCCGTGCCGGCGGCAGTGACGCCGACAGTTGAGCCTCCGAAAGTCGCGTCGGAACCGACCTTGTCGTCGCCGGCATCGCGTTCTGGGGGGCGGGTTGAGCCCGGATTTGCAGTCGCCGAGCCTGCGAACCGCCCCACGCAGCCGGCGCGGGAGCCCTCCTTCGGTGATGACGTGCAGGTTTCGCCGCGAGTCGAGAGGGATGCACAAGACGCACATGCCGATGACGAGGGGCCACTGCCCGACATGCGTTCGGAGCGTCCGCTGCGCGCGCCCCGCCGTCGCCGCGGCCTGGTGGCGCGCCTCTTGATCCTGTCGATCTTCCTGGCAACGCTCGGCATTGGTGCCTGGTGGGTCTATTCCTCCGGCCTGCTCCTGTCGGAAGCCGAGCGTGACACCTCCGTCCCCAACCCGCCGCCGCGTGTCGAGTCGGAGGATTTCTCCGGCACGCCCGATTCCGAAGCGTCGCAGACAACCGAAGGTCCGCAGGCAATCGACGCCCGCGGCGGCTTCTCCGACGACTGGATCGAAGTGTTCGCGCCGCAGCAGGTCTCGGCTCTGCGCCCGCGCGCTAACGCCCTTGTCGATATCGTCACGGCGAGCGATGGGAACGCGGCGCAGATCGTGTCTCGCAGCAAGGATGCAGCGGGTGCGGTCGAGGTGACCGTTCCCACAGAAGTTCTGCGGGAGATGGCTGGTCGCACGTCGACCATCGCGCTGACTGTGCAGTCGACCGACGACAAGCCGGTCCAGATATCGGTCGAATGCGATTTCCCGCGCATGGGCGACTGCCCGCGCCACCGCTTCACGGTGAACCCGCAAAAGCTGGACGCCTTGTTCCGTGTCTCGTTTGATAACGGCATGGCGCCCTCCACGCCTGGCCGTCTCTTGATCAACGCGGATCTTGCCGGTGACGGACGGGGTGTAAACCTCTATGCGATCCGCGTTCTGCCGGGGCAGTGAGGCGGGGCAACTGAGACAGGTCGCCCGGATGGACCCTCTTACCGGAGGAAGTTCGGCCCACTGCCTATGATCTTCTTGTCGAGCTTTCCGATCTTTTCCGGATCCTTGCCTTCATAATCCAGCGATAGCAGCATGTGCCTGATCAGGTTCAGCCGGGCCCGTCTCTTGTCATTGGCATGCAGCACCGTCCAGGGAGCCCGATCGGTATGCGTTTCCTTCAGCATCCGGTCGCGCTTCTTCGTATAGTCGTCCCACTTGTGCAGCGCTGCGATATCCATCGGAGAGAGCTTCCAGCACTTCAAAGGGTCATGCCGGCGATCGTGGAAACGCTTGAGCTGCATTTCCTGTCCAGTATCGAGCCAGAACTTGAAGAAGCGGATGCCTTCCTGGTCGATCAGCTTCTCAAACCGCGGAACCTGATCGAGGAAGGCTTCATACTGCTCCGGCGTACAGAAGCCCATGACCGGCTCCACGCCGGCGCGGTTATACCAGGAGCGGTCGAAGAGCACGAACTCACCGGCCGTTGGGAAATGCGAGATGTAGCGCTGGAAATACCACTGGCCCCGTTCTGTTTCCGTCGGCTTAGTCAGAGCCACGACCCGTGCTGAGCGCGGGTTCATGTAAGAGAGTGTTGCATGGATCGCGCCGCCCTTGCCGGCCGCGTCACGTCCCTCGAACAGCGCCATGACGCGCTCGCCGGTCTTCTGCATCCAGAACTGGACCTTGACCAGTTCGATTTGCAGCTGTGTCAGTTCCTTCTCGTAATCCTTCTCGGAGAGCTTCTTGTCATAGGGGAAGCCGCCGGACTTCAGCGCGTTGTCCTCCACCCAGTCGGGAAGGTCGGGGAGGTCGATGTCATAATTCCGCTGCTTGCCGCCGACCGTCAGTGTAACCGCCCTGCTCTCTGCCTGTGCGTCCATGCCCGTCTCCCGCTTTCGTTCTTGTCTCCGCTTGCGCTACTTGAGACCAAGCCGAAATGAAGTTCAAGCATCTTGGCCCTGATTGCGCTCTTGGCATGCTCCGGGGATAAGCGGAGAGGTCAATGGCAGAGCCGTGCAACTTCTGTCATGAATCGCAGATATCAGGCTTAAACGACGGTAACGCGGAGCGTCAGCGTGCAATGACAGAGGACATGGGCGACGGTTGGGGCAACGATCTCCGGCGGGTTTTGTCGGCCTGGCCCTATATTCTGGCAGCGGCCGTGCTGTCGCTGGGTGCCTGGGCAACCGGCGCCGCCACAGGCTACGCGGTTATCCTCTTCATTCTCCTGTTCCTGCTCGTGGTATTCCGGCAATTGCCGGTCGAGGAGGTGACCGTTCCCGCGCTGCCTCCGGTGGAAGTCGTCGCGCCGCCTGTCGATCCGCTCCCTCTTATCCTTGCATCCCTCGATGGGCTCGACATGCCGATCTTCGTTCTTGGCCCCGAGGCCGAACTGATCGCTCAGAACCAAGAGGCGCAGGGGGTCTTCGGCGCCATGGTCGTGGGCCTGCATGTTTCGGCGCGTTGGCGCTCACCCGGCATTCTCGACATGATCCGGGAAACGATCGAGACCGGTGCGCCGAACCAGATCGAGCACTCCGAGCGTCATCCCTCCGAGCGGGTCTACATCGTTCGTGTGGCGCCCGTCGATCCTCAGGTAACCGCCGGCGCCTCCTATTTTCTGCTCTCGTTCCGAGACATTTCCGAGCTTCGTCGCCTCGACCGCATGCGCAGCGACTTCGTCGCCAATGCCAGCCACGAACTGCGCACCCCGCTCGCATCGCTCCGTGGCTTCATCGAGACCATGCAGGGTCCGGCGCGCGACGATGCAAAGGCCAAGGACCGCTTCCTCGCCATCATGCTGGATCAGGCGAACCGCATGAGCCGCCTGGTCGACGATCTGCTGTCGTTATCGCGTCTGGAACTGAAGGCACACATGGCTCCGGGCCAGAGCGTGGAGCTGGCGCCGATCCTTGGTCATGTGCGGGACAGTCTTGCACCGCTTGCGGCCGATCTGGGTGTTGAGATCCAGCTCGACCTCCCCGAGGAGAAGATCGAGGTCATGGGTGAACGTGACGAACTGGTGCAGGTCTTCGAAAACCTTATTGAGAATGCCTGCAAGTATGGCCAGGAAGGCAAGGTGGTGGAGGTCTCCCTGCGGCGAGAGCAGGGTGGCTCAACGGAAGTCAGCGTGCGCGATCACGGTCCGGGCATCCCGGCGGAACACGTGCCGCGGCTCACGGAGCGCTTCTATCGCGTCAATGTCGAGGACAGTCGCTCCAAGAAGGGGACGGGTCTGGGGCTTGCGATCGTCAAGCACATCCTCACCCGGCATCGCGCTCGACTGATTGTGCGGTCGGATCTGGGGGCCGGAAGTGTCTTCACGGTGCGTTTTTGACATAAAAGCGTCGTCGGTTTAGCCGAGAACATCCTAAGTGTTTGTATTTAAATATTTTTATGTGTCACAAATGTTTCACGGAACTGACATAAAAGCGTGAGCCTAGAGCCGCTAAGAACGCAGTCGCCGCTGCTCGGGAGACGCCGCAACGGCCGCAAAGACACACAAGCCCTTTCCGGGAGATGATCATGAACGCTCTGAAACTTTCCGTAGCTGCCTTGGCGGCCTCCGTGGCCTTCGCCGGCGCTGCCGTTGCCCGCGACCAGATCCAGATTGCTGGTTCTTCCACCGTTCTGCCTTACGCTTCTATCGTTGCCGAAGCCTTCGGCGAAAACACCGACTATGCCACCCCGGTCGTCGAGTCTGGCGGCTCTGGCGCTGGTCGTAAGAAGCTCTGCGAAGGCGTGGGTGAAAACACCATCGACATCGCAAACTCTTCTTCGCGCATCAGCAAGTCCGACATCGAACTCTGCAAGTCCAACGGCGTGAACGACATTCAGGAAGTTCGCATCGGTTACGACGGCATCGTTTTCGCCTCCGACATCAACGGTCCGGAATATGCCTTTACCCCGGCTGACTGGCATGCTGCTCTCGCAGCCAAGGTCGTCAAGGACGGCCAGCTGGTCGACAACCCCTACAAGGCCTGGAACGAGATCCGCGCCGACCTGCCGGCCCAGCCGATCCTCGCTTTCATCCCGGGCACCAAGCACGGCACTCGCGAAGTCTTTGACACCAAGGTGCTCGAAGCTGGCTGCGAAGAGAACGGCACTCATGAGGCGCTCCTGACCGCCAACAATGGCGACAAGGATGCCGCCAAGAAGGGCTGCATGGCGCTGCGGACCGATGGCGTTTCCGTTGACATCGACGGCGACTACACCGAGACGCTGGCTCGCGTCGACGCCAACAAGAACGGCATCGGCGTGTTCGGTCTGTCCTTCTACCAGAACAACACCGACAAGCTGCGCGTAGCCACCATGGGCGGCGTTGTGCCTTCGGTTGAAACCATCGCCAAGGGCGAATATCCGGTTTCGCGTCCGCTGTACTTCTACGTCAAGAACGCTCACCTCGACGTCATCCCGGGCCTCCAGGAATACGTAGAGTTCTTCGTTTCTGACGAGATGGCTGGCCCGGACGGCCCGCTCGCCGCCTATGGTCTCGTATCGGACCCGGAACTGGCGCAGACCCAGGCAGCCGTCAAGGCTCGCACGCCGATGGCACCGCTGAACTAATCTGATCTTCTGGCCGGCGGCGCGCTTTGTGCCGCCGGTCTTTTTTTGTGGCAGGGGGCTTTCGGATATGAGTGTCGGCTTCATAGTCTTCTTGGTTGTGGTCCTTGCGCTGGTCGGGTTTGTCCTCGGCAAACGCCGCTCGCAGTTTCTGGCCGAGAGCACCGGCACTAAATTGCACTCCCTTTCGGGCTATTACGGCCAGACCGTCGCGCTCTTCACGGCTGTGCCAGCCCTGTTGTTGATGGTGTGCTGGCTGTTCGTCCAGCCAATCATCGTCGAAAGTCGCGCCGATGCCCTGATCCCCGATAGCGTAATCCCCGAAGGCGGTGCGCGCAGTCTGGTACTCTCCGACGTGCGCCGCATTGCCGGCGGCCTCGATGCCATGATGGCCAATCAGGATGCCAGCGCCAGTGCGCTCGTCGATGGCCAGATCGACGTGTCGACAGTTCGCGCACGCCTCGCCGAAGTTGGTGTCGCTCTCGCCGGAGAGGTTCCTGCGGAGGTTTTCGAAGCCGCAAAGGTTTACCGTGAGACGTCCCGTATCGGATCCATGGCGATGACGGTGGCGGTCCTTGCCCTGTCGGTCCTCCTTGGGCTTTGGTCGCTGAGCCGTATTCGCACCGATATGCGCGCCCGCAATGTTAGCGAGACCTTTGTCACCGCTCTGCTGATCGGCTCCTCAATGGTGGCGATCCTGACCACGGTTGGAATCGTCGGGTCGCTGGTCTTCGAGACCATCAATTTCTTCAAGATGTACCCGGCCTCGGAGTTCTTCTTCTCCACGGTCTGGAACCCGCAATTCCGTGGAGGCTCCGAACTCGGCATATTGCCGCTTCTTTGGGGCACGTTCTACGTGTCACTGATTGCGCTCATCGTCGCGGTGCCGCTCGGCCTGATGATCGCCATCTATCTCGCCGAATATGCCGGCCACAGAATGCGCAGCTACGCCAAGCCCGCGATTGAGGTTCTGGCGGGTATCCCGACCATCGTATACGGTCTGTTTGCGCTGATCACGGTCGGCCCGCTGCTGCGCGACTGGATCGCCCAGCCACTGGGTCTTGGGACTTCTTCCTCCTCGGTTCTCACCGCGGGCCTCGTCATGGGCATCATGATCATCCCCTTCGTCAGCTCTCTCTCGGACGACATCATCAACGCGGTTCCGCAGTCGCTGCGTGACGGTTCCTATGGTCTCGGCGCTACCCAGTCGGAGACCATCAAGCGCGTCATTCTTCCGGCGGCCCTGCCGGGGGTGATGGGCGCTGTTCTTCTGGCTGCCAGCCGCGCGATTGGCGAGACAATGATCGTGGTCCTCGGCGCCGGCGCGGCCGCCAAGCTGGATCTCAACCCATTTGAAGCCATGACGACGGTCACCGTGAAGATCGTCAGCCAGCTCACCGGCGACACCGAATTCGCGAGCCCCGAAACGCTTGTCGCATTCGCTCTCGGCCTCACTCTTTTCGTCATCACACTCGGCCTGAACATTCTGGCCCTCTACATCGTGCGCAAGTACCGGGAGCAGTACGAATGACCGACGTCACCGCATTCGACGCCGCCAAGGTCTCTCAGACCAAGTCGATCCTCTCCTCCGACGCGCGCACCCGCCGCCGCAATGCGTCCGAGGCACGTTTCCGCGCGATGGGTTTGATCGCTGTAATGATCGGCGTCCTTGCCCTGGTCGGACTCCTTGGTTCTATCCTGGCAAATGGCCTTTCGTCCTTCCGCCAGACCTTTGTCACGCTCGAGGTCAATCTGGATGCCGCCAAGCTCGACAAGCAGGGAACGCGCAATCCTGCGGAGATCGCCAAGGTCACAACCTTTGGCTATATCCCGCTGATCGAGGCCTCCCTTGCCCGCGCGATGGAAGCCAAGGGTATTGCCATTGAGGGCATGAACGCCAAGGCCGCTGCCGAGATCATCTCGAAGGAAGCGCCGGCCAGCCTGCGCAACTATGTCATCGCCAATCCCGAAGTCATCGGCACGACCGTCTCGTTTGACCTGTTGGCCTCTGGCCGTATCGATGGCTACTACAAGGGGCGGGTGACCATGGAGAGCGCGGCGCTCGACCGCAATATCTCGCCGGAACAACTGCGTCTGGCGGATGCTCTCAAGGATGCGGGGGTTTTGACGACCCGCTTCAACTGGGGCTTCTTTACAGCACCGGACGCATCCGACACCAGGCCTGAGGCATCCGGCCTTGGCGTCGCAATCCTCGGCTCCGCATACATGATGATGATCGTGCTGGTCCTGTCCTTGCCGCTGGGAGTGGCAGCTTCGATCTATCTCGAGGAGTTTGCTCCGCAGAACTGGTTCACCGACCTGATCGAGGTCAACATTGCCAACCTCGCAGCAGTCCCTTCCATCGTCTTTGGTATTCTGGGCCTCGCCGTCTTCATCAACTACGCGGGCTTGCCGCAATCGGCGCCGATCGTCGGCGGTCTCGTTCTGACCTTGATGACCTTGCCGACGATCATCATCGCGACGCGCGCTGCCCTGAAGGCAGTACCGCCCTCCATCCGCGATGCGGCCCTCGGGGTCGGCGCGTCGAAAATGCAGTCGATCTTCCATCACGTACTGCCGCTCGCAATGCCGGGTATCCTGACGGGTACCATCATCGGGCTGGCGCAGGCGCTCGGCGAAACCGCCCCGCTGCTTCTGATCGGCATGGTCGCCTTCGTACGCGAATATCCAGCCGGCCCGCCGGAAGGCTTCTTCGATCCGGCTTCGGCCCTTCCCGTGCAGGTCTACAACTGGACCCAGCGTGGTGACCCGGCCTTCGTCGAACGTGCATCGGGCGCCATCATCGTCCTTCTGATGTTCCTGATCCTGATGAACCTGATCGCAATCATTCTTCGTCGCCGCTTTGAGCGTCGCTGGTAAGGAGGTGTATGATGATGAACAATCTCGCGACTAAAATGACCACGACGAAAGCGCCGACCATGACTGAAGCCAAGATCACCGCCCGCAACGTGCAGGTCTTCTACGGTGAGAAACACGCCATCAAGGATGTCAACATCGATATCCGGCCTCGTTCCGTAACCGCCTTCATCGGTCCATCGGGTTGCGGTAAGTCGACGTTCCTGCGTTGCATCAACCGCATGAACGACACGATCTCAAGCTGCCGCGTCGAGGGCAACATCCTGATCGATGCCGAGAACATCTACGACGCCAAGGTCGATCCGGTGCAACTGCGTGCCAAGGTGGGCATGGTCTTCCAGAAGCCTAACCCCTTCCCGAAGTCGATCTACGAAAACGTCGCCTATGGGCCCCGCATCCATGGTCTTGCCCGCAACAAGGCCGAGCTGGACGAGATCGTATCAATCGCGTTGCAGAAGGCAGGCCTCTGGAATGAGGTCAAGGATCGCCTGGACTCGGCCGGCACCGGCCTCTCCGGTGGTCAGCAGCAGCGCCTTTGCATCGCACGCGCTGTCGCTGTCAGCCCGGAGGTCATTCTCATGGACGAGCCTTGCTCGGCGCTCGACCCGATCGCGACGGCCAAGGTCGAGGAACTGATCCACGAGCTGCGCGAGAACTTCACGATCGTCATCGTGACACACTCTATGCAGCAGGCGGCTCGCGTCTCACAGCGTACCGCCATGTTCCACCTCGGCGAACTGGTCGAGGAGAACGACACCGACAAGATGTTCACCAATCCGGATGACCAGCGCACGCAGGATTACATCATGGGCCGCTTCGGCTGATCCCCGGGGTCATCCGCGGTTGAACTCAATTTCAAGGACGTTTCTCATGGGCTCCTCTCACATTTATTCCGCCTTCGACGAAGAACTGAAGTTCCTGATGCGCCGCATCTCGGAAATGGGCGGTCTGGCCGAGCAGATGGTCGCCGACAGCGTGCGTGCATTGGTGAATTCCGATGCCGCATTGGCACAAAAGGTCATTTCCGACGACGTGCTCATGGACGCCATGGAGCGCGAGATCGGCGACAAGGCTGTCATCACCATTGCCAAGCGCCAGCCCGTTGCCTCCGACCTGCGTGAGATCATCGGTGCCTTGCGGATTGCCGCAGACCTCGAACGCGTCGGTGACCTCGGCAAGAGCAACTCCAAGCGGGTGGTGGCCATTCAGGCGACCGGTGTGCCGCGCAAGCTCGCTCGCGGGCTGGAGCATCTCTCGGATCTGGCTCTGGCTCAGCTCAAGGAAGTGCTGGACGTCTACACGACGCGCTCTGCCGAGAAGGCAAAGTCCATTCGTGACCGCGACGAGGAGATCGATGCGATCTATACCTCGCTGTTCCGCGAACTGCTGACCTACATGATGGAAGATCCGCGCAACATCACCAGCTGCACGCATCTGCTGTTCTGCGCCAAGAATATCGAGCGCATTGGCGACCACGCCACGAACATTGCCGAAACCATTTATTACATGACCACCGGTGCGCAGCCGGAGGGCGAGCGCCCGAAGGAAGATCTGACCTCTTCCGTCGGTGCGATCACCGAGTGAAAGTGGCCAGCGAGGTAAAGACCGATGCAGCCGAAGATTGCCGTAGTTGAAGACGAGGAGGCCCTGTCGGTCCTCCTCCGCTACAATCTCGAAGCCGAGGGCTACGAGGTCGAGACGATCCTCAGAGGAGATGAGGCCGAGATCCGGCTCCAGGAGCGCGTGCCGGACCTGCTGATCCTCGACTGGATGCTGCCGGGCGTGTCCGGCATCGAGCTTTGCCGGCGCCTGCGCATGCGTGCGGAGACCGAGCGCCTGCCGATCATCATGCTGACCGCGCGGGGCGAAGAAAGCGAACGGGTGCGTGGTCTCGCGACGGGTGCCGACGACTACGTCGTGAAGCCATTCTCCACGCCCGAGCTAATGGCCCGCGTGAAGGCCATGCTGCGCCGCGCCAAGCCCGAAGTGCTGTCCAGCGTGCTGCGCTGTGGCGACATCGAGCTTGATCGTGAAACCCATCGTGTCCATCGCAAGAGCCGCGAAGTGCGGCTGGGGCCGACCGAGTTCCGTCTCCTGGAATTCCTGATGGCATCTCCGGGCCGGGTCTATTCCCGCTCCCAGTTGCTGGACGGGGTCTGGGGGCATGATATCTATGTCGACGAGCGCACCGTCGACGTGCATGTCGGGCGTCTGCGCAAGGCGCTGAACTTCTCCAACATGCAGGACGTCATTCGAACCGTTCGTGGCGCGGGTTATTCGATGGAATCCTGAACGCCAGACTTTCGATCAAAGGGCCGCACGGGTCATCCGTTGCGGCCCTTTTGCGTTTGCAGATAGCTCAAACGAAAACGGGTCCCGAAGGACCCGTCTTAATCTTTCAGTCTTTATGGCTCAACGTGCGGCTTTGCGGCGCTCGCTGACCGGCTGGTAGGCCAGCTTCGCGTGATAGGTGCAGTAGGGCGCACTGTCGGCGATCTCGCAGCCGCAGAAGTGGAAGTCGTCCTTCATAGGGTCGCCAATTGGCCACTTGCAGGTGCGCTCGGTAAGCTCCGTCAGGGCCAAGCGCCGCGAGATCGGCACGACCACGTTCAGCGAACGGCGAACTTCGACTTCCTCGTAGGCCTCGACCTCAACTTCTTCCTTCAGCATCGTGGCGCCGGTTGCCCGGGTGACGGTGCGGGTGGTCGTGTTGGCTGCCGGACGGTTCTGGAACGCGGCAGGACGCTGCGTCTGAGCTGGGCGCTTGGCCGGACGGGTGGCAGACGAACTGCCACCGGCCTTGGCGCGACCGGGAAGGTTCAGGCGATGAACCTTGCCGATCACGGCGTTACGGCTTACGCCACCGAGTTGCGCCGCAATCTGGCTTGCGCTGAGGCCTTCTGCCCACAGCCGTTTCAGTCTTTCGACCCTGTCGTCACTCCATTGCGCAGTCGTCATGCCAATTCTCTCCGCCGCTCGCGTCTGTCATGGCAGAATCCGTCACCATTGCTTCGAACGAATTCGAAACAAAACCGCCTCGTTACTGTCGGTGAGCACTTCCGCCGCATGCAATCTGTTAATGAAATTTAACCTAGAGGGCCGCTGACTCCGTGACAAGAGTCGGGGGAATCATCTGGAATCGATTTTCCGGTTTTCCCCAACTTGCTTCCCGAGTGAGTCAAGTATGCAACAGGTGAAATCTTGTCCGGCATGGCTCGGATGCGCTCCGCAGAATCCGCACGGCCTCCTGCGATTCCTGTGGAATTCGTTGACATTGCAAGGCGAAATGCAGATAGTGCCCGCGCCGCCGCAAGGCGGCATTTTTAATTTTCCCGGGGTCGTTGCGGGCCTCACCGTCCCATGTGACGGATCGTCGAGAAGGATCGTGAACGCCATGGCTGAAGCTACGCCGCTCTATCAGACCTACAATCGGGCGCCGCTGCGTTTCGAGCGAGGCGAGGGTGTCTGGCTGGTGACCGAGAGTGGCGAGCGCTATCTCGATTTCGCCGGCGGTGTCGCGGTCACCTCGGTCGGCCACAGTCATCCGCATGTGGTGGGCGCTCTGAAGGAGCAGGCTGACAAGGTCTGGCATCTGTCGAACCTCTATGAGGTGCCTGGGCAGGAGACGCTCGCCAGGCGCCTGACGGAGGTCACCTTCGCCGATCGCGTGTTCTTTACAAATTCGGGTGCGGAAGCACTTGAATGCGCAATCAAGACGGCGCGCCGCTATCACTTCAGCAAGGGCCACCCGGAGAAATTCCACATCATCACGATGGAAGGTGCTTTCCATGGTCGCACCATCGCAACGATCGCCGCCGGCGGTCAGGAGAAGTATCTTGAGGGCTTCGGTCCGAAGGCGCCCGGCTTCGATCAGGTTCCCTTCGGCGATCTGGATGCGGTGAAGGCAGCGATCACGGAAGCCACAGCTGCGATACTCGTGGAGCCCGTGCAGGGAGAGGGGGGTATTCGTCCGATCCCGGTCGAGATGCTGCGGGCTCTTCGTGACCTCTGCAACAAAAACGGCCTGTTGCTGATCCTCGATGAAGTCCAGTGCGGCGTCGGCCGCACCGGCAAACTCTTTGCCCATGAATGGGCGGGCATAACGCCTGACATCATGGCGGTCGCAAAGGGTATCGGCGGCGGCTTCCCGCTCGGCGCCTGCCTCGCAACCGAAGAGGCAGCTTACGGCATGAAGGCCGGCACACACGGTTCGACCTATGGCGGCAATCCGCTTGCCATGGCGGTTGGCAATGCCGTCCTCGACGTGGTGCTTGCAGACGGTTTCCTCGACAATGTCCGCGACACGGCTCTGGTGTTCCGCCAAGGGCTCGCCTCGCTCAAGGACCGTTTTCCTGACGTGATTGAAGAAGTGCGCGGTGAAGGCCTGATGCTCGGCATCAAGGCCAAGGTGCCAAACACTGAACTTCTGATGGCGATGCGCGACGAACATCTCCTCGGCGTGCCTGCCGGCGATAATGTCATCCGCCTCCTGCCGCCGCTGACGGTTACGGCAGAGGAAGCCCGTGACGGCCTCGCCCGCATCGAACACGCTGCTGAACACATCCGCGCCAAGGCCGCAGTCGCCGCGTCAGCCTAAGACAGGACTTTTTTCATGGCATCTCCGAAGCATTTTCTCGATCTCTCCGCAGTTACGGCAGGGGACCTGCGCGGCATTCTCGAAGACGCAAAGACCCGCAAGCAGGCAACCAAGGCCGGCACCGCCGACAAGCCGTTGGCCGGCAAGATGCTCGCGATGATCTTCGAGAAGCCCTCGACCCGTACCCGCGTGTCCTTCGATGTCGGTATGCGCCAGTTGGGTGGCGAGACGCTGTTTCTCTCTGGCACCGAGATGCAGCTTGGTCGCGCCGAAACGATTGGCGACACGGCAAAGGTTCTGTCGCGCTATGTCGATGCGATCATGATCCGCACGACCGATCACGCGCGCCTTTTGGAAATGGCAGAGCATGCGACGGTTCCGGTCATCAATGCGCTCACCGATCTCACCCATCCCTGCCAGATCATGGCCGATATCATGACGATCGAGGAGCATCGTGGTGCGGTCACCGGCAAGACGCTTGCCTGGACCGGGGACGGCAACAATGTTCTGCATTCGCTCGTCGAGGGCGCCGCGCGTTTTGGCTACAAGATGAACATGGCCGTGCCGCTCGGCTCAGAGCCCGACGACAAGATCCTGAACTGGGCCCGCAACAATGGCGGCGAGATCATGCTGTGCCATGATGCCGACCGCGCGGTTGCCGGAGCCGACGCCGTCATCACTGACACCTGGGTGTCGATGAACCAGGAACATAAGGCGCGTGGTCACAATGTCTTCCAGCCCTTCCAGGTCAACGCCGAGCTGATGAAGAAAGCCAAGGACGAGGCGCTCTTCCTGCACTGCCTGCCGGCCCACCGCGGTGAGGAAGTGACCGACGAGGTGATCGATGGCGCACAGTCGGTGGTTTTCGACGAGGCCGAGAACCGCCTGCATGCGCAGAAATCTATCCTCGCCTGGTGCCTCGGCGCGATCTGAGCAGAGGTTTTAGGGGCGGTTAGGCGTCGACTTGACGTTTCGCGCAGGTGATCCCATCTGTGCCCTTTCGGATCGGGCCGCTCAGGCCCTGTGTTTGGTACCTCGTGTGCCGGGAGTAAATTCATGTCGATGAGACAAGCAGAACTCGGCGAATTCGGTTTCGCCGGTGATGATCGCGTGGTCCCCTTTCAGGTGGAAGGGCTGGACGTGCGCGGTCGCGCCGTGCAGCTCGGCCCGCTGATCAACACCATCCTTGATCGTCACGCCTATCCGGCGCCAGTGGCGCGGCTTCTCGCTGAAGCAATCGTCCTGACGGTGCTGATCGGCACCTCGTTGAAGTTCGAGGGCAAGTTCACCGTCCAGACCAAGGGCAACGGCCCGGTCGATCTGCTGGTTGCCGATTTCAGCACGCCTGAAAGCGTCCGCGCCTATGCCCGTTTCGACGAGCAGGCCGTGGCAGATGCGGTGGCAGAGGGACGAGCTTCGCCGGAGGAACTCCTGGGGGAGGGCGTGCTCGCCTTCACCATCGACCAGGGCACCTTCATGCAGCCGTATCAGGGCATCGTGCCGCTCGATGGAACATCGCTTGAGGATATCGCCGGCGTCTATTTCCGCCAGTCGGAGCAGATTCCGACCCGGGTACGTCTGGGTGCGGCCGAACTCTTCGACCGCGACGAAGAGGGCAAGCCTCGCCGCACCTGGCGCGCCGGTGGCCTGATCGCCCAATTCCTGCCGGAAGCCCCCGAGCGGATGCGCCACCCCGATCTGCATGGTGGCGATGGCGATGTCCGGGATACGGATCTGCATGGCGACGAGGCCTGGGACGAAGCGCGTATGCTGGTTGACACCATCGACGCCGACGAATTGACCGACCCTCAGGTCGGTATCGAACGGCTGCTCTTCCGCCTGTTCCACGAACGGGGCGTGCGCGCCTATGATCCGCAACCGGTTTACGACCGTTGCAGCTGCTCAAGGGATCGCCTCAAGGGTGTTCTCCAGGGCTTCTCTGCTGAAGAGATCGAGGCCAGCACCGAAGACGGCAAGATTACCGTGACCTGCGAGTTCTGCTCGACCAACTATGATTTCGATCCCGCGGAACTCGCAGCAGTTTGATCTCGCCTAGGCAAGGAAAGCAATGAGGCCGGAGAAATCCGGCCTTTCAAGTGCCGGGCCCACCAAACCAGCCTGATCAGCTCTTGTCTGAAAGCGCTTCGGCGACCGCGATCTCTGCCATCTGTAAGATCGCCTCGCGAGACTTCGCCGCGGCGATAAACCGACCGTTGTGACAGAACGTGGCGCCCGTGACGCCTGAGACCGCTTCCAGATCGGCATTGCTCAGTCCGGCCCAGGCGGCTGGAAGATCTGCGCGCTGTTCGAAGCTGTCTTCCGTCTTGCGGATGCCTGTGATGCACCAGTCCTTGTCGCGAGGGTGCACGACGAAAAGCAGATGGTCGGCGCCGGCCTTCACGATTGCCGGCCGGAAGGGCATGCCCATCGGCAGTTCAAGCACGCGACTGGTTCCATTGGCGGCGATGGCATCGAGCACCATGCTTTCGGCGCGAAGCTTGGAAGCGCGCTGCGCGATGCCGGCCTCGACGATTGCGCGAGCGATGGAGAGCGCCGCATGGAAGCCGCGATCATCGGAACCAGGCGCTCGGTCATCGAAGACGGGTTTCAGAGTTTCAAGCAGGCTCGGCAGGGTGAGGTCCGCGAGTGGCCCTGCGGCAGAGGGGCTGAGCGCCCCATTGTCCATCAGATCAATCGGCAGGACGAATTTCGTGTCGAAGTTCTGATGGAGAGCCTCCACATGGGCAGCCGGGATGCCGAGCGCGGCAAGATAGGCGCGCCCGTAATGCTTCCAGACGAGGCCGAAAGAGCTGTAAGGCTGGCCATCGTCCCGTAAAGGCGCACCCCGCTGGTGGTGGTCGAAAATCTGCGCCTCCGCATCATAGGCACCACCGACATCGTAGATGATGCGGTCGGAGGATGGCGTGATCCACTCGGGTGCGCGGCTACGCACGACCGTCGCTTCGGGATAGAGGCGTGTCAGGATGACGGACGACAGCAGCTCGTCGGCATGGAAGCCGCCACTATGGGTGACGAGATGGGTAATGCTCATGCCGGAAGGACCTTTGGCTGACGGTGCGGATCAAGCCTTTCAGATAGCGGCAGCCGCAGACCAACTCAACTGGCAATCATCAGTTGAGCGTGCGTACCATGCCGGGACTGTCCAGCGAGAAGGCGGGGATTTCGACGTCGAAGCTCTCTCCGTCGTCCGTTTCCATCCGGTAGGTGCCATACATCATGCCGGAGGGGGTATCGAGCGGGCAGCCGGAAGAATATTCGTAGCTGTCGCCGGGGTCGAGCCGCGGTTGTTCGCCGACCACGCCGGGGCCGCTGACCTCGTCCACCTGGCCATTCTGGTCGGTGATATGCCAATAGCGATGGGTCAGTCGAACGCTTTTGCCGGAATGGTTGGAGATCACGATCCGGTAGCCCCAGACATAGCGGCTGTCATCGGGGTCCGACTGTTCCTCGAGATAGTAAGGTTCAACGAGAACCTCTATGTCCCGTGTCAGTGCGCGATACATGCCTGGACCCTGCGAAACTTCCTGCGATCATGACAGAAATGGCGTTATTTGTGGCGGTAGCAAGATCTGCCGGAGAACGCCGTCAAGCTTTCAAGGGATAACGAAGCAATCGAACCCGTCAAGGGCAATAGCTCGGCCGCGTGACTTCAAGCGGCCGAGATTGCGTCGGATCAGGCGCATGATCGGCGGTCAGAGGCCTTTGAGCGCTCTGGCGAAGTCTTCCAGCAGATCCTGTGTGTCTTCGATGCCGCAGGACAGTCGCACGGTGCCGCCGGAAATACCCAGCTCCGCGCGGGCCTCGTCGGTGAGGTTCTTGTGCGTCGTCGTCGCCGGATGGGTGATAAGGCTCTTGGCGTCGCCGAGATTGTTGGAGATCTTGATGATCTCAAGCGCGTTCTGGAGCTTGAAGGCCGCTTCCTTGCCGCCCTTCATCTCGAAGCAGACCAGTGTCGAGCCCCCGGTCATCTGCTTGGCGATGATATCGGCCTGCGGATGGTCCTTGCGGCCCGGATAGATGACCTTTGCAACCGCTGTCTGCTCGGCGAGGAAATCGGCGACTGCTGTTGCATTCTCCGTCTGCTGCTTTACGCGCAGCGGCAGCGTCTCCATGCCCTTCAGAAGCGTCCAGGCATTGAACGGCGACATGGCAGGACCCGTGTGGCGGAAGTAGTCGTGCAGGTTCTCGTTGATCCATTCCTTCGACGACAAGACGACCCCACCGAGGCAGCGACCCTGGCCGTCGATATGCTTCGTCGCGGAGTAGACGACGACATGAGCGCCGAGTTCCAGCGGCTTCTGGAAGAGCGGAGTGGCAAAGACGTTGTCGACAATCAGCTTGGCGCCGATCTGGTTGGCGAGCCTGGCCACACCGGCGACGTCGATCACTTCGAGCGTCGGGTTGGTCGGGCTCTCGAGGAACATCACCTTGGTGTTCGGTCGGATCGCAGCTTCCCAATTGGCGAGATCGCGGCCATCGACCAGGGTGCATTCCACGCCGTAGCGCGGCGCAAGCGTCTCGACGACGTAGCGGCAGGAGCCGAACAGAGCGCGGGCCGCGACGATATGGTCGCCGGCCTTCACTTGGCAGAGAACGGCAGCAGCAACGGCGGCCATGCCCGACGCCATCGCACGGGCATCCTCGGCGCCTTCCAGCATGCACATGCGCTTTTCAAACATGTCGTTGGTTGGGCTGCCGTAACGGGCATAGATATAGCCGTCATTCTCGCCCTTGAAACGGGCTTCCGCTGCTTCCGAGCTTTCATAGACGAAGCCCTGGGTGAGGAAGATCGCTTCGGACGTCTCGCCATAGGGAGAGCGCAGCGTGCCGCCATGGACGAGTTGGGTTGCCGGGCGCCAGTTCTTGCTCATGCACGTGCCTTTCGAACACAAAAAAACCGGTCGCGTGAACGGACCGGTTTCGTAAACCCGGTCTATTTAGCTACTTGTTTAACGTGGCTGCAAGCCGACCGGCCAAATCACCACGGGATAAGGCTGCCTTACGCCTTCGCGGGCCTTGCGTCAATTGGTGGGCTTTGGTTTTGTCGAGCCCAAACAGGATTGAAGAGATGACCTTGAAACCCGGGATTTTGTCCGATCGTGCCATCGGCGCCTTGTTCGGCGGCGGCCAGCTGAAAAGCGAGGTCATGCTCGACAAGGACCAGATCCAGCCGGCGAGCCTGGACTTACGTCTGGGCGGCAAGGCAATCCGTGTTCGCGCCAGCTTCATGCCGGGCCGGGGGCACACGGTCGCCGAGAAGCTGGATCGGCTGACCCTGCACGAAATCGACCTGGAAAACGGCGCTGTTCTTGAGACGGGCTGCGTCTACATCGTACCCTTGATGGAAAGCCTCGACCTGCCGGCCGAGATCTCGGCCTCTGCCAACCCCAAGAGCTCGACCGGCCGCCTCGACATCTTCACGCGTGTGATGGTCGATTACGCCCAGGAATTCGACAAGGTGCCGGCCGGCTACAAGGGCCAGCTCTATCTGGAGATTTCCCCGCGCACCTTCCCGATCATCGTGCGCCGCGGTTCACGCCTGTCGCAGATCCGCTTCCGGGTCGGCCATGCCGTTCTGGGCGAGGCCGAACTCTTCGACCTGCACAAGGCCGAAACGCTGGTCGCGAGCGACATGCCGAACGTTTCTGGCGGCGGCATCGCGCTGTCGATAGACCTCAAGGGTTCAGGCCCCCATGGCCTGATCGGCTATCGCGGCAAGCATCACACCTCGGTCATCGACGTCGACCTGAAGGGTGCCCACGAGGTCCTGGATTTCTGGGAGCCGCTCTACAGCCGCGGCCGCGACGAACTGATCCTCGACCCGGACGAATTCTATATTCTCGTCTCCAACGAAGCCGTGCATGTGCCGCCGCTCTACGCAGCCGAGATGACGCCCTATGACCCGCTGGTCGGCGAGTTCCGCGTGCATTATGCCGGCTTCTTCGATCCGGGCTTCGGCCATGCTCCGGCCGGTGGCTCAGGCAGCCGCGCGGTGCTGGAAGTCAGAAGCCACGAAGTGCCGTTCATTCTGGAACACGGTCAGGTCATCGGTCGCCTGGTCTACGAGCACATGCAGGAACGCCCGGAAGGCCTCTACGGCACGGGCCTGGGCTCCAATTACCAGGCTCAAGGCTTGAAACTCTCCAAGCATTTCCGCCTGCCGGAGTAACGAGGGCCTCGGCAAAGCCGATCGCCGGCGCTTGACACCAGCAGCGAACTGTTGGATTCCTCTCCCCGTCGCGGGTGTAGCTCAATGGTAGAGCAGCAGCTTCCCAAGCTGAATACGAGGGTTCGATTCCCTTCACCCGCTCCAGCCTCAACCCCCATTTACGGCAAACCGTGCGAACGCCGTCAGCAGATCGCCCAGTCGCTTAGCCGTCGCCTCGTCGGTGAGTCTCCCGTCGTTATCAAGCAGCGTATGCGCCCGCGACACCATCAGCCGTTTCTCTGAAAATGTCCGGCAGCCAAGCGTATGCAGCACCGAGAGCCAGGCGTTCTGGCTGAGCAGCGTGCCGAAATTGCCGGGCGAGGCGCCGACCAGGGCGAAGGCCTTGTTGCCGAAGACTTTGCCGATGTCGGAGGACGGGCGCGACAGCCAGTCTATCGCGTTTTTGAAGGTGCCCGGGATGCCGTTGTTGTATTCGGGCGTGAACAGGATCACGCCGTCGGCGGCGATGATCTTTTCCTTGAGAGCAGTTACTGCGGGCGGAATGCCTTCGACCTCTTCAAGGTCTCCGTCGTAGAGCGGTATGCCATGGATGCCGGCTGCCTGCAGAACATAGCCCTCAGCCGGCAGGCCGGCTGCGGCCTTCAATAGGGCCGTATTGAGCGAGCCCTTGCGCAGGCTTCCCGAAATGCCGAGCAGTGTCACCATGGTCTTCTCCTCATCTCAATTTGTTGTAAGGGAGGGTAGAACAGGGAGACGATCATGGCCAGCGGCTTGCACCACATCACGGCGATCACCCGGAAGATTCAGGCCAATGTCGACTTCTATTGCGGCTTTCTCGGCCTGAGGCTCGTCAAGCGCACGGGCGGCTTCGAGGATGCGGCCCAGCTTCACCTTTTTTATGGCGACGCTGTCGCAAGCCCCGGCTCGCTGGTGACGTTTTTGGCCTGGGAGGATGGATCTCGCGGCCGCGTCGGTCATGGAGCGGCGAGCGAAATCGCGTTCGCCGTCGACCCGGAATCGATCGGCTTCTGGCTGACCCGCGCCTTGCAGTTCGGCGTGGCGGCCACGGGTCCCGCCACCGAATTCGCCGAACCTGTACTGCGGCTGACGGACCCGGATGGTATCATTGTCAAGCTGGTCGGCACGGTGGTGGTGAAGCCCGGCTCCGCATGGGCGGTGCGCGGTATCGAGCCAGGCGATGCGATCACTCGGCTGCGCGCGGCGACCTTGTTGTCGGAAAAGCCGGCAGACAGTGTCGACTTCCTCTGCCGCCATGCCGGCTTTGAAGTTGATGCAACAGAAGGCACGATCACGCGGCTGACCTCGATGACCGGTCAGGCGGTCGATGTTCGCGATGCAAGCGGCTTCTGGCCGGCGGCGCCTGGCACCGGAGCCATCGACCATATCGCTTTCCGTCTGCCCGATCGCAGCGCGGTCGAAGCGCAGGCAATGGCTCTGCGCGTATCAGGCCATGACATGATCAATATGCATGATCGCAAATACTTCTATTCACTTTATGTCCGCGAGCCGGCGGGAGGCCTGATCGAGCTCGCCTCGGATGGTCCGGGCTTTGCCATCGACGAACCGCTGGACGCGCTCGGCAGCCGGCTCTTCATTCCTGAACACTTTCATCTGCGGCCTGAGGATGTCGTCCCCATGCTGCCGCAGTTCGGACTTCCGGGAGAGCCGCGCGTCATCTATCGCGATCTGCCCTTCGTGCACCGCATCCACGAGCCCGATCTGCCGGATGGCTCCGCACTCATCCTTCTCCACGGGACGGGCGGGAATGAGGCGAGCCTTTTGCCCTTCGGGCGCAAGATCGCACCTTCTGCCAGCCTGATCGGTCTGAGGGGCCGGTCGACGGAAGAAGGGGTTGCCCGCTTCTTCCGCCGGTTCGGCGTGCGAGACTTCGACCAGAAGGACATCGCGTCGGAGGCCGAAGCCCTCGCAGCCTTCGTCGAGCAAGCGACGACGGCCTATGGTCTGGACGCGACGCGCCTGCGCTTCGCCGGCTACTCTAATGGCGCAAACATGCTCGCCGCAGCCATGATGCTGCATCCGGGCCTCGTGCGTGAGGCGCTGCTTTTGCGGCCGGTGCCGGTGCTCGGCCATCCGCCAGAGGCCGAGCTCAGGGGCACGCGCATCCGGATCATTGCCGGTGCTCACGATGCGGCAGTCGGCGAGACCTCTGTCCTGGCAGAGCAGCTAGTGTCCCGAGGTGCGGCAGTCGAGCTTGTGACCGTGGCGGCGGATCATGTTTTGTCAGATGTGGATGTCACCGCCGCGACAGCCTGATTGGGAGCAAAGCCGGGAGGAGCGGATCCGTCGCGGCTCGGCCGGTGTGGCGTCTTGTTCCAGTGGAAGGGTTTGAGCCTGAGTTCGATCACCGCTTTCCACGCCGCAAACGACACGGCCATCCAGTAGATCGGGATCATCGCCCATTTCCAGCCCATGCCTTGTTTCTCCCGGTCGGTCATGGGCGTTGCCCCGAGCGCGAAGAAGACGGCGTAGCTGCCGAGGATGTTGAAGATGTCCATGGCGAGCATCGTGGTGGTGAAGGCATTCGGCTGTGGCGCGGGTATCTGCATCAGCGACAGGATGGACAGCGTGATGAAGACGATCAGTCCCGGATGGCTCAGGGCGGCAACGAGCATGCCGCCGACCAGCAATTGGAAGACGATGAATGAAAGCGGCCCCATCTCCTGCGCCGTGCGGATCGGCTGACGCATCAAGACCAGCCAGGTCTGCAGCCAGCCCTTGTACCACCTTGTGCGCTGGGCAAGCCAGACACGGAACTCGGTGGGCGCATCTTCATAGGTGGGAAGCGTAAGCGTTGACGACCGGTAGCCCATGCGGCAAAGCCGCATGCCAAGATCGGCATCCTCGGTGACATTGTAGGGGTCCCAAGCGCCGCTTTGCCTCAGAAGCGCCGTGCGGAAATGCGCCATTAGGTAGCAAAGACACATAGCAGGCTGAGATTTTGAATTATTCTGTTGACACATGATACAAAGCTGCTACACCGGTCGCAACAAACGGCTGACAGTGTCATGAACGAAGACTTTAAAAAACTGACAGAAGATCGTCTTAAGGCAAAGTTCGCCTCAACCCTGTTTGGCGAACTGGACAGTCTCACTGAGCTTGAGCGTCAGACAGAGCAACAGATTGAGCGGCTACAGGCCGAACTCGAAGCTGTCAGGAGTCAAAAGCACAAGGTTGTCACCATCATCAAGTCTGCTGGAATTGAGCGGACAGGGTCGACCGATCAGACAGAACCGCCCAACACGCAATCGCCCATATCAGTCAGCACTAACCCAGCTAATGAAGGGCGGACCCACAAGGAGATGATCCTTGCGGTCATATCCGAAGCTGGAGATCAGGGTCTCAGGCCTGTTGAAATTGCGGCGCAAGTTCAGCGACGTTTCAACAGAAACATCACCGTCGGTCTCCACACGCAGATCGCACGCCTCAGGAAAGATGGAACGATCAGTAAACATGGGGGTGCTTGGAAGCTGGCACAAAAAAACGCCGGACCGTAATCCGACGTTTTTTTGAGGGCTCCACCCCCTACCCATGCGAACATAGTTTAAGGGTAAAACCCTCTGGCCACCCACCAGAGAGATACGGGTCCGAGTCCCGTTGTTCGCTCCATTTGTACCGGATTTGACGGGGACGTCAAGCCGGTCACCATCACCGTGTATGAGTTATCGCTGAATGAGCATTGACGACAACTACATTAACCATCGCTTAAAGATCCACCGGACATCGGCACGGCTTGTTCCTAAGTCTCGACCGTTGAGAAACGGTGGGCAACATGGGTCAAACGAACAAGGAAACACAGGGTCAGCATTTTCTTCTGTCTGCAGCGGCAAGGTCGCTGTCGATCATTGATATTGCTCGGCTTTCCGACGACGAGGCCTGGAACCACTTCAAGCTTATTCGATGGGCTGACACGGACGGAGAACCCGTTTGCCCCCACTGCGATAGTCTGGCCGTTTACGCCTACAAAGCCAGGAGGCTGTTTTCCTGCAAGGCATGCCAGAAGCAGTTCACCGTCACGAGCAAGACGGTTTTCGCATCCCATAAACTGCCCTTGCGCACGTATCTTATGGCCATCGCTCTTTTCGTGAATGGCGCAAAAGGATACTCGGCCCTGCAAATGGCGCGAGACCTCTCATGCCAGTACAAGACGGCATTCGTCCTTTGTCACAAGCTCAGGGAGGCTGTTGGACGCGATTCAGCCGATCGCAAAGCATCTGGTGTGATCGAGGTTGACGGTGCCTATTTCGGCGGCCACGTTAAGAAAACCAACCTCGTTGAAAACCGAAGAGATCGGCGAAAAGCCGTAAACCAGAATGGCAAACGGCGTGTGGTCGCCGTCATTCGAGAAAGAGACGGACGGACGCTGCCTTTTGTCGTTCGCCATGAACACCTGGCTACCCCTGAAATCGAACGTCGGGTAACGCTGGACAGCATCATTCATGCCGACGAGGCACTCGGATGGGACGCTCTTCACGCTCTCTTCCGCATGAAGAGGATCAACCACCAGGAGGCATACAGCCTCGATGATGCCTGCACCAACCAAGCAGAATCGTTCTTCTCTCGCATGCGCCGCGGTGAAATCGGCCAGCATCATCGGATTGCTGGACCATATCTCGATCACTATGCCAAGGAATTTGCCTGGCGGGAGGATACTCGCAGGATGGCGAACGGGGAGCAGTTCTTGTTGGCTACCTATGCCGCCCTAACGCTCAGGGAATCCGACAGGTGGCAGGGATATTGGCAGAGACGAAGGGCTTAGGTGTTAATCCGTTTGTTTTGGCTTGTCGATATGACGCCACAGCCTGCTCGACTCAAAGCGCACTCTTGGTTGTTTCTTTCATGCATATGCAATAACTTAGAACCCAGTTAACTAGAGATTGTTACGATGTCCGAAGATGCTGAATTCCAGAAGCGCTTGCTTAACCAGCTTTCATCTGTTCTCGACGGCATGAAAACGCTGAACGAGCGGATTTCTGGCAACATGGATTCGATGGCGCGGTATGACGCAGAGTTCGCAAATTTGACCCGACAGAACAGTCAATTGAGAAGTGACATTTTGGGCGTCAAATCAGAGTTGACACACTTTCGGACTGAGACGGTACAACGACTTCAAGCTCTGTCTCGTCGAATAGACGAAATTGAAAATTTTGTTGATGACAATTACAAAAACATTCACGAGATGCGCACAGAACTTCGGGGTCAGTATAAAGACATTATGACGGCCATCCCAAGTTAGGGCGGATTGAATTAATGAGTTAGAGAATCGAGCAGGGATGTGAGTTCATGCCACATCTCAGGTTCCTAGCGTTGCAAATCCCCTCGGACCCGTTACCTGACGTATCGGCCATTGCCTAAACTAACGATGATGCTCTATCATGATGTAACTTGCGGGGATCAATCGATCCTTTCGCCGCCCGGAAACGGGAGTTAGAAGCCAAGCCACCCTTCGGGGTGGCTTTGGTGTTTTTAGCCCTTCAAGCGATTTCCTGTCGGGCTAAAGTCATCCGCTACACATCCTCAGGTTCGATTAACGCATTCGATTGCGACAACACTGCGTTCAGGTCAGTATGCGCCCCATACCACGGCTGCTAACCCTCTTTATCGCACTTCTTACCCAATTCTGGTATGAATGTACCCACAATGGGTAAGTTTCAGTTCCCACTTGACTTTTTGCTGTTCTTGTTTAAATCATACCCAATATGGGTATGAACGTACCAGAATTGGGTAAGAGTATGTCCACACTTGATTTTCTTCTCTCGGAACGCCAGCAAAAGCTACTGGGCGCGCTTATGATGCATGATGAGCGGTCTTTGTCGGTATCCGACCTCATTCGCATTGGTGGTCCGGGTAACGGAGCAACTCAGAGGATCATCGACGCCTTCGAGAAGGCAGGTATCGTCACCAAAGAATCGAAAGGCAACCAGCGTCTTTACAAGGTGAACAAGAAGCATCCGATCTACCCCGAGCTTCGTTCAATTTGCCTAAAAACCTTCGGACTTGCCGACGTTATCTCCGACGAGCTGAAGAAGTTCGCGCCTAAGATCGAAACGGCTTTTGTCTTTGGTTCTATCGCCAAGGGTGAGGAACGCCCTGAAAGTGATATCGATCTGATGGTCGTAGGGGACGTCGATTACTTTGAGATGGGCGAGGCGTTGGAAAACCTCAAGGAGACCTTGGGTCGTGACATCCATCTGAATCTCCACTCCCCTAAGGAGTGGAGTGATTTACAGTCTGATCGAATTGTCAGGTCTATAACCAATGAACCACGTATCATGGTGGTCGGCGCATGAATTGGCGTGAAAACATCGATAACCTCATAAAGGTTGGCACCTTCAAGAAGACCGATTATGTCCCAGACGATGTCAATCAATATGTTTCGTATGCCAGCCAGTATCTGCAGGATGCACAGAGGGCGGAGATGCCTCGTTCGCGCTTCCTGTTGGCGTACGAAGGCATGCATTCCTTGAGCATGGCTGTACTCAATCGAATTGAAGTCAGGGCAGACGGCGCAGAAGGTCATCGCCAGACCGCATTTCAAGTAGCTCTGCTTGTGATCGAAATCGATAAATTGAAGGCCGGCGCGGACAGAGTGATCATGTCTCTCCACAGGACTCGTAACTCGGTTACCTATCAATCCCCTTTTCCACCAATGAGTGATAAGACAGCTGATGCGGCGATAGAGGCGCTGAAGCTCATGTTAACCGCTACAGAAGGCTTCCTGAAAAGCTACTCGGATTGATCTGTGGGAGTAGCTAACGCCCGAGAGACTTTCGTCGCCACAGAACATTGCCTTTGTCATCCTTGACGGCAGACACAGCTCCGACCTCCTTCTGTTGGCGCAGTGCTTTGGACACACGCTTTACCAGATCTCCGACATACTTTCTGTCTCGAGCATCGTCACCTCTCATGACAACCAGGCTTTGGGCTATCTCTCGGCTTGTGAGAGGCACTTCACTGTCTCTAAGTTCGCCAAGGATGGCCCTTGTTAGTTCTCCACGTCCGAAGATAACATCACGCTTCTGCCTGGGCATGGCTGCGTCCAGGTCGCCTTCATAGCCGAGCGTTTGTAGAACACGGTCAAGCGCGTGTATGTCGTTTTTGATTTCCGCCATACGGTCCCGCAAACGCTCCGCCTCTCCGAAAAGGTCAGCCCTTTTCTTCAGCAAGCCTGAGATCGTGTGTTCGAAGGTTTCGGTGCGAGAAAGACGTATAGCCATGCATCACCGATACCGCAATCCTGCCTATCTTGTTAGGTATCTCAATGTGTCTTTGCTACCTAATGGCGCGGAAATGGTTCGACGTGCCGCCGAGTGGCAGCGGCAGCCGGTAAAAGCCGAGCGCCGGCAGCATGCGGCGGAAAAGTGCCGAATATTCAAGCGCGAAGATCGCGCTGATCCAGCTTTCTCCGGCATTGCCGATCACCAGCGGCGCCTGAAGACAGGCGAGTTCCGACGGGCCCAGCCGGAAAGCATGAAAGGCTTCGCGCAACTGTTTCGGATGCGGGCGATCTTCGGCGTCGTAAATCGTCAGAAACTCGCCACGGGCGCCGGCGAGCGCATAGGTCAGCGCCTTCGGCTTGGTACGCGGTGCCATGGCCGGCACCTCGACCACCTCGATATGCGGGCCGGGCTGCGCCCGCCGGATCGCCTCCAGCGTCTCGTGGTCGTCCGCCTCGCAAACGAGTTTCACATCAAGCAGACTGCGCGGCCAGTCGAGCGCATCCAGCGCGGCAATCAGTTGCGGCACGACAGCACTCTCGCGGTACAGGGCAACCATCACCGTATAGACCGGTAGGGTATCTGTGGCTGTTTCGAGTGAGATGTGGAGCTTCGGCTGGCGCTTTCCATGGGAAACCGCCGCCATCCGCAGGAAAAGCGCTGCCGCGTGAAATAAGGTGAGCAGCATATGGGCGAGCATCACAGCAAGCATCGGGGCAAAGACCAGCAGCAGGCTGATGAGGCAGAGACTCGCCCCGGCAAAGAAGCCCTGGTCGCCGGTGACGACCAGCCGCGCCGACAGGGATTGCACACTGTCGAACAGTCCGCGCACGGCCTCGCCGACGCGTCGCGTCTCCCCGGCTTTCCACATGGCCCTTCGGATAGCCGAAGGCGTCGTCACGACCAGGTTGCCGGCACCGTTCCCATGGCGTCCAAAGCGCCTGGCGAGACCCTCCATGTGCAGGATCTGCGGTGCTACGGCGACCACCGGCTGCCGGTCCTTGTGGTGCAGCCGCACCATATGTGGCTCGGCAAGCTGTGTGTCGGAATGGATATGATCAACCAGCAGCGCGGGGTCTATTTCAGGCAGAAAGGGCAGGCCATACATGCGCGCCAGCCCCGCAAAATACGCCTCTTCCTTGATGGCCCCACTGGCCAGCAATTCGACCTCGATCGAGGTGCCGTTTGTTGACGCCCGATGCGCCATACGGGCGATCAGCGGTTTGGAAATTCCCAGCACATGCAGCAATGCGGCTTCTGGTTTCAGCCGAGACAAAGCCGCCTTGCCGGCCGCGTGGTCCACGCTCCGTTGGTCATCCACTCGCGTTGGACTCTGGCGCGCGGCGACGATCCGCGGGCCGTATTCCCTCGTCCACACCAAGCTGCTACACGTGATCCGGCAGGATCGACGCCCCACACATACCCCGGTTGATGATGATAGAGATGCGCGCAAAAGTTACATCCCTAGATTTCGTGGGGTTGTGGGCCACGATTTTCGCGATTTTGCTGGTTTTCGTTCTTCCTGGCCCACTGGCCCGGGCTCAATCGACGGACCTGCCGATCCTGTTTGATGCGCGTGAGCGGCTGGTGCGGCCCGATGTCAGCAGTGTCTTGCGCTTGCGCTTTCTGACGACCACCGACTTTCCGCCCTTTAATTTTACCGATCAGAGTGGCCGCCTGTCCGGCTTCCACATCGATCTCGCAAGGGCGCTATGTGAAGAGCTTGGCCTTCAGGCGCGCTGCCAGATCCAGGCTCTTCCCTATGGACAGCTCGCTTCCGCGCTGGAGGCGGGGCAGGGCGAGGCGGTGATAGCGGGCGTGGCAGTGACGCCGGAACTGCGACAGCGATTCAATTTCACACGACCCTATCTCCTGTTACCCGCCCGATTCCTGGTGCAGCGTGAGGCAGTCTTCCCGCGGCAGGATGCGGATGGTCTCTTGGGTCGCAAGGTGGGTGTGGTCAAGGATACGGCGCATGCGGTCATGCTGAAGGCATTCTTTCCGCACATCGACGCTGCTTCCTTCGAAGATCAAGACGCCTTGATGAAGGCCCTGAAGGAAAAGCAGGTACAGGCGGTCTTCGCCGATGCCTTGCAGCTTTCCTTCTGGATGATGAGCCCGGCCGCTGCCGGATGTTGCCGCTTCCTCGATGGCCCCTTTCTGTCCGAACGTCATCTCGGAGAAGGCATGACGATCATGGTGGGAGGCCAGGACGCCGCACTGTCAGCCGCGCTCGAAAGCGCATTGGCCGCGCTTTCCAAGGATGGCCGGCTGGAGGAGATCTATCTCCGCTATTTCCCCGCCGGCCTCTTCTGAAACCCGTTACATACGGCGATAGCGGGCCGAGGCACTGCGTTCCAGTGCTGCGCAGGCGAGCTTGTCGAGCCCGAAGCGGTCGCGAAGCAGCTGGAGCAGGCGCACCTCTTCTGGCCTGACCATGAGGTCGACGGCGACGATCTCGACGGCCAGTGCATAAGCCGTCTCATGCAGCCATTCCGGCAGCGCGTCGCGGATGGTTTCAAGCATAATATCCAGACCCTCGGGACCGGAGAGGAGGGTGGCGCAACGCTGCGAGACTTCGATCAGGCGGTCCTTGTCGAAATTGTCAAACACCGGAAGGATGTCGATCAACTGCCCGATACGGATCAGCTCCTTTTCGGCCATGGAATTGTCGACGGCAGATGCCATGACCATCACGAAAATCAGGGCTTCTTCCGGAGATACGGGCTTGTTCATGTAATATGGTTTCCAGTTGTTCTCGCCAGAGAGTAGGAGCCGCGCGGAAGCCTTTCAAGGGACAACTGCCTGGGGTCATGTCGGGCTTCATGCAGATCAGCGAACAGGGTCACCAAAAAGCCCGCGTCTTGCGGCGCGGGCTTCCTCGGTGAGTGTCGCAAGGGCGGAGCCGGGTTCCGCCTCCACCCATCCATATTTTGCCAACCACGACGAAACATCCTGAATTCCGACCCAGCAACGGGCGCGGATCTCGCCCTGCCAGTCGGCAGAGCTGGTCTCGCATGCGAGCGATCGGTTGCGCAGGAAAAGCCGCTGCTGTGTGCGGGCCATGGCACCGCAGGGCCAGGACGACCCGTCTCCTGCAATGCAGGTCCGGCCAAAATCTGTCTCGATGATATCTGCCAGGCGAACGCGTTGATCGGAACCGAATGCCACGACCCCGGCCGACAGGCTGAGTGGCCGGTGGAGAAGGACCACCTTTGGCTTTGCCCGTTCCTCGATCGTCGAGAGCGGAGCTCGTGCCGCAATCCGTTCCAGATCGCCGGTGTCGTTGAATGCCGGTGAACTGAAGGCCTCCGGCTCGATTGCCCGGACCTGGCGCCTTGTCTCCATCTGCGCAGTGGGCTCGATCACGTCATCGGTCACGGCGCTCACGTCCGGCAAATCGAGTTCCGTCGGGTCCGGCACATCGAGGTCCTCGATGTTGTAATCGACGGGGTCCTCCCGGAATTTCTCGCCGGCCTGGACCACCAGATAGGCCCAGAAAAGCAGTCCGATAGCACCCGCGATGAAGGTAGCGATCCGTGGCATAGGTGCGTTTTCCTATTGGCTCGCCCAGATGATCCGCGCCACCCATTCGACCTCGCTCATGTCCAGCACGCGCGGCGGATGATCGGGGTTAAGCGACTGCAGTTCCACTGACTTGGCGCTTTGCCTGGCGAGGATCTTGGCCATCACTTCCCCCTCGCGCGTCTTGACGACGACACGGTCGCCACGGCGCACCTGGGCGCCGGGTTCGACAATGAGGATGTCGCCGTCCCGGTAGAGCGGCTTCATGCTTTCGCCCTGAACCTCAAGCGCGTAGACGCCGTTGTTACGCCCCGGGGCAGCGGGAAACTCGACAAGATCCCAGCCCTGACCGGCAGGAAAGCCGCCATCGTCGAAGAAGCCTCCGGCACCAGCCTGGGCCATGCCGAGCAAGGGGATTGAGCTTGCCTGCGGTGGAAACGCGCCGCGCGGCAACGTATCACTGCGCAAGCCCTCCGGAGAAACGAAGCGCATAAACTGATCGAGGCTGGCGCCTGTCGCTTCCAGCACCTTAGCGATGGATTCAGTTGACGGCCAGCGCATACGGCCATCGGCGCCAACGCGTTTCGACTTGTTGAAGGATGTAGGGTCAAGGCCCGCCCGGCGCGCAAGTCCAGATGGCGTCAGCGAATGCTGCTCCGCCAGCCGATCGATTGCGGCCCATATGCTGTCATGCGAAAGCATGTTCGCGCCTCTTCAGCGCCGGAACCTCGGATTCCCCTCTCCGGCCATGGTGCGGACCATAGACGAAGAGGTTCCAATAGTAAAGGAAAAAGGAATAAAATCCTCTTGGCGAGGGCTCAGGCAACCATTGCCATATTGATCTTGCCGAGCTGGATGACGGCTTGGGTGCGGCTGTCCACCTTGAGTTTCAGCAGGATTGCCGACACATGCGCCTTGATGGTTGCTTCCGACACGCCGAGTTCATAGGCGATCTGCTTGTTGAGCAGCCCCTCGCCGAGCATGCCAAGTACACGGCTCTGCTGTGGTGTCAGTGTCCTCAGGCGATTGATCAGATCGGCGACATCCGGATCCGTTTCCTGCCCGCCCTGATAACTCGCCGGCGTGGCGATGTCGCCTTCGAGCACGGACTGGATGCTCGACCGGATCTCGTCGATCCCTGCCGACTTCGAGATGAAGCCCGAGGCGCCGAGTTCAAGCGCCCGGCGGATCGTCACAGCATCGTCTGTGGCGGATACGATGACCAGCGGCAGGCTGGCAAATTCCGCGCGAAGCGCCATCAAGCCAGAAAAGCCGGATACCCCGGGCATGGCGAGATCGAGCAGCATCAGATCCGCATCCGGATGCTCTGCGGCTGCCTTGCGGGCAGCTTCGAAATCTCCGGCCTCGATAATAGTTTGTGTGCCGTCGATGCCGGTCACGGCCTGGCGCAGGGCACCCCGGAACAGCGGATGATCGTCGGCGATGATGAAGGTCGATGCAGCCATGTCACAGCCCCCTCCCAAGAGCGATGTCATTTTGCGCACGAGTGCGTATCTTTCTTTTAGCGCTTGAAGAGGCACTAGACAATGGTCGCGCAACGAATGCGAGAACTGGGCTTGACGGATGTCAAGTCCGGTCGGGAACTTGTCCCGGTTCCGGCTTCTTTTCCTCGCCCTGGAATTCCTGCACAAGGTTGAAGAAGGCGCGCATGAAACGTTCCATGATGCCGATCGAGCGGTCGATCTCGGCATCGCTCGGCAGATCACCGCCCTTCAAGGCCCGACCGTCAGCCAACTGCTTTTCCAGCGCTTCGATCCGCGTCTCTAGCCGGGCCAGATCTTCGTCGTAAGCCGCCCGTTCGTCGGCCGCCATGCGGCAGGTGAGCGTGCCCTCGGTTTCCGTGCAAAGTGTCACGGCGCCGGTTTGTCGATCGAGCCGCACAAACCCCGTACCGGATTTCTCCAGCGTATAGCGGTTGGAACTTGAGTCCTGTGCCATGGCGAAGGGCATGCCGAGCGATAGGATCGTGAATGTCAGGACCGTTTGTCTGATGATCATCTTTGGTGCCTCCTGATTTCGTCCGTCTCGTCGGGCGTGGACATTTGGCCGCGTTTGCGGCAAACCCGCCTCGACCCTGATGATCTGCGAGAGACCGGACTTTGGACAAGACCATATACAAGATCGTGCCGAGAGAATTATGGCAGGAGGCGCGCAAGGCTGGCCTTTTTAAGGGGGCCGCGATCGATCTGAAGGATGGCTACATCCATTTCTCGACTGCAGCTCAGGCGATAGAGACCGCACGCCTGCATTTTGCCGGCGAAGCCGATCTCTTGCTGGTCGCTATTGACGCGACGGTCTTCGGCGAGGCGCTGAAATGGGAAGCCTCCCGCGGCGGAGATCTCTTTCCGCATCTCTATGCCGATCTTCCGCTCGATGCAGTGCTCTGGGAAAAGCCCCTTCCTCTCGGCGCTGATGGCCTGCATGTCTTTCCGCCGTTGATCGAGGAGAAGCGCTGATGACTGACCTGTTTTCCCTCGGCCGCCGAGGCTTGTTCCTCTTCGACGCAGAGACCGCCCATGGACTTTCGATCGCGGCTTTGAAGACGGGCCTCGTTCCGTCCTGCAAGGCGCCGCTCGATCCACGCCTTGCCCAGACGGTTGCCGGCATCCGCTTTGAAAACCCGCTCGGCATGGCAGCTGGTTACGACAAGAACGCCGAAGTGCCTGACGCCCTTCTGTCGCTCGGGTTCGGTTTCGTCGAAGTCGGCACGCTGACGCCGAAGCCGCAGGCCGGCAATCCGAAGCCGCGCATCTTCCGCCTGGAGCGCGATCATGCCGTGATCAATCGCCTCGGCTTCAACAACGAGGGTCATGCTGCAGCGCTGGCACGGCTTTCGGCGCGGCACAATCGCTCCGGCATCGTTGGCGTTAACATCGGTGCCAACAAGGATGCGATAGACCGCATCGCAGATTACGTTGCCGGCATTCGCCGCTTCTATCCCGTCGCCACCTATTTTACCGCCAACATTTCGTCGCCGAATACGCCCGGCCTGCGTGATCTCCAGGCGAAGGAGAGCCTCGACGCACTCTTGTCTGCAGTGCTCGCGGCGCGCTCGGAGGAGGGGCTGCGCGCCGGCAGGCGTCTGCCGGTTTTCCTAAAGATCGCGCCGGATCTTACCGAAGAAGGCATGGATGATATTGCCGAGGTTGTGGCGGCCCATGATCTCGACGGATTGATCGTTTCGAATACCACGCTGTCGCGCGATGGCCTGATCGATGCCACGCTGGCAAAAGAGGCCGGCGGCCTGTCGGGCGCGCCGCTCTTCGACAAGGCGACGGCAGTGCTTGCCCGCATGCGCAAGCGGGTCGGGCCTAATCTTCCGATCATCGGCGTCGGCGGCATCTCGTCGGCCGAGACGGCGCTTGAAAAGATCCGCGCCGGCGCCGATCTGGTGCAGCTCTATTCCTGCATGGTGTATGAGGGACCGGCACTGCCGGGCCGTATCGTGAGGGGGCTTTCAACGCTGCTCGACCGCGAAACTGTCTCCAGCATTCGCGATTTACGCGATAGCCGTCTTGATCACTGGGCATCGGTGAAGGTCTGATTTATCTTCGGCTTCAGCCTCCAGAGAAGCAGCAGGCCGCGTAAGCCCAGAAAGACGTTGAGCGCGATCCAGAGCCCGTGATTGCCAAGGAGCGGCACCAGTGCGGCGACACTGGCGAGATAACCCGCCAGCGCCAGCAGCATCATGTTGCGCATGTCCGACGACCATGTCGCGCCGATAAAGACGCCGTCCATATGGAAGGCGAGCGCTCCGGTAAGAGCCGTCAGCGCGGCATAGAAGAGATAGGTTTCTGCAGCGCTGCGCACATCGCCTGCGGTGGTGATGAAACCGATGATCGCGTTTCCGAACAAGAGGAAGAAGGCGACACTGGCAAGTGCCAGCCCGAAGGACCAGAGGCCCGTCAGCTTCACGGCGCGCTCGAAGGCTGACCTTTGCCGCGCCCCGATCGTCTCGCCGGTAATCTGTTCGGCCGCCGTCGCCATCCCGTCGAGGTAGAAGCTTGCGATCATGAAGAAGTTCATGAGCACTGCATTGGCAGCGAGTGTCACCGCGCCGAAGCCTGACCCGATCCGCGTCATGACAGTAAAGGCCGTGATCAGCGAGAAGGTTCGGATAAGGATGTCCCGGTTGAGCCTGAAGAGCGCCATCAGCTTCACCTTGTCGGTGATCATCGACATTTCCGGAACGGCGGCGCGCCTGTAACGCCAGAAGACGAAGGCAAAGCCGGCGATCATGGCCGTCAGCTCTCCCAGAACGGTCGCCCAGGCGACGCCGGCAATGCCGAAACCAAAGGTGAGACCGAGCAGGATGGACATGGCGATATTGACGCCATTGAGCACGATCTGCAGGGCAAGGCCGACTGAGCCCAGTCCGCGCCCGAGCACGAAGCCGAGCAGCGTGAAGTTGGTGAGCGTGACAGGTGCAGCGAGAATGCGAATACCTATGTAGGTCGCAGCTGCGGATTCTACGCTGCCGTCAGCCCCCATGAGGGCAGGGCCGAACCCGAGAATGGCGGGGGAGATGACGAGGATCAACAGGCCGAAGCCGAGCGACAGGGCGATCGACCGCCAGAACACGGCGAAGAGTTCACAGCTCTCTCCACGCCCCTGCGCTTGGGCCACAAGCGCTGTTGTCGACGCCCGAAGAAAGTTCAGGCTGGCAAACAGGAGGTCGAAGAGGGCCGCAGCGATGGCGAGACCTGCCAACTGGGCGGCCTCGCCACTCTGCCCGACCACGGCGGTGTCGGTGAGCCCAAGCAGTGGCGTGGTGACGAAACCGAGCGTCATCGGCACGGCGATGGCGAGCACGGAGCGGTGATTGACCACGATCGGGCTGGAAACGGACGGGGATGGGCTGTGCATATGGTGCTCCGGCAGGGGCCGGAGCAGGGGGAGAATCACTCAGGCCGACAGCACCATGGCCCAGTAGGGGCGGTTGCCGGAAGCGGAATCCCAGGCGACGGCAACACCAAGCCCGTTGAAACTGCCAAGCATGTTGTCGAGATGCCGCTTGGACTCGATCCAGGCCTGCACGGCCCGTTCGACGCTGTCCTGTCCCGCCGCAATGTTCTCTGCTGCCGGCAGTGGCACGCCATGCCCCTTCATACGGGCGCCGAAGCTGTCGTTGAAGCCGATCAGGTGCGACATGTCGCCAGCCCGTGCCATGCGCTTGGCTTGCGCGATCGCCGCCACCTCGGCGGGGCGGCTGCGCGAAAGCGAAGACAGGCCGCGCGATTGGCGCAGACGGTTGACCATCGGCAGCGCCGCCGATGTTTCCGCCCGCGAGGATCCGTCATCCGGATTGAGGATATCGGTGGATCGGCAGCCGGCGATCGCTGCGGTCATCAAACCGGCCGAGATCAGGATCAGCCGGCGGCGGGGCAGGGCGATGTTGGTCATCGGCAGTTCAGTTCCTGGAGGCAAAGAGGCGCAGCAGGATGAAGGCGGGAATAACCACGGTGGCCCCGATCAGCAGATATTGACCGACGCGGCCGAGGGCGTCGAAGCCTGTATACCAAAGGTCGATCAGAAAATAGCGAATGCCCTTCAGCAGGTCGACGGGGTCGAGCCCGAAGACGGACATCACGAAGCCGACGATGAGCGAAACCACGATCAGCTTGATCAGCGTGCGCCCCGGGGTGTCGCCGAGAAATCGATTGAGGCCATCAGCCATGCGGTATCTCCTGTTGTCGTCCGCTGATATGGGCGCGGCCCACCCGCCCTGCAAGCCGGCAATGCAGGGGCTTGCGATAGGACTTGTGTTTTTTCCGGCGATCGGTCAAGACCGCGCGCCCACTCCATGTTTGCCCGTTGACGCTGGAAGGCCCCGAAGGATCTTTCCGATGCACCCCACGCAGTTCTCGTCCGGCGACGTCATCGCCGATCGCCGCGCCGATTATGCCCGCATGCTTGCCGAGAATGGCGAACATGAGGCAGCCGTGGAATTGATGGAGCAGGCGCTGGAACTGGTGCCGGAGTGGCCGGCAGGTCTCGTGCGGCTGGCGGACTATGCCGAGAAGGCGGGTCTACCCGCGAAGGCCGTGCCTGCCTTGCGTCGACTGCTGGATCTCGATCCTGAGGATCTGTTTGGCGCGCAGCTGAAACTAGCTCTGCTCGGCGCAGAAGAGGTGCCTGATCAGCCACCCTCTCGTTATGTCGAAGCCTTGTTCGATGACTATGCCGAGCGTTTCGACACCGCATTGGTGGAGAAACTGGACTACTCCGTCCCGCAAAAGCTTGCCCGATTGATCGTCGAGCATGCGGATCGAGATTTCGGTCTGGCAGTGGACCTCGGCTGCGGCACGGGCCTCTTCGGCGCGGAAATCCGTGATAGGGTCAGGCGCCTCGAAGGTTTCGACCTCTCGGCCAACATGTTGATGAAGGCGGAAGAGAAGGGACATTACGACCTTCTCGCAAAAGCCGACCTGTCGCTCGATCCGCGGACGTCTGGGCTATTCGATGCGGGGCTCGAAAGCGGCCGTGCCGATCTTGTCTCCGCAGCCGACGTGCTGATGTATCTCGGCGATCTCGCCAATGCCTTCGCACTTGCCGCGATGGTCTCGAAACCCGAAGCGCTCTTCGCCTTTTCGGTCGAAGATGCGGGCGAGGGGGATGGTTTCATCCTCGCTCCGAGCCTTCGTTATGCGCATACCGAACAGCATGTGCGGCAGCGTCTCGAGGAAGAGGGCTTCGAACTCCTCAAACTCACCCGCACCACCATTCGCATGGATGGCGGAAAACCGGTCTCTGGCATTCTGTTTCTTGCGAGCCGGATGGCCTGACGAGCAGCTTTGTTGCGATTTGCTGCATAGGTCAGGAATACTGACCTATCGCCCTTGTTTTTCAGGGGATCTCGGGTAGCATTCGTGCTCGGGAGGTTACTTTTGGAGAGCGACATGGCGCAACTGACGAGCATGCTCGGAATCTGGAATTCCAACCCGACCCGCCACACGCCGGCAGAAGATCTGCAAGGTCTCGTGGCCGGCAGTCTGATCGCCGCGCTCGGCCTCTATTTTCTCGCTCAGGTCGGACTTCTGACCGGTGGCATGGCCGGCCTCGCCTTCGTCCTGCACTATTGGAGCGGCTGGAGCTTCGGTCTCCTCTTCTTCCTGCTCAATCTGCCCTTCTACATTCTGTCGCTGCGCCGCGTAGGCCTCGACTTCACGCTGAAGACGTTCGCGGCCGTTGGCCTGACCTCCTTCATCGTCGAGATCGAGAGCCGCTTCCTGGTCATCCAGAGCATCGCGCCGGTCTGGGCAGCAATCCTTGGCGGCCTGCTTCTCGGCTTCGGTCTTTTGGCACTCTACCGCCACCGCGCCAGCCTTGGTGGCCTCGGCATTCTCGCGGTCTACATCCAGGACCGCTTCGGCATCCGCGCCGGCCTTGTCCAGCTCGGCTTCGACCTCTGCGTCATGGCGCTGGCCTTTGCGGTCGTCAGCCCGTCCGTGGTGCTCTATTCGGTGATCGGCGCCGTGGTGCTGAACCTCTTCCTCGCGATCAACCACCGCTCGGACCGGTACATCGCGCTGAGGTGAGGCCTCATTCGCCTCTTCTCTTTCCTCGCCCGTCCACTACCTTGGGGCGGTGACAACAGCTGATTCCGCCCTTGACCTGCTGCCTGCCCCCTTCCTCCGCTGGTTCGGCGAGAAGGGCTGGCAGCCGCGTGACCATCAGCTTGAGCTTCTGGGGCGAGCAAGATCGGGCGAAAACGGCGGCGAAAGCCTGCTGCTGATCGCGCCGACCGGTGCCGGTAAAACGCTGGCCGGCTTTCTCCCGTCACTGACGGAACTCACCGAGCGTGGGCGCAGAAAGCCGGGCGAAGCCTTCACCGGCATCCACACGCTCTACATTTCGCCGCTCAAGGCGCTCGCCGTCGACATCGAGCGCAACCTGATGAAGCCCGTTACCGAGATGGGGCTTTCGATCACCATCGAGAACCGCACCGGTGACACTCCAGCCTCGAAGCGACAGCGGCAGAAGACCAATCCGCCGGATATCCTGCTGACGACGCCGGAGCAGGTGGCACTTCTGATCTCGCATTCGGATGCGGAGCGCTTCTTCAAGGACCTGCGCTACGTCATCTTCGACGAGCTGCATTCGCTGGTCACGTCGAAGCGAGGCCATCTTCTGTCGCTCGGCCTTGCGCGTCTGCGGAAGCTTGCGCCCGGTCTGAAGACCATCGGCCTTTCGGCAACGGTGGCCCAGCCCATGGATCTGCGCCGCTGGCTGGTAGCTCAGCCGGACGAGGGCGAGGCCGCCGCCGGCATCATCACGGTCGAGGGCGGTGCGCGACCCAACATCACCATCCTGCAGACAGAGGATCGCATTCCCTGGTCCGGGCATCGGGCGGTTTATGCCATTCCCGAGATTTACAAGGTGCTGAAGGAGTTCCAGACGACTCTGCTCTTTGTCAACACGCGGTCCCAGGCTGAAATGCTCTTTCAGGAGCTATGGACCGTCAATGACGACAACCTGCCGATTGCGCTGCATCATGGCTCGCTCGACGTCTCCCAGCGCCGCAAGGTGGAAGCCGCCATGGCCGAAAACCGCTTGCGCGCCGTTGTCGCCACTTCCACGCTCGATCTCGGGATTGACTGGGGCGACGTCGATCTCGTCATCCATGTCGGTGCACCCAAGGGCGCCTCCCGCCTTGCCCAGCGCATCGGCCGCGCCAATCACCGGATGGACGAGCCGTCGCGCGCGATCCTGGTACCGGCCAATCGCTTCGAGGTGATGGAGTGTCAGGCCGCCCTTGATGCCAATTACATAGGCGCCCAGGACACGCCGCCGGTCGGCCAGGGCTCGCTCGATGTGCTGGCCCAGCATGTGCTCGGCATGGCCTGCGCCGATGCCTTCGATGAGGAGGACCTCTATCGCGAGGTGACGATGGCGCTTCCCTATGCCGGCCTGCCGCGCGAGACATTTGCCCGCATCGTCGATTTCGTCGCCACCGGCGGCTATGCGCTCCGGACCTATGAACGTTACGCCCGCATCCGGCGCCGCAAGGACGGATTATGGCGCGTGTCCAATCCGCAGGTGGCCCAGCAATATCGCCTCAACCTCGGCACCATCGTCGAGATGCCGATGCTCAATGTAAGGCTCGTCAAGCGCAACCACCTGGGCTCCCTCGGGCGCGGTGGCATGACGCTGGGGAAGGTCGAGGAGTATTTCTTTGAGCAGCTGACCCAGGGCGATACGTTTCTGTTCTCGGGCAAGGTGCTGCGCTTCGAGGGCATCCGCGACAATGAATGCCTGGTCTCTAATGCCTTCTCGATGGACCCGAAGATCCCAGCCTATGCCGGCGGCAAATTCCCGCTCTCGACTTATCTGGCCGAGCAGGTGCGCGCCATGCTCGATGACCCAGCCCGTCGCATGAGTCTGCCCGACCAAGTGCGCGACTGGCTGTCCTTGCAGGCGGAGAAGTCGGTTCTGCCCAAGCGCGGCGATCTCCTGATCGAGACCTTCCCGCGCGGCGAGCGCTTCTACATGGTGATCTATGCCTTCGAGGGCCGGCTCGCGCACCAGACGCTCGGCATGCTGCTCACCCGCCGGCTGGAGCGCATGCGCGCCAAGCCCTTGGGGTTCGTCGCGACCGATTACGCTCTTGCGATCTGGGGCCTGGAGGACATGGGTTCACTGATCGCACGCGGCGCCTTGAGCCTCTCCGAACTCTTTGACCAGGACATGCTGGGCGACGATCTGGAAACCTGGCTCGACGAAAGCTTCATGCTGAAGCGCACCTTCCGCAACTGTGCCGTCATTGCGGGCCTGATCGAACAGCGCCATCCGGGCAAGGAGAAGTCCGGGCGGCAGGTGACGGTCTCCTCCGATCTGATCTACGACGTTCTCCGCACCCACGAACCGGACCACATCCTGCTGCAGGCGACGCGACAGGATGCCGCCGCAGGACTTTTGGACATTGCCCGCCTTGCCGATATGCTGGAGCGAATCAAGGGGCATATCCTGCACAAGCGCCTCATGCAGATCTCGCCGCTCGCCGTTCCGGTGATGCTGGAGATCGGCAAGGAGCCGGTGGCGGGCGAGGCCCAGGAGCACGTGCTGTCCATGGCGGCGGAAGATCTGATCGCCGAGGCCATGGCGTGAATCAGGCAGACCGGCTATGACGAGGCCTGTTGCTGCGGAATGAACAAATGACGGGTATGATGGCCCGGCGCCTCGCGCCGATCGAGACTGTGGACACGACGACCGAGATTGCCCTTTCGGGTGTCGCGGCCGTTTGTGATCTCACCGGCGCCATGTACCTGCCGGACCATCGCACGCTCGTGGTCTCGGATCTGCACCTTGAGAAAGGCGCAGCCTTCGCCAGGCGCGGCCAGTTGCTGCCCCCTTACGACACGCTCGCCACGCTCCGCATGCTCGAAAATGTGGTGGCACGCTACGAGCCGACCACGATCGTCAGCCTGGGCGACAATTTCCATGACCGCGTCGGCTCGGCCCTGATGCCCACGCTGTTCCGTGAGATGATCTTCGGCCTGGCCGGTGGACGCGATTTCGTCTGGATCAACGGCAACCATGATCCGGATGGCACCACGGCTCTGCCGGGCATCTCGGTGGATGAGTTCTCGCTTGCCGGACTGACCTTCCGCCATGAGCCCTCGCTCGCCCATGGCAAGGGCGAAGTTGCCGGTCATCTTCATCCCTCGGCCACCGTCCGCCGCCGCGAAAAATCCGTTCGTCGTCCCTGTTTTGCCACCGACGGCCTGCGCATGATCATGCCCTCCTTCGGCGTCACCACCGGCGGCCTTGATCTGCGCCACAAGGCCTTCACCGGCCTCTTCGCCCGCGCCGACTTGATCGCGCACCTCCTCGGCCGCGATCGCATCTACTCGGTTCGCTATGGCAATCTCCTGGGCTGACCCAGTCAGTCCTTTCGGAAGATCAGGCTTGCCGCCCAGCCGGTTATGAGCGCCAGGATTACGGCAAATGTACCATAGGCCAGCGGTTGCTGGTGCGCGGCTTCCGTGATTGCTTCTTCAAGACCGGTCTTAATCACGCGCAACGGCAGTTCTTTCGTTGCGATGAACTGGCCTGACTTGAAGAGGTAGGCATGCACGATATGCACCCCGTTCGGAATATTGGCGGGAAGCCTGAGCGTCGCCTTGAACAGGCTGGAGGAGACGAAACGCACGCCGCCGGTATCACGCTGATAGAGGCCACCCGCTTGTTTCAGGCGTCGGAAGGCACTGCGGAATTCGCCTAGATTGGCGGCATTGCTGATGAAGCCGGTTGGCGTGAGCGCCAGATGGTCGATACCGATGCCAAGCGAGGTCAGCACATCGTCTCTGGCGATCTCTTCGACCGGTCGTGTGCTCGCCAGAGAATAGGAGATCGGCATGCGTTCGAACGTCAGCGAGGTCCGATTGACCCAGATCCCAAAAAGACGCTCCTTGCGCCGCACGGTGGTCCAGTCTCGCGGGCCCTCCAGCGTCACCACAACGTCGTACTGGCCGATGGCAAGCAGCAACGGATCCGTATTGGTCAGCGCGCCAAAGACCGTCAGATCGGCGCCGGAAAAGTCCGAGGTGATCGCGATTTCGCTGGTCGATGTCCCGATATCCAGCCCTTCGGTTTCTGCGAGTTGCGTGGCCAGCGGATCCTGAGCCGTTGCCGGGGCCGAAAACTGCGTCAGACCGATGAGGGCGAGGGCTAAGAGGCGCGCTCTCATTTCAGCCTCCGATCGCCAGCGAGTAGATGTCTTCAGGCGTCACGACGAGCTCTACGGCAAGACGCACGCCAACCGCGAGGACGAGAAGCCCAAGCAGCGCGCGCAACTGCTCGCCGCGCAGCTTCTGACCCACACGGACGCCGTATTGCGCGCCAATAACGCCTGCCACCATCAGGATGAAGGCGAGCACGATATCGACGGAATAGTTGGTCGCAGCCTGCACGATTGTGGTGTAGGCGGTGGTGAAGATGATCTGAAACAGGGATGTGCCGACGACGACATTGGTCGGGATCCGGAGCAGATAGATCATGGCCGGAACCATGATGAAGCCGCCGCCCACGCCCATGACCGAGGTCAGGATGCCGATGCCGAAGCCGAGCGCCAGGATTGGAATGACGCTGAGATAGATCTTCGACTTCTTGAATCGCATCTTGAAGGGCAGGCGATGTACCCAGTTATGCTGGCCGGGGCGCTTCAATGGGGCCGGCTCGTTTCGGGCAGCGCGGCGAAGCGCCCGCAGGCTCTCGGCCAGCATCAGTCCGCCCACCGTACCGAGAAAGACGACATAAAGGAGCGAGATGATCAGGTCGAGCTGGCCCAATCGTCTGAGCCACGAGAAGATCCACACGCCAAGTGTCGCGCCAGCCAGGCCGCCGATCAACAGGACCGTGCCGAGCTTCATGTCCAGGGATCCCCGCCGAAAATGTGAGATGGCGCCTGAGACGGAGGAGGCAACGACCTGGTTGGCACCGGTGGCGACGGCGACAACGGGGGGAATATTGTAGAAGATCAGCAGCGGCGTGATGAGAAATCCGCCGCCGACACCGAACATGCCCGAGAGAAAGCCGACGGCCGCGCCCATGCCAAGGATGATGAACACATTGACCGACAACTCGGCGATCGGCAGATAGATCGTCACCTCAAGACCTCAAATGCGGGTAGCCGCGCAAAGGGGCGCGGTCACGTCAGGGCCTTCGGCCCCTTGATCTTTCTCATGCTGGACGGGCGCAAGTCCTTGATCGGGCTTGCTCCCTTTCGAATTCTTTCTTGCGCCTCAAGGGCATTCAAGTCAATTCGCGAGCCCGTCATAGACCCTTATTCGCGGTCTTTTATGACGCTTCGATCACTTGTTGCGGGCAAGCAGTTCCGTCACCAGCTTGTCTGTTACCTGACCCGTCGGCTCTTGACCGATTGAGGTCTGGAAAGCCTTGATCGCTGACACTGTTTTCGCACCCATCACACCGTCAGGCGTACCGGCGTCGAAGCCGTTTTTGTTGAGGATTGCCTGAATGTTGCGGATTGCCTTTTTCATGTCGACGCTCGCCGTCTTCAGGCCCTTGCCGGCCCATTCGTCAGGCGTGTTGGCTGAGTTGGCGTCGGGGTTCAGTTCCTTCGCCTTCCATAGATCCACTTCGGCGCGGGCGCGCTCCAACTGGTCGGGCTTCAGGGCGTTGGCCACTTCGTCTCGCTTCTGCGCGGCGTCGGTGTCGCCACCCTTGGCGGCAATTGCGAACCACTTGTAGGAGGCTACCAGGTCCTGCGTCGTGCCATTTCCGCGCGCGCTCAGGATCGCCAGGTTGAATTGGCTGTCTGAAACGCCGTACTCAGAGGCCTTGGTGAACCATTCCACCGCCTTGCCATAGTCCTGAGCACCGTCCTTGCCGGAAGCATAGATGACGGCCAGGTTGTGCATCGCGCTCGCATTGCCGGCATTGGCCGCCATCTCATAGTAGCGCTTGGCTTCGGAAATGTTCGGCGCGACGCCGGTGCCCTTTTCCAAGAAATTCGCGAGGCGATATTGTGCCAGTGCAAATCCCTTGTCAGCAGCCAGTCGATACCACTTGGCCGCTTCGGCGAAATCATTGGCGACGCCTCGTCCTTCCGTATAGCGCGCGCCGATTTCGAAGAGTGCCAGCGGATCACCGCTCTTGGCTGCGATTGAAAGCGATGGGGGCGTGATTTCGGCCGGTACAGTGATTTCCGCCGAGGGAGCGGACGCGGGCTGGATTTCCTCAGCGACAACAATCTTCGCAGGCGCAGCCGGTGCAGCGGGGCTTGCAGCAGAAGAGGATGCTGCGGTTTCCAGCACCTGCGGCGGCGCAGTGGTTGCTGGCGCCATCAGGGCATTAACGGGTGCGGCAGGGCCAACTTGCACCGGGGTTGCGGCAACCGTTGCTGGCGCGGTAGCACCCTTCTCGTCCGTTTTCGCAGCCGGCTCACCCAGGGGCACGGCGGTGGAGGGGGAAGGCGAGGGCTCTGCCATCGCATTTGCTTGCTGCGTCCCATTTGGGGCGCCTGGATCTGCCGGAGCGACTTCACTCGTCTGGTCTGCAGCGGTTTCTTCGACGATCGGCAGTGCTTCGCTGCGTGTCAGAGTGTTGACAAGCGGCATGGCCATGGCGGCAAGCAGCACGGCGCCGACGGCCATTAGGATCGGTCGGCGATAGCGGGCAAAGAGCGATGTTTCGCCGGCCTTCGTCTTGGCCTTGATGTCAGCCATCATCTTGTTGCCGGAGGGGGCAGCCTTCTGGGCGCGGTCCATCTCCATGGCGGCCGCCTGAGCAGCGCGACGTGCGGCGGCGATATAGTCGGTGCGGTCGCCGCTTTCGTCCGAAGATGTGCCAGTCTTGGCCGCCTGCTGGCTGGCCCGGACACGTTCGAGGATCTTGCGAACGTCTGGTGCGCCAGAACCGGGTTCGAGCAACTCATTGGCGTCACCAGGTGCAAGCACGTCGACCGAATCGATCGCGGGTGCGGGCTCGACCTTCTGGCGCGTTTCGACCGACGCCTTCGCGGCTTTCTTGCCCGGCATCAGTTTCTTGCCGAGCCCTGCCAGCAGGCTCGGCTTCGCGGACTTCTTCTCCCGTGCCGCGTCGATGACCGGCAATGCCGTCATCGTCTGAGCGAAATCGTCGGCCGCCGCCAGCAATTCCTCGTCGATCGGATGCGAGTTCTGGGGAGCCGGATCCGTGTGCATGCGCGGCGGCTGTGGCGAACCAGCATGGCTTTCGGCGGCCCGGGGTGGCTGTGCGGTGGTCAGCGGTGCCTGAGCGAACAGCGGAACGGGATCCGGCTGCTGGCCGTGATGATGCAGTTCGTTGAGTCGGCCGGCGATCTGGACGAGGGTGTCGTGCAGTGCTTCGAAGGTTCGGTGGGTGCGCTCTTCCGAGTGCCGCGTATAGTCTTCGAGCTGCCTCAGGTGATCGGAAAGGGCCGAGAGAGCGGAGACATCTGCCGCATCCGCCTGGCTTCCGGTTGGGAAGCGATGGGCAAAATTGGCCATAACCGTTTCGGCGGCCTGGCGGGCTGCTTCGATGATGTACTCGTCGCTGGTCGCGACGTAGTCCTCAAGCGCGGAAATGCGACCGGCGACTTCGGGATCGGCCGGCGAGGGCTGGCTGATCAGCGCGGAAAGATGGGCGATCTGGTCCTCCAGCCCCTTCAGGCTGGCGCTCTCGGTAACGACAGACCCAGTCGAGCTCGTCTCTTCAAGCCGGTCCACGACGGCATTCAGTCGATCTTCGAGATTGCGTAGCGCACTGTCGTCGATCATGGCAACGGGTGCCGGTGCATCCAGTTCCTCGATGCGCTGAGCCAGAATTTCCAGTCGGTCGGCGAGGCGGTCATTGCCCGCACCACCGTCCAGAGCATCGATCTTGCGCGAGATGTCTGCGAGATAGCCGGTCAGTTCCGGAGCCGGAGCAGGCTTTTGAACCCTTTCCAGCATGTAGGACAGCTGGTCCAGGCGTTCCTCGAGTCGCTCACTCCCCTGTTCAGCGGAGAGTTGTTCGATCCGGGCTGTCAGCAACTCGAGGCGCTCCGCCATCTCCTGTGAGGCGTCTTCCTGCGGAGCGCGCCGGTCCGATAAGCTTTCGATCTGGCGGGCAAGGCCCGAAAGCCTTTCTTCAAGGCGATGAAAGGTTGCCGGATCATTGCCCGGGCCGCTATTGCGGCTGCCAGCGGCGATTGCTCGGGTGATCTCGTCGAGGCGCATGTCGAGCGCTGCGAACTGCTCCATCACCATACGCTCATTCGGGTCGATATGTGCCCCGATATGCTCGAGTGCGGCAGCGACGGTGACGAGCTTTTCTTCAAGCGCACGGATCGTGCGCGTGTCGCCCATGCCGCCAAGTTGAGCCTTGATGTCATCGAGCCGGTCGGCGATGCGAATGATCTCGTCGCGCATGGCGCTCGTGTCGAGCCCATCGAGGCGGACCTCGACGTCATCCCAGCGGCGCTCCATGCGACGCACGGAATCCTCCCGTGCAAGGCCGTCCATCAGCGAGCGCAGCTCGTTGAAATCGTGGCGCAGACCGTCGGTGCCGGGTGCCTTGATCCCTTCCAGCCGCTGAATGCTCTCGGCGAGCCGAGCGAAGTCCTGGCGCATGTCCTCCTGCGGTCGGCTTTCTTCTGCCAGCGCGCGGATTGAGCGCATTTCGTTGCGCAGGCCGGCAATCTCCCGCGAGAGGCTTTCGGTAATGTCCTGCTTGAGTTCCTGCCGCAGGCCGCTCAGCGCTCCGGCGAGGTCTTGGCCGGCGAAAGCTGCTGCCTGAGCAGGGGCGGTGCCGCGGACCGAATAGGCCGGGTGTGGATCGGATAGCGGTGGCATCGGCTGGCGCAGAGGTGCCCGCGCTTGGGATTCGTCATTGCGGTTGTAGAGGCTGCGTTCGCTGCCGCGGATACGGCTCTCCTCCAGCGCGCGCTGGCGCTGCCGGATCTCGGCGAGCGGATCAGGTCGCGGGTCGTTGCGAACAGGATCATCAGCGCGGCGCCCTGGCAATACGCGCGGCGCCGGTTCGTCCGCGCGGCTGCGGGCGGCCTGCTGGCCGATCAGGCCCTCGATGCGCGCCTCAAGACCTTCGATCGTGCGGCTCAACGCGTCCAGCGAGGACGGGCTGCCGGGCCGGTGGGTCTGGGATCGCGATCCGTTCATGGTTCTGCTCGCCTCGATGATGCCGGACGACGCTAGCGTCCGAATAGGTCTGGGTGCTCCATATCGGCTTCGACGGGATGCTTGCCGTTACGGCAGGCGAGGGAGTCGGAATCGCGGATGGGTCACCAGCTTTCAAACGCAACCTTTCATGAAACATGGTAAACAAGCCGTTAAGCTCGCTCTGAAAATCGACGGCGGCGGCATCCGCGGCGGCATCGTCACGCTCCGCACAAGCGGCTTTCGTTAGAAGGGGTCGATAAAGCGAATGTGAGATCGGTCTCCGGCAAAAATGCTGTCGCTCAAAATTTTGACGTTTACGCGCACGTCAATTATTTGTATAAGCCAGAACAGTCCGATCCCGTCGGAACCGAAGTCTTTGGAGGAAGATGACCGATGCCTGTCTACAAGGCCCCCGTGAACGACACGCTTTTCATTCTCAACGACGTCCTTGGTCTCGAGCGGTACAACAATCTGCCGGGCTTCGAAGACGCGACCCCCGACATGATCGAAGCGATCATCGGCGAGGCCGCCAAGCTGGCGGAAGAGCAGCTTTTCCCGCTGAATCTCTCCGGCGACCAGGAAGGCTGTGTCCGTTCCGACGATGGTTCGGTCAAGACGCCGAAGGGCTTCAAGGAAGCCTATGACGCCTATTGCCAGGGCGGTTGGCTAGGCCTTGCCGTACCGGCGGAGTTCGGTGGCCAGGGCCTGCCCTACACCCTGCATTCGGCTGTCGGCGAATACATGTCCTCGGCCAACATGGCGCTGATGATGTATCCCGGCCTGACTCAGGGCGCGATCGCAGCCATCCTCGAGCACGGCTCCGACGAGCAGAAGCAGAAGTATCTGCCGAAGATGGTCGAGGGTATCTGGACCGGCACCATGAACCTGACCGAGCCCCATTGCGGCACCGATCTTGGCCTTCTGCGCACCAAGGCAGTTCCGAACGGCGACGGCTCCTACAAGATTTCCGGCCAGAAGATTTTCATCTCGGCCGGCGAACACGACATGTCGGATAACATCATCCATCTGGTGCTCGCCCGCATTGAGGGCGCACCTGAGGGCACCAAGGGCATCTCGCTCTTCATCGTACCGAAGTTCATGGTCGGCGACGACGGCTCCGTCGGCGCCCGCAATGGTGTCACCTGCGGTGCGATCGAGCACAAGATGGGCATCCACGGCAATGCCACCTGCGTCATGAACTATGACGAGGCGACTGGTTATCTGATTGGCGCCGAGAACAAGGGCCTCGCGGCCATGTTCGTCATGATGAACGAAGCCCGCCTTGGCGTTGGCTTGCAGGGTCTGTCGATCTCCGAAATCGCCTATCAGAACGCGGCCAACTATGCCCGCGAGCGTATCCAGGGCCGCTCTCTCTCCGGTGTCAAGGCGCCGGAAAAGAAGGCCGATCCGATCATCGTGCATCCGGACATCCGCCGCGTCCTGCTTACCATCAAGGCCTTCAATGAAGCCGGCCGCGCCTTCACGCTCTGGACCGCGCTCAAGTCCGACATCGCGCATCGCTCTGGCGACGCGGCTGAAAAGCAGTTGGCAGACGACGTTCTCGGCCTGATGACGCCAATCCTCAAGGGTGTCCTGACCGACAAGGGCTTCGACCATGCAGTCATGGCCCAGCAGGTCTATGGCGGCCACGGGTATATCGAAGAATGGGGCATGAGCCAGTATGTCCGCGATGCCCGCATCGCGATGATCTATGAAGGTGCCAACGGCATTCAGGCGCTCGACCTCGTCGGCCGCAAGCTCGGCCTCAATGGCGGCCGTGCGGTCATGGCACTCTTCAAGGAAATAGGTGATTTCTGCGAAGAGCACCGCAACGACGAGAAGATGGCATTCTTTACCAAGGGCCTGAAGAAGGGCTTGAACGACCTGCAGGCTTCCACCATGTGGTTCATGCAGAATGCCATGGCCAAGCCCGACAACGCCGGCGCCGGCTCGACCGATTACATGCACCTCTTCGGTCTCGTCGTGCTCGGCTACATGTGGGCCAAGATGGCCAAGGCCGCAAACGACAATCTGGCCGCAGGCTCCGGCGACGCGGACTACTACAAGAACAAGCTGCTCACCGGCCGCTTCTACATGGAAAAGGTCATGCCGGAGACCGCACTGCGCAAGGCCCGCATCGAGACCGGCGCCGACAGCCTGATGGAAATGGCCGCAGAAGCGTTTTGATTGCGCGACCTGCTCCCTCCCCCTTGTGGGGAGGGATGGGGAGGGGCCTTGTATAAATAAACCCCTCCCCGTCGCTGCGCTCCGACCCTCCCCACAAGGGGGAGGGTTGACCCCGAGGATGCGGCCCCGCCTTGCCCAGAGTTGGCAGGCGAAGGACAGTGAAATTCCGGCGCCCCTGTGCGCCCAAGGGAGAGAGACGATGACTGAAGTCTTCATTTACGACCATGTGCGCACGCCCCGTGGGCGCGGCAAGAAGGACGGATCGCTGCACGAAGTGCCGACGCCGCGTCTGGCCGCCAGGACGCTGGAGGCGCTCCGCGACCGCAACGGCTTGGACACCTCGACTGTCGACGACATCATCTTCGGCTGCGTCGACCCCGTCATGGAAGCCGGCGCCGTGATCCCGAAGGCCGCAGCCTTCGAGGCTGGCTATGACTTCGCCGCTCCCGGCATCCAGATCTCGCGCTTCTGCGCATCCGGCCTCGATGCGATCAACCTCGCCGCTGGCAAGGTTCTCGCCGGCTCCGACGATATCGTCATCGCCGGCGGCGTCGAATCGATGTCCCGTGTCGGGATGGGCATGTCGGGCGGTGCATGGTACATGGACCCCTCGGTCAACTTCCCGGGCTATTTTATGCCGCAGGGCGTGTCCGCGGACCTGATCGCCACCAAGTACGGCTTCACCCGCGATGACGTCGACGCCTACGCGGTCGAAAGTCAGAAGCGCGCCGCTGCCTCCTGGGCTGCCGGCAACTTCGCCAAATCCGTCATTCCGGTGAAAGACAACAACGGCCTCGTCATTCTCGATCGCGACGAGCACATGCGCCCCGGCACCGACATGCAGTCGCTGGCAAGCCTCAACCCCTCCTTCCAGATGCCCGGCGAGATGGGCGGCTTCGAAGCCGTCGCCATCCAGGCGCATCCCGAAGTCGAGCGCATCAACTACATCCACCATGCTGGCAACTCCTCCGGCATCGTCGATGGCGCAGCGGCCGTTCTCGTCGGCTCTAAGGCCGGCGGTGAAAGCATGGGCCTCAAGCCCCGCGCCCGCATCCGGGCCTTCACCAATATCGGCTCCGATCCGGCGCTCATGCTGACCGGGCCGGTTGACGTGACCGAAAAGCTCCTGAAGCGCACCGGCATGAAGATTTCCGATTTCGACCTCGTCGAACTGAACGAGGCCTTCGCCGCCGTCGTCCTGCGCTTCATGCAGCATTTTGAGGTCGATCATTCCAAGATGAACGTCGCCGGCGGCGCGATCGCCATGGGCCATCCGCTCGGTGCCACGGGTGCCATGATCCTCGGCACGGTGCTCGACGAGTTGGAACGCCGCGATCTGAACACGGCCCTCGTCACGCTCTGCATCGGCGCCGGCATGGGCACGGCAACCGTCATCGAACGCGTCTGATTTCCCGGGAGGAGTAAGATATGACTTACAAGAACTTCACCATCGAGACCGACGCAGACGGCATCGCACTCGTCACCTGGGACATGCCGGATAAGTCGATGAACGTCTTCACCGTCGAGGTGATGGACGAGATTGAAAAAATTCTCGACCAGACCTGCGCCGATGACGGCGTCAAGGGCGTCGTCTTCACATCTGGCAAGTCGTCCTTCTCTGGCGGTGCCGATCTTACGATGATCAAGGGTATGTTCGAGACGATCGCCGCCGAGCGCGTCAAGGACCCGGCCTCCGCCATGCAGAAGATCTTTGATGCCGTCGGCCGTATGACCTGGCTGTGGCGCAAGATCGAAACCTGCGGCAAGCCGTGGGTCTCGGCGATCAACGGCACCTGCATGGGCGGCGCGACCGAGTTGTCGCTCGCCTGCCATGGCCGCGTGGCTTCGAACGCAAAGTCGGTCAAGATCGGCCTGCCGGAAGTCAAGGTCGGCATCTTCCCCGGGGCCGGCGGCACGCAGCGTGTGGCCCGTCTCGCCAATACGCAGGACGCCCTGCAGATGATGACCACGGGCCAGACCCTGTCTGCCGCCCGCGCCAAGGCGATGAACCTGGTGCACCAGGTAGTCGAGCCAGGTGAATTGATCAATGCCGCCAAGCAGATGATCAAGGACGGCCTGAAGCCGGTCGCTCCCTGGGACGAAAAAGGCTTTAAGGTGCCCGGCGGTGGCATTTGGACGCCGGCCGCAGCCCAGCTCTGGCCGGCTGCTTCTGCCATCCTCCGCCGCGAAACCGCCGGCAATTACCCGGCAGCGCTGGCCATCCTGAAATGCGTCTATGAAGGCCTGCAAGTTCCCTTCGATACAGGACTCAAGATAGAGCAGCGTTACTTCACAGAGATCCTGCAGACCACCGAGGCCTTCTCGATGATCCGCTCGCTCTTCGTCTCGATGCAGGAGCTGAACAAGGGCGCCCGTCGCCCGGCAGGTCAGCCGAAGTCCGAGATCAAGAAGGTGGGCGTCGTTGGCGCCGGTTTCATGGGCGCTTCGATCGCTTACGTCACGGCAGCAGCCGGCATCAACGTCGTGCTGATCGACCGGGACATGGAGGCAGCCGGCAAGGGCAAGACGCATTCCGAGAGTCTTGTTGCCGGTGCCGTTGGTAAAGGAAAGCTGACGAAGGACGATGGCGACAAGCTCCTCGCCCTGATCACGCCGACCGACGATTACGGTTCGCTTGCCGATGCCGATCTCGTCATCGAGGCGGTGTTCGAAGACCGCGACGTCAAGAAGGCCGTCATCGAGAAGGTCGAGGCCGTGCTGCCGGAAGGCGCGATCTTCGCCTCCAACACCTCGACGCTGCCGATCACCGGCTTGGCCAAGAACTCCAAGCGCCCGGTTGATTTCATCGGCATCCACTTCTTCTCGCCGGTCGAGAAGATGATGCTGACCGAAGTGATTCTCGGCAAGGAAACCGGCGACAAGGCGCTGGCCGTGGCACTGGATTACGTTGCCGCGATCAAGAAGACCCCGATCGTCGTCAACGACACCCGTGGCTTCTTCGTGAATCGTTGCGTCCTGCGTTACATGTCGGAGAGCTACAACATGCTCATCGAAGGCGTGCCGCCGGTCATGATCGAAAATGCCGCGAAGTTCGCCGGCATGCCGGTCGGTCCGCTTGCTTTGAACGACGAAGTGGCGATCGATCTGTCCTACAAGATCCTGAAGGCGACCGTCGCCGATCTTGGAGAGAAGGCCATCGATCCGCGCCACATGGAGCTGGTCTCCCGCATGGTCGAGAAGGAAGAGCGCTTCGGCCGTAAGAACGGCAAGGGCTTCTACGACTATCCGGCAAAGCCGGCGAAGAAGCACATCTGGCCGGGCTTGAAGGACCTCTATCCGCAGCAGAAGCCGGAAGCCATCAACGTCAATACGCTGCAGGAACGCTTCCTTGCGACCATCGCGCTGGAAGCCGCCCGCACCGTGGAGGAAGGTATCGTCACCGATCCGCGCGAAGCCGATGTCGGCTCGATCCTTGGCTTCGGCTTTGCGCCTTATACCGGTGGCGCCTTGTCCTATATCGATGGCATGGGCGTGAAGAACTTCGTAAGCCTCTGCGAACGCCTCGCGAAGGATTACGGCGCCCACTTCACACCGACGCCGCTGCTCAAGGACATGGCGGCCAAGGGCGAGACCTTCTACGGTCGCTTCGATCCTTATGGCAACGCTGCCAAGGCTGCTTGAGCCAAGGGAGCAGTCAGATTGGAAAAGGCGGCTTCCAGGCCGCCTTTTCTGTGTCAGATTTGATATGGCGCTTCAGTTGGTCAGGTCATAAGGCCGCCGAAAACCCTGGGCGTCCAGCCAGGCAATCGCAGCCTCCGGCTCGTCCGTCTGGATGATTGTCACACCGCGGTCAACGAAGAAGCCCCAGACATCCTCTGGTCGTCCCGTCGAAAGCGCCAGATAATCGCCCCGCCCGCCAGCCACCATGCCCTCCGGTCGGTCAGTGATCGGATAGGTGTTGATCCACAGATGCGTGTTGTTGCGGATGGCAGCAGCGCGCGACAGCGGGGAAAGCAGCGGGCCTCCATTGGGGGTTAATGGCAAAGCTGCATCGCGATACCAGTGCACAAGCTCGGCAGCGGGAGCGCGAAGGGAAGATTGCGTGCGATCGATAAAGGCGGGTTCCGTCACGGCATCATCGGCGAGAATTGGCATGAAGGAGATCTCGGGCCCAATGGCGCGACGAATGTCGCGGGCGAGTTGAAGTCTTTCCGCATTCCAGACGGCCATCTTCAGAAGCACCCCGTCGGCCATACCGAGGCTGCGGGCGAGGTCGGCCACTTCGACAAGCACCTCCGGCTCCAGCTTGTTGTCGATGTTGATCAGGATGCGACCCCTCGCATGCAGCATCGCCTCTTCAAGCGTGAAGACATGCTCATCGGTCGGCGTCCGCTGACCTTCCACAACCAGCCGGCACGCCCTCAGCTCGGCAAGCGTATGGTCAGCGACCTTGCCGCGACAGGTCGTCGTACGGTCCAGCGTCTCGTCATGCATGATAACAAGCACGCCGTCTTTCGAGCGCCGCACGTCGAGCTCCACCATTTCAACTCCGCCCGAAACGGCGTGGTCGATCGCGGCGAACGAATTTTCGGCGCGAACAACGACGCCTTCCTTCTTCCATCCCGCCCGATGGGCCACGACCATGACATGATCGCGATTGAGATTGGCATGGATGAGACGGTCGTAGATGAGAGAGGCTCGGTTCGATGGCGGGATCGGCGCAAGGCTTGCCGCTCCAGTCACGAGGCTAAGCAGAAGGCCGAGGACGAGAACGGCAAGGCGCATGAGCAAGGCTCCGATCTACAATGTCGTTGGCTCCGCAGTAATTGCTTCGGGTGAAGCCGCCGTGACGGTTTTCTGAAGCCTCTGTGACACCGACCGATGGAACAGCGCCCGGCTTCCTCCCGTTGAGCCCGGGACACAAGACGAAGGAGAGGTGCATGACGACTGCCAGCGGCGTACCCGACGGCCACCGGGCCATAGACATTGATCTCCCCGTGAATGCGGTCCTGCATCTCTGGCTGAAAGCGGTGACGCCCGACGAACCCGGTGCGATCTCGTTCTACAGTGCCAACGGCAAGTTCGGCGAAGTGCAGGCTGTCAATGCGGAGGAAAACTCGTTCCGGATTTATCAGGTCTTCGGTGGCGGCACGGTGACACTCGCCTATGACATGGCGGCAACATCACTTTCGGTGGCCTACTGGTTCACGCCCTCAGACGTCCTGGAGACGGGGATTACCGTGATCCACACCAATCCGGCCAACGAGCCGCCCAATTTGCCGGACGGCTATCATTTCCGCCCACCCTTCGGCTGGATGAATGATCCGAATGGATTCGGCCGTTTCGGCGGTCGCCCGCATCTGTTCTACCAGCATTATTCCCATGGCCGGATCTGGAACAACATGCATTGGGGCCATGCCGTCTCACCGGATTATCTGCGGTGGCGCCATTTGCCGGTTTTCTTGTTTCCCTCGGAGGAATTGACGGTCAGACCCGACAAGCGGGGTGGTGCCTTCTCGGGTTCGGCAATCGCGCGCACTGACGGTCCCGGTATCCGGGTCTTCTTCACCGAGAAGATTGCCGACCGCATTCCCGAGCAGGAAATCCAGCTGACGGCAACGTCGTCGGATCTTTTCAGCGCTGGCGCGGCCGAGGTTTTCCTCCCCAGGCGGCCGGACGGAGAGGGGCTGACATTCGATTTTCGGGACCCCTACGTGTTCCGCGGTCCGGACGGCCTCTGGAAAATGTTGCTCGGCAGCCAGAGCACGGATGGGGGCGTGGTTCTGCTCTATGAAACCGCGGATAACACCGCCGAAACCGGCTGGTCCTATGTTGGCAAGCTCTATACTGAGACGCGCTACCAGACATCCGCTCTGGAATGCCCTTGCCTCTTGCCGGTCGATGGTGACCATCGCGATCCCACCACCCGTTGGGCGCTGATATACGGGTTGATGAACGGAGAGGACAAGGAAACGGGTCGGCGAAACCTGACCATGATCGACATCGGCTGGTTCGATGGGCGCAGCTTTGCCAAGTCCTTCGGCCGTGAACTCGATTTCGGCACCGACAATTATGCCTTCCAGGCTTTCGTTGATGGGGGCACTCCGGTTGGCATCGGCTGGCTGGGCAACTGGGCGGATACCGGCCCCACCATCGATTTTCCTTCGGCCATGACTTTGCCGCGAACACTGGCGCTTGACGGAGACACCCTGCTCACGCCGCCGATAGGCGCTGCCGAGAGCCTGCGGGCACGTATGCTCGACCGCACAAGGCTTGCTATTGGACAGACGGTGACTCTGCCTAACGGCGCTGCGGAGATTGCGTTCGACCTGCTGGAAGCGGGCAGTGCTTTCCGGATTGAATTCGAGCATCCCGAGATCCGTCTTGCCGTCGCCCAGCATGAAGAGGGACTGGAGATCCTGCACAGCTACCTGGATCGTCCCGAAGAGCCACCCGGCCCGCGGTATCTGGCGAAGGCCGCGAATATACGCCGCCTTCGCATATTCATTGATTACGGCTCAGTGGAAGTGTTCGGCGACGGAGGCCGGGTCGCCGGCACCAAACGCATCGGGGGGTTCGAGCCTGTGCGGGCCATCCGCCTCATTGCCGAGCCCGGCGCTGTCAGCAACGCCACGGTCTGGTGTCTGAGGCTCTGACGAAGCCGGCGATATTGTCTGTCATTGGCCTGTCAACATGACGGGATTAGGGTTGCCTGATCACAAGCGGGACCCGACAATGAATATGCGAGAAACCAGCAATGCCGCCATGCGAGCCGCCGAGATCCACGCCGAAATGGTTTCGCTAAGGCAGTCGATCCTGAGCGAGGCGGCACAGTTTTTTGGCATGAGCGCTGACGAGGATCCGGCTCTAATCAACCTCGCCCATTATCTGGCTTTGCGGCGTCACGACATCCGGTCGATGCAAAGGCGGTTGATGGCGCTCGGCCTGTCCTCTATGGGCCGCCTGGAAAGCCGCGTGTTACCTACCCTTGATGCGGTCCTGAACGCCCTTGCCTCTGTCGCCGGCCTCAAGGTATGCGAGGCGGCGATGCCGTCCGAGGCGGATTTCTTTGCCGGTGAGGCGAGGCTGGAAGCGTCGAGCCGCGCGCTCTTCGGAGCGGGGCCTGAAAGGCGCCGCACCCGGATCATGGTGACGCTGCCCAGTCAGGCCGCAGACGACCCGGGTCTCACCCTCGATCTTGCTCGCGCCGGTATGGATGTCGCCCGCATTAACTGCGCCCATGATGGCCCCGATGCCTGGCGCGCCATGACAGCGTTCGTCCGCGACGCGGCCGCAGTTGTAGGGCGCGACATCAAGGTCCTGATGGATATTGCTGGCCCGAAGATCCGCACGGGTGAGGTCGCATCCGCCCAGAAGAAAGCCCGCCTGCAGGCTGGCGACCGTGTTCGGCTAGTTGCAGCCGGCGCCCCCCGCCTCGATGATCAGATATCCTTTTCCGCAGCTGTTTCCCTGCCGGAAATGGTCACCCGGCTCTCCGTGGGAGATCGCCTGCGCTACGACGACGGCAAGCTCGAAGCGGTGGTGGAGAGTGTTGGCGAGCGTGAGGCCGTCATCATGGTTCGCCGCACCAAGTCCGGTGGCACCAAGCTGAAGCCAGAAAAGGGCATCAATCTGCCCGACACGGCGCTGGGCCTCTCGCCACTGACTGCAAAGGACGAGACCGATCTTGTCACCGTCATCGAATGTGCGGACATCATCGGCTATTCCTTTGTCAGTCGTCCAGAAGACATAGATCTTTTGGACGCGATGCTGGAACGTCATGGCCAAGGGGCGCGTAGCCTTGGCCTGATCGCCAAGATCGAGCAGCCTCTGGCCCTCACCAATCTACCTGCGCTCATCGCAAGGGCGCGAAGACGCGGCCCCTTTGGTGTGATGATCGCACGTGGAGATCTTGCGGCAGAGATCGGGTTTGAGCGGCTCGCCGAAATGCAGGAAGAACTGCTCTGGATCTGCGAAGCCGCCGCGGTGCCCTGTGTCTGGGCCACGCAGGTGCTGGAGGACATGGTCAAGGAAGGCATCCCCACCCGGGGCGAAATGACCGATGCCGCCATGGCCGCCCGCGCCGAGTGCGTGATGCTGAACAAGGGGCCGGCCGTGATCGAGGCCGTCGCACTGCTTGACCGTCTGATGGGTCGCATGAACGATCATGTCTTCAAGAAGACGCCGACGCTGCGTGCGCTGAAGAGCTGGTAAGGCTGACCTTCTAGTGCTCACTCAACGGTGGTTATTCAGCCGCAGCGCGTCGTTGCGAGGAAACCTGTGTGATGAAGGCGCGCAGCGCTGCCGGGCGTACGGGCTTGTGCTGAAGGGTGATCGAATGCCGTTCCGCTTCCGCCCGGACTTCTGCGGAACGATCTGCGGTGATCAGAAGGGCCGGCACATCCGACTGGGTGAGAGCGCGTAGTCTTAAGATGGCGCCAATCCCGCTGCCATCCCCGAGATGGTAGTCGGCAATCACCAGATCCGGTGGATTGTCGGCTCTCACATGTTCATCCATCTCGGCAATCGAGCCGGCGCATTCGACATGGCAGCCCCAACCGGAAATGAGGAGCTTCATGCCTTCCAGGATCTTCGGCTCATTGTCGATGCACAGCACCCGGAAACCTTGAAGCGTCGGCGTCGGCCGATTGCCGTCCTCCAGCGAGACGACGCCTTTCGCTGATGGTTTCGCGATTTCGAGCGGCATAACGACCTTGAAGGTTGTGCCCTTGCCGGGTTTCGATGCCAGTTCTACCGGGTGCTGCAGAACCTTGGCGATACGGTCGACGATCGAAAGACCGAGGCCGAGACCCGATGCGGTGCGCATGCCTTCTTCGAGGCGCGCAAATTCCTTGAATACGGTTCGGAACTTGGAGGAGGGGATGCCGATGCCGCTATCCGTCACCTGGATCACCACCTTGTCGCCCTGGCGGCGTGCACCAACCACAACGCGGCCGGAGGGCGTGTATTTGATTGCGTTGGAAACGAGGTTCTGTACCAGGCGACGCAGAAGCGTGGGATCGGAGCGGACGGAAAACGTTGTCGGCATCACGACCAGCTTGAGGTTCTTCTCCCGCGCCATCGGCGCAAAGTCGGTTTCGATCCGCTGCAGGAGGTTGTTGAGTGGCACGCTGGAAAAACGCGGCTTCATGGCGCCGGTATCGAGGCGTGAGATGTCGAGAACGGCACCAAGAATGCTTTCGACCGACTCCAGAGCAGAATCGATATTCTCGACCAGCGCGCTGTTTTCCGAGTCCCCGAGGCGCTCCACCAGCGACGAGGAATAGAGCCGGGCGGCATTCAGTGGCTGTAGGATGTCGTGGCCGGCTGCGGCAAAAAAGCGGGTTTTTCCGATATTGGCCTCGTCGGCCGCCGCGCGGGCTTCGGCAAGCGCATGGTTGACGCGGGTGAGTTCCGCAGTGCGTTCACTTACCCGTTGCTCCAGCGTTTCGTTTGCCTGCTTGAGCGCCTGATCTGCTTCCACTCTCGAGGTGATGTCGCTGAAGGTCGCGACGAGGCCTTTGTCCGGCATCAGATTGCAGCGAACTTCGATAATCCGTTTGCCACCGGCCAATACCATCTGGAACGGCCGATCAAATTGATGAAAGCTGCGGATCACCGCCTGCGTCTCACCGGTCGGCACATCGCCCCGTTGCGCCAGTATGGCGATCATGTCGAGCAGCGGAAATCCGACCTGGCCGACATGTTCAGGCAGGTCCAGAAGGGTCCGGAAACGGCGGTTCCAGATTGTCAGCCGGTCTGAAGCGTCGAAAACGGCGATTCCCTGCTCCATCTGCGCAAGCGCCGTCTGCATCATGTCCTGATTGTACTGTAGCGCCTCGGAGGCCTGATCCAGCAGCCAGACGGTATCGGCAGAGGGATCCTCGGCCTTCTGCAGGATCAGCGACAGGACGAGGCGCGCCGAAGATGAGCCGATGGCGCTGCCGAGAAGCTGTTCGGAGAAATGGATGAAGGCCATGTCCGCAGGACTGTCGTCCGCGAGCTTTCGGCCCACCGTCTGCTCATAGGATCGGAAGGAGCGCTCCATGCGCTCGTTGCCGAGATAGCGGGCGATGGCGGTCTTGAGGTCGCCTACGGCGACGTTGGTTTTCCACCCGCGGGTCGCGAAATTCGAACGCGGCTGCCGCTTGATGAAGATCGCGGACTGGATCCGCTCCACCGGACGTGGGTTGCGGCTGAGCGAGCCGATGACGAAGGCGAGCGTGTTGACCAGCAGGCTGAAAATCGTCGCATTGACGAGGGGGTCCGCATATTGCGGCTCGAACATCGACAGGCCCGGGAGCAGGAAGCTGAGCACGGTCGATGCGATCCAGGAATGATCCTCCGCTCCGAGGCTTGGCAGAAACAGCAGGTAGGCCCAGACGAAGAAACCGATTGTCAGACCGGCAATCGCGCCGCGCGCATTCGCGCGCCGCCAGATAAGCCCGCCGAACATGGCCGGCGCGATCTGTGCGATCGCGGTGAATGAGAGCAGGCCGATCTTGGCAAGCCCCGTGGTATTGTCGGCAGAGCGGAAATAGACATAACCAAGCAGCAAGACGCCGAAGATCGCGGTACGGCGGATATGCAGCAAGGTCTTGGCGAAATCCTCCCGCTGGCTCGGACGCCCGACGAGCTTCTGCCGCAGGAAGATCGGCAGCACCATGTCGTTCGAGACCATGATGGCAAGCGCAACGGAGGCCACGATGACCATGGCGGTCGCCGCTGAGAATCCTCCGATGAAGGTGAGCAGCGAGACAAAGCCCGATCCGGCCTCAAGGGGAAGCGAAAGGACATATAGGTCCGCATCGCCACTGCCACCGAAGACGAGGATACCCGCGATCGCTGCAGGGAGGACGAAGATATTGATGACGATCAGATAGATCGGCATCAGTATCCCGGCGAGCTTCAGTTCACGTGGCGTTCGATTCTCCACCACAGTGACATGGAACTGCCTTGGCAACATGATGATGGCGAAGGCCGAGAGCGCGATCAGCAGGATCCAGCGGCTCGCCGGCGTCTCGTGCGAAAGTGCCGCCATCACAGCCTCGCTCTCCGTCGCCTTTTGCCAGAGATCGGCCGGCCCATCGAACATCACCCAGATGACGAAGACACCCAGCGTCCAGAATGCCACGAGCTTGACAACCGATTCCATGGCAATGGCCAGAATCAGCCCGTCCTGATGCTCGGTTGCATCGGTGTGTCGTGTTCCGAAGATGACGGCAAAGCAGGCGAGGATAAAGGCGACGATCAGCGGCAGGTCGATGAAATAGAGATTGCCGGTGCCGATTCCATAGGCCGTCGGATCCATCACCGCCGCCACCGAACTGGAGACGGCTTTCAGCTGAAGGGCGATATAGGGGATGATACCGACGAGATAGATCATCGTGACAAGCATGCCGACGACCGGGTTCTTCCCGTATCGGGCGGCTACGAAGTCGGCGCCTGAAGTGATCTTTTCGGTCTTGGCGAGCTCGACAATCCGCCTGAGAATCGGCATGCCCAGCGTGTACATCAGGATCGGTCCGATATAGATCGCCATGAATTCGAGACCGTGCTGCGCTGCCAGCCCCACGCCGCCGAAATAGGTCCAGGATGTGCAATAGACGGCAAGGCTCAGCGCATAGACGACAGGGCGCCCCGCGGCAGGCACGCCGTGCACGCGTGTCTTGCGGTCGCCATAGCTTGCCACGGCGAACAGGAACAGCAGGTAACCAATCGCTGACGCAACGATGATCCAGCCTGGGAACACCTTATCCTCCTCGACTGCGCCCAAGCAGGAACCTTAGGCCAAGTCCGCGCCTTTTTAAATCGTTTCGCGCATTGACCTTAGTCGAAGTGAAAAGGCGCAAAACGAAGAATCACCATTTTCGAATGGACAAAGTTTCATTAACCATTGCCGAGGGATCGGACATCAGCCGACGGTCCAGACCAAGGAAAAAAGGAGCAGGGGCATGTTACAGGAATTCAAGACTTTCATCGCGCGCGGCAATGTCATGGATCTTGCTGTCGGGGTAATCATCGGCGGGGCCTTCGGCCTGATCGTCAGCTCGTTGGTCGAAGACATTGTCATGCCGTTGGTCGGCGTGATCTTCGGTGGCTTCGACTTCTCCAACTACTTTCTTCCACTGAGCAGCAATGTTACAGCAACCTCGCTTGCCGCTGCCCGTGAACAGGGCGCCGTCTTCGCCTATGGCAACTTCATCACTGTCGTCATCAACTTTATGATCCTTGCCTGGATCATCTTCCTCATGGTCAAGGGCGTAAACTCACTGCGCAAGTCCATGGAGAAGGAGGAGCTGAAGGCCTCCGAGGCCGCACCGCCACCGGCTGATGTGATGTTGCTGACCGAGATTCGCGACCTCCTCAAGACCCGCTGATCCAGAGCCGCGGCCGCTTGTGGGGCGCAGAACCCATCAGCGAGATCGATATCATCCTCAAGGAATATCATGGGATTTTTGCACCGCGATCAGCTAGACATTCCGCACGGATCGAAGGAGCGAAGACCCCATGACCTTGCTGGATAGCCTCAGCCCCCGCGCACTTGCCGCACCGGAAAGCGGTATCGTCGAGATCATCAATTATGCGCGGGGTCGTGATGGTTTGCTGCCGTTGTGGGCGGGCGAGGGCGACCTGCCGACACCGGACTTTATCAACCGCGCCGCAAGCGAGGCCTTGCTGGGCGGCGAGACCTTCTACACCTGGCAACGCGGCATCCCAGAGCTTCGACAGGCTCTCGCCCGCTACTATCAGAGACACTTTGCGGTCGAACTTCCGGTCGAGCACTTCTATGTCACGGCATCCGGGATGCAGGCGATTGCCCTCGCCGTCCAGGCCTTGACCTCCCCGGGCGACGAGATGGTCTATCTCTCGCCCTGCTGGCCGAACATTGTTTCCGCAATTGATCTCGCCGGCGCCAAGTCCGTCTGCGTCCCGCTCTCCTTCACCGACGGCCGCTGGGTCCTCGATCTGGAGAGGCTGGAGAAAGCGATCACGCCGAAGACGAAGGCGTTGTTCATCAACACCCCGTCAAATCCGACAGGCTGGACCGCAACCCGTGAAGACCTGAAGGCGATCCTCGAAATCGCACGCCGCCACGGCGTCTGGATCCTCGCCGACGAGATCTACGCGCTGTATTATTACGGAGCCGAAGAGCGAGCGGCTTCCTTCCTCGATGTGATGGAAGCGGATGACAAAATCATGTTCGCCAACTCCTTCTCGAAAAACTGGTCGATGACCGGTTGGCGTGTTGGCTGGATCGTGGCTCCTCCGGAGCTCGGCCAGGTACTTGAGAACCTCGTCCAGTATTCGACCTCCGGCGTCGCTCAATTCATGCAGCGTGGCGCGGTCGTCGCGCTCGACCAGGGCGACGATTTCGTCCGGGAAAACATCGCCCGAGCCACGGCTTCCCGCGACATTCTCTGCGACGCGTTGATTGCGACCAACCGGGTCGAAACGCTGAAGCCGGAAGGTGCTCTTTACGCCTTCCTGAAGATCGATGGCATCACCGACAGCCGTCAGGCAGCGCTTGATATCGTCGACAAGACCGGCGTTGGCATGGCGCCGGGAACGGCGTTCGGAGAAGGCGGGTTGCCCTTCCTGCGTGCCTGCTTCCTGCGCAATCCCGCCCAGATCACCGATGCCGCGGAGCGTCTGAGCCAATACGTGAAGTCCCTCTAGGATCCCGCGGCAGGCTTCGCTAAAACTTGAACAAAAGAGCTTACCCAGGCTTAACGAAGAATCCAGTTAAGTTAGCTGTTTCAGTGGCTTGACTGCCGTTTATAAGCACTCCGTAAGGTGCTCGTGCTTTTCTCTTCCCCATAAGAAAAACAACGGGAAGAAAAGTCATGGCGATCTTGGTGACGGGTGGCGCCGGCTTCATCGGCAGCCACATGGTCTGGGCGCTCCTCGACGCGGGCGAGGAGGTCGTCGTCGTTGATCGGCTGTCCACCGGCTTTCGCTGGGCAGTGGCGCCTGCCGCGCGCTTTTACCTAGGCGACATCGGCAAGCCGAATGTCCTTAAGCAGGTTTTTGCCGAAAACGATATCGAGGCCATCATCCATTTCGCCGGTTCGATCGTGGTTCCGGAATCGATCTCCGATCCTCTGAACTACTACGAGAACAATACCGAAAACACGCGACGTCTTCTGTCTGCGGCGGTGAAGGCGGGCATCGACAAGGTGATCTTTTCCTCGACCGCCGCAGTCTATGGACTGCCAGACAAGCCGCTTCCAGTGCGCGAGGACGCACCGCTCAGGCCGGAATCCCCTTACGGCCAGTCCAAGCTGATGAGCGAGATGATGCTGCGCGACACCGCGCGTGCCCATGGTCTCTGCTATGTCGCGCTGCGTTACTTCAACGTCGCGGGAGCGGACGTGAAGGGCCGAGCCGGCAATTCGACGCCAGGCGCGACCCATCTTCTCAAGGTGGCCTGCGAGGCCGCGCTCGGCAAGCGAACCTCCATGTCGGTCTATGGCACCGACTACGATACGCCTGATGGTACGGGTGTGCGTGACTACATCCACATCAACGATCTCGTCGACGCCCATTTGCAGGCCTTGACCTATCTGCGCGCAGGTGGCGGGCCGCTTGTTGCCAATTGCGGCTATGGCAAGGGTTATTCCGTTCTCGATATTGTCGAGGCGGTGCGCCGGGCCACCAATGTCGACTTCCAGGTCGAATATGCGCCCCGTCGTCCGGGTGATGCCCCCCTTGTTGTCGCGGATTCGTCCCTGGCCAAGAAGGTTCTCGGCTGGGCTCCCCGTTTTGACGATCTCGGGGTTATCATCGAGACCGCATTGTCCTGGGAGCGTCGTCTCGAGCAGATGGCCGAGCCTGATATCAAGGACCTTCGCCGCCGCCTTGCCAGCGGGTTTTGAATTTCGCAGTTCGTTGCGCCAGAAAGACACCGCTCCGGCTCGCCGGGGCGGTGTTTTTTTCTCTCGCGCGCATGCCGGCCTTCTTGGCAATCAGTAATTGACGCAGATCAAGTTCGTCAGTCGCCCTCCGCCCTATGACTATCAACAGGATGCCAGAATTGATGTCCCACGGCGTCTTGAGGATCGCGGAGAACGGGCATGGCGAAGCGTAAGAGCGGCTGGCTAGTAGCATTGTTTGTGGTCGTAGCAGGTGGTGCCGCCTATTACGGGTGGAAGAGTTTCGAAGGGGATGGTTTGCCGACCAACATTGCCTACGGCAATGGACGCATCGAGGCGGTGGAAATTGACATTTCGACCAAGACAGGCGGTCGCCTGAAGGACATCCTCGTTGGCGAAGGTGACTTTGTAACCGCCGGGCAGGTGCTTGCAGTCATGGACACGAACCAGCTCGATGCGCGCCGGCGCCAGGCTGCCGCTGAGCATCGTCGCGCCGAGATCGGGGTCGAAACCGCGCGGAGCGTCGTTGCCCAGCGGGATGCCGAACGCGAGGCGGCGCTCGCAATGGTCGCGCAGCGTGAAGCGCAGTTGAATTCCGCCGAAACCAGGCTTGCCCGCACTGAGCGCCTTATCGAAAGCCGCACCACCAGCCAGCAGGCGGTCGACGACGATCGTGCAGCAGTCGCAAGCGCTCAGGCAACACTTGCCGCAGCCAAGGCTCAGGTCGCGGCTTCGGATGCAGCGATGAGCGCCGCACGGGCCCAGGTCATTGATGCCGAAGCTGCCGTTACAGCCGCCGCCGCCGCGATCGATAGCATCGACGCGGATATCGCAGACAGCACACTGAGGTCACCGCGGGACGGACGGGTGCAATACCGCGTTGCCCAGCTCGGCGAAGTGCTCGGCGCGGGCGGTCGGGTCTTGAACATCGTCGATCTGTCCGACGTCTACATGGCCTTCTTCCTGCCGACGGCAGAGGTAGGCCGCATCGCGCTTGGCAGCGAGGCCCGCATCGTGCTCGATGCCGCGCCGGCCTACACCATTCCCGCGAAGATCAGCTTTGTCGCGGATGTCGCTCAATTCACGCCGAAGATGGTGGAGACGAACCAGGAGCGCGAAAAGCTGATGTTCCGTGTGAAAGCGCAGATCCCGCAGGAGCTGCTCAAGAAATACATTCAGCAGGTCAAGACGGGATTGCCTGGCATCGCCTATGTCAATCTCGACCCAGCGGCCCCCTGGCCCGAAAGCCTCACTTCGAGCCTGGTGCAGTGAGATGACGGGCCTGCCACGCAACGGCCCGTCGGTGGAACCTGTCGTGAGGCTCGAAGAGGTCAGCCTTTCCTACGGCAAGACCGACGCCCTGCACGCCATCTCGCTCGACATCCCGGCAGGCCGGATGGTGGGCCTGATCGGGCCAGACGGTGTCGGCAAGTCCAGCCTGCTTTCGTTGGTCTCCGGCGCACGGGCCATCCAGTCGGGCCGCGTCGAGGTCTTCGGTGGCGACATGGCGCGTTCCTCACATCGTCGTAAGACCTGCCCGCGCATCGCCTATATGCCACAAGGGTTGGGCAAGAACCTCTATCCGACGCTCTCGGTCTTCGAAAACGCCGAGTTCTTCGGCAGATTGTTTGGCCAGGACCGGCGCGAGCGGGAGCGCCGGATCGCCGGCCTGTTGCGGGCAACGGGGCTCACACCCTTTGCCGATCGCCCTGCGGGCAAGCTCTCGGGCGGCATGAAGCAGAAGCTCGGCCTGTGCTGCGCTCTGAGGTCGTGTCTCGGAAGTGGTAGAAATTGTCTGGCGGCGTAATCTCCGGGTGAACCAACACCCACCCAACCGGCGGCGGCAACCGCCAGGGAGATCACGCCATGAAGCAGAATACCGATAG
>JBKBON010000013.1:0-116859 GCA_046294755.1 Allorhizobium sp. | reverse complement strand
TTGAAGAAGCTCGTCATGCTCTGCCCTTGCCGGGCGACGTTCAATCTAGGCGCTGACTCCCGCCATCGCCTTCTACCTCAGCCCCAAACGCCCTCCCGCGAAGCGGGTTCGTTCTACGGCCTCTTGTCGGTCATCATGACGCCCGCGTAGCGACATCAGCTTCATAACGCGCTGTGAGGCGTGCCCAAGGCAACGCATGGTTCCCGCAAGCGCGACGGCGTCCTGCAAGACCTACAAGTGTGCGCGAAGTAGCAGGGCGCCCTATCGCCGCCTCACCGCAAACTTGAGGTCCGAGAGCGGAAATTATTGCCGCTAGCCCTCTCCTGTTGACTGATGCCCAAAGCCAAGGCACAAAGGTGGCATCCACGGTCGCTCGCGGCGGGAAAATATAGGGAATTCAAAGGCAATTTTGGTAAGCCATTGAAATCATGTGAGAATCCAGGCTCTCCAGGCAGGCCGCTTTAGGTCGGTTTTCCGCTGAAAATCAGCGACTGTTGCTTACAAAAAAAGCGGCGTCTTCTCAACAACTTGAGCAATTGCGGCTGCTGTTCTTCAGGCCACCCGCTGTGCTGAAATCAGCTCCGGTAAAATTGGCTGGGGACCAACTTAGGCGAGCTCGTCAGAAAAAGGTCCCTGGACCTTCGGCCCGTGGCAGAACCGGAGGTGGTTGTCTGACCAACCCCACGCCGTCAGCGGCCATAACGAAAGCAGATGACTGGATCAGCTTTTTTCATACTGACTTATACCCCTGAAACATTGACAGTCTCCTTTTCATGGCCTCAACTGCAATTGTCAGACATCTTACATATATGGGGATCCGTGTCTGTCCTTTCACAGGAGGAATGTCATGAAGAAGTTCATCACCGGCCTGGCTCTGGGCGTCGCCGCCCTTGCCTGGACGACCGCGGCGCATGCAGGCGCAACGCTCGACCGCGTCATGGAGAAGAAGGCGATGGTCGTCGCGACCAACAGCGGCTGGCCGCCGCAGAGTTATCTCGACGACAACAACGAGATGGTTGGCTTCGACATCGACGTGTCGAAGGAAATCGCCAAGCGCCTGGGCGTCGAGGTCAGCTTCGAGACGCCGGACTGGGCGACGCTGACCGGCGGTCGCTGGCAAGGACGCTACGACCTTGGCGTCGGATCGGTCACTCCGACCAAGGCACGTGCGCAGGTCATCGATTTCGTCGGCATCTATTACTTCAGCCCCTATGTCTACGTCCTGCACAAGGATAGCACCGCAAAATCGGTCGAGGATCTGAAAGGCAAGATCATCGGCGTCGAGACGGCCACGACCTCGGAAGACTTCATCAATCGCCGGCTGGAAATCGATGCCCCTGGCCTGCCGCCGATCGAATACAAGCTGGAGCCGGGCGAGGTCCGCACGTTTGCCGATTCCATGCTGCCCTTCGACGACCTGCGTCTGGGTGACGGCGTCCGTCTCGACGCGGTGATCGCACCGGAACAGACCGCGCTCAACGCCATCAAGAACGGCTACCCGCTGCGCATTCTCGAGGGCGAATACGCTTTCCGCGAGCCGCTGGTGGTGATCGCCGAAAAGGTCGACCCGGATTGGACCGCGAAGGTCGGCGGCATCATCGAGGAGATGAAGAAAGACGGCACTTTGGCCACCCTCACCACCAAGTGGTACGGCAAAGACTACAGCGCCAACTGATCCTAACGGGCGTGGAGACAAGGCTCTCCGCGCCCCAACCGCCCGGTGCCCTCATGAACTATCCCGATACCTACTATTCCCGCACGCTCGCCGACCGGAAGGAGCGCCACGCTCTCTCTGGCAATATCGACTGCGACACTGTCGTGATCGGCGGCGGCCTGGCTGGCCTCACCACCGCTCTCCAATTGGCGCGTGGCGGGCAGAAGGTCGTGGTGCTCGAGTCACAGTCTGTCGGCTTCGGCGCATCCGGCCGCAACGGCGGTTTCGTCAGCGCGGGCTACGCGACGGGGGTCGAGCAGATTGCAAGGATCAGCGGTACCGAGGCCGCAGACAAGCTCTACCTGATGTCGATCGAAGGTGTCGATTTCGTCCGAGACACTATTACCGCTCTCAACATTGCTGGTGCCAATCCGGTGGATGGGGTGACCAGCGTCATGCGCTATGACGACGGGGCCGGAATGCAAAGCCATGCAGCCGAGGCCCGGCACAAATACGGCCAGCGGCTTGAGTATCTCGACACGGCGACGGTCCGACAGAACCTGAAATCGAACCGCTATTTCCATGGTTTGCGCGACCCCCAGGCGTTTCACATTCACCCGCTCAACTTCCTACGCGGCCTAGCAAACGAGATCGAGCGGCTTGGCGGTCTCATCTTTGAAGGCTCTCCCGCATTTGCTACCGATCTTGTGCCGGACAGGAAGCAAGTGCGCACGAGCAACGGTGTGGTGGCAGCTCGGACAGTGGTGTTCGCGACAGGGGGCTACACGGGGCCCGTCAATCCTCGCCTCAAGCGCGCGTTCCTGCCAATCGCAACTTATGTCATGGTCAGCGAAGAGGCGCCGGAAATGATCGCCTCCGCGATCAGGACGCGCGACGGCATTGGCGACAACCGCCGAGCGGGCGACTACTATCGCCTGATCGATGGTGGCAAACGCCTTCTCTGGGGCGGACGGATCACGACCCGCGCCGCGTCCACCTCCGGTCTCGTCCAGGAGCTCCGGCGGGAGATGACCAACACCTATCCGCAACTCAGCGGACTCAGGACGGAACTCGCGTGGTCCGGTCTCATGGCCTATGCCCGCCACCTCATGCCCCAGATCGGCGAGATGCAGCCTGGTGTGTGGCATTGCACCGCATTTGGCGGTCACGGCCTCAACACCACGGCGATCGGCGGCAAGGTGGTTGCAGAGGCGATCCTCGGGCAGAGCGATCGCCACCGCCTGTTTTCGCCCTTTGGCCTGGACTGGGCCGGCGGCGTGGCTGGCCTTGCCGTGGCACAACTGACCTACTGGAAGCTCCAGGCGCAGGACTGGTGGCGCGAGCGGGCAGCCTGAAAGGACATGGCAGAATGATCGGTCGTCTCATACTTACATATCCCGCAGCAGCGCGCCGGATCGGCGGGATGCTTGTGCTCGCGCTGGTCGCTGCAGCCCTCTACGGCTTAGGCGTCAGCTCTGCCTGGATCGGCAGGCTCATTCCGGCTTCCGAGGGCTTTCTCGCCGACAACGCGTCGGCGGCAAGAGCGCTTTCTGCAGCGGTGATCGCCATCATCATCGCCATCAACTGGAAGCTCCTGCACCTGTTGAAGAGGAACTACCAGATCGTCGCAGTGTGGATGGAATTGTTCGCCCTGCTGATGATTTTCTTCCATTCCTTCGACCTGTCGTTCGCTTTCATCGCCAAGAAGATTGGCTTCCTGATCACTCAAGGCGTGACAACGACACTGTTCATTTCGGCGATCTCGATTGCGATTGCCACCGCCATTGCCTTGGCTGGTGCCATTGCCAAGCTCTCGCGCAACGGTGTGATCTATGGCCTGGCGACGTTTTACACGTCGCTCTTTCGCGGCCTGCCCCTGCTCATGCAGATCTACATCATCTACCTGGGCCTGCCTCAGGTGGGTTATGTCATCGGCGCCATCCCCGCCGGGATCCTGGCCCTGTCCCTCTGCTACGGCGCCTATATGACGGAAATCTTCCGGGCCGGCATCGAGAGCATTTCGAGGGGCCAGACCGAGGGTGCCACCGCACTTGGCCTGTCGCCGAGCCAGACCATGGGGCTCGTCATCCTGCCCCAGGCAATGCGAGTCATCATTCCTCCGACCGGCAACCAGTTCATCGCGATGCTGAAGGACTCATCCCTCGTGTCGGTCGTCGGCGTCTGGGAGATCATGTATCTCGCCCGTACACAGGGGCAGACGGAATTCCGCCACATCGAAATGCTGATCACCGCCTCAATGATCTACTGGATCCTGTCGATCAGCCTCGAGTTTCTGCAGGCGCGGATCGAGGAGCGCTTCGGGCGGTTCAATGTCCGCTGACATCGCTCCCGTCCCCGGCGACGCGTCCGGGTCGAACAACAGGCGCGGCGTCCTTCTGACCCTTGCGGCATTTGCCGTCTTTTCCGGCACCGACGCTCTGGTGAAACTGAGCGCCGAGCGGCTGCCGGCACCGCAGGTCACTCTTCTGGTCACGGTCGGCGCCTTCATCCTGCTGTGTGGCCATGCCGTGGTGACAGGGGGCGTGACCCGGCTCCTTCCCCGCCAGCCCGGCATCGCGGTGCTGCGCGCAGTTCTGCTCGCAGGGGACACGCTGCTGATCCATTACGCTTTCGCGCTCCTGCCCTTGTCGGAAGCCTATCTTCTTGCCTTTCTAACACCGATCCTGGTGGCTCTGATGTCCTGGCTCGTCCTGCGGGAGCGGCTGTCCGCGAGTGGATGGACCGGAGTTGTCCTTGGATTTGCGGGCGTGGCGATCGCCTTGCAGCCCGGTGCCACGTCCCTGAACCTCGGCCACCTGGCAGCCCTTGGTTCGGCCGTGCTGTTTGCGCTCTCCCTGATCCTGCTGCGCAAGACGAGGGTCGAGGAGAATGACGAGGCGCTTCTGTCGTCGCTGTTCATCATCCTGATGCCGCTCGCGCTGGCGGCCGCCTTGCTGCACGGAGGCCTTTCTCCAGTTCGCCCCGTCGAAGGCGTTCTGATGGCGGCCGGCGCCATGCTGCTGCTCGCCGGACATGGGCTGCTCATCCGTGCCTTCCGGATTGCGGAAGCTTCGGTCGTTGCCCCTTTCCAGTACAGCCAGATCATCTGGGGCTGCGTCTACGGCGCCCTGATGTTTGCCGCCCCCATCGAAGTTCACACCCTGGCCGGAGCCGGCGTCATCATGGTCTCCGGCTGGCTGGTTCTCAGATAAAGTCGAGGAGACATCCATGACCCAACCCCCCGAGGCGATGCCGGAAATTGCGCTTAAGAGCGTGCACAAGTGGTACGGCACCTTTCACGCTCTCGATGATATCAACCTCGACATCATGAGGGGCGAACGTGTGGTGATCTGCGGCCCCTCGGGATCGGGCAAGTCGACACTGATACGCTGCGTCAACCGGTTGGAAGCGCATCAGGAAGGCAGGATTATCGTCGGTGGGATCGAGCTCGACGGCGATGAGAAGAAGGCCGACCTCGTGCGGAGGGATGTCGGCATGGTTTTCCAGCAATTCAATCTCTTTCCGCACCTGACCATTCTGGAGAACTGTATCCTGGCACCGGTCTGGGTGAAGAAAATGCCTAAGAGCGAGGCCCGTCGGATCGCCATGCATTTCCTCGAGCGCGTGCGGATCCCCGAGCAGGCCGACAAATATCCCGGCCAGCTCTCCGGCGGTCAGCAGCAGCGCGTCGCCATCGCCCGGGCGCTGTGCATGAACCCGCGCGTCATGCTGTTCGACGAGCCGACTTCGGCCCTCGACCCCGAAATGGTCAAGGAAGTGCTCGACACGATGGTGGCGCTCGCGAAGGAAGGCATGACCATGGTCTTCGTTACCCATGAAATGGGGTTTGCGCGCGAGGTTGCGGACCGCGTCATATTCATGGACCGAGGCTCGATTATCGAAGAGGCCCCGCCGCGCGAGTTCTTCGGCAGCCCTCGGACGGAACGCGCCAGCCTGTTTCTCAGCCAGTTGCTGCATTAAGCTGGAGGCGGTTCTTCACTTCCTCACGAGGCTGAAGGTGAAATGGCTGCCGCGATGATAGTCCAGCGCATAGTTCACCGGCTTGCCCGCCGCATCGAAACAGGTCTCGGCGATCAGCAGGGCCGGGCCGAACTCGCGAAGATCGTGGCGCTCGACGACGTCGTCCGGCAGCATGACTGACGATACTGTCGCGGCCGACATGCGCGGGCGATGGCGATGCTGTTCGAGCAGGTTAAGCAAGGAGCCGCTCCAGTCTATGTCGTAGAGCTGTGCCGGTATGATGGTTCGTGGCACATAATCGATGCAATAGAGGATCGGCTCCTCGTCGTGCAGGCGCAACCGTTCGATCCTAATGACGCGCGCCTTGGCTTCGAGACACAGCTTCTCGGACACGACCGCCGGCGGATCCTCCTCGCTGATCGAAAGCACCTTGTTCACAGGCTTGTAGCCGTAATGCTGCGCCATGTCGGTGACGCTTTCGAAGACGGTGATCGGTCTGTCCACCTGCACGGCCGACATGGCGGAGATGAACCGTCCGCGGCCATGCTCCACGTAGATGATGTCGTCCTGCTCCAGGAGTTTCAGGGCTTCGCGCAGCGCAGGCCGGGAAATGTGGAACCGTTGCGTCAGTTGCGCCTCGGTCGGCAGCTTGTCGCCGGGCTTAAGCCCCTCCGCGCGAATGAGCTCTGCAATCCGGTCCCGAAGCTGAATTGCCAGGGTTCTGGAGTCACGGATCGGTTCGTCCACGGTTACCTCGCACTTTGTCTCACGCCGTTCTTGTCTGACAAAGTGCGACAGGTCAAGCGTCGCGCATTTGGGTTGCAGCCGCGACTGCATCGCCAGTTCGACACATTTTTCCTCCCCCTCCTTCTCTTGACGACCACGAACAAAGATGTCAGTTGTCTTACAACATTAGATCCCCTGAGCCTGTAGCGCCGGCAAGTAATGGAGAAGCGACCCATGCTGAATTTCGACGAACCCCGTTTCCTCAAGATCCAGGGAGGTGCCGTGGCTCTGCGCGAGCGTCTCGATCGGGTAGTTTCGGATTGTCTGGCGGCAGGAGCCGAAAACATCTACTTCCTCGGCACAGGTGGCGCAGCCATTCTGATGCAGCCGGCAGCGCAGCTCCTGCAGCGTCGCTCCCGTTTCCCCGCCTTCATAGACATGCCGGCAGAGCTGATCTTGGCTGGGTCTGCAAACCTCACCTCCAAGTCCATCATCGTCATGCCCTCCCTTTCGGGCACGACCAAGGAAAGCGTCGCATTGCTTGCCCGGATGAAGGAGATTGGCGCCACCGTGATCACGCTCGTCGGTCATGCCGACACGCCGCTCGGCAAGGGGGGCGATCATGTCTTCGTCAATTTTGCCGAAGACGACACCTCCTGCGAATCCTTCTATCTGCAGTCGCTGTTCATCGCCCTTTCAATCATGCGTCACCGCGGGGAGATCTCCAACTATGCCCAGATCGCGGCCGAGCTCGAGCGGCTCCCAACCCTGCTCCTCGACGTGAAGCGCGCTTATGAGCCGAAAGCCCAGGAATTCGCGAGCAAGCTGGCCGCGGCCGACTATCACATCATCACCGGTGCTGGAAACGTCTGGCCGGAAGCATTCTATTACGGGATGTGCATTCTGGAAGAGATGCAGTGGATCCGCACCCGCCCGGTTCATGCCTCCGACTTCTTCCACGGAACCCTGGAGCTGATCGACAAGGATGTCAGCCTGATCCTGTTCAAGGGCGAAGACTCGCTTCGCCCGCTTGCAGAACGCGTGGAGAATTTCGCTCCTGCCTACACCGAGAAGATGACGGTGCTGGACACGGCGGAATTCGAGCTTCCCGGTATTTCACCGGAGGTCCGTGCGCTGATCTCGCCGATCCTGCTCGCCACGGTCCTCGAACGGATCAGCGCGCATCTTGAGGTGATGCGCAATCATCCGCTGACGACGCGCCGCTATTACAAGCGCGTCGCCTACTGATACGGTTCTTGACGATTCGGAGGTCGCGCGCCTGAGCTGCGCGGCCCCGACGGAAGGTTGTGAGGGGGATGACCATGCTCAGGTTTGCCGCAGTCGGGGATAACTGTATTGATCGATTCCGCCCTTCCGGCATGTCGCTGATCGGCGGCAATGCCGTGAATGTCGCCGTTCAGCTTGCGCGTCTCGGAAACGAAGCCCACTATTTTGGTGCTGTCGGTGACGATGCTGATGGCCGTCGCACGATCAACGAGCTGGCTGTCCACGGCGTGCAGGTCGCCAACGTGCAGCTTCGGCCGGGCCACACGGCCTTCACCCTGATTGACATCCTCCCCTCCGGGGAGCGGGTCTTCGCCCACGAGGACTTCGGCGTCTGCGCCGGATACAAGCCCACGCCCGAGGATCTGGAGAAGCTCAAGCAGATGGATCACGTCCATATCGGCTGGATGGACGACCAGGGGACGCTGCGCGAAGAGCTCTGTCGCTCGGGCGTGAGTGTATCCCAGGACATTTCAGTCAATAGCGACGTTCAGAATCTCGGCGTTTCCGGACTGGCGATCGCATTTGGCTCGGCGGGCGAGGACGATGCGGCGGCCGATGCGATGCTGCACCGGCTGATCTTCGACGGCGCCCGACTGGCCGTCGTCACGCGCGGTGCAAAAGGAGCTTCCGTCAGCGATGGCAAGCGATCAGTCACGACCGGCATCGAGCCGATCGAGGTGATCGACACGACAGGGGCCGGCGACAGCTTCATTGCGGGTTTCCTTTCGGCCAACCTCTCGGGTCGTGACTGGGCGACCTGCCTAGAGAGTGGTCGCAGCTTGGCCGCCAGGACCTGTGGACATGTCGGCGGCTTTCCTCAGGCCTAGCGGATTGCAGACATCACCAGCACCAAGGCGCGGTGCAGGGCGGAAATCATTTCCGGATAGGCAGAAAGATCAACCGGCTTTCGTCGGCGCAATCAGATATCTTTAATAGCGTTGGGAGGCTGGAGCTGCGCGCATAGCAAGCGGAAGGCCAACCTCTCCCGCCAGAGGCGAACCTTCACCTAAGTCAAAGATTGCTGATGTGAAGTTGCAGCAGTTCATCGTAGCAAGACGGGTTCGCGGCAAGCACTGGATGGCCATTCAGGAAGTCGGCATCCTGCTTAAGGGACGGAACGCGCGTGGAACTTTGCTTCCTTTGGTCAATTCGGATGCGGCGCGCCGTTGCAGGCTGGACACGGATGCGCCAGAGCTACCAACTCAATGCAGTTGGCCCTCACCATTCGGCGGCGCATCACAGAAACCAGGACAACCATGAACCGGAAATAATTGCCGCTCTCCCGCCATGTTGACGTCGGCCCAAAGCCAGGGCACAAAGATGACATCCACGGTCGCTCGCGACAGAAAAACAAAAGGAAATCAAAGGCTTTTTTGTTAAGCCTTTGAAATCATGTGAGAATCCAGGTTCCCCAGCCAATTCTCCCAAAAAGCCTTGATTGTCATGTTTTTCCGTCGTGCCGGATCCCGTTTTGGCGTCATCGGCGACCTGATGCCCAAAACTGATGCCCAAAGGTGATACCCAAGCCGGAATCGGCACGGGGTGACCTTGGGGCCTGATTGAGGGCGTCTACGTCATGGCATGCATGGAAAGCCGGAGACATCCTCTCCGGCTACCTAGCGGAACAGTGCGTGGTGCAGTTACATCTGATGAGCAGGCATCAATCCAGATGATGCCAGGGCCATCCAGACAGCCATTGCAATCATCATCAAGTTCTCTGTGAGGGAGATGAACCCGAGCGGCACATTGCTCGATCCCCCGACGCAGGCGCATTTCAGCTCACGCTTGTCGATGTAAACGGCTTTGAAGACCGAGGCTGCGCCAATGCCACCAATGAAGAGAGCCACGGGAACGGACAGCCAAGTCGCAACGCCTGCCACCATCAGAACGCCTGCAAGTCCTTCCGCGTAGGGGTAGATGTAGCTGTATGGCACCCAACGCTTCGCGAGGAGGTCATAGTTCAGGAACATCGTCGCGAAGGTTTCGACATTTTGAAGCTTGAGCATGGCCAGAACGACCATCGAGAAAGCGATGAACCATTCGCCTGCCCTGATGGTGAGAGGCGTGTCGAAAACGGCGTAGCTTGCTGCCATTGCCATCAGGGCAGTCAAGACAAACAGCACGATGACAGGCCGGTAGGTCGTCGCCTTGGGATCTGCAACCGACTTTCCGAAGTGCCGCCGCAAATCGTCATAGCCTCCGATACGCTTTCCGCCGATGAAAACCTGAGGCGTTGTCTGGACGCCATGCTCCTGCTTGAACTCGTCCGTTTCCGCGCGCGTCTTCAGATGATGGTCTTCGACCTCATATCCTGATCGCTTGAGCAGATCCTTGGCTTTAAGCCCGTACGGGCAGGTATGCTCCGCAGTTACCATCCGGTAGAGAGCGGCCTTCTTCGCTGTGTTCATTGGGCTGGTTCTGTCCAACATTTCACGTCTCCTTTGGCTTGTGAAACAGTTGGCAAGACCATACGTTCCGTACCATGGTACGGAGTCAAGCCCCATGGACATGACAATTGGAAAATTCGCATCAGCCGGTGGCGTCGGCGTGGAGACCGTCAGGTTCTACCAGCGCAAGGGTCTCCTCAAGACTCCCAAGCGTCTTGAGGGTGCCAGGCGTTACGGCGCTGAGGATCTGAGGCGGCTGCAGTTTATCCGTCAGGCCCAGACCGCTGGATTTACGCTGGAGGAGATAGGGGAATTGCTCGAACTCGATGCCGGGGACGACAGGGAGCGGGCACGCGAAGTGGCCAAGGCGCGGCTGATCGCGCTGGAGACGCGGGTCGCCGAACTCAATCGGACCCGCGATGCGCTGGAGCGCCTGGTTTCGGAATGCTCATCCGGCAAAAGCGGCCCCTGCCCTATCCTCAAGTCATTTGGACTGTAGACTGCAAAAGCAGCAGTTCCTTTCAGTCCGGCTTGAATGACAGATAGACATACATGTCACCGCCATCGCGCGGGATAGCCATGACGTCGTATGGCTCCGGCGAACCACCCATGCCGAGCGAACCCAATGGCATTCCTGCGACTGCGAGCCCCGCCAGGGGAGGCCGTTCATCGAGCAGCCTTCTCACGGCGTCAATCGGAACATGGCCCTCGATGAAATAGCCGTCGAGCTCTGCAGTGTGGCAGGCTCGAACGGACGGCGGCACCTTGAGGCGTTCCTTGACCTGATCCATGTCCGGTTCCTCGACAGTACGAACCGAGAAACCCACCTTGCTGAAAGCATCGCCCCATGACGAGCAACAGCCACAATTGGGATCCTTATGCAGGATGACCGATGGCACTGCGGCGAAGCCAGTGGCTGGTGTCAGAGCCACCGTGGCGGCCACAGCCAGAAATTCTCTGCGTCTCATACTCTCTCCTGCGACGTTCAGTTAGCCCGTCAAAGAATGAAGGGAGATACCCTGCAGGGCTCCAGACAATTGATGACCGGATCTTGACACGGCGATGGCGTGTCATCTTTGCCGAAAGTCAAGGATCCTACCACTCTCCCTCGCGCGCTTCCAAGATCAGAACTTCCCTTGCGCGGTAGAACCGTCCGGGGTGATCACCTGGATCGCACCCTTGACACCCGGATTGACCGGAACAGGCGAAGCTCCCGTGAGGCGGTTGCCATCTGCAGCAGACAGCGCAAACCGACGAACAGCGCCATCGATCAGAAGGATTGCATTGCCTGTGTGACCGGTTGCCGAGACGGGCTGGTCTGCAGCATCGAACAGGTAGACCGTCACTTCCGTCGTTCCTGTCGCCACCAGTTCGACATGGTGGTTCGCGCCGGCGTCAACCTTCAGCCCACCGCGACCCCAATCAACTCATGATCACGAAATCCTCGCCCGTGCGGCTATCCGGGGCGAGTGGGGCGTCGGTTAGAATGAGGATGGCGCCGGGATGCAGGACCTTTTGCATGGTGGCGACGAAAGGCGGGTCGGCCGAGATGCGGGAGATAACGTTAGCGGCGGTGCTGACCGCGCCCGCATCTTCTTCCGAGTTCGCGAATGCAATCCAGCGCATGCCTTGAGCGGCCTGATCGAGACTGTCCAGCAGGAAGACATGGCTGCCGAGCTTGTCCCTGCCGCTGACGGTGATCTGGCCCTCCGCGCGGATCTCCGAATTCTCCACCAAGAGGGCACGTCCGTCATAGGTTGACATGATCACCGAAACCACCGGCTGCTTGCTCAGGTCCGTCCAGTCGGTGGGGCGCTCCTTGCCGTGTAATGCTGCGACAGCGCCTTCAAACTCCCGAGCCGCATAGGCGCCGAGCACCATGCCCGGATGCGTTATTTCATAGGGGTCGGTGGCAGCGCCCGAGATGATCACCGGCGTGCCACGATGGGTGATATCGAAGAGGCGTTCGGAGAAGGCCATGGGCAACCGAACGCAGCCATGCGAGGCCGGATAGCCCGGGAGATTACCGGCATGAAGCGCGATACCGGACCAGGTGAGCCGGTTCATATTCGGCATCGGCGCATCGTCATAGGTGCTGGATTTGTGGTGCTTGTCTTTCTGCAAGACCACGAAGACGCCGGTTGGTGTTTCATGGCCCGGCTTTCCGGTCGAGCAGGTGGAAACGGCGATGCGGATGCCGTTGCGGTAGACGTGAACGCGCTGCTCCGGCAGGGAGACGACGATTGCGACCGGGCCCGTTCGCTGCCGCTCGGGATGCCAGGTGAATTCGCCCGGCTTCAGGGCCGCGACCTCCTTCATCACTTCCCCGGCCATGAGTGCGACGGGACTGCCGAGAAGCGCGAGAGCCGGCATCCCCTTCACAAAAAGGCGCCGGACTTCGTCTGTCTTCCTCATGGTCGATCTCTCATTCACAATTTGGACGTGAGAGAGCATTTCAGGGCCGACCCCGGGTGTCCAATGAGTTTCTCTCTTGAATTTTAAAAAATCCTCATGAAACGTTGATTTCAGGCGCATCCACTCTTGCTTGCCGCGGGACAGAGGGCGCCGGACTTAGAGCTTGTTGCCGCCTCAAGGATCACGCGATGGATTTCAGGCATAATCTCAGGGCCTTGCACACGTTCGAAACGGTATCCCGCCATCTGTCCGTGGCGGCGGCGGCGGAAGAACTCGGCGTTACCCAAAGTGCCGTCAGTCATCAGTTGCGGCTGCTCGGAGAGATCGTCGGAGAACGGCTGATACAGAAGAACGGCCGGGGCATAGCATTGACGGATGCCGGACGTGACCTCGCGCGAAGGCTGCAGCCGGCCTTTGCCGAAATCGACCGCTCGCTGGCCGAGGCCATCGGCGGGACGCGCGATCGGGTGCGGCTTGCGATCTGCAGCAGTTTCGCCCAGGCCTGGCTCGTGCCGCGGCTTCAGTCCTTCTATCAGGCCTGTCCGGATATCGATCTGCAGATCCTGATGTATGCGCAGGATCCGGAGCTTTCCGATGCCTCGGGCGATGCTTTCGTGACGACGCTGCCGAGGGATCGTGGTTACCACGCACAACTGCTATGGCCGGAAAATCTCGTTCCGGTCGTGTCTTCTTCTGTTGCGGCACGAAAGAAGAGCTTCCGCTACATCACCACGGAATTGCAGCCCGGCAAGATTGGAAGCGACTGGCAGGCCTATGCACGATCTACCGGCCGGGCCGATCTCCTGCCGCTCGACTGCCGATGGCTATTTGCCTCGCATTACGTGATCGCGCTCGACATGGTGCGCCGGGATCTCGGCGCGGCCCTCGTTCCGGACTTCCTCGCACAGCCCGAACTGGATGCAGGACGCCTGATACTTCTCGATCAGGCGAAGCTCCCGACACACGAGGACTACCACCTCTGCATCAAGGAGAGCCGCCGCACTGAGCCTGCTCTCGACGCGTTGATGCGCTGGTTCAGGCAGGAGCTCGGGAAATCGCAGCGATGCGCGCAAAAGGAGATCCTGAAGCTGGTGCAACCATGAGAGTTTTTCATATTAGACTAATTTAATTCACTGGTTCGCAGGCCTTCAGCATGCCAGTCTGAAGACATCGGAAGGTTGCAAGGCAGCCATTCTAAGCCTTCCCAACGGGAGATGTCCGATGCGTCGGTGGCGTGCGTTCTTGGGCGGAGTGATTGCGGCGGCGCTTCTCGTCGTCGCCGATGCGGGGCCACAAACGGCGGTGGCGCAGGAGCGGAATGTCCGCGTCGAATTCGGCCGAGGCCAGAGCTCGACGGTCATCCGCGGCACAGTCCGGGGTTATGAAGGCGCAAATTACCTGGTCAACGTCCGGGGCGGCCAGCGTCTCGCCGTCACGATGGACAGTTCCAACGGCAGCAACTACTTCAACATCCTCGGCCCCGGCGGCGGCGAAGCGCTGTTCAACGGCTCGATCTCGGGCGATTTCGCCGACATCATCGTTCCCGACAGCGGCGACTATGTCGTCCAGGTCTACCTGATGCGGAATGCCGCGCGCCGCAACGAACAGGCGCGGTTTACGCTGCGCATCGAAGTGACCGGCGGCAGACCGATCGCCCCGCCCCAGCCGGATTTTGCCGATGGGCTCTCGGGTGGACCCGACTTCTTTCAAGTGTCCGGCGTGTCTCGCAACGATGCCCTGAACATCCGCAGCCGACCCAGCGCCCAGAGCCCGATTGTGACCCGGGTCGTCAACGGCGAGATCCTGCGCAACGGCGGATGCCGGATAACCGGCCAGACGCGCTGGTGCCGTGTCTCTCGCCCCGATGGCAGCGCCTCCGGCTGGGCGGCCGGCCGGTTTCTGATTGAGGCAAGCAATTGATATGTTCGCGCACGATGAAGGCAGACGCAAACATACGGGGGAAAAAGGCATGTTGAAGTTCGGGGCGACCACCAGCGTGATCTGCATAACAGCCGCAGTCCTCTCAGGCTGCACCTCGGACGGAACGACGCAATCCTCGCCGGTTGCGGCAGCCCAGCCGCTAATGGACGAAAGCGTTCCACCGGCGGCGCGTAGTGCCTGCCTCGCAGCCGTCTCCAACACGACCAACAATGGCGACGTGCAGATCATAGAAATGATCTTCTCGGAAGCCAATTCTGAGGTCACGGTCGGCGTTGGGCCGACGCGCGCACCGTGGCGTTGCCTCGTCTCCAGCAGCGGGGTGGTTGCCAATGTCATGTCGATGACGAACGAGGGCTTTCTCTGAGATCGGTATCCGCGAACGCGCCGCGTCGTTCCGACACGAAATTGGAGTCGTCATGCCTGTTGCCGATGGACTGCGCTTGAGACCGTCTTTCCAGGAAAGAGGATATTCATGAAACGCCTGACGCCGCTTGTCCTGCTCTGTTTGTCAGCCTCGATCACCGCACAGGCTGCCGAGAAGGTTCCGGTGCCGGAGATCGGCCCCGACGAGTTGTCTTTCTCCGTCACCAACATGGATTTGTCGGCAGATCCTGGCACCGACTTCTATCGCTACGCGGTCGGCGGATGGCTGGACCGTGTCGAACGTCCGGCTGATCGGATCAGCATCGACACCTTCGACTTCATGGGACGGCGGCTAACTGCCCAGATGAAGAACCTCGTGGCGGAAGCCGGCGAGAAATCTGCAACGGCTGAAAAGGGAAGTCCGCTTCAGCAGGTCGGCGATTTCTACAATTCCTACATGGATGTCGCCACGCTTGACAGGCTGGGGGTCAAGCCCGTCGAGCCGGAGCTGTCTCGCATTGATGCTATCGCCAGTCTCGACGATCTCGCCACCTATCTTGGACACTATGTCACCATCGCCGGAGAGCTCGCGCTGACCGGTATCGTTCCGTCCTCCGATCAGGTCGATACCACGAAACTGGTGCTGTTCATCGTCAAGGGGTCGCTGATCTTTAGCCAGGAGAACCTCTACGATGCTCCTGCTGGTTCGGAACTCGACCTCGCCCTGAGAGCCAACCTGAGAACCGTGCTTGAAACGGCGGGGTACGAGCCGGAGCGCGCCGAGGCGGTCGTGGCCATGGTCGCTGATCTGGAACGAGAACTGCATGGCGCAATGCTATCCCCGGTCGATGCGATGAACCCGATCCTCGGCTATAACCCCATGCCCTTTGCAGAGGTGCAGGCCCAGATTCCGGCCCTTGATCTGTCGAGAATGCTAGCCGCCCTGGATGTCCCGGTGCCGGAAACCCTGGTACTGACGGAACCGCGTTACCTTCCGGCTCTTGCCAAGGCTCTCGCCGAGAGACCGCTTTCAGACATCAGGGATTACCTGAAGGTCAAAGTGATCGCCAAGTTCAAGCCCTATCTCGGCACGCGCTTCGATGACAGCGCGAGGGAATGGAACAGGATCGTCTACGGCATAGATAAGCTGCCGCCGCGAGAAGAGCTGGTCCAGGCGAGCCTGCAATCCAATCTCGGCCATCCGGTGTCCCGTCTCTACATCGAGCGCCACTTCTCAGACGAGACGAAGGCCAAGGCCACCGACATGGTGGAACGCATCCACCGGACCTTCCAGAACCGGATGCAGAACAGCGACTGGCTGGCGCCTGAGACGAAGAAGGCAGCGCTCGAAAAGCTGGAAAAGCTCTCCTACAAGATCGGCTATCCGGAAGAGTGGATCGACTATTCCGCCGTGGAGATCCGCCCGAATGACCTCATCGGCAACATCATGCGGCTGACGGCCTTCGATGCCGCTCGGTCTTATGCCAAGCTCGGGAAACCCGTGGTGAACGAAGCCTTCTCGGATTCGCGCACGACACTGCCGGTGATCATCAATGCCGGGTACAATATGCAGACCAATGGGTTTGAGGTGCCCGCCGCGATGCTGCAGCCGGCGGCCTTCGAGATCGACAAGGACGCCGCCACCTATTTCTGCCGCTTGGGCGCGGTGCTCGGGCACGAAATGACCCATGGCTTCGACAGCCGGGGGCGCCTCTACGATGCAAGCGGCAACCTGAAAGACTGGTGGAGGCCTGAGGATCGGACGGCTTTCGAAAAGGAAGCCGCAAAGCTTGTCGAGCAGGCAAGCGCTTACGAGGTCCTGCCCGGTCTGAAGCTGAACGGCGCCTTGAGCGTTGGCGAAAACATGGCCGATGTCGGCGGCATCAACTTCGCCCTGGAAGCTCTGAAAGACTATCTCAAGGAGCGTCCTCAGGAGAACATCAGCATCGACGGGCTGACGCCGGAGCAGCGTTGTTTCATTTCCTGGGCCCAGTTCTGGGCTGTCAAAGTGACCGACCAGGCGATCCGCAGCGTGTTCATGAGCAATGCCCATCCCCCGGGCTTCTACCGCGCGACCGCAGCCTTGAAACACGTTGATGCATTCTACGAAGCCTTCGACATCAAGGAAGGCGACAGGGAGTGGCTCCCGCCGGATCGGCGCGTCAAGGCATGGTGAGTTCCGAGACAAGCAGGACCAACTGATAAATCAGGGCAAAGGAGAGGCATATGAAGCGGATCATCGCATTGTTCGCGGCAGCGGCACTGGGACTGCAAACTGGCGTTCAACCCGTCGAGGCCGGGATGAGCGACAAAGACAAGGCGGCGGCCGCTGCGGCAGCGATTGCCCTGCTCGGCATCGCGGCCCTGGCGCACAACAAGCACCATTATCAAGAGGGTTATGAACCCGCAGACAGCGAGGAAATGGCGGAATTCGAGCGCGGTTACCGCGATGGCGTGCACGGCTATCCCTATTGGGAGGGCAATCGCACCCGCGGCTACGCCGAGGGCTATCAGGCCGGCGACCGGGAGCGCGAGAACTCAATGGCCCACCGGCAGCAGGCAAATGCAGCCAAGGCGCCACCCATGGCCTATCAAGGCTGCGCCCAGATCGTCGCCCAGAACTTCGCAGTCGGCACACATCATGTGCACTTCACCAAGGCCCAGTCTCCAGGCAAACATGAATGGTTGATTGAGGCCGCGGTCGGCCGCCAATACATGACCTGCAAGATGCGCGACACGGGTGAGGTGATTGAAGTCACCGGCGGGCGTCTCTGACATACGAACCCACCGCGTTCGGCGGGAAAGCCGTGAAGTTGACGTTCCGGAGGGAGGTTGGGACGGCGCATGCGACACGCCTCCCTTCCGCCTTTCCGGGCGCATCGCGGGCGCCGCCGCCTCAGAGGTTGTTCAGATGCAGGTCCAGCAGTTCCTCGTAGCAGGAAAGGTTCGCCGCCAGCACCGGATGCCCCTTTAGGAAATCCTCGCCTGTTGCGGGGAAATGAAGGTTCTTGCCGCCGGCTTCCCGCACAAGGCAGAAGCCTGCCATGCAATCCCAGGCGCGCATATGGGGCTCATAATATCCGACCAGGCGACCGGCCGCGACATAGGCGAGCATCAGCGCGCCCGAACCGTTGCGGATGAAATTGCCGCCACGCTGCATGAGGCCGGCGATGATCGCGCCGACGCGTTCGGGGGTGACGTAGTTGTTGCACCCGATCCCCGTCATCGCGTTTTGCAGGTTGCGGCTGGGATCGAGGCGCAGGGGCTTGTCGTTCAGGGTCGCACCGAAACCGAGCGCCGAGGCGTAAAGCTCATCCGAGCAGGGTACATGAATGACGCCGACAACCGGCTCACCATCTCGGACAATTGCGACGGAGACACACCAGGTCGGCATTCCGTTGACGAAGGGCGCAGTTCCGTCGATCGGATCCACGACCCAGGTAAAGCCAGAGTTCCCCTCGTCGTGGCCGAACTCCTCTCCCAGGAAACCGTCATCGGCATAAACTTCGGCGACACGTTCCTTGAGGAAGGTCTCAACATTACGGTCTGCGATCGACACCACGTCCTGTAGATCGCGCTTCGTTTCGATCACCAGCGTATCGCGCCGATTGAAATAGTCGAGTGCCATGGCCCCCGCTTCGGCTGCCAGCGCCCTGGCAAGCGCAAAACGCGCGGCGAGTGCCGTATCATTCACTGTCATTCTCTTCTTCCTTGCTTCCTGAAAAACTATCAGCCGCCGATGACGGCAATGCCACGGTTCTTGAACGCCAGTGTGACGTCGCTTGCAGCGGCATGGGCATGATCGACATCGTGATCGATGACGAAGAGCGTCCCGACATCGGTCTCGACCTCATATTCGACATGGCCGCCGAGATAGGCCGAGTGAAGGACGCGGCCCTTCAGGCCCTCTGTTCCGACAGAACCTATCCGGATGGCGCCGGGTCGCACCGCAAGTTTGGCCGGGCCCTGGCCCGCTCTGGACTGCAGCCGATGTTCAAGATTGCTGACACGAACCAAAACTTCGCCTCCCTCCGACTGAACGACTTCGCAGGGCAAGACATTCGCTTCACCCATGAAATCGGCGATGAAAGGCGAGGCCGGGGCTTCGTAGAGTTCGCGCGGGGCGCCGGACTGGGCGATCTCGCCATCCTTCATCACGATGATCCGGTCGGACACAGCCAGGGCCTCGTCCTGATCGTGGGTGACATAGACGGCCGTAAAGCCCAGACGCTGCTGCAGGTCTCGGATCTCGGTCCGCACACGCCGGCGCAGACGCGCATCGAGGTTGGAAAGCGGCTCGTCGAGGAGCAGGACCTGCGGCTCGAGCACCAGCGCGCGGGCGACCGCTACACGCTGCTGCTGGCCGCCCGAAAGCTCTGCCGGCAGGCGATGGCCCATGCCGGCGAGGCCGACGAGCTTCAGTCCCTCCTCGGCCTTCTCGCGCGCGTCCTTCTTGCCGAGGCCTGATGACTGTAAGCCATAGGCAACGTTTTCGAGCGAGGTCATGTGCGGAAAGAGCGCATAGGACTGGAAGACCATAGACACGTCGCGCTCGTTGGCGGGCAGCATGGTCACATCCTTGCCGCCGATAAGAATCTTTCCCGAGGTCGGATGTTCCAGGCCCGCCAGCATGCGCAGCGTTGTCGTCTTGCCGCAGCCGGAGGGGCCGAGCAGGGTGACCAGCGTGCCAGGCTCGATGGTGAGGGAAAGATCGTGGATGGCCGTGAAAGCCCCGAAGGTCTTGCGGACATTCTGGAAGGTGACGGATCCGGCTTTGACGTTGATCATGCGATTTTCTCCTGACCGAGAGGAACGGGTCTTTTGTCGCCGAGACCGGCGACACGATTTTCGCGGCGCAGCTTGCGTTCGCCGACAAGCAGCTGGAAGCCGGCGATGACGGTGATCATCACAACGATCAGCATCGAGGAATAGGCGATCGCCACGCCGTATTCGCCATTCTCGACCAGGCCGACGATGTAGGATGTCGCCATGTTGTGTTCGGCGCTGACAAGGAAGATCACGGCGCTGATCGAGGTGATTGCGCGGACGAAGGAGTAGACGAGGGCCGCCGTGATCGCAGGTCGCAGGAGTGGCAGGATGATCTTGCGGACCGTGCGGAAGCTGTCAGCCCGAAGCGTCAGCGAGGCTTCGTCCAGGCTCTTGTCGAGCTGGCTCATCGCCGCGATCCCGCCGCGCACACCGACCGGCATGTTGCGGAAGACGAAGCAGGCGATCAGGATCAGCGCCGAGCCGGTCATTTCGAGCGGCGGCAGGTTGAAGGCCATGATGTAGCTGACGCCGATGACCGTGCCGGGAATGGCAAAACTCATCATCAGGGCGAACTCGAAGAGGTTCCGGCCGGCGAATTTCTGCCGGACGATGATGTAGGCGGTGAGCAGACCGACGGCTGCGGTGAGCGGCGCGGAGACGAGCGAGATCTCCATGGTCGTCCAGAAGGAGTTCCAGGCCACGCCCGTCCAGGCGATCGAGCCGTCCTGGATGCTGATCGAGAACGCACGGGCGTAGTGCTTCAGCGTCAGGGTGTTGTCGAGGCCCCAGGTGGTGACGAAGCCGCCAACGAGGATCATGCCGTAAACGACAATGGTGAAGATCATCCAGGGGATGACAATCGCGTGGACGCCGATCGACAGACCGCGCGGCAGGGCGATATGGGCGCCGCTGTCTCCCTTGCCGGTGACAGTGGCGAAGTTCTTGCCAGACAGCCAGAGGCGCTGGGCGAGGAAGGCCGACAGGGTAAAGAAGAGCAGCACCAGGGCCAGGACGGCAGCCCGTGAAGGATCGTTTTGCGAGCCGACCACGGCAAAGAAGATTTCGGTCGAAAGCACGCCATTGCTGCCGCCAAGCACCAGCGGATTGCCGAAATCGGCCATGCTTTCGATGAAGCCGATCAGGAAAGCGTTGGCGAGCCCAGGTTTCATCAGCGGCAGGGAGACCCGCCAGAAGGTGCGCCAGCGGTCGGCGCGCAGAGTCTGCGACGCCTCCTCCATGGACGGGCTGACGCCCTCGACGACACCGATCAGGACAAGGAAGGAAATCGGGGTAAAGGACAGGACCTGGGCGATCCAGATCCCGGTCAGGCCGTAAAGCCAGCGCCCGGGCTCGATGCCGAACAGGCTGGACAAGGTCTCGGTGACCACGCCGGCGCGGCCGAAAAGCAGAACGAGCGCGAGGCCGATGACGAAGGGCGGCGTGATGATCGGCAGGACGGTCAGCAGCCGCAGGCCCTTCTTGAAGGGGAAGCGTGTCCGGGTGGCGATGAGTGCGAAGGCGAGGCCCAGCAGAGTGGATGCAGACGCCGTCATGATGGCGAGGGTGAAGGTGCGCCAGGCGACGCCGCAGCGTCCTTCACCGATCACACAGCTTAGGCTCCAGATGCCTGGATCCTGCAAATTGCGGATGAAACCGTCCGGCTTGAAGGAGCCGTCGAAATCCTGAACGGCGGCCACCAGCATGCTGCCGATCGGATAAAAGACGAAGACGAAGACGAGAAAGACAAGCAGCGAGATCGATCCGACGACGAAGGCATCGCCTTTCATGACTCCACGCTCGACCAGGCCAAAGGCGAACATGAGGACGAAGACGATGGCCATGCAAACGGCACCGGCACCCATGGAGGGTTGACCGTCGGAGAGTTGTCCGAAGAGGGCTTCGCTGATGCCCCAGGTCCAGCCGGAGAACCCGACTGCAAGCCCCTGAAGGCAGAGATAGACGAGACCGGCAGCCCCTGAGGCCGCGAAAAAGGCACCTCGACGCATCGGGTCGGCAATGAAACGTGAGCCAAGACCGAGACCGAAGAAGAGGATGACGCCGAGCAGCCAGAGGCGACCATAACTCAAAAGCTGCAGCACGCCTGGGGCGGTTTCTTCCGTGAACGGGAACTCGCCCTGCCAGCCAAGGCTGAAGAAGCCGGACTCAAGACGGTACCAGGGAAGCAGAAGGAAGGCCGCGGCTCCCAATGCCAGCAAAAGGTCCAGTCTGCGGTTGCCATGTCTCATGGTCGACCTCATTCGAAGGAAAGCAAAGATGAGAGGGGGCCGGCAATCGTCAGACTGCCGGCCGGAAGGATGACGCGTCAGTTGGCGACGGCGCCGATCTCACGATCCCAGCGCTCGAGCAGCGCTTTGCGCTTGTCCGGGTCGCCATAGGTCTTGAAATCGTAGTCGATCAGTTTGATGTCCTCGAAGCGCGGCGCTTCCTTAGGGATCTCTGCGGTCTTGTTCGAAGGAAGCTGGAAGGACTTGGCATCCTTCATGCGGGACTGGACCTCCGGCTTCAGCGACCAGTCGTACCAGGTCTTGGCGTTTTCCATGTTGCGGGCGCCCTTGACGATCGACATGGAGCCGATCTCGTAACCTGTGCCTTCGCACGGAGCGATCGACTTGACGGGGAAGCCCTCAGCCGTCTGAGCCACCGCATCATGCATGAAGACGATGCCGAGACCGGTCTCGCCACGGGCAGCCGCCTTCACCGGCGCAGAGCCGGACTTGGTATATTGCGAGATATTGGCGTTGAGTGCCTTCAGATATTCAAAGGCCTTGTCTTCACCCATGATCTGCACGAGCGAGGCGAGCGCCGTATAGGCGGTACCCGACGAGTTCGGGTTGGCGATCTGGATTTCGCCCTTCAGTTCCGGCGCAAGGAGGTCGGCCCAGCATACCGGTTCCTTGTAGCCCTTCTGCTTGAAGATATCGGTGTTGTAGCCCCAGCCGAGCGCGCCAGCGTAGACGCCAACGGTCTTGTAACCCGAGCTCTCGGCCTGGCTCTTTGCCCAGTCCTGCAACTGATCCAGCATCGGGGACTTGTATTCTTCCGTCAGGCCCTCGGAAGCTGCCTGCAGATGGGGGTCGCCGGTGCCGGCCCACCAGAGGTCGGTCTTCGGGTTGCGGGCCTCGGCGCGGATCTTGGCATAGGCCTCGCCGGAGGACATGCGAACCATGTTGACCTTGATGTCATGTGCCTTCTGGAAATCGCCCTGCATCTGTTCGCAGATGACGACGTCGGCGGCGCAGATGAGGTTGAGCTCACCGGCAGCCATGGCCGAACCGGCAGACAAGCTCGTGCCGGCGAAGAGAAGAGTGGAAAGTACTGTCAGTCGCATGGGTATCCTCCTGTTGCTTGCGTCTGATGGAAGTCGAAGAAATTGGACAAGCCTTCGGCGGCGGCGCCGTGAAGGCACCGGGTCTCGGATCGTCCGGTCGCGGAACATTCAGTTTGTCGGGTTGATCTCGCTGTCGAAGCGGCTCAGCAGTCGACTTCGTTGGCCGGGAGATCCGAAGGTGGCAAAGTCATAGTCCACCATCTTGATCATCGAGATGTCCGGGGCCGCAGGCGGCAGCACCGCCCTGGCATTGGACGGCACCTGGTTCTGTCCGGCCGCTGCGCCCGTCGCCTGACCTTCGGGGCTGAGCGCAAAGTCGACGAAGCGGCGTGCCTCTTCCAGATTGCGGCTGCCCTTGACGATGCTGACAGCACCGATCTCGTATCCGGTTCCCTCGCAGGGGGCGACGATGACGAGAGGAGCACCCGCCTGCTTCTGGGTCACGGCGTCATGCATGAAGGAGATGCCGATGGTGATCTCTCCCCTACCCGCCGCCTTGACCGGCTCGGCACCGGCCTTGGTGTATTCGATGATATTTTGCCCGAGTTCGCGCATGTAGGCGAAGGCTTCATCCTCGCCGAGCAACTGAACGAGGGTGACAAGCGTCGTGAAGGCCGTACCCGATGAATGTGGGTTTCCGGACAGGATGTGCCCGCGATAGATCGGCTTGGCGAGATCTTTCCAGCAATTGGGCGCTGGCAGGCCGGCAGACGCAAGGAGCTCACCATTGTAAGCGAAACCCAGCGCGCCGGCATAAAGCCCGACGGAAGTGCCGCCAGACAGGGAGAAGAAGTTCCGCGCCCAGGGAAGAAGATCGGCTTCCTGCTGGGGGCGGTAGGGTTCGAGGAGCCCCTCATAGGCCGCCTGCAGATGGGTGACGCCGGTCCCTCCCCACCAGACATCGACGCTCGGCGTATCTTTCTCGGCCCTTACGCGATCGAGTATTTCGCCGGTGCTCATCCTGGGCATGTTGATGGAAAGCCCGGTCTTCGCCTCATAGGTCTTCTCCATGAGTGCGCACCAAACCTCATCGACACCACAGAGAATGTTCAGCGCGTCGGCTGCCCGGGACCCGGTAGCCGTGGCAAGGGTCACAAGAACCCCGACGCCCATGGCGGTCAATAACTTCACGTCGTCCTCCCTTGGAACCTCCCCGTTCCAATGACTGAAGCATGTCCATATCGGTCCGGGCTGGCAACCGGAGAATGGTTACCGATCTTTCACCATGACGTCGTCACCCGTTGCAGAGATTGCAAATATTACAATTGTGACGTTCACCGATAACCACCAAGTCTTTGGCGTTTTCGCCCGGCACGGCTATGATGACGCTGGGAGGACTGCAACGTGTTGAACCAGAAGGTGAAAATTCTGATCGTCGAGGACGATCCGGATATGGCGGAGCTTATCTGTGACCTGGTGGAGGCAGAGGGCTGGATCCCGGTCACGGCACCCTCCGCCGAAGCGGCACAGGAGCGACTGCAGCATGAGACGGTTCAGCTTGTCCTGGTGGATCACAACCTGCCGGGTCTCTCCGGTCGCGCTTTTGCCCAACGCTTGAGGGCGCAGACCAATGTCGGGATCGTCATGGTGACCGCAGCCGGCAGTGCCACCGATCGTGTGTTGGGACTGGAAACGGCAGCGGACGACTATGTCGTCAAACCCTTCGAGCCGAACGAACTCACCGCACGGATCAAGGCGGTCCTGCGCCGGACGCATCCGCAACTGCGTCATGACAGGGAGGGCGACCGCGACCATGCTTCGGCAGCGCTCAGACTTGGCGAATGGGCAGTCGATCTTGGCCAGCGCCGTGCCATTTGCCTCACCGACCCGACTAAGTCGCTGACGGCGGCGGAATTCGCCTTGCTGGAAATCCTCGCAGAAACTCCGAACACGCCGGTCAGCCGCGCTCAGATTCTCGATCGGATGGGGGCAGATTCCGACCGTTTCGTCGATCGGAACGTCGATGTCCTGGTGCTGCGCCTCAGGCGCAAGATCGAGCGGAACCCTGACCTCCCCCGCCATATTCAGACGCGCCGTGGCAAGGGTTATGTCCTGCATACCGACGATGCCGGATCATTGCCTTGATCAACCGCGCCTTTCTCTCCTCGATCGCCTTCCGATTGCCTTTCGCGATCGCCTTCATCTGCGTCTCTGTTCTTCTTCTGTCGACGGTTGCCATCTATGGCCTGCAGAGGGCGCGCAGTGAAATGTCCGCCTACAGCGTGCAGGCCTTTTCCAGTCTGGCCAAGGCGTCGCTGGTTTCGCGGCAGGTATCCGACCTTGTTTCGAGCGCGCCCTTCCTGATGAACGCCACGTCTCCCTATCGGGTGTCGAGCGAAAGTCGCGCCGTGGTCGCGCAGGTGGAGACACTGCTCCAGACAATGGCCCCCGATCAGTCGGGCGTGCCTATGCAAGGCCCTGGTGCGCGGCGGATTGTCGAACTCCTGGAGGCTATCGAGGCGCAGACGCTGGCACTTGCCGCCAATGCAGATGCCGCCCAAGAGCACAAGGCGGAAGCTGCCGTCGCGCTCGGAGAGATCGCGACCGCGCGCGCCATCCAGGATGAGGATCTGCGGCAACGTCTCAATAGCATCGCCCAATCCGCCTCCACCTCAGACAGTCTCTTCCAGCTTGGCGAACTTCAACGCCGCTTCGTCGCCGAGACGACTGTGCGAATGCAGGTTCCTGGCCCCAATCTCAGAGTCTCGACGGAACAGCTCGAACCTTATCGAAGGATTTTCGAGGCGCAGACACGCTACCTCCTGGAGATGTTCACCATCCGGGCGTCCGTCTCGCGCCTGCACACCGTCTCCCGTGACCTCTCGCATGCGACAGAGACCCAGAGCGCTTTGGTTGCCAGCGCCTTGAACCGGAACCTGGCGTCCACCTCCAGCGCCCTGCGACAACTGCTGGTCATGATCGTGCTCGCATCTTTCGCGGTGGTTATACTCGCGATAGTTTCCATTCGGTCGGTCATGCGCGTGTCCCACGGGATTGGTGACCTTTCGCGCGGCATGAACGCGTTGGCACGCGGCGAAGAAAATGTAGGGCCGCCGGTATATGCCGGGACGGAGACCGAACTGATCCGCCTGCTCGACGCCTTTCGTGCTTTCAAAGAGAGCGTGGACCGCGTGTCCCGCCTGAGACGCACCGCAGAAGCGGCGGCGCGCACAATTCGCTCGACATTCCGGACGATGAATGAAGGCATTGCCCTCTTCGATCCGCAAGGCCGACCAATCACCATGAACCGTCGCATCATCGAACTGATGCGACAGACCGGATCCTCCCGGAAGATGTCGCTGCGCCGGTTTGTTGGGACGGTCCCGGAGATCGATCCCCTGCTGATGCCGAGCGAGAACGAAGGTGGCTCGCTTGTCGAGCGTCACGTGCTCCGGCACCGGTTCGGCGACGATCAGGTCGTGGAGATTTCCGCATCACGGCAACCGGACGGGGGTGTTGTTCTCCTGGCCCGCGACGTCACAGCCATGGATCGCCAAGAGATGGAAGCGGCCCGCGCCCAGCGCCTGGATGTGGTGATGCGCATGACGCATCAGGTGAGCCATGAGGTCGGCAACATGATCGGTATCATTACCGGGAGCCTTGGCCTGCTGGAGCGCGAACCCGGGTTTACGGAACGGCAGAAACGCCATCTGGGTCGGATACGCAAGGCTGCCGAACGTGGGCGAGCACTTGCCTCCAGCATGTTGTCTGTCGGCAGCCAGCAGCAGATACGCCCGGTATCGATCGACGTGGCCGCGATCCTTCACGGCATGGCGGACGTGCTGGAAATGGCCATCGGTTCGCGCAACCGGCTGGTGCTCGACCTTGCTGCCGACTTCCCGACGGTTTGCCTCGATCCGGCCCTGCTTGAGCAATCCATCCTCAACCTCTGCCTCAATGCGTCGGCCGCCATGCCCGATGGCGGGACAATCCGGGTGGAAGCACGGATGGAGCAGGAGTTGCTGATCACAGTCATCGACGAAGGTGTCGGCATGTCACCTGAAGTTCTGGACCAGGCGATGGAGCCCTACTTCACGACACGTTCCAAGACGGGCGGCTCGGGCCTCGGACTTGCAATGGTCTACGGTTTCGTGCGGCAGTCTGGTGGCGATGTCAGGATCTTCTCTCGCCTGGGAGAGGGGACCCGGGTGGAACTCTGCTTCCCGTCCGTCGCGGTCAGCCCTAGCGCCGCAAGAGGGTGAACGTCAGCGGTCGAACCTCGGCGTCTCAGGCTGTTGCGATAGGCGCTCCATTCAGCATCAACAGAAACTTCGGCTCGAGAAGTGCACAACCTGCCGTTTGACTGTCCGCTGAAGCACGCAAACAGCTGGGACAAGTTCTCGGACTGGGCAGGGTTTTCTGCCAGAGCTCGCGAGGCAAACGGGCCGGCTTGCGCGCGCGACGCGTCTCCCGGCGCGACCGTCAGATATCGAGCTACTCGCAGGCCGCATTTTCCTGGCGCGTTCAGGTCCCTGTCAGCTTTGCCCTTCAGTGCATCGAGCTCTTGATCCATGCACGGAAAGGAAGCGAGCTTGTTCAGGTTGCCTTCGAATTTCAGGCCGAGGATGCGCAGTGAGTGGCTGAGCGTTCTGGCCGCCGTTTATCTCCTTCTCATCCTGAACGGGACATTCTGGAACAAATCCTTTGCCTTCCTGAACGGCGATGCCCTGGCATTGCTCGCCCTCGGTATCGGGTTGCTGGCCGCCTTCATCGCACTGATCCTGACCTTCTCGGCGAAATACTTGATCAAGCCGGTGCTGATACTCTTTGTTCTGGCAGGTGCCTCGGGCGCCTGGTTCATGGATCGGTTTGGCGTCATCATCGACGGCGAGATGATCCGCAACGCCATGGAGACCAACCAGGCAGAGGCCGGGCACCTGATCACCGCCGCCTTCCTCCTTCACATGCTGTTGTTCGGCCTCCTGCCCGCGCTGTTCATCGTCCTCGTGGAGATCGTGCACCGGCCGATCCTGAAAAAGGTTGCCGTCAATCTGATGATCATCCTCCCCTGCCTCCTCGTATTTGGACTTGCCGGGCTGTCGAACAGTGGTTCCTTCATCTTCAACATCCGCCAGCATCGAGACTGGTTCCGGACGCTGAACCCGGTTTTCCCAATGGCAAGCGCGGCCGGTTTCTTCATCAGTGAAAGCAAAGAGCAGAATATTGTCGTTCAACCGCTCGGCATCGATGCCAAGGTCGTGGACGACATGGCAAGCTTTCACCGCAAACCGCGGGTGACCGTGGTGGTTGTCGGCGAGACCGCGCGGGCACAGAATTTCCAGCTGGGCGGCTATGCCCGGGAGACCAATCCCGAGCTCTCCAAACGGGATATCGTCTATTTCGAAAACACATCGAGCTGCGGCACGGCCACGGCTGTATCGGTGCCCTGCATGTTCTCCGTCTACAGCCGCCGGGACTATTCGCACGCCAAAGCGCTCGGCACCGAAGATCTTATGGATGTTCTCGGCCATGCCGGCATCAAGACCGAATGGTGGGACAACAACACCGGTGACAAGCATGTGGCGGACCGGACGACGAAGACGGATTTCTTCAAGTCCGACGATCCGCGGTTTTGCGATGGCGGTGAGTGCCTCGACCAGATCCTGATTGACGGGCTCGACACCTGGCTGAACAAGGTTGACGGCGACGCCGTCCTGGTGCTGCACCAGCTCGGCAATCACGGCCCGGCCTACTATCTGCGGTACCCGCAGGAATTTCGGACGTTCGAGCCGGACTGCCGCTCCGTCGATTTCGACACTTGCACGCCAGAGAGCATCACCAATGCCTATGACAATGCCCTGCTCTATACCGACCACATCTTGTCAGAGGTGATCGACAAGCTCGGTGCCCATGGTGATCGGCTGGACACGGCGATGCTCTACATGTCGGACCATGGGGAATCGCTGGGCGAGAATGGTCTTTATCTGCATGGCGCACCCTATATGTTTGCGCCGACGCAGCAGACCCACATTCCCTTTGTCCTCTGGATGTCGCCGGGCCTGCAGCAGTCGATCGGCATTGACAGGTCCTGCCTGGCGGCCAAGGCAAACGCCCTCCATTCGCATGACAATCTCTTCCACAGTGTACTCGGCCTGATGCAGGTGAAGACGGACGTGCGTGATCCCGCGCTCGATATCTTCGCAGACTGCCGAAACGGAGCATCCTCATGAGGCAGAACGGCGGCCACGCCCCGCCCAAGCGCGCGGGGCTTGCCCATCTGTGGGCTGCTGCCCGCTATTCAGCCGGCGGCCTGGTGCGGCTCGCAAGGGAGGCTGCCTTTCGCCAGGAGGTTGTTGCCGGCGTGGGACTTCTGGTCGCCTACGGCGCGATGAATGTCCCGACCGCGATCAGGCTGTCGGCGGCGGTGCTGTTTCTCCTTCTGGTCGCCATGGAGGCGCTCAACACCGCGATCGAAGAGATCATCGATCGTATCTCGCCCGAGCTGTCGGATACCGGCAAACATGCCAAGGACCTGGGCTCGCTTGCCGTCTTCTGCCTGATCTCTCCCAACGCTCTTCTGCTGCTCTATGCGCTCTCGGTTCATCTCGCAAGGTGATGGAATTCCCGCCGACCCGCCCTCCATGGGGGGGCAGCTACAGCTGCTGCCCGAAAACCAACAAGGGTGCCGAGGAGCCTGAGCGGGATTCCAGACCTCGCCCATCGAGCACAGTCGATCAGTCCTCGACCTTGATGTCGACCGACTGGAGGGTCTGCGGGTCGAAGTAGGCTTCGACCTCTTTGCCCTGTGGATTGATCGCATAGGCATCGTAGCAACCGTCCTCGGGCTTTATCGTATGGACTGTCCAGCCTTCCTCTTCGAGTCTGGCCTGCAGGGTTTCGCGCGGCTTCCAATCCGCCATGGCGACATTGCATTTTTGTGCCGCGATGGCACTGCTCCAGAATACGGCCCCGAGACTGAGGGCGATGATGATCTGACGCATGGGATATTCCCCTTCCCCTGGTGGACACGGAGAGAAAATCGACGATGAAGCTGACAGCCAGCTGAAGACATCCCTTCGAACTTGCGGGTAGGTCGGCAGCCTGTCAGTTTCGGATGTGACAGGGGATCACAGTCGCTTGGATAGAGGCCATGAATGCGCGTACTCTTGGTTGAAGACGATGAACTGCTGGGCGATGCCGTGAAGACGCATGTCGACCGACAGGGCCATGCCGTGGACTGGGCGGTGACCTGCGAGGCGGCAGAAGCGAGCCTCGCGACCGCGGCTTATGATCTCGTTCTCCTCGATCTGCGCCTGCCGGATGGAAGCGGGCTGGACATCCTGAAGGCTCTGCGCACCCGCCGCGACGAGATACCCGTCATCATCATGACGGCGCATGACCAGGTGTCCGACCGGATCGCCGGATTGAATGCCGGAGCCGACGACTATCTCGTCAAGCCGGTCGATCTGGGCGAGTTGCAGGCCCGCATTCATGCCGTGTCTAGGCGCTACGGCACGCACAAGCTGCCCGATCTGACCATAGGCGGAATCGCGATCTATCCTTCCGAGCGGCGGATTGTGGCCCAGGAGGGGGAGGAAATCCTGCTTTCCTCCCGCGAATGGGCCGTGCTCGACCGGCTGATCGCCCGCAAGCGTGCTATCGTTTCGAAGGCACAGATCGAAGAAGCACTCTATGCGTTCGGGGCGGAGGTCGAGAGCAACACTGTCGAAGTCTATGTCAGCCGCTTGCGTCGAAAGCTGAGCAGGCAAGCCATCGAGACCGTGCGCGGTGTCGGTTACAGGATTTCCCCCGATGCGACTTGAAACGGAAAGCCTTGCGGGACACCTCGTCCTGTCCCTGTCTATCCTGCTGGCGATTTTCTGGACGGTCGGGGTCGGGCTTTCGATCCATGTGATGCGCGCAGAATTCGACGAGGTGTTCGACAGCGCCTTGCAAGAAACAACCGAGCGCCTCGCCCCGCTCGTGGTCGACGACTATTTCCGCCGCGACACCGGCACGGTGCCAAACCAGGTGGCAGCACTCAATCCCGGCGCGACCGACGAATACCTGACCTATCAGGTGCGTGACGCGTCCGGGCGAGTGCTCCTGCATTCCCACAATATCGGCACAGAGCCTTATCCCGCGCCTTTGAAGCCGGGGTTCTGGAGCGATGATGACAGACGGATTTTCACCATTTCCACTGTCAGCGATACGCTCTTCGTACAGGTGGCGGATTCGCTTGCACATCGCCGCGAGGCGACTCTCGAAAGCGCCCTGACGCTGTTGTTGCCCATCCTGCTGCTTCTCCCGCTTGGCATGGTCGCAACACGTTGGGTCGTCATGCGGGCGACGCGACCGGTCAATGAACTGCGGGACGCGATCAGTTCGCGAGACGTCAGCAATCTCGAACCCATCGTCCTGGAAGGCCTTCCGGCGGAGATCGCGAGCATCCCCGTCTCGGTAAACTCGCTTCTCGGGCGGTTGCAGCGTGCTCTTCAGGCCGAGCGGGACCTTGCCGCCAACAGTGCCCATGAGTTGCGCACTCCGCTCGCTGGTGCACTCGCGCAGATGGAACTGCTCGCCGAGCAGTTGACCGAGCCGGATGACCGGTCCCGGGCTGATCGCGTGATCGAGGCCCTGCGACGCCTGTCCCTGATGCTTGAGAAACTTCTGCAGCTCTCCCGCGCAGAGTCGGGCCTTGGCGTATCCAGCACCCCCGTGGATCTCCTGGCCCTCGTCAAGCTGCTCGTGGAGAGCTTTCAGCGCTCTCATCCGTCCGCGATGATAAGCTTGCGACCATCGCCCGGCCTGTCGGATTTGACGCGAGCGGTTGATCCCGACGCTTTCGCCATCGCCTTCAACAACCTGCTGGAAAACGCCGCCCGTTATGGCGCTGCCGGACAGCCGATCGCGGTCGCCATCTCGGCAGAGGGCCGCATCACGGTGACCAATGCCGTTTCCGTCCCCCTCGATCCTGACCTCGATGTCTATCGCGCGCGTTTCAGACGTGGCCAGACCAGCAAGCCCGGATCGGGTCTCGGCCTCGCGATTGTCGACAAGCTCATGGCGCAGATGAACGGCCGGATGGTCTTGCGAACCATCACACTGCCGAACGAGCAATCGGGCTTCGAGTGTGAACTCTCATTTCCCGCGATAACGTGATGTTTCGACAACTCACCACCTCTTCCATCGCAGGCATCCGCCAACCTACATCCTTGCCCCTAGGATGGAGGATTTAGGTTGGCGTTCCGTTTTCCTTAGAGGCCGATAACTGCCTCACGACATGATCAGACCACCATCCACATTGATCGTCTGTCCGGTGATGTATGCGGCATCGGCCGAGGCCAGGAAGGCGACGAGCGCGCCGACCTCGGCGGGCGTCCCGGCGCGCCCCATCGGGATGCCCTCGACCCATTCCGCCATCAGCTCCCCCGGTCCGTAGTCGCCGAGCATCTTGCCCCAGACGCGGTCGTTGTAGTCCCACATCTCGGTGTGAATGATGCCGGGGCAGATGGCGTTGACGGTGATGCCCTCTCTGGCCAGTTCCTTGGCGAGGCTCTGGGTCAGGCCGACAACGCCAAACTTCGAGGCGGCATAGTGGGGGGTGTAGATGAAGCCTTGGCGGGCCTGGCCGGAGGCCGTGTTGATCAGGCGGCCCCTCGTGCCACTGGCGCGGAAGCGGGCGACGGCCTCCTGGCAGCAGAGGAAGACGCCCTTGGTGTTGACGTCGAGATTGAGGTCCCATTCGCGTTCGCTCAGGTCCTCGACCTTGGCAATGGTGATCACACCGGCATTCTGTACGGAGACACTGAGTGGGCCGAGCCGGGCCTCTGCCTCCTGGTAGGCCTCGCGGACTGCAGTGCCATCGGTAACGTCGAGCTGAAGCCCCAGCACATCGGTGCCGGTCTCTTCGGCGAGACGCGCAGCCGCACCCGTAGTGTCGGCCTCGATCGCGGCGATCGCGACCTTGGCTCCTTCTTCAGCAAAGCGGCGGGCAATGCCCAGCCCTATTCCCTTGTTGCCACCTGTGACGAAAACGGTCTGTCCGGAAAAACGCTGCATGGTCTCACTCTCCTTGATGCAGCCGATCCGACAGTCCGCCCCCGGTGGGGGGATCAGGCCGTCAGGCGGGCTGCCGTGAACTTGTCGGTCACGAGCACATCGATGATGCCCATCCTGAGGGCCCCCGCGATCGCCTCGGTCTTTGATTCTCCGCCGGCCAGAGCGATGACACGGTCGGCCTTGCGCAGGTCCTCGAGCGAAATGCCGATGACCCGTTCGTTGAGCGGCGTTTCGACCGGTTTGCCGTCGCGATCGTAGAAGCGGAACGAAATCTCACCGACCGCGCCTGCATCGTGCAGCATGGCCATCTCCTGGCGCGAAAAGACGTTGCCCGATCGAGCCAGGAGTTCCGACGGCTCAACAGCGCCAATGCCGATGATGGCCAGCGTCAGTCGACCGAAGAGATCCATGGTTCCGCGCACCACGGGGTCGGCCAGCATTACCAGCTTCGCCTCCCGTGACGAGGTGATACCCTGGACGAGCAGGAGGCGCGGCTCGCCGCCGGTGAGCTTGGCGAGGCGCGCCGTCAGCTGCGTGGCGTGGGTCTGGACGGAGGCCTCGCCCATGCCGCCCAGGATCTGAACGATATATTTGGCGCGGCCGGTCTTCAGCGGGTGAATATTGTCCACCATTCGCAGAATGGTCTGGCTCCAGCTGGAGACACCGATGATCTCGTCCTGCTGCAGGGTGACTTCGACAAAATGTGCCGCCGCCTCGCCGATCCGGGCCATGATGGCGCCGTCGCGATCCTCCGAACAGTCGATGACGATCGCTTCGGTCAGGCCGTAGCGTTCACGAAGTGCCGTTTCGAGGTCGGCAAAGGTGCCGGGCGGCGGAATGATTGTGGTGCGCACGATCCCTTCCATCTCGGCACGCTTCAACATCCGCGAAACGGTCGCCTGCGACATGTGCATGATCTCGGCGATCTCTGCCTGCCGCTTGCCCTCGGCGTGATACATCTGCGCGACGCGGGCGATCAGTCGAAGCTCGTTGAGACGTCCCATGAACCCTCCAATGGGTGAATTTTTATTCACCCATAGATGAAGTCACTGACACGGTCGAGCGGAAGATTGCGTCCTGCCATGTAAGGAGCCGTTTGGTGGCATCGCTCGGCCTGGGCACCAGCCTTTCCGTCTTGCGCGGCAGAGCCTTGATCGCATCGAGACCGTCCCAAATTCCGAGTGTCAGGCCCCCGAGATAGGCTGCGCCGAGTGCCGACGCTTCTGCGGCGTCACACTGAATGACAGGGTGCGCCAGCGCATCTGCCACGCATTGCATCAGGAAGCTATTCTTGCTGGGCCCGCCATCGACGAAGAGGCGGCCAAGCGGTGCCGGCGACTGTGCCACCATGACCTTGAAGACGTCATGCACCTGGAATGCGATCGAATCGGTGACTGCGCGCGCCATCTGCGCCCGCGACGTGTTAAAGGTGATCCCGGAGAACAGCGCCCGGGCATCTGCATGCCAGTAGGGCGCGCCAAGACCAACAAAGGCCGGCACGAAGCCCGGTCCATCCGCCTCGGCGGTCCGGGCAAGATCGACAAGCGCCTGCACGTCGGGAAGGCCAAGAATTTCGACCATCCAGGGCAGCGAAGCCGCCGAGACAAGAATGTTGCCTTCGAAGGCATAGGTCGGCTTGCTGCCGAGAGACCAGGCAATCGTTGTGGTAACTCCGCCCTGCGGCGCGATGAAATGCGGCAGGGTGGTCATGATCGACGAGCCGGTGCCGAAGGTCACCTTTCCGTCGCCGGGGGAAAAGGCACCGTGGCCAAACAGCGCCGCGTGGCTATCACCGATCGCAGCGACGATAGGGAGACCATCCGGCAGGCCTGGAACACCCAGGGTTTCACCGAATTGCGAGGCGCTGTCACGCACCTCCGGCAGGAAGCTCCTGGATACTCCAAAAAGCTCGCAGAGCTCGTCGCTCCACTCCATGCGATTGAGGTCGAGAAGCTGGCTACGCGCGGCGTTGGAGGCGTCACAGGCATGCACCTTTCCGCCGGTGAAGCGGTGGATAAGCCAGGAGTCGATCGTGCCGAGACGGAGCTCCCTGCCCTCAGGTGCTCGATCAAGGAGCCATCTCATCTTCGGTCCGGGAAACATCGGATCGATGGGCAGACCGGTCAGGGCCTCGACGCGTGCAGAATGGCCGGCGGCATTGAGCTCAGCACAGCAGGGCGCAGTGCGGCGGCACTGCCAGCTGATGACAGGACCGAGAGGTTCACCAGTCTCGCCGTCCCACAGGGTGACGGATTCACGCTGGTTCGAAATTGCAAGACCGGCGATGGTTACCGGTGGTGCGTTGATGAGGCATGCTGCAATCGCCTCCAGCACCGACGCCCAGACACGTTCAGGATCTTGTTCGACCCAGCCGGGCTGTGGATGGCTTATGCCGACCGGAGAGGACCCACGTGCAACAATCACGCCTTCGGCCGATGCCAGCACGGCCTTCGAGTTCGTGGTTCCCTGGTCGATGGCGAGAATGGCGGTGATCATGTCCAGCTCCGAATACTGCCGGATGCCGCCACCCGTGAAATCGGCGACATCCTCAGGGTGGTGTCTGCAGGCGTTAGCCGCGGGCGCCCTTGCGGGCCAGCAGTTCTTCCGCTGCCGTCGCCATGGCCTCTGGCGCCATGCCGAATTCGTCCAGTAGGAATTCGGCGGAGCCGGTCGGCGCGAAAATGCCCGGCACTCCGAGGATCTTCATCGGCACCGGCGCTTCCGCAACCACGACTTCCGCGACAGCCGAGCCGAGGCCACCATAGACCGAATGCTCCTCCGCCGTCAGTATCGCGCCGGTTTCGCGTGCGGCGGCAACAATGCTCTCCACATCGATCGGGCGCACGGTCGCCATGTTGAGAACACGCGCCTCGATGCCGCGTGCGGCTAGAATCGCTGCGGCCTTCATGGCGCGATGCGTCAGAGTGCCGTTGGCGATCAGGGTAATGGCATCGCCATCGCGCAGGAGGTTTGCCTTTCCGGGTTCGAAGACATGACCCGCGGGGAGCAGGTCCGGAACGCCGACGCGCGACAGACGCAGGAAGACCGGACCTTCATAGCGTGCAGCCCATTCGACGGCGGCTGCCGTCTCAATCGAGTCGCAAGGCGCGATCACCGGGAGATTGGGCAGCACTCGCATCCAGGCGAAATCTTCGACCGAATGATGCGTGGGGCCGAGTTCGCCATAGGCCATGCCTGAGGAAATCCCAACCAGCTTCACATTGGCGTTCGAATAGGCGATGTCGGCCTTGACCTGCTCAAGCGAACGACCGGTGAGGAAGCAGGAGGCACCACAGACGAAGGGTAAGAGGCCGCCGTTCGCGAGACCGGCGCCGACGCCCACCATGTTCTGTTCGGCGATGCCGACATTGACCAGGCGCTCCGGCCACTTGGACTTGAAACCGCCGAGCTTCGAGGAACCGACGGAGTCGTTGCAGACAGCAACGATTTTGGAGTTCTCGGCGCCGAGGCGCTCCAGCACCGAGACGAAGGCATCGCGGCAGTCATGCAGTTTTTCGGTCATGGTGACGGCGTTCATCACAGCACCTCCGAGAGTTCGGCGAGGGCAATCTTGTATTGCTCTGCATTGGGCACCTTGTGATGCCAATCGACGCGGTCCTGCATGAAGGAGATGCCGTGGCCCTTATTCGTATGGGCGACGATGCAGTGTGGACGATCGGAGCGATGCTGCAGCGCGGGGACGATTTCTGACATGGCGTTGCCGTTGATTTCACTTACATCCCAGCCGAAAGCCTGAAGCTTAGAGCCAAAGGGGGCCATGTTATTGGTGTCGCTCAGGGCGGCGCCCTGCTGGAAGCGGTTGTGGTCGATGATCAGGGTCAGGTTGTCGAGGCCAAACTGAGCGGCCGACGAAATCGCTTCCCAGTTGGAGCCCTCCTGCATCTCGCCATCACCCGTCATCACATAGGTGCGATAGGCCGCACCGGTCAGCTTGGCGGCCTTGGCCATTCCGACGGCGACAGGCAGACCGTGTCCGAGCGGCCCGGTATTGGTCTCGACACCCGGGACCTTGTTGCAATTCGGATGCCCGTTGAGGCGCGAATGCGGCTTGAGGAAGGTCGAGATCTCTTCTTCCGGAATGAAGCCGCGTTTTGCGAGCGTGACGTAGAGCGCAAGTGCCACATGCCCCTTGGACAGCACGAAACGATCACGCTCGGGATGCTTTGGCTGGTCCGGCCAGATCCTGAGAACCTGAAAATACAGCGCCGTCAGGATGTCAATCGCTGACATCTCGCCACCGATATGGCCAGCGCCCGCTTCGTAAACCGCTTGGAGATCGCGGAGGCGTATCTGCCTCGCAATGCGGTCCAGATCATTCGGTTGCATGGAAACCTCATTGTGAATAAATATACTCTACCTCATATAATTGCATCTTAGTCACCCCTGTCAAGCTGGTGCTGGGAAATTAAATCTGAAACGCGGCGGCATTGTGCAGTTGACAGGTTAACGATCCCTGCGTTACGAATTTACACACAACAATGAATAATTATACCATGTCACCTTCGACTGGTAGCTTTATGGGAGGAGTGGATGTCGGTGTCAGCGACAGACCAGGATCGCGGTTCAGGCGTGAATGCGTTGGCGGCATTCAGAGGAACGACAGGGCCCCTGATCGGCCTCATTCTGCTGTGCCTCTTTCTCTCCTTCGCCACCGACAAGTTCATGTCGGTTCGCAACCTTCTGAACGTGCTCGACCAGATTACCGTGCTCGGGATCATGGCGGTCGGCATGACCATGGTCATCCTGATCGGCGGCATTGATCTGGCGGTAGGCTCGGTATTGGCGCTTACCATGATGGTGATGGGCTACCTCGCCAACCAAGTCGGTCTGCCGCTCCCCGTTGGCATCCTGATGGCGCTTGGGGTGGCAGCTCTTACGGGCGCGGTGTCCGGGTTGCTGATCACCGCACTGGGCGTGCCGGCTTTCATCGCCACGCTGGCGATGATGTCGGTGGCGCGCGGCCTTGCCAACATGATCACCGACGGCCAGCAGATCGTTGGCTTCCCCTCCTGGTTCAGCCTGCTCGCCTATACCCGCTACGGCGGGTTCCTGACGCTCACCGTCGCGGTGATGCTGGTCGTCTTCGTTCTGGGCTGGATCTATCTGCGATACACCTCGGGTGGCCGCTCGCTCTATGCGATTGGCGGCAATCAGGAAGTCGCCCGCCTCGCCGGCATCAACGTCAACCTCTACACGATCGGCGTCTATGTCGTGTCCGGCCTGCTTGCCGGGCTTGCCGGCGTCGTTCTCGCGATGCGCCTGGACTCCGTCCAGCCGACTGCGGGCGTCTCCTATGAGCTCGACACAATTGCGGCTGTCGTCATCGGCGGCACGAGCCTGAGTGGCGGCAAGGGCGGCATTCTCGGAACCATCATCGGCGTTCTGATCATCGGCGTCCTGCGCAACGGCCTCAACCTTCTCGGTGTCTCGCCCTTCACGCAGGCCGTGGTCATCGGCGTCGTCATCGCACTTGCAGTCGCAGCCGAAGCCATCAAGCGGAGGTAACGGTTCGACAAGGGTTCAGTTTGGCGGCTTAGCCGCCAGTTCACCGCCGGGCAGATGCCAGGCAAAACTTCGGTCCTGCGATGGTAGCGGGGGTGCCGAAACAACGGAGGAGATCTACCATGAAACTCACAACCATGCTTCTGGCCGCCGCAGCACTGGCGACGACTGCCCTCAGCCCTCTCGGCGCATCCGCCGAAGAGGTGAAGAAGATCGGGCTCGCGGTCTCGAACCTGCAGGCCGACTACTTCAACCAGATCAAGATCGGCGTTGAGGCCTATGCCAAGGAGAAGGGCATCGAAGTCATCACCGTCGACGCCAAAAACGACAGCGCGACCCAGGTCAGCCAGGTTCAGGATCTGCTGACGCAGGGCATCGACGCCTTCATCTATATTCCGGCCGGTGCTGCTGCTGCTGCCGTTCCCACGCGCCTTGCCAAGGAAGCCGGCATTCCGGTTGTCAACGTCGACCGCAATGCCGACGACGCTCCCGGCGACACGTTCATCGCGACCGATAACGCCACTTCGGCTTATGAAGTCTGCAAGCACATCATCGGCCTCGCCGGCGGCAAGGGCAAGATGATCATGATCCACGGCCAGAAGGGTACAACGCCGGAAGTCGAGCGCACCAAGGGCTGCATGCAGGCGATCGGGGAGAATTCTGGCGTTGAACTGGTTGCCCAGCAGTGGAGCGAGCAGTGGTCGCAGGCCGAAGGTCTCAACATCGGCCAGAACCTACTGCAGGCTCACCCGGATGTTTCGCTGATCTTCGCACAGGCTGACGGCCTCGCTCTCGGCGCTGCCCAGGCAGTCAAGGTGTCGGGCGTTTCGCAGCGCGTTTATGTCGGGGGCTTCGACGGTGACACCACGGCTCTGCCGATCCTGGCTGAAGGCGGCTTCGACGCCACCGCAACGCAGCAGGTTCGTGGTATCGGTCGCCTCGCCGTCGACAGCGCCATCAAGCTTGCTGCCGGCGAAACGCTTCCAGCCGAACAGCTGCTGCCGGGCTTCCTGACGACGCCGGAAAACGCTGCAAAGTTCGTAGCCGAGCATCCCTGATCCCGACTGGAAGACAGCGCCATGACTGCCAACGACCTCCCTCCCATCCTCTCGCTCCGGCAGATCCGCAAGGTCTACGGATCGCTCGAGGTCCTGCACGGCATCGACCTTGATGTGAGAGCGGGTGAAGTCGTGGCGCTGCTGGGTGAAAACGGCGCCGGAAAATCTACCCTTTCGAAGATTATCTCCGGCGCCGTTCAGCCAACTTCCGGGACCATGACATGGTTCGGCGCGCCTTACGCGCCAGCCACCCCACGTGCCGCGATGGATGCGGGCCTCGGCATGATCCATCAGGAATTGAAGCTCCTGCCGCAATTGTCGATCGCGGAAAATGTCTTCGTTGGCCGCTACCTTATGAAGGGCGGCCGTGTGGATCGCCAGGCGATGGAAGAGCGGGCCCATGCCGGCCTGCAGCGGCTCGGACTCGACGTATCGCCGCGCCGACAGGTCGAAGGCCTCTCAACCGCCAAGCAGCAGTTGATCGAGATCGCCAAGGCTATGACGCTGAACGCACGACTGCTCATCCTCGATGAACCGACGGCAGCGCTTGGTGGTGAAGAAACACAGCTGCTGTTCCGCCAGATCGAGCGGCTGAAGGCCGACGGCGTCGGCATCATCTACATCTCGCACCGACTTGAAGAAATCCGGCAAATCGCAGACCGCATCGTCGTCATGCGTGACGGCGCCAAGGTACAGGAATTCGGTAGCGGCGACGTGCCCGTCCGCACGATTGTCGAGGCAATGGTTGGCCGCTCGCTGGACCGCATGTTCCCCGCAGTACCTGTCCCGTCCGACGACGTCATGCTCGAAGTGCGCGGCCTGTCCTCTCCATCAGGCACGTTCCGCAACATTGATTTCGCGGTGAGGCGCGGCGAAGTCTTCGGGATTGCGGGTCTGGTGGGCGCTGGCCGCACCGAACTTGTGCGCGCGATCACGGGGGCGGACCCAATCGCAACCGGCGACGTCGTCCTCGACGGCAGGGTGATCACACCGCGCTCGCCAAGGGATGCGATCCGCAACGGTGTGGTCCTCGTTCCGGAAGACCGCAAGCTGCAGGGTCTTGTACTCGAACATTCGATTGCAGAAAACATCGGTTACGCGAACTTCGACGCCGTATCGAAATCAGGCTGGATAACATCAGGTCGGCTGGCCCAATTTGCCGATAGCTATATCAAGAAATTTGGCGTCAAGGGGCGCGGCGGCCAGAATGCTGGCGAGCTTTCGGGCGGCAACCAGCAGAAGGTGGTGCTCGCCAAATGGCTGGCACGAAACCCGAAGGTGGTGGTGCTCGACGAGCCGACGCGTGGCATCGACGTCGGAGCGCGCTCCTCAATCTACGATACCATCATGGAACTTGCCCGCCAGGGCATCGCCGTTATCGTGGTCAGTTCGGATCTCGAAGAAGTGCTTGGGGTTTCCAACAGGATCATGGTGATGGCACAGGGAAAACAGGCTGGAATTCTTGACCGTGCAGACGCCAACGACGTGTCGGTCATGGAACTCGCCACGAGCTGAATGCAGGAGAATTACCCATGTCTGACATGACTTCGAACGCCCCGAATCTTTTCGATCTCTCGGGCAATGTGGCGCTGGTAACCGGCGCCGGCAGCGGCATCGGCCAGCGCATCGCAATCGGTCTGGCCCAATGCGGAGCGGATGTCGCACTGCTTGATCGCCGCAGCGATGACGGGCTGGCCACTACCGCGCGCCATGTTCAGGCCGCAGGGCGCCGGAGCATCGAGATTGCCGCAGACGTCACGCAGTCCGCTGCGCTGAGCGACGCTGTTGCCCGCACGGAAGCCGAACTCGGACCTCTGACACTCGCCGTCAATGCCGCCGGCATCGCCAATGCGAACCCGGCCGAAGAGATGGAAGAGAGCCAGTTCCAGACGATGATGGACATCAATCTGAAGGGTGTCTTCCTGTCCTGCCAGGCGGAAGCCCGCGCCATGCTGAAGAATGGTCGCGGATCGATCGTCAACATTGCTTCCATGTCGGGCGTGATCGTCAATCGCGGCCTCAACCAGTGCCACTACAATGCTTCAAAGGCAGGCGTCATCCACATGACGAAGTCGATGGCAATGGAATGGGTGGGGCGCGGCGTCCGCGTCAACACGATCAGCCCGGGCTACACCGCGACGCCCATGAACACACGCCCCGAGATGGTGCACCAGACGAAACTCTTCGAAGAACAGACACCGATGCAGCGCATGGCCAGCGTTGACGAGATGGTTGGACCCGCCGTCTTCCTGCTTTCGGGGGCCTCGAGCTTCGTCACGGGGGTCGATCTCCTGGTCGATGGTGGCTTCTGCTGCTGGTGACAGCTCCCTGCAAACCTAAACTCCCAAGCCTGCACGGTGCCCCGCGCACCGTGCTTTTTTGTTTCGCGACTTCGGCTGAAGCGGTTGCGACATCTGCCGCGAATTTGTTGTTACTGTTCAGTTTCCCCTTGAAAAACCAGTGGCTTCTCCCCTACCTTACTGATGTTCTCAGGGCGGGGTGAAATTCCCCACCGGCGGTATCCGGCTTTGCCGGGAGCCCGCGAGCGCTTTCACTTCGGTGAAAGGCAGCAGATCCGGTGCGATGCCGGAGCCGACGGTTAGAGTCCGGATGAAAGAGAGCATCGGCTATTGCGGCTCCCCATGTCGGGGAGGCGTGCGTGCTGTGTTCGCCCAAGGGATGGAATGGCGACCGAAAGGTCGTGGTTTGGCCGCTGACGCGGTTACCCTTGAAAGGCACTGGAATGACACTTTCGAAAATTGAAGACGCATTGGATACCCTCGCGCGCGGGGGCATGGTCGTCGTGGTCGACGACGAGGATCGCGAGAACGAAGGCGACATCATCGTCGCCTCCGATCACGTGACTCCTGAGAGCATCGCCTTCATGATGAAGCATGCCCGCGGGCTGATCTGCATCGCGATGGAAGGCGAGCGACTGGATACGCTCGATATCCCGCTGATGGTCCCGAACAACACGGAATATCTCAAGACGGCCTTCACCGTGTCGGTCGACTATATCCACGGCACGACGACCGGGATCTCTGCGGCGGATCGGGCCGCAACCGTCCGGGCGCTGATGGACGACACGACCAAGCCCGAAGACTTTGCCCGTCCGGGGCACATCTTCCCGCTCCGTGCTCATCCCCAAGGTGTTCTCGGTCGCCCCGGACACACGGAGGCAGCCGTCGATCTCGCTCGCCTGATCGGCGCCAGGCCTTCCGGCGTGATCTGCGAGGTTGCCAACGACGACGGCACGATGGCACGCCTTCCGGAGCTGATCGAATTCTGCAAGCTGCATGGACTGCCGCTGATTTCGATCGAAGACCTGATCCGTTACAGGGCTGGCAGCAGCGATGCGTCGCGACCGGCTGTTGCTGCCTGAAAGGGATCCGTGATCCCGAGAGGTCCCGCGGTTTTCAAGGCAGTCGGCTTTTCTGCCCGCAAAGGGAAATCACGACCTTGCCCACGCGCCGGACATCCCGGCGCGTGGCTAGCTTGAGTGTGCAACCTGAGCCAGCCTGCCTGCCTTAAGATGCGCCATCGCGCAGTCTTGAGCGTTAGCAACAGCGAACGGCGCCGCGTATCATGCGCCTCTTCGCTCCCGCCGGATCAGTTCTGAGGCCTTCTCGGCAATCATCACCACCGGCGAGGCCGTGTTGCCTGAGACGATACGAGGCATGATCGAGGCGTCAACGACCCGTAGCCCGACCATGCCCGTCACGCGCAACGAGGGGTCCACCACGGCCTCGGGATCGGGGCCCATGCGGCAGGTCCCGACCGGATGGAAGATCGTGGTGGCGATGTCGCCGGCCTTTTGCAGCAGGGCTTTGTCCTCCTCGAATTCGCGGCCTGGCAGGATCTCCTCGGGCTGGTAGGGCCGCAGTGCCCGAGCCGACATCACCTGTCGCGCCTGACGGATGGCGGCAACAGCGACGGATCGATCATGATCGGTCGAGAGATAGTTCGGGCGGATCTCCGGCTGCAGGGCCGGATCGGTAGCAGTGATGTGGCATGTGCCGGTGCTGGTCGGGCGCAACTGGCAGACCGAGACGGTGATTGCCGGAAATGGGTGGAGCGGGTCGCCGAGCTTGTCGGTGGAGAGCGGCTGGACGTGATATTCGATGTCGGGACTTTGCTCAGAGGGACCGGATCGTGTGAACATGCCGAACTGGCTCGGTGCCATCGACATGGGCCCCGAACGGAACAGCGCATATTCGGCGGCGATCTTCAACTTGCCGCGCCAGGAGTTGGCGAGCTGGTTCAACGTCACCGCGTTCTTCACCTTGAACACCGTGCGGATCTGGAGATGATCCTGCAGGTTTGAGCCGACAGCGGGTTTCGGAAGAATGACGTTTATACCGAGCGATTGAAGACGAGCCTGATCGCCCATGCCAGAGAGTTCAAGCAGCTTCGGCGAATTGATGGCGCCTGCGGCAAGGATGACTTCGCCTGTGGCTTTCGCGGTAAAGGAGCCTCCCGGCGTACGATACTGGACGCCGGTGACGCGTTTGCCCTCGAAGGTCAGCCGTTCGACCAGAGCATGCTGGACCAGGCGCAGGTTGGGCCTCTTCAGGGCCGGCCTCAGAAAGCCGCGCGCCGTGTTCCACCGGACGCCCTTGTGCTGGTTGACGTCGAAGAAGCCGGATCCTTCATTGTTGCCGTCGTTGAAGTCGGCGCGCGGTTCGATGCCGAATTCACGAGCACCTTCCTGGACGGCTTGGAGGATATCCCATTTCAGGCGCTGGCGGCTGACCTTCCACGGGCCGCCGATTGCATGCATGTCTCCTGCAGGCCCGTGATAATCCTCGGACTTCAGGAAATAGGGCAACACATCCGACCAGCCCCAGCCGGGATTGCCAAGATCGCGCCAGCCATCGTAATCGGCCGCCTGACCGCGCATGTAGATCATGCCGTTGACCGAGGTGCAGCCGCCAAGCACCTTGCCGCGCGGATAGGCGAGGCTGCGGCCGTTGAGACCCGGTTCGGATGCCGTGCGCATCATCCAGTCGGTGCGCGGATTGCCGATGCAGTAGAGATAGCCGACGGGGATCTGCACCCAATGATAGCGGTCGGACCCGCCTGCCTCGAGCAGCAGCACGCGGATCGCCGGATCCTCCGTCAGGCGGGCGGCGAGAACGCAGCCCGCTGTCCCTGCCCCGACGATGACATAGTCATAGTCGCCATCGAGCCGTGTCGTGTCCGGCATGGTCTGTCCTTTCGTTGGCGATCAGGATCGCCTCTGTTCATCTGTGGTCTTCGTCCGGCCTAGGACTTCAGGCGCAGCGCGCTCCAGAAGTCGCGCATCTGGTCGATCAGGGCCGTGTAGAGCCCATATCGCCCGCGAAAATGCTCCGTCCGTGCCGGATTTGGCTGGAAGTCTTTGGCAGAGCGTGTCATGGCGGCAACTGCCTCTTCATAGGAAGCGTAAAGTCCGACCGCGACCGCGACGCCGATCGCCGCCCCCAGCGCACCGGTCTCGCGGGCCTCGGCAACGGTGAGCGGGATCTCCAGGACGTCAGCCATCATCTGCGGCCAATGGGGGCTGCGCGATCCACCGCCGGACATGACCGCGCGGTCGACAGACAGTCCGGCGCTTCGCAGCACTTCGATATGCCGTCGATGTTCGAAGCAAACGCCCTCGAAGAGCGCCCTGATCATGTGGCCTTCGCCATGCCACCCGGCGAGCCCATAGAAGCCGCCGCGAAACTCGGCGCCGAGGTGCGAGCCGAAGATGAAGGGATGGAAGAAAGGATCATCCGCGCGGGCTACAACCTTGCCGACCTCCTCATTGCAGCGATCGAAGGCTTCGCTGCCATGGTCGCCGCGCATGCGATGGACATACCATTCGAGATTGGCGGCGGAGGTCGCGCTCGACTCGATGTTCACGTATCGATGCTTGCCGAAGGTCGTGACCATGAAGACATCGGGACTGATGACGGGCTCATCGGCAAAGACCTGGTTGATGCTCCAGGTCCCTGCAATGACCGAGGCTTCACCGGCATGGATGACGCCCGAACCCATCGCGCTTGAGACAACGTCGAAATAGCCACCGATCACAGGTGTACCCTCCGCGAGACCCGTTGCCTTGGCCGCCGCTGCGGTGACCCGGCCGACAATGTCTGCAGACTGGACGCGTTCGGGGAAGAACGACAGGGCATCCTCGAGATGGTAGAGGCCGAGCAAATCAGCGTCGAGTTGCCCCTCCGGCATGGCGAGAAGCCCTGCGCCGCTGAGGTCGGATATATCGTTTGCCAGCCGATCGGTCAGGCGGAAGTTGATGTAGTCCTTGCAGAACAGGACGGTGCCGATCGTGGCATAGGTCTCGGGCGCGTGGCGCTTGATCCAGGCGAGCAGGCTCGGAGTCTGCGATGGCCAGGGACGCTGCAGACAGCGCGCCTGGAGAGCGTCCCCGTTCTCACGGTCGAGTTCTGCGGCGATATCGGCCGCACGGCTGTCCAGCGACTGGATGCCTTTCAACGGCTGCAAGGACCGATCGAGCAGATAGAGGCCGTTGCCATGGCCGGCACATCCGATCCCGAGGATCCGCTTGGGATCGACGCCGGCCGCGGAGATGACCTCGCGGATCGCGGCGCAGCCGTTTTCCCAGAGTTCCAGGAGATCACGTTCGACGTGGCCGGGTTCTGGAAAGCTCGACTGGCCGTCGATGGCGCAGTGGGCGATCTGGTGGCCTTGCGTGTCGAAAAGCACGGCCTTGATGACCGTGTTTCCGACATCGACGCCCAAAATGTAGTTTTTCTCAGCCACTGACATAGATGTCCCACGCTTCCTCGCCACTGGCGCGCTGGTGAATGATCGCCATCAGCGCCTTCACGACCGCCTTCGGATTGTCATGCTGATAGATGTTGCGTCCATAGACCATCCCATTCGCGCCTTGAGCCATCAGAGCCGCTGATTTGGCCAGCACGACGCGCAGATCTTCGCGACCGCCACCACGGACTAGAACCGGACAGCGGGCGGCTTCGATGACCTTGTGGAAGTCCTCCGGATCGCTGGTCGGATCGGCCTTGATGATGTCAGCGCCCATTTCGGAAGCCAGACGGACCAGGGTAACAATCTTCTCGGCATCGCCATCCACCTGATAGCCGCCCCTGACATCGTTGGGCAGCATGACCAGCGGCTCGATCATCAGCGGCATTCCGTAGCGATGGCAATCGGCGCGCACGCGGGAAATGTTTTCGACGCATTGACGGAAGAGTTCCGGCTCGTCGGGCAGCATGAACAGATTGACGACGACGCAGGCCGCGTCCATTTCCAGTGCGCCAATGATCGGTTCGTCATGGTTCTGCAGTTGCGACCACATGCTGCGGTGGCGCGTGGAATTGTAGGGGTTGCCCATGTCGATACGCATGACGAGTGCCGGCTTGTCGCGCTCGGGTCTTGCCTGAAGCAGGTCTGCCTGCCCATACGCCATCTGGATGGCATCTGGACCCGCTTCGATCAACTTGTCCACCACGCCTGCCATGTCTTCCAGGCCGACAAGGAAGCTCGGCTCATTGCAGACACCGTGATCGATGGCGACGTCGAGGCAGCCGCCCTGACGAAACAGCCTGTTCATTCGTGCTTTCCTGGAAACTCGTATCATGACGCCTTGTCCTTTTCCTTGCATCTGTCCTGAAGCATTGCGACCGAGACCCCGTAATAGGTCGCAAGTTCGTCAATGAGCTGCCGCCGCTCTGTCAGCATCTGCTCGCCCGTCCAGCCCAGTTCGCGGGCCATGACGGCCAGCAGGGTGTCGAGAATTTCGAGATCAATCCGGCCGGTGATCGCAAGGCTCGTACGGCGGAGCACGATATCGGCCAGGTGGCGAACGTCTTCGCGCGTCACGAGCCAGAGGATTTCGGCCAGCGTCATCACCGTTGTGGAGGACAAGGAAACGTCATCCGGACGTCCGTTGCAGAAGGCCATGAGATCGAAGGCCCGCGATCCATAGGTGGATGCGAGGTGATCGGCGCGGGCCTTGCCGATGGGAAACTCGCGGGAGAGCAGCGCCGACAATCGCTCACCATCCGCCGGGTAGTTCCGGCCGCCGCCGATCGGGCGGTCGGCCGTCGTCGCGATGCGGGGACGACCGAGGAAGGCCAGCACTTCGTCCGCCACCTGTTCGCCGAAAGCGCGGAAGGTCGTCCACTTGCCGCCGACCATGCAGAGCTGGGGCGGATCACTTTCAACACGATGAATGACATGGCTGCGCGAGATCTTGCCCGTGAATTCCGCATCGCTGCGTGGCAGCGGACGGATGCCACTGAAGCTGAAGACGATATCGGAGGCAGCGATGACGAGATCCGGGAAGACGGTGCGGATGGCGGCGAGGATGTAGTCGCGTTCTTCCGGCTCGCAGCGCGTCCGCCCCGGCTTGTCGACCTTGATATCCGTGGATCCGGCCAGCACGCGGCCTAGATAGGGAAAGAGGACACAGACCCTGTTGTCGATGTTCTCGAAGAAAATCATGTGGCCGTTCAAGGCCTGATAGAGGGCGTCATTCGCGAGGATGAGATGTGACCCCTTGGTGCCGGTGACCGTTTTCTCGGCTGGCCTCACGCCATCGCCGAGCGACGTGATCGTCTCGTCGATCCAGGCGCCCGTGGCATTGACGATGATGCGCGGGCGAATGACGAGCAGTTCGTTCGACCCTTGCGCCGAGAGCTGGTACCCGTCGCCTATGCGCAACAATTGCGCATAGTTCAGGGCGATCGCCTGAGGCGCGTCGCGACGCGTGTCGAGGACGAGCTCGAGTGCCAGCCGCTCCGGTTGGCTGATCCAGGCGTCGTAATAGGTCGCCGAGTAGCGGATCCTGGGTGTCAGCGCGGGCCAGCGTGCCCGGGTGCTTTGACCACTGCGGAATTCGTGGCGCGGCAGGAGCCGGTTCTTGCGCGTGACGAAATCATAGAGTGAGAGGCCCGCCTTGATCGCCAGCGCCCCTCGGCTCGAGGGCTTGCCGGCAGAACCGAAGAAGGTCGCGGCTGCATTGAAGAGACCGCTGAAAGTCGAGTGGATCGGGATCGTCGTCGGCAGAGGGTGGACCATGTGGGGTGCAAGCCTGAGCAGTGCATCGCGTTCTGCAAGCGATTCCCGGACGAGATTGAATTCACCGTTTTCGAGATAACGCAGGCCACCATGGATCATGCGCGAGGGCGCGGCGCTGCAGCCGGATGCGAAGTCGTCCCGCTCGACCAGAAGCACGCGCAATCCCTGCAGCGCGAGATCGCGATAGGCGGCGATGCCATTGATGCCGCCGCCGACCACAACGGCATCGAAATCGCCGTCCTGTCGAATTCGCCTGAGCGCGTCCTCGCGGAATGTGGACATGGAAGTACCGTTCGCTGGTTTTGACGCCAACGTCCCAATTCTCTGTTGCGGTCTGTGAGGGTTACCGGTCGAGTTCGACCAGATGGTCTCTGATGCCGGCCGTGATGGTCGACAGTTCGTGTTCGGTCAGGCGCAAGCATGCTGCGCCGGCATTCTCAATCGCCTGGGTGGGATCGCGCGCACCGCAGAGCGAGAAGGTGATGCCCGGCTGGGCGATCGTCCAGGCAATCACCACCTGGGCGACCGATGCTGCATGCTGGTCCGCAATTGGCCGGACCACGTCCATCAGTCTCGCGACCCTCTGGCGATTTGCGAGACTGAAGCGTGGATTGCCATGCCGCTGGTCATCATCCGCAAAGACCCGCTCAGGACCGATCTTGCCCGAGAGCAGGCCGAGCGCGAGCGACGAATAGCTGAGAATGGAAACCTCGTTATCCAGGCATGTCGGCACAAAGCTCTTCTCAATGTCGCGTTTCACCATGGAGTATTCCTCCTGGATCGCGTCGAGCGCACCGGTTGCCAGATAGGCGGCCAGATCTGCCTCTGAAACATTGCTGGCACCGATCGAGCGGATCTTGCCCTCGTCCTTCAGGCGAAGCAGTTCGCCGACCGTCTCGGCAATCGGCGTCGTCGCATCCTGCCAGTGGGTGACATAGTGGTCGATATAGTCGGTGCCCAGACGGCGCAGGCTTTGTTCGACTTCGTAGCGGATGGAGGACGGACCCAGAAAGCGGTGAACCGGCTTGCCAGCCTGCTCGAAGAAGTAAGTCCCCTCTCCCACATGCCAGACGAGACCGCATTTGGAGACGAGCACGACCTTGTCGCGCTGGCCTGCAATCGCCTTGCCGACAATGGTTTCGGCCAGACCCATGCCATAAGCGGGTGCCGTATCAATGAGCGAGATTCCCGCATCCATGGAAGCCCTGATGGCGCTGATCGATTGAGCCTCGTCGGTGCCGCCCCACATCCAGCCACCGATTGCCCAGGTGCCGAGCCCGACCGCCGATGCCTCAATGCCGCTTCGGCCGATGGGCCTCTTGAGTATGCCTTTGTCCGTCACCGGATCATCCTTCCCCATGTGTATCGAGTGCCCGGGCGATTTCTTCGTCCACCACGAGCGAGGTCAAAAACCGCCCGGCAAGGGTTGCTGCCACCGGGCCCGCCTTCAAGCTGCCTGCCGCCACCCCGATGATGGTCGGGCAATTGGCGAGGTCCGCGGGGTCGAGTGCCACAACCCGCGAATTGAGATCGATCTCGGCAAGCGAACCATCCGCCTTGATCAGATGCGCCAGAAATTCTCCGGCAATGCCCGCGTCAACAAGCGCCTGGCCACCCCGTGCCGGATCCGGCAACAGGTCGTAATAACCAGAGCCCGGCGCCTGGACGGAGCCTATGCCCACGAGGGCGACGGTCGCCTGGCGCGCGAGATCAAAGACCTCGCGGATCGAGGCGACATTCATCAGGAGGTCACGCTGCTGCTCGTCCTCGGCAAACAGGGGGGCGTGGACAAGCTGCGCCGTACCACCCAGCTTGTCGGCCAGTTGCGTCGCCAGGTGATTGACGTCGGTATAATGCTTGCCCTGCACGCCGCCGGTCAGCGGCACGACCCTGATATCGAAACGGCGCTCGGCCTCCAGGTTTTCGACTACGGCACTCACTGCCTTGCCGCCGGTGATGGCGATGATGTCGCCATCACGAAGCGTTTCGAGGAGATGGTTGGCCGCGACCCGTCCGACCATCTGCAGCGTCGTCTCCGGATTGTCGGACACCGTCGGAGTAACCACCGACTGCTTCAGGCCGAAGCGCTGGGTGACGTCGTTCTCCATATCGACCAGCCGCTGATAGGGGCTGGAGATGCTGATCTTGACCATGCCCGCCTTGCGGCCAGCAGCAATCATGCGGTTCACCTTCGTATGCGAGAGGTTGAGCTTCTCGGCGATCTCCGACTGCTTCACGCCCTCGATGAAATGCAGGACGAGGACCGAATACATCTGGCGCTGCTGATCGAATTCATCCCTGTAGTCCACCATGACGCGTCGTCTCCTCGTTGCTTCCCGGCTGCTCAGCGGCGGCGCTTGACCAGATAGTGGTCGAACAACACGGCGGTGAGCAAAATGCTTCCCTTGATGATGTCCTGCCAGTAAACCGACACGTTGAGCAAGGCGAGCGAGCTGGAAACCACCGAAAGCAGGACTGCGCCGAGGATGGCACCGAAGATGGTACCGACTCCGCCCGAAAGGCTGGCGCCGCCGATGACCGCTGCGGCGATCACGTTCAACTCCATGCCGACGCCGAAGCTGGGCTGAGCAGAACCGAAGCGGGCCATGTAGATAACGCCGGCCACACCGCAGAGTGCAGAGCAGAGTGTGGTGGTGGCGAAGACAACGCGGCCGACGCGGATACCGGAATAGGCGGCCGCCTTGGGGTTGCTGCCGGTATAGAAGACCTTGCGGAAGGCCGTTGTCCGGCGCAGCAGAAAGTCGAAGGACACAACGACGACCACGAAGATGATGATGACGAGCGGAATGCCGTAGATCGCACCCTGGCCGATGAACTTGAACTCAGGCGGCAAAGAGTAGAGCCCGAGCGGACGACCACCCGTTGCCAGCAGGCAGATACCGCGGGCGATCACCATCACACCCAGCGAGACGATGAAATGGTGGAGGCCGACGACCGTGGTCAGAAAGCCCATGAACATGCCGATGCAAATGGTGACGGCGATGGCGAAGGCCGCGGCTGCCCAGGGATCGATCCCGTTGAGAAAAAGCCATCCGGCGACCACCATGGCAAGCGCCGTCACCGAGCCGACAGAAAGGTCGATGCCACCCGAGATCAGGAGGATGGTCATCCCGACGACGACAATGCTCTCCACCGCGAAGGCCATGGCCATGGCCCGGAGGTTGTCGACCGTCAGGAAGTAGGGCGAGATGAAGGACATCACCGTGAACAACGTCAGGATAATGACGATCAGGCCCGTTTCGCGCGCCTTGATCGCGGGTGTCCACCAGTGCGCGCGGCGCTCTGCTGCCAGCCGTACCTGATGCTGTGTTTCCATCGTTACCATAGTTCGATTCCCCTCATGCCTCGCCTTGCTGCGAGAATTCAGCCCGTGACGCAGCCTCCACAGGCAAGGTATCGCCCCGGAGCAACTGACTGTTGATCGATGCGAGATGCATGATGCTCTCTTCGGTCATTTCGGACCCGGTCACCTCTCCGTTGATGCGCCCCTCACGCACCACCAGCACCCGGTCGCTCACCCCGATCAGCTCGGGAAGTTCCGAGGAGATGACAACAACGCCAACACCCTCATTGGCGAGATCGCGGATCTGACGGTGGATCTCGGCCTTGGCGCCGACATCGACGCCACGTGTCGGTTCATCGAGGAACACAACCTCCGGCTCGACCGACAACATCTTGGCAAGCGCCACCTTCTGCTGGTTGCCGCCACTCAGCGTGTTGACGGCATCCCCCACGCCATTGGAGCGAAGCTTCAGCCGCGCGCCGTAGTGCTCGGCCCGGGTCGTCTCCTGCCGCCGGCTGATCAATCCGAGGGGATTGGCCACCCGCTTCAGATCGAGAGCCGAGACATTGCTGGCGATGGACATATTGAGGAACAGGCCCTCGCCCTTGCGATCCTCGGAGACATAGACCAACCCTTCGCGAATGCTGTCGCGATAGTCGCGCAGAGAAAGCTTCCGCCCTTTCAGGATTACCTCTCCCTTGGCCTTACCCTCCAGGCGACAGATGGCGCGCACGATCTCGCTGCGCCCTGCCCCGATCAGCCCGGCCAGACCAAGAATTTCACCCTTGCGTAAGTCAAAGCTGACATTTGAAACCCTGCGTCCCTCGGTTAAATTGCGCACAGAGAGGATGATCTCGTCCGACTTGGCGTCCGGGGCCTGCTTGGGCGGGTAGAGTTTGTCGAGCACGCGCCCGACCATGCTGTTGACGACGTCTTCCGGGGTAATTGCCGCGATGTCTGCCGTCTTGATGTGGCAGCCGTCGCGCATGATGGTGATCCGGTCGCAATGCTGGAAGATCTCCGCCATGCGGTGGGAAATATAGATGATCGCGATCCCCCGGTCAGCGAGGCGACGCATGATCCTGAACAGCGTCTGCGCCTCGGTTTCGGTGAGGGCAGCCGTCGGCTCGTCAAGGATCAGAATCCGGCAGTCCAGCGTGAGTGCCTTGGCAATCTCGACGATCTGCTGCTGCGAAATCGAGAGGTCGCCGGCTCGGCGCCTCGGATCGATATCGCCGATCTCCTTGAGGATCTCAGCGGCGCGCAAGACCAGTGCGCGGTAATCCATCAAGAGGGTACGGCTGCTGCCGGTTTCGGCCATGAACATGTTTTCGGCGACGGAAATCTCGGGGCACAGTGAGATCTCCTGATGGACGAAGCCGATACCGAGCCGATTGGCGGCATTCGGCGAGGCGATGCGAACGGGGGCGCCATCGAGGCGGATCTCGCCGCGATCGGGCTGAAGGATGCCGTCGATGATGTGCATCAGCGTTGACTTGCCCGCACCGTTTTCACCGGCCAGCGCATGGATTTCTCCGCGGCGCAGCTCCAGTTGGGCGCCACGCAGGGCCTGAACCGGTCCAAACGACTTATGCACATCCGTCATGCTGAGAACGACCTCGGTCATGACACCCCTCCCCTTTCGTCACTTCGACTTCCCCGGCGCCGCAAGAGGCGCCGCCGGGGTCACGTCGGGTCGCGCTCAGCGACCCTTCATGTATTCGTTGAGATCGAAGGATGCGGCGTTGGCCTTGGTGATGACCGCGAAGCCGTTGTCCATCGACGGGATCTGCATCGGGTTGAAGCCCGAAACCTTGTAGTCGTTGAACGGATCGATCAGCTCCGGATGGGCGCCAAGGAAGGTGTTCATGAAGCCCATGAAGCCCTGAATACCCTGGTTGGGGTTGATCGACATGTGGATGTTGCCCTGCTTGATGTGCTCAAGCGTGGTGGGGGTGATGTCCGCATGGAGGATCAGGACCTTCTTTTTGGCTTCGAGTACGGAGGCAACCGCGCCTTCTGCCGAACCGGCTTCGGGGATCCAGAGCGCGCCCAGGTTCGGGTTTGCCTGAAGCATCGCAGAGACTGCCTGATAGGCTGCGTTGGAATCCTGATTCGTCGCCTGACGCCCAACCAGCTTCATGTCCGGATGGGTGCGCTCCATGTAGTCGATGAGTGCGGTCACCCGCAGGTCGTGGTTGCTCTGACCCGGATTTTCGAGAACGGCATATTCGCCCTTGCCGCCAAGCGCCTTGACGATTTCCTCGGCTGCGAACTTCGCCTCGGCGACGTTGTCGGAGGTGATATAGGCGGTGCGCTTGGACTTCGGCGAGTCGGCGGCGAATGTGGTGACGGAAATGCCCGAGTCAATCGCCTTGTTGATCGGCTCGATGAACGGATCCGACTGCATCGGATGCAGCAGGATGCCCTTGGGCTTCTTCACCAACTCCTGTTCGAAGGATGCGATCTGCTTGGTGATGTCATAGTCCGGCGTTCCCGTGAATGCCGCTTCGCAGCCAAGCGCCTTGGCCGCCTGCTTGAAGCCCTCAAAGACCGGCACCCAATACGGATGGCCTGATACCATCACGTTCATGACATAGGTTTCGCCCGGCTCGCAGGCGAACTTTCCTTCGGCATTGGCCGAAGCAGCAGGCAAAGCGACGGCGGCGGCGGCAACCAGCCCGATGGCGGTTGCAGCCTTCAAAGACTTCAGCATTTTCCCCTCCCAGAGATAACAGATGGCCGCAATAAAATTCGACACTCAGAATTTATTGCATGCAGGCACATCTAAAGCACGATGAGCATCACGTCAATCCTTTCGCAATATTTTTATTACAGTGAAATTTATTGCGGAATATCGGAGAGGGCATGATTTTACGTATCGGCATTCGCCGGAAATTAAGATGCCGCGAATACAAGAGGAATTGATCATACTGAGAGCACCGCATGCAGAGTTTGTTTCGCCGAAAATCCCTCGTCGTGTGGGGTCTGCCGCTTCTTGCAGCAGGCTTGACGACTGCGCTGCTTTTCGGTGCGCTGATCCTGGCTTCGGTCGAAGCGGATCAGTCCGCAAGCAAACGGCAGCAAGGGCTGCTCAATCTGGTTGTGGCCAAGCTCGAAACATCCGTCGCTCACAATCAGGAAAGCGTGACGGTTTGGGATGACGCCGTTCTGCGTGTGCAACAAGAAGACATCGAGTGGATGGAATCCAATCTCGGTGAATGGATGCACACTTATTTCCAGCACGACGCGGCCCTGGTGCTGACGGCCAAGAGCGACCTTCTCTACGAGTTCATCGCTGCACCACAGTCATCTCCGTCAGCAACCGACATCGTGGCCGTTGCCAAACCGATGATCGAACGCCTGCGGCAACGGCTGAAGGCCGGAGAGACATCGGACAGTTCTACCATCCTGTCGATCGGCGAAGATGACCTGCTGGACATCCGTGGGCGCGCAGCCATCGTCAGTGCCAAGCCGATCGTGTCGGATAGTGGGGAGATCGAGCAGGAACCCGGCATGCAGCATGTCCATGTGGCCGTCCGTTATCTCGATGGCATACTGCTTCAGCAGTTGGAGGCCGATTACCTGTTCAACAACCTGGCCTTCGTGCGAACACCTGCCGCCGAAGGGGGCCATTCCAGCGTTGCCCTTCGATCGAGTTCAGGCGAGACCATCGGTTACTTTCAGTGGCAACCCTTCAGTCCAGGCTCAAGCGTCATTCGCGCCGTCTATCCGGTGATCCTGCTCGTGGGGCTTTCGGTCTTCACCGTGATGACTTTCCTTTGTCAGGGCATCTGGCGACGGTCCCGAAGTCTGGCGGCAAGCCAGAGTGAACTGAGACATCTCGCCATGCATGATCCATTGACGGGCCTCGTCAACAGGGCAAGGTTCAACCGCGTCCTTGAAGAACGACTTGCATCCGAGGCATCCGGCAAAGCTAGCGCAGTGCTTTTCGTGGACCTCGATCATTTCAAGGCTGTCAACGACACCTATGGGCATCCCGTCGGAGACGCCTTGATCAAGGAGGTCGCGCTGCGTCTGCTGGAGGTGGCGCCATCCGCGCTCGTATGCCGCCTTGGCGGCGATGAATTCACCTTGCTGTGCGACATCGAGGACCAGCCTGCCATAGAACAACTGGCCGAACAGATCGTCGCCCGGCTGCGCATGCCCTTTCTCATTGACGACCGTCACATCACGGTCGGCGCAAGTGTCGGCATAGCGATCTCAAGCCCCGGTCTGGACGCGACCGACATTACGCGGCATGCCGATATAGCCCTTTATCACGCCAAAGCAGCCGGGCGGAACACCTACGCCGTTTTCGGCACACATATGGAAGAACTGCTGCGCCGTCGCCACGCGCTCGAACGCGAGCTGTCCGCGGCCCTCGAATCCGGAACACAGATCGAGGTTCATTATCAGCCCGTCTATGCCGCCGCCGATGGGCATGTCTCGTCACTGGAAGCTCTCTGCCGCTGGCAGCATCCGACCTTCGGAGCCGTCTCTCCCGAGGTCTTCATTCCCATTGCGGAAGAGGCAGGACTGATCGAGAAAGTAGGCCGTCTCGTTCTGGAGGACGCCTGCAGTCTACTGGCTGAGCTATCACCTCTGAATGTGACAGTCGCCGTGAACGCGTCGGCCCTGGAACTCATGGCACCGGGTTATCCGCTGCGCGTTCTTGAAACGCTCGCTCGATATTCGATCGCTCCGTCTCGACTGGAAATCGAGATCACAGAACGGGTGGCAGCTGATGCGGACGGACGCGCAGCGTCAGCCGTCGAGCTTCTGCGGAGTGCCGGCGTAAAGTTTGCGGTCGATGACTTCGGCAAGGGAAACTCTTCCTTCGGGCAGCTTCTCAATCTGGACATCGACCGGATAAAAATCGACAAGGTGTTCGTCGATGGCATCCAACAGGGCGGCGGTCTACCTCTGGTTGAGGCAATCGTCCAGATGGCACGCTTCAAGGGCCTAAAGACTACGGCGGAGGGCATTGAGACCGTCGAGCAGCGCGACGCCTTGACCTTACTGGGATGCGATAACCTTCAGGGCTTCCAGCTTTCCCGACCGCTTAGCCGTGATACCGCTCTGCGCCTGCTGACGCCGATGCCCAAGGCGGCGGGTCAGTAGCTGGTGACGCTGCACAAGCTGTGATGAAGCGATAACGTTGAAGCCGTGGGGCAAAGGGTTTACCCTTCCAAGTTAGTCTGCATATCGGTTAGCGTGCGTTAAAGTGGTAGAAGGCGGCAAGTTGATGGATGGGGCGGCTTATCTTCTGGCGGTCAATCTCCTCGTAGCACTTTCCTTCAGTGCCGTTTTTGTCGTTGTCGCACAGCGCAGCCAGTCTCGTTCGTCAGCCTTATGGATCGCAGCTGGCTTTGGTGTCGCGTCTCTGTCGGCGGTGTGCGAGCTTCTCGTCGCCTATTCACCGACGCCAAAGCCCTGGGCGCTGGGAGCTTTTGCAGCTGTACTCTGCGGCATGGTCATGCTGGCAATCGGGATCGCGAAACTCTATGGCCGGTCCATCGCGCGCCCGATCGTTGTTGCTTTCATTTCTGTCAGCCTCGTCGTCGCATATCTTATCTACGACCTGCCAAGGGGGACCTGGGTCCACGCATTTCTGTATCAGAGCCCGTTCGCGCTCGTTGTCCTGACCAGTGCCGGTATCGTCCTGTTTAATCGCGGTCGCTCCGGCATCGATGGGTTCCTCGGTGCCCTGCTGCTTGTCACCGGGCTGCACTTTTTCGCCAAGGCTGGACTGGCCGTGCTCGTTGGCTCCGGCAGCACGGCTGCGGACTACATTCACACCGGCTATGCCCTGATATCTCAAAGCTCGACGGCTGTGCTTATGGTTGCGGTCGGCCTGACGCTGCTGGCGACGCTTATTCTGGACATTATGGTGGCGCAGCGCACGGAGTCAGAACTGGATATCCTATCGGGGCTTGCGAACAGAAGGGGATTTGACCGCCGCGTACACGCCTTCTTCGCGCAGACCAGGCCCGTTCCTCATGCGTTCATTCTCTGTGATCTGGACCATTTCAAGCAGATTAACGACACGTACGGGCACCAGCTTGGCGACCTTGTGATCCAGACCGTCGGCGAACGAATTCGCACATCTGTTCCACACGGCGCGATTGCCGGCCGGTTGGGTGGTGAAGAATTCGCGATATTCCTGCCCAACACCAAGGTGGATGCGGCAGTACAGTTTGCCCAGAAATTGCGGTCCGAGGTGATGTCGCTTCCCGGCCTCCCGCACTCTCTGACCGTCACGGCGAGCTTTGGCGTCGCATCACTGACGTCAAAATCCGAATTGACAGAGGCTTATCGTCGGGCCGACCAGGCGCTGTACAACGCCAAGGATGGTGGACGTAACCGGGTAAAGATCGCGAGCAACGGCTGATCTTGCCGTGCCGTCTTCCTAACGCGCATGACCCGGAACCTTCGGCGGGAAAATCCGTTTCCTTTTTCGGAAGTGTGGTCATGTCAACCGGACGCGATGATATGGAGAACATGAGGGTTTTTCCGGTTTCACCTCATGGCCAACGAAGCGGCAGGCGAGCTCCTACGTCATCTGACCACACCTCCATCCCCTTCCTTCCAAGTCCCGTATTCCGACGCGCGATCGAATGATCAAACGGGCGACGGATCTATTCGTACAGTCCCGGCTCATGCCGTCTTGATAGGACGTGCAGCATGGCCTAACGTCGCGAAGCATTGAGGATAATTCGGGCAGGCTCACGGGCCGGCTGCACTGCGGGGCCGGGACAATTCATGGAGCGTTACGCGCCGGGCAAGGCCCAGAAGTTCGTGGTCATCGCCATTGTGGTCGCGTGGGTGGGCTTCATTACCCTGGCCTTGTCCTGGGCGTATCAATCCTACCACGACACCGTCAGGGCGGCAGAAGACCGCGTGGCAACCTCCAGCCTGGTCGTCGCCACCCATGCGAAATGGATCTATGAATTCGGGGGCCAGGCGACCCGACGTCTGGTCGACCTCGTCGAGTCGGGACGAGCGCCCTTGCAGGTCGGTACAGTGCGGGATATCCGCAGCGCCCTGGAGGGCCTGCCAGGAGCCGTCAAGGCGTATGTCGTCGATGCAAACGGCAACACCCTGTATTCGACAGACCCGGACGTGAAGCCGATCGACATCCGCGATCGCGAATACTTCAAGGTGCTGCAGGCTGGCCGTGAGGATTATGTGTCCTCGCTCCTGATCAGCCGCCTCAATGGCGAACAGATCTTTGTCTTCAGCCGCAGGTTCGAAAATGCGGGCGCCTTTGCAGGCGTGGTTACGGTATCACTCTCGACGGACCTGATGAAACCGATCTGGGAAGCCGTCAATCTCGGAGGCAACTTCGCCATCAGCTTTATTCGCGAAGACGGACAACTGGTTGCGCGCTACCCCAAGCCAGACAGTGGCCTCGACATGAGTGGCTATGTCCTCTTCACGGACTATCTGAAAAAGGCGCCGAGTGGCACTTATACCGCCGAAGCATCTCCGCTTGATGGCGTGCAGAGGCTTGTTGGCTACAGAAAGGTGGAGGACACGCCGTTCGTTGCGGTCGCGGCAGCCGACTTGAGCCTCCTCATGCGGCCGTTCTGGAACAACATCTACATCTTGTCCGTGGTCACAGCGCTTGCCTGCCTGGGATCGATCGGAGCGGCGTCCCGGATTAGAACTCTGCTGCGCATACAGGATGCACAGGCTGAAGCGCTGCAGACCGCCCTGGACAAGAACGAGCTTCTCCTGAGAGAAATTCACCACCGGGTGAAGAACAATCTCCAATCCGTCATGTCGCTGATACGGCTCCATTTGAAACCCGGCGAAGAATCCCGTGCCTTGAGTGATCGCATCAAGGCGATGGTCGCGGTGCATGAGCTCATCTACCAACACGATGCGTATGCGGCCCTCGATGCGGCCCAACTGGTCCGCCGGGTCACGGAAAATGTCATCGACGCCTATGGTGTAGGCGTTACTGTCGAGTTCGACCTCGCTCCTCTTTGCGTCTCGAACGACCGGGCGACGGCGCTTGCCCTGCTTGTCAACGAGGTTGTCAGCAACTGTCTGAAATACGCATTCGAGGACGACGGAACAGCCCGGATCGAGGTCAGCCTGCAGAAGGAAGAGACCGGCGACATGTCATGGCTGAAAGTGAACGACAACGGCAGGGGCTTCGATCCTGCGACGATCGTGCGCGGGACAGGCACAAAGCTGATGGAGGGGTCGCTCAGACAGCTTGACGGAAGCTATACGCTTGACGGAACGGACGGCACCCGCTTTTCCGCCAGGGTGAAGCTGCTCTAGACATCACCTGCGTGCGATCAAAGCTTTAAGCCAGCTGTCTTCTTCCTCGCGTGCCCGCAGTGACAGGCTTCCATCCGGCCTTAACGGTAGCGCTGCATGAAGCGGCTATCGATGCGATGCTTCCATCGGGCCACCCAGCGACCGAGGATCGCGAAGCCCCATTTGTCGGCGATCGCGCGCCCATTGGCCAGCGATATTAACACCAGCCAGGAGTGTTGCGGTCGATAAGGCTTGAGGGCTTGGCCGATTAGGCTGCGGTGGATGTTGTCGGCCAGAACCGGGCCCTGCCGCACTGCGAAAACGCCTGCCTTCGGTCGCGGGTCCGGCAGCGACGCGACGTCGCCGGCTGCGAAGACGTTCCGGTGTGACACTGACCGCAGCGTTTCGTCCACGCGGATGAACCCCTTCGCATCGAGGAGAAGCCCCGTGTCGCGCAGGAGGCCCGGCGCACCGCTTGACGTGGTCCAGACGACTTCATCCGCCGGCAATCGCCGGCCATCGCGGGCAATCAGTTCGCCGCCGTGGAACGCGACGACATCGAAAGCGGCATGGTGCGCGATCCCCGCCGCCTGCAATTCCCGCTCCACGAAGCGCCGCGCCTGCGAGCTTCGTTCCGGAACAGGCTCGCACGCGCGCCCCAGGAGCGCAACGCGAATGTCCCGTCCGGCGAAGCGGCGCTTCAGCGCGAAGGCGACCTCTGCGCCGGCTACCCCCTGACCGACCACTGCAAGCGTCGAGAGCCGGCCTTTCGCGGCCAGTGCGTCCAGCCGTGCGAGACGATCGGTGAAGCTTGAGATCGGCTTGACGGAGATACCGTTCGATATCTCCCGGGGCAGCGACGGGGTGGAGCCGATGTCGATCGACAGCAAGTCGTATCTGAGGTTCCGCCCACATTCGAGCGAGGCCATCCGGCGGTCCGCGTCAATGGCCGTCGCAGCGGTTTCGACAAAGCTCACGCCGGCCTTCGTGCAGAGTGCGGCCAGATCGATGTGAAAGTCGTCGAACCCATACTCGCCGGCTATGTGACCGGGCAACATGCCCGAATAGGGCGCATACCGGGACGGCGACACGAGCGTGATCCGCGGACCCAGCCCCAGTTTTCCAAGACGTCGCACCACCTCGACATGGGCGTGACCTCCCCCGAGCAGCAAGACCTGTGCAGTCGCGACGCCATGCTCACCCATGATGCGAAACCTTTGCGGCCAGGCGATGCACCGGCCCGCCCGCGGCCGCGGCATCGGCTTCATCATGGGTTACCAGAATGACCGGCAGGCCGAGTTTGCGTGCGCGCTCGAAAACCAAACTCCGCATCTGGGCGCGCAGGTCCATGTCGAGCTTGGAGAAGGGCTCGTCCAGCAGTAGCAGTCGTGGCCGCGAGACGAGAACGCGGGCCAGAGCCACCCGAGCCTTCTGTCCGCCGGACAGCGTCGCCGGATCGCGCTCGTCGAAGCCAGCGAGATCCATCTCAGTGAGAATGTCTGCCGCTATCTTCCGACGCTGGCGCCGGTCCGAGACATCAGCTGGTATGGCGAAGGCGACATTGGCCCCGACAGACATATGCGGGAAGAGCAGCGGATCCTGAAAGAGGATGCCCGCACGGCGGGCCTGCGGCGCCAGCGACAGGAGGTCCACATCATCGACCGAGACCGTCCCTGCTGCCTCGAAGACCGGATCGAGAAAGCCGCCGATGAAAGACAAAAGCGTGGACTTCCCGGATCCGGATGGCCCCATCACCGTCAGCACCGCGCCTGGTTGCACGTCTGCGGTCAGGTCGATCAAGCTGCTCTCGCCAAGGCGAATCTCGACATTCGAGAGGCAGAGACCGGCGGTCGGGTGTGGTTTAAGCATGGTCAGACCCTCATCCCCCGGCGATTGCGATGGAGAACAGCCGGCAGCAGCGCCGCAAGTGCGAAGGCCAGAAAAGGCAGGATGGTTTGCAGCAGGGCATAGACTCCGATGACGCGGCGGTTGTTGCCGGAGGCGAGTGCGACGGCCTCGGTGGTGATGGTCGCGAGCCGCCCCTCCCCGATCAGCAGCGTCGGCAGATATTGCCCGACCGACACCGCAAAACCAACAGCTGCCGCCGTGAGGATGGGACGCAGCAGCATGGGCAGGCGGATCGAGAGCAGTACCGAGAGTCGTGAACGTCCGAGAGCTGTCGCGATGATCTCGTAGCGGCGATCCATGGCCCGCCAGGGATCGGCCAGCGACAGGAAGACATAGGGCAGCACGAAAACCAGATGGACGAGGACGAGGGCCGCAAACCTGTGCTCACTACCACTGCCGATGAAGAGAAGCTGCAAGCCGAAGACGAAAGTGATCTGCGGGACGATCAGCGGCAGATAGAGCATCAACAGCGCCGTCTCACCCACCGCACGTCCGGTCTGAATCTCACGCTCCAGACAGCCGATGGTGAGGAGAACAGCAATCAAGGTTGACGCGGCGCCCGTGACCAGCGTCGTCACCAGCGGATCACCGATGCGCGGCAGGGCATTCATCCAGCTCCTGAGCGTGAAGCTCTGCGGCAGCAGATCGGGAAATTGCCAGAGTCCGGCAAAAGACCAGATGGCGAGAACGGCCAGGCCTGCGAATACGGCGCCACCGACCAGGGCAACCAGGAGGATTGATGCGTGGCGCAGGAACTGGTCCCGGACGAATCTGACGCCCCGCTCCCGCAAGCTGCGAAGCAGCACCGATGCGAGCCGCTCCAGCAGGAACCAGCACAGGAGCGCGCCCATCGTGACAGTCAGTTGCAGGAGAGCTCCGGCCGAGGCAAGGAACCGCGCCGACAGATCCGGATCGTTCATCCATTGGACGAGCCGCGTGGCGAGCGTGCCCGGCAGGTTGGGACCGAGGATGAGCGCAACATCCACGACCGAGGACGAATAGGCGATGACGGCATAGACGGCGAAGCGGATCTGCCGGTAAAGCGCCGGCCAGAGCAGGTAGCAAAACCCCGCAATCCGTCCGTAGCCGAAGGAGGCTGCCAGCCTTCGGGCTGCGGCTATGTCGACCTGGGGTAGCGCCGCAAGGGTCACCAGAAAGAGGAAGGGTGTCTCCTTGAGCACGAGGCCCGAGATCATCGTCAGCCCCATCGGATCGTGAGGCACAAGAATGTCCGGCGGACGATCAATGCCGAAGACCGGGGCGACGAGACGGAGGAGAAATCCCGAGGGTGCGACAAGGAAGGCAAAGCCGAAGGCGGCGGCTGCATGGGGTACAGCAAGAAGCGGCGACAGGAGATGCTGCAGCCGCGACATGGTCGGTGTGCCTGCATAGCTCGCCACGAAGATCAGCGTTATGGCAAGGGAGATTGCTGTGGCCATCAGGCCCGTCGCCAGGCTCAGGAGTGACGCGATCGGCAGTCCCGGGGTGGCCAGAAGATTGCGGAAGGGGTCAAAGCTGAATGCATTTCCGCCAAGGGCCGGTAAATAACCGAAGGCAGGCAGCAGCGTACCAAGAAGCCCGAAGGTGATCGGCAGCAACAGGAAGGCGAGCGTCATTGCGACCGCACTTCCGGGAAGAAATGCGGTCAATTTGTCGACGAGAGACCGGTCGATCGCTTGGGTTTTCACGGCTCAGTTGCCGCTGGCGTAACGTCGACGCCACTCGACCTCGATGCGCTCCATCCAGCTCGCATGCGGCTCGGCAATCACGGGGCCGAGCTTGTCCGGCGCAAGCGTTGCGACGCCGAGATCGAGCGCGGCAAACGCGGCACGATCCGGTTCCGACAGTTTCGCCATGGCGAGAACGGTGGGGTCACCCCAATAGGTCGGGTCCTGCTTGCGCAATTGTGCTTCCGGCGAAATCAGGAAATTCGCCGTCACCAAGGCCCCTTCCTTCGCATTGGCATTGTAGGGGATGGCAACGAAATGGGTGTTGCCAAGCGTGCCGCCGGAGAAGGTGAAGGAACGCACCGTATCCGGCAGTTCACCTGCCTTGATGCCCGCCGAGGCTTCAGAGGGATTGAAGGCAAAGACGATGTCGAGTTCACCGTCCGCAAGCTTCTGCTTCATATCGGGATAGTTTTGGGGAAAGGTCTTGCCCGAGCGCCAGGCGACCGGGTGCAACTGGTCGAGATAGGCAAAGAGCGGCTCGACATCTCGCTCGAAACTCTCCTCGTCGACTGGGCCCGCCAGCTTGGAGGGGTCGGCGATCACTTCGCTCAGAACCTGTTTCAGGAAGGAGGAGCCGATGAAATCCGGCGGCGCGGGATAGGAGAAACGTCCGGGATTCTTCTTGGCCCAGTCGAGCAGTTGCGTGGCGCTGTCGGGCAGCGCGGAGGCTTCGGTACGCACGCTGTCATAGAAGAACACCATCTTTGCGCCGCCCCAGGGGCTTTCCAGTCCCTCCGTCGGCTCGGTGAAGTCGGTAAGGATGGTCGACTGGTTTTCGACATCGACATAGCGCCAGTTGGGCAGCGACGGTGCCCAGCCCGGAGTGAGGAGCAGATCCTGCCGCTTCATCGAGACGAAGTTCTCACCGTTGATCCAGATGAGATCAACCGAGCCGCCTTCATTCTTGCCGGCAGCCTTTTCGGCGACCACCTTGGCAACGGCACTTGCGGTATCATCGAGCTTCACATGTACGACCTGGACGCCATAGCGCGCCTGCATTTCCGAGTTAACCCATTCGAGATAGGCGTTGATGTTCTCCGAACCGCCCCAGGCATTGAAATAGACCGTCTGCCCCGAGGCAGCCTTTTCCACGGCTGCCCAATCGGACAGGTCCGGGCCAGCCGCCTTCGCCGGGTGACTGCCGATGGCGGCCAGCACGCCGGCGGCCAAAATTCCTGTCATCAATCTCATGGTTGCCATTCTCCCTCAACTTGACCGCACGACGCAGACGCGCGGCGGATCCTTTCTGAACTACGTTTGCAAGATCCACCGGATCTCAGGTCGCCCCGCCAGACCGGGTCTGCCGCTCCGCCAGCGCAGCCTTGATATCCTCGCCTGGCACTGGATCCTGCGCGGCACCTGCCAAAACGGTGAGATCCCGGGTAATGCGCATCTGTTCGACGAAGGCCCGGCATCCCCGACACATCGCCAGATGAAGCTTGATGTTGAGGCGCGGCCAGAAGCCGAGCTCGCCATCGATCAGACGGCTGGCGCGATCGGCGACTTCACTGCAACGAAACATGGACTCAGCTCTCCCCAATCATGGTGAAACTCATTTGCATCGCGCACCTCCTGGCTTGCGGAACTGCCGCATGATGGTCGGGATCAGGGCCACCAAGGCCAGGGCAAAGAAGGCCAGCGTGATGTCGCGTGTGACGAGATCAGAGATCTGCGCTTCACGACCGCTCGCCTGGGCTGCGACCAGCACGCTATCGACGCCCTGGCCGAGATAGGCATAGGCAAAGGTGCCAGGAAGGATGCCGAAAAATGTCGCGGCGATGAACCGGCCGAGGCTGATGTCGAACAGGGCCGCCGCTATGTTGACGACGAAAAAGGGAAAGACAGGAGCAAGCCGGATGACAAAGAGGTAGCCAAAGGCATTCTCCCGGAAACCGTCGGCGAGCTTCTTCACGAAGCCATCCACCCGGTGGCGCAGGAAGCCGCCAAAGGCCGAGCGGGTGGCGAGGAAGAGGATCGACGCGCCGACCGTGGCGCCGACAGCGACCAGTGCTCCGCCAAGCATCCAACCGAACAGGAAGCCGCCGAAGATGGTCAGCACCGAGGCGGCAGGAAAGGAGAAGGCAACGGCCAGGATGTAGACGACCAGGAAGAGCAGGGCCGACCAGAAGACATTGGCTCCGACATAGGCGTGCAACGCCTGCCTCTGTTCCGCGAGAAAGCCGAGGCTGAAATAGTCCTGAAGGCCGAAGGCATAACCGAATGCCAGGCCCGAGATGACAATCGCGACGGGGAGGAAACGTGCGTAACGCCCTCGCGAAGCATCGTTATGGCCTTCAGGCTTAAGATTGGTGCTCCCGTCAGACATCGTTGAGGGACCAATCATAAACATAGGATCCGACAGTGGCGGCATCAATCCGTGCCGCCAGATCCGGCGTGGCCAGGGACTTCCAATGCGCCTTGAGCGCTGACTTCCCACCGAAATCGTCGGCGTACCAGGAATAGATCTTCGACGCGGTGATGGTACCACCCGAGATCGTGATGCCACGCGGATGATTGACGTAGTCGCGGGCGGTTTCGGCCAGCAGGGCGTCGACCGTGTTACCGGTATAGGCCTTGGTTGCCAGGTTGGGGCAGGAATAGGAGGCGCAGTTCAGGCCATAATGGCTCATCGGATCCTTGAACAAGGCCCTGACGATTTCATGTTCGACGTCATCGAGCGAAAGTTCCACCCCGTTGATCACCATGATCTTCTTCGACCAGGGGCCGGTCTTGAACAGGCCGCCGCCACCGAGCTTGATGTCTCTTATGGAGGCGACCGGATAGTGGTCGATGATCACCTCGAGGGTCTTGGCATTGTAGAGATTGATCCAGAAAGCGTGGCCCTCGTTCCGTGAGAGACGGGCGGGATTGATGCTCGACATCTGCGCAATATAGGATTTGAGGGAGCCCGCTCCCTCCCGCCGCAGCGACTTGTAGTCAACGCGGTTGTAGCGGTTCTTGTCGGACTTGACGTGGCGCTGCAGCAGTTGATCCAGGGCACCATGGTCGACGGTCGATGTGCCGGCAGGTGCGAAGGACGAGAAACCGGAGGCGCTGGCAGGGGGGGCCGCCATAGCGATGACACCGCTGCCCGCAAGGCCCAATACACCGCGACGAGACACTGGGCTGAATATGGGGTTCATGCTGATAAGTTTCCTTTTGCGCATCTGGCCTTGTGCTGAGAGGCTCCGAACAGGTGGTCACGATGGCTTGATCTTCGCGAATCCTTCTGGACTTCCGGAATGATTGTTCCGTTCATGTCCCTCCAACATCGACTGGAGGGGTTGTGGGGAACAGCGAGCATGATGACGCGGTCTTGTTGCCGCGGCTGATCGAGGGCGACCCGACGGCCTTCGACCGACTGTTTCGACGCCACAATGCTGCGATGATCCGTTTTGCGACGGGCATTGTGCAAACCCGTCCTTCCGCCGAAGAGGTTGTCCAGGATACCTGGGTGGCGGTGCTCAACCGCATCGATCTGTTCGAAGGCCGGAGCTCGCTCGCGAGCTGGATCTACAGCATCCTGATCAACAAGGCCCGCAGCCGCGCCCGACGGGACGGACGCACCGTGTCCTTCGACGACATTGGCGAAAGTGGCAGCCTTGCGGATGCCTTCAACGGGAGCGGCCACTGGCGCAGCATGCCGGAATTCTGGGAGAACCTGACCCCGGAACGGCACATCGAGGGGAAAAGCGTATTGCAGCATGTGGAGGGCATCATCGAGACGCTGCCGCCAGCGCAGCGGGCGGTGCTGATCCTGCGCGGCCAGCAGGAACTGGACCCGGCGGAGGTGTGCGCCCTGCTCGACATTTCCGAAGGCAATATGCGGGTGCTCCTGCACCGGGCGCGGGTGACCGTGCGCAACGCGCTCGATCGGCTGAATGCTGAGCTCTGAAGCCTTCCCGCCCCCAGTCATCGTTCCCCTCCCGAAAAAGCAACCCAACCCTGGCGCCAGCGGATGACAGTTGTCAGCGCGCAAAGAGCTGCAAAGCCATAGGCGATGACGGGAAAGCTTGCGGGCAACAGGCACATGGCGATGAAGACGAGGATCGTCTCGAATCCTTCTGCCAGCCCACCGGCATAGTAGATGCCCTTGGTCGGAAATTCTGGCGCCTGACGACCGAGCTTTGCGGCGACCGCCGAAAAGGCAAGGAAGGAGGAGCCCGTGCCGACGAAGGAGACGATAAGGACGGCTGCCGGCAGGGCATTCACCTCAGGTAAAGCAACCGCAAAGCCGAGCGGGATCAGCGCGTAGAACACCATGTCGAGGGCGATATCGAGATAGGCGCCGCGATCCGTCGGGCCCAGGATCCGGGCAACAGCACCATCGAGCCCGTCGAGAACACGGTTGGCGAGGATCAGCGACAATGCGACCAGCCAATAGCCAAGAGACAGTGCGGCAAAGGCTCCGACCCCTGCCAGAAAACCGACGAGACTGATCTGATCCGCCCGCACCCCACGTTGGGCCAGAAACTCTGCGACGGGCCGGAGGGCCGCCTTCTGCAGCGGCAGTATCTTTGCGTCGATCATCCACGCCTCCATGTCTGGAAGCGCTCGAGCAGCGAGAGGAGAAAGCCGTTGATATGATTGCGACGCCACTGGCCGGCCACCATCTTGTTGGCTTCGGCGAGCGTCGGATAGATATGGATCGTGCCGAGGATCTTGCCGAGGCCATGGCCGTGCTTCATGGCGAAAACGAATTCGGCGATGAGGTCGCCGGCGTGCTCACCGACAATCGTGGCACCCAGGATCCTGTCTTTGCCCGGTACGGTCAGCACCTTGACGAAGCCACGGGCAGAACCATCCGCGATCGCACGGTCGAGGTCGTCGATGCCGAAACGCGTCACCTCGTAGGCGATGTTCTTTTCCTTCGCCTCGGCCTCGGACAGGCCGACACGCGCCACCTCCGGATCGGTGAAGGTCGCCCAGGGGATGACGCTGTAATCGGCCTTGAAGCGTTTGAGATCGCCGAAAAGCGCGTTGATGGCCGCGAACCAAGCCTGATGCCCGGCTGCATGGGTAAACTGAAAAGGCCCGGCCACATCACCGGCCGCCAGAATGTTGGGATGGAGCGTCTGGAGGTATTCGTTGGTCTCAACCACCCTGTCCACTCTGATGCCGAGTTCCTCCAGCCCGAAACCCTTCAGGCGTGGCGCACGTCCTACGGCGACGATGAGTTCGTCAAAACCAATCCGGTGCCGTTGCTGATCGTGCTCGACCTCGATCCATTTTTCGCCGGCGTCCACCCCGCATGCCACCGCCCTGTGGTTCGTCAGCACGTCGACGCCATCAGCTTTCATTGATGCTTCGACGAGCGCGGCTGCGTCCTCGTCTTCGCGCATCATCAGCCGCGGCGCCATCTCGATCTGGATTACCTCGGAGCCAAGCCGCGCAAAACTCTGCGCCAGTTCACAGCCAATCGGCCCACCGCCCAGAACAACAAGACGCCGCGGAGCATGGGGCCTGTCGCGGAGTTTCTCCCACAGCGTGTCCGATGTGAGATAGCCGATTTCAGCTAAGCCCGGGATAGGCGGGACGAAAGGTTGCGCGCCAGTGGCGATGATGATTGAGCGGGTCGTCAGGCGTTGCGTCGTGCCGCTGTTCAGGGCGATGTCTACGGTCCAGGGATCGATAAGCTTCGCATAACCCTCAAGCACCTCAACGCCGAGACCGGTGTAGCGTTCAACACTGTCATGCGGCTCGATCCTCGCAATCACCCGGTGGATCCGCTCCATGACGGCGGAGAACGGCACCTTCGGCTCGACAGCCTGCAGGCCATAGTGATCGGCGTGGCGCATCTGGTGTGCGACCTTTGCGCTCTTGATCAGGGCCTTGGAGGGGACGCAGCCGAAATTGAGGCAGTCACCGCCCATCTTGTGCGCCTCGACCAGCGTCACCTTGGCCTTGGCGGCGGCTCCAATGTAAGCCGAGACAAGCCCCGCGGATCCCGCGCCAATAACGACGAGATTGCGATCGAAGCGTTTAGGCCGGGTCCAGCCAGGCATAGAACGGGTGGTTTCAAATTCCCTGCGATGCATACCTGCCTCTGCCGCGAAACTGGGCTTCTGACAGCAGGACGCGCGTCAACACCAGTTGTTACAGTGTCATTGTCCTTTTTCCTGATTTCTTCAGAAAAAAGCCGACAAGGGGATGGGCACGGCAACGCTTCCGTTGGAGATCAAAACCCTCCAACCGTGAGCGAAATTCACACATTGCACGCAGCCATTGTGTCCGAAGGCCGACATCCGCCTAAAAAAGCGGCTTTCCATAAAACCGCACTATCGAATTCAGAAGAATCTTAAGAAACACGTGCTGAATTAGGTACTCAAGGGAGAGCCGGTTCATGCGTTTCATTCTATCCACCATCATGTGTCTCTTCGTCGCCTGTCTATCCGGCACAGTTTCCGCTGCCACCGAGGAATGGGTGGCTGCGAGGGCAACAGCACAAGTCGCCTATACGACTGACAACCAAACCTGGATCCCATTGCAGAAGGGCATGACAGTGCCCAATAAAGCCTGGATATCGACTGGCCCACGGGGGCGCCTCCAGTTGGTGCGGGGGACTGAGAGCATCGCCTTTCAGCCCAACACCCTTGCCTCCATCATCACCCAGGGCGGCGAGGTTAATCGCAAGACCGAAGTCGTCCAGCAGCTTGGTCAGATCAGCCTTGAGATCGAAAAGCGTCAGCAGCCCCACACGACGGTGCAGACCCCTTTTCTCGCGGCTGTTGTGAAGGGAACCCGCTTCACCGTTGATGTGAGCGAAACCTCTGCCGCCGTTGCCGTCGATCGCGGCCTGGTGCAGGTCACCGACTTCCTCAGCGGCGAACGTAGCGAATTGGGAGCTGGCCAGGGTGCGCGTGTCGATGGCGCGGGAATGACCGTTGCCGGTGTTTCCAAGAAGCCGGCAATTACCCGGGTCGCGCCGAGCACTCCAAAGGTCTCCGTCAGAGGAACCGTGACAAGCGAAGCGGCGAAGGCCGGCAAAGGCAAGTCCAAGGGGGCAAGCGCCGGGAAATCCTCAGGCAAGGGCAATGGGGCATCGAATAGCAACGGCGGCGGCAAGGCTGACGGTAACGGCGGCGGCAATGGCGGCGGCAAAGGCGGCGGCAAAGCTAGCGGAAGTGGCAAAGGCGGGCGTAATGGCTAAGACGCTCTGCGTCATGCTCATGGCCCGCACATGACGGGCAGTTCCGCAAGATCGTATGGCGGCCTGTCGTCATTGACGGCACTGCGTCTCGTCATGATCACCCTGATCTTGACGTTGGCCTACCTGTTGCCATCGACGTCGGTCGTGCAGCGTCTTGACAACGAACTCCTTGCATTTCGAGCCGCTGCAGCCCCGCGTGCCGCCACGGGCGAATTCGTATTTGTCGCCATCGACAAAAAGAGCCTGACCGCGATCGGGACGTGGCCCTGGCGCCGCGACGTGCATGCCGATCTGGTCGACAGGCTGGTTGCGGCCGGCGCGCGCGACATTTTCCTCGACATCGATTTCAGCACCCCCTCCCAGGCCGAAAGCGATGCTCGGCTTGCCCAAGCGCTGGAAGAAGCCGGCGGGGGCGTCATCCTGCCGATGTTCCGTCAGCAGTTCAGCGCCAGATCCGGAGAGCCGCTGACAACCACATCCCCTATCCCTCTTCTCGCGGCGCGGTCCTGGCCGGCGCTGGTGGACGTTTCGCTGGATGCCGACGGCCTTATGCGCTCCTTCCCAGTGACGGAACCCATCGACGGGATCCCGACACAAACAGCACCTGCCTTGCTGGCCGGCTATAGCGATGGGCGCACCCCGCGCCTCCTGATCGATTTCTCCATTCGCCCTGAGACCGTGCCGACCTATTCCGTCGCCGATGTCTTATCCGGCGCGGTGGCGGACGACGCGCTCAAGAGCAAGACAGTGGTCGTCGGGGCCTATGCGACCGAGCTGAAGGATGTCTTCCCCGTACCGGTCTACGGCATCCTTAGCGGCCCCATGCTGCATCTGCTGGCGACCGAGACCCTGGTCCAGGACCGATTGCTGACGCCCTTGCGTATAGAGCCCATTGCCCTGCTGCTTGCGGCGCTGATTATCGTCTATGCATTGACACTCCACCGGGTTTCGCTCGCCGTTCCGCTCGCTGCTTCTGCGGCGATTGTGTGCGTCGGAGAAGCAGCCGCCTTCCTGTTGTACAAATACGAGGCCATCGTCTTTCAGACCACCACGCTCTGGCTCCTCATGGCATTCGGCCTCTTCATGCTGATGGCCGAGAAAGTGGGCATCAATGGCTGGCTCGCCGAACTCGTGATCGCCGAGAACAGGGACATCCGCCGGGTCCTCAAGCGGGTGATCAATGACAGCGTCGATCCGGTTATCGTGCTCGATCAGAAGCATAACCTGCTCGACGCGAGCCACACGACGACGGAAATGCTGGAACTGGACGATCCGGTTACACGCGGCACCAATCTCAGCAGCTTCGGGCCGACCACCCTGGTTGACGCCGTTCTTGCGCTGGAAGCGACGCATGTGACAGAGCCGAACCGGGTGCACAGTGTCACCGCCGTGCTCGAGTTGCCGGGACGAACGGGCCGCCGTCATCTCGAAGCCGCGATCACCATATCGCCCTTCGAGACCCGCAGCGGCGGCGGGTTGTCGGAGGTCGGTAGCCATGTGACCTGTATTACCCTGCGCGATGTGACCGCTCGCCGCCTTTACGAAACCAAGCTCACGGACATGGCGCGGATCGACAACCTGACGGGGCTTCTGAACCGACACGGCCTGACCGAAGCCATGGTGCGAAACGGAGGCGGATTTTCCGTCTTTGTCATCGACCTGCACCGCTTCGGTCTTCTCAATGCCACGCTTGGTCGCAAAAAGGGAGACAGCGTCCTGCAGGCCGTGGCAGCCCGCCTGCGCCGTCACGCCGGTATTGACGGGCTTTCGGCTCGCCTGAGCGGCGATACCCTCTGCCTCGCCGCTCCGGGTGTCGAGGGTGAAGACGCATTGGCGCAGCGCGCCGCGGAGCTCCTTGCACTCTTCGATACGCCTTTCGGTGTGGAGGGGATCAAGATCGAACTCAATGCGCGGGTGGGCGCCTGCAGCGGCTCCCTCGACATCGGCGACCCGGGCAAGTGGGTGGAGGCTGCGGAACTCGCCTTGATCGAGGCAAAGCGGGTCGGCGGCAGCGGCTGGCGGGCCTATGATCCTGCCTCCGCCTTGCGTCAGGCGCGCTCTCGCCTGCTGGAGGCGGAGATGCGCGCCGCGCTCGAACAGGGACAGTTCTTCCTGCTTTATCAGCCGCAGGTCGCCCTGAAATCCGGTCGACTGGTTGGCGCAGAAGCACTACTGCGCTGGCAGCACCCGGGACTGGGGACAATTTCTCCGGCAGAATTCATCAGTATCGCCGAAGCGAACGGGTTCATCTGCGACCTCGGCCAGTTTATGTTCAAGGAAGCCTGCAAGACAGCGGTCGGTTGGCCAGCGCATGTCAGCGTGGCGGTCAACATTTCACCGGTTCAGTTCCTTCGCGGTGACCTGATGTCCGACATCCGAGAAGCGCTGACCTCCAGCGGGCTTGAGCCGCACCGGCTGCATGTCGAAATCACCGAGTCGATCTTTCTCGAGAAATCGGATGAGCTGTTCGCAAAGCTTCATGCCCTGCGCGATCTGGGCGTGACCATTGCGCTGGATGACTTCGGCACCGGCTATTCCTCTCTCAGCTACATATCGAGCCTGCCGCTCGACAAGCTGAAGATCGATCAGTCTTTCATTCGGGACATGCTGAGTGATCCTGCGGCGCAGACCATCGTGCAATCAGTGACGACGCTTGCGCACGGTCTCGGGCTGACGCTGGTCTGCGAAGGCGTGGAAAACGCGCTGCAGTGTGACATGCTGGCCGCCATGCGCTGCGAAGAAGGCCAGGGATACTTCTTCGGGCGCCCGCAATCCGCGCGCGAGATCCTGCTTCTTTCGGCTGAACAATCGCTGCTCGCGGGCTATGACGTGATCAGTGTCAGCGCCTTGGCGCAGGCCGGGTGAGGACAAAGGTGCCACATGCGAAGAGGATCACGCCGATCACCAGCTTGAGCCAAAGCTGCGGCGGGCCGAAGGCGAGAACGATGCCGTAACTCAGCGTCATGAGCGACACGGAAGCAATCTTTGCTTTCTGCGAGATAGCGCCTTCCCGGCGCCAATCGATGAGGGGCTGTCCGTATTGCGGGTGGTCGAGCAGCCACTGCTCGAAACGCGGCGAGGACCGCGCAAAGAGCGCCGCGGCGAGGATCATGAAAGGGGTAGTCGGCAATACCGGCAGGAAGACACCAACGAGGCCGATCGCCACCATCAGCCAGGCGAGGGCAAGAATGAGGAGGCGCATTGCAATTCCTTCGGTGGTTGCCTTCGCATGGGCCAGAAATATCGCGTGATTCGGATACGGCAAGGATTTTGAGGATTGCGGCAAATGCGGCGATTTTTCGTTTGCGCCGCAACAGACCGAAATGCATCCTTGCCCGGCAATCCCACCTTCAGGAATTCTACTGACATGTCCAAGGTTACCCTCGTGCTCGGCGCCGGCATCATCGGCGTTTCCACAGCCATCCATCTCGCCCGTCGCGGGCGCTCGGTGGTGCTGGTGGATCGCCGGGGCGCCGGCGAGGAAACATCCTTCGGCAATGCGGGCCTGATCCAGCGCGAGGGCGTTGTGCCCTACGGCTTCCCGCAGGAGCTCGGGATGCTGATCCGTTATGGCTTCAACAACCGGATCGACGCCCATTACCATGCAAGCGCGATGCTGAAGCTCGTGCCGTTCCTGTCGCGCTACTGGTGGCATTCGAACAAGAGCCGGCATCAGGTAATCGCGCGCGCCTATGCGCCGCTGATCGAAAACTCGATCAGCGAGCATCAGGACCTGATCCAGGCGGCGAATGCCGACCATCTGATCCGCAAGGACGGCTGGATGGAGATCTTCCGCACGGCCGGCAAACGCGACACGGAGCTCGCCGAGGCAGAACGACTGGCGCGTGAATACGGTGTCAGTTACCGGGCACTCAACCGCGAAGAACTGGCCAAGGAAGAGCCTCATATCCGCGGCGATTTCGTCGGGGGCCTCAAGTGGAATGACCCGTGGTCGGTGACCAATCCGCATGGCCTGACCATGGCTTTCCTCAGCTACTTCCAGTCGCTCGGCGGACGCTTCGTCAAGGGCGACGCCACGACGCTGGAAACAGGCGCATCCGGCAAGGGCTGGCGCGTGAAGACGGATGACGGCATGGTCGAGGGCGACGATGTGGTGCTGGCACTCGGCCCTTGGTCGGAGGAGGTCACCCGCAAATTCGGCTACCGTTTCCTGCTCGGCGTCAAGCGCGGCTACCACATGCATTATGCGCCCGAAGGCAATGCGGTCCTCAACAACTGGACGATGGATGCCGAGCGCGGTTACTTCCTCGCGCCGATGGAAAAGGGCATCCGCCTGACGACGGGTGCGGAATTTGCCAAGCGCGATGCGCCGAAGTCCCCGGTTCAACTGGCGCGCGCCGAAAAGGTGGCTCGAGAGATCTTCCCGCTGGCTGAGCGGCTGGATGCCGAGCCCTGGATGGGTGCCCGCCCCTGCACGCCGGACATGATGCCGGTCATCGGCAAGGCACCGCGCCATCAGGGCATGTGGTTCGCCTTCGGCCATGCGCATCATGGCCTCACACTCGGCCCGGTGACCGGCCGCTTGATCGCGGAAATGATGGACGGGGAAGAGACGTTCATCGACGCCAAGGCCTGGGGCCCTGAACGTTTTCGCCCCTGAAAACCTGAGCGTTTCTGGCCCCCTTCTCAGGGGGCTAGCCTTTTTGGTGCCAAGGTGGTACTCAGTTTCCAATAATTTGATCAAATTGTTTCCCAGTGGAAACAGGCCGGAACGAAACACGCGTCCTCAGTACGCCGCCGGTCGAGGGGATCAGCAAGAGACGGACAGTGGCATGCGCCGGTGTTTGATCCATAACGCGAAAAGCGTCTATCGTTAGCGGACCAGCATCCGTTCGCGCTCTCATGCGCGTTTCGAACCCGATCGACATCAGCCACACGGTGATCCATGGACATGGCCGAAGAGGCACGCGAATTCTTCGCGGCAAATCCCGATATTGAAGTACTTGAAGCCTTCGTCATTGACGTGAACGGCGTGCCCCGCGGCAAGTGGATCCCGCGGGAGCGCGCCATCGACGTGTTGACCAAGGGCATGGCCATGCCGCGCTCGGTCTATGCGCTCGACGTCTGGGGTCGTGACGTGAATGCCGCAGGCCTTGCCGAGGGAACGGGCGACCCGGATGGCATCTGCTTCCCCGTTCCCGGCACGCTCTCGCGCGTCACCTGGTTGTCGCGCCCGACGGCGCAGGTACTTCTGCAGATGCACACCCAGGAAGGCGAGAGCTTCTATGCCGATCCGCGACAGGTGCTCGCGAATGTGCTGCAGCGCTTCAAAGCTGCCAAGCTGACGCCCGTGGTCGCGACCGAACTCGAGTTCTACCTGATCGACCCCGTGCGTTCGGCGCTCGATCCGGTCCGCCCGCCGAACACACGCGACGGGCGCTGGCATACCGGCCAGACACAGGTTCTGTCGATCTCCGAACTGCAGGATTTCGAAGAGGTCTTCCACGGCATTTCGACGGCAGCGCGCGCCCAGAAGGTGCCGGCGGACACCACTCTGCGGGAAAACGGTCCGGGCCAGTACGAAATTAACCTCAACCACGTGCCGGACGCGCTGGCGGCCGCGGACTATGCCGTGCTGCTGAAGCGCATCGTCAAGGGTGTGGCCCGTGCTAGCGACCTCGACGCCACCTTCATGGCCAAGCCTTACGGCACCCAGGCCGGCAGCGGCATGCATGTGCATTTCTCTGTTTTGAACGAGAAGGGCGAAAACATCTATGTCGGCGAGGACGGGCCCTCGGACGCCCTCTTCCATTCAGTCGGCGGACTTCTCGAAAGCATGGGCGAGAGCATGGCGATCTTTGCCCCGCACCAGAACTCCTATCGCCGTCTGCGCCCGTCTGAACATGCGCCGACCTATGCGTCGTGGGGCTTCGACAATCGCTCGGCAGCCGTTCGCGTCATCACCGCATCGAAGCCGGCAACCCGCATCGAACACCGAGTCGCCGGATCCGATACCAATCCCTATCTGGTTCTGGCGATGATCCTGTCGGCGGCGCTCGCCGGCATGAAGGAGAAACTTTCGCCCGGCGGGGCGATCTCCGGCGACGACCATGCGGTTAACCACGAGCCGCTTCCGACCAACTGGGACTACGCCCTGCAGCGTTTTGCCAAGTCGAGCTTCGCCTATGCGGCGCTCGGGCCAAAATACCGAAGCCTTTATACCGCCTGCAAGCAGCAGGAACTCTCGGAGTTCTCGCTGCGTGTGACCGACGTCGAATACGACGCCTATATCCGGACCGTGTGAGGTGAAGCCATGACGAAGTCGATCGGACCAAACCCCGGCCATGCGGCCACCTATTATGCAGCTTCCGCCCGCGACAAGCGCGTGCGCCCGAAGCTGGACGGGGAACACACCGCTGATGTCTGCATCATCGGCGCCGGCTTTACCGGCATTTCGGCAGCCCTCGAGCTCTCGGAAAAGGGCTATGCAGTCATCGTTCTCGAAGGTGATCGCATCGGCTTCGGCGCTTCGGGCCGCAATGGTGGCCAGATCGTCAACGGCTATAGCCGCGACCTCGAAACCATCGCCAAGCGCTATGGCCAGGAGAAAGCGGATCGGCTCGGCGAGATGTCGCTCGAAGGCGGCCGGATCATCCGCGAGCGCGTGGCGAAGTACGGGATCGAATGCGACCTCGTCGATGGCGGTTTCTTCGCGGCCTTCACCGACAAGCAGGTGAAGGAAATGGCGGACGTCCGGGCGCACTGGATGAAGCACGGCCATGACGGGCTCGAAATGGTCTCGAAGGCCGAAGTGGCCAAGTATGCCAAGACCGACCGTTACGTCGGCGGCATGATCGACCGTCATGGCGGCCATATCCATCCGCTCGACCTGGTGCTCGGCGAGGCGGCAGCGGCCGAAAGCCTCGGCGCGAAGATTTTTGAGAACTCAAAGGTCGTGCATCTCGACACCGGCCCGCAGCCCTTCGTCTGCACCGAGGGCGGGATCGTCAAGGCCAAGCACATTCTCGTCTGCGGCAATGCCTATATGGCGGGGATCGCGCCGAAGGTGACCGAGAAGATGATGCCGGTTTCCAGCCAGGTCATGGCGACCGAGGTGCTGGACGCCAGGCTGATCGAGGAACTGCTGCCGGCGAACTACTGCGTCGAAGATGCCAATTACGTGCTCGACTACTACCGCCGTACGGCCGACAACCGCCTGCTCTATGGCGGCGGCATCGGCTATGGCGGCCAGGATCCGAAGAACCTGACGGGCGTCATCCGGCCAAACATGCTGAAGACCTTCCCGCAGCTGAAGGACGTCAAGATCGACTTTGCCTGGAGCGGCAATTTCGCGCTGACGCTGACGCGCATCCCGCATATGGGCAAACTGTCGGACACCGTCTACTTCTCGCATGGCGACAGCGGCCATGGCGTGACGACGACGCATCTGCTCGGCAAGATCCTTGGCGAGGCCGTGCATGGCCAGATGAGCCGCTTCGACGTCTGGTCGTCGCTGCAGGCCTACCCCTTCCCGGGCGGCCGCATGTTCCGCGTGCCGTTCACCGCACTCGGTGCCTGGTATTACGGTCTGCGTGACCGTCTCGGCGTATAAGGAGAGATCAGATGACCCGTACCGTCACCGTTGCCGCCACGCAGATGGCCTGCACATGGGATCTGCCCGGCAACATTGCCCGGGCGGAAAAGCTCGTGCGCGAGGCGGCTGCCAAAGGCGCGCAGATTGTCCTGATCCAGGAGCTGTTCGAAGCTCCTTACTTCTGCCAGGACCAGATCGCCGAGTTCTTCGATCTCGCCAAGCCTGCACACGACAACCCACTGATCGAGCACTTCGCAGCACTGGCGGAGGAGCTCAACGTCGTCATTCCCGTCAGCTTCTTCGAAAAGGCGGGGCAGACCTTCTTCAACAGCATCGCCATCATCGATGCCACCGGCGACGTGCTCGGCATCTATCGCAAGAGCCATATTCCGGATGGACCCGGCTATACCGAGAAGTTCTACTTCTCGCCCGGCGATACAGGCTTCGAGGTCTGGGAGACGCGGCACGCGACGATCGGCGTCGGCATCTGCTGGGACCAATGGTTCCCGGAGGCAGCTCGCGCCATGGCGCTGCAGGGCGCCGAACTCCTGTTCTACCCGACCGCGATCGGTTCGGAGCCGCAGGATGCGAGCCTCGACAGTTCCGGCCACTGGCAGCGGGTCATGCAGGGCCATGCCGCGGCCAATGTCATGCCGGTCATCGCCTCGAACCGGATCGGCAAGGAAGACGGCCGCAAGGGCACGTCGCTGACCTTCTACGGCTCGTCCTTCATCTGCGACCAGACCGGCGCGATGGTGGCGACCGCCGATCGCGAGACGGAAACGGTGCTGACCGCCACCTTCGACCTCGATGGCATTGCGAAGCAACGCGCAAGCTGGGGCCTGTTCCGCGACCGGCGCCCGGAGCTCTACGGTCCGCTGATGGGATATGAAGGCTGAGGCTGAGACTCAGGCAATCGTTGTCAAACCTTCGAGGGCGTCGGCGACAATGCCCTCGACCGGCTGGTCGATCGAGACCGTGACAACGCCGGGTTCACCGGTCGGGACCTCCAGCGTCGCGAGCTGGCTTTCGAGCAGCCCGAGCGGCATGAAATGGCCGGTGCGCGCGCCCATGCGGCGGCCCAGCAGCTCGCGCGATCCTTCCAGATAGACGAAGGACAGACGGCCGCCGGTCGCGGCGCGCAGGTGGTCGCGATAGATCTTCTTCAAAGCCGAGCAGGAGACGATGATCCCCTCGCCGCGCGCCAAGGCGTCCGCCATTCGGTCCCCGATCACGGTCAGCCAGGGCCACCGATCTTCATCGGTCAGCGGCGTGCCAGCGGCCATCTTCGCGACATTACTTTCGGGATGCAGCACATCGCCTTCGATGAAGGGGAGGTTGAGGCGATCTGCCAGGGCGGCGCCGACTGAAGACTTTCCGCAGCCGCTGACGCCCATGACGATGACCGCCTGCGGGGCGGTCGGCTTGTTGTCCTGGGGCATGCTCTTCCTCTTGCTCCAACCTCGTTCAAGGGCCGCGACAATAGGAAGGTTCAGGCGAAATGCAATCCGCTCTTGGTGGCCGGTTCTCTCGCAGCCCCGCGTTCCTTCGGCGGTCTCAGCTCAGCCCTGATCTCAGCGGCAATCTTCTCCGCCATCATGACGACGGGAGCGTTGGTATTGCCACCTATCAGCCGTGGCATGACCGAAGCGTCGACAACACGCAGCCCCTCGATGCCGTTGAGCCTGAGGTGCGGATCGACGACTGCCCGTTGATCCGTACCCATGCGGCAGGTGCCCACCGGATGATAGATCGTGTCGGCGCGCGCGCGGATGGCGGCATCCAGTTCCGCATCCGAACTGCCGGCCGGATAGAGCTCGGCACCGCGAAACCTGTTGAGGGCCGGGGCGGCCATGATCTCGGCCATCATGCGCGCGCCCTTGCGTAGGGTTTCCAGATCGCGAACATCCGAGAGGAAGGCGGGATCGATCAGCGGTGCTGCTGACGGGTCCGTGCTCGCCAATCGCACGGTACCGCGCGAATGTGGTCGCAGCACGCACACATGGCAGGAGTATCCATGGCCCCAATGCATCTTGCGGACGTGATCATCAACCATGGCAACCACGAAATGCAGCTGGACGTCGGGACGATCAAGGGCAGGATCGGTTTTCAGGAATGCGCCCGATTCCGCGCATGTCGACCGCAGGTGACCCATGCGCTCGGCGCGCCAATCTTTTGCCGCCCGCAGCAGATCCCGGGTTGCCGTGAGGCCCAGGCCGAACAGGTCCGTATCCGGCGAGCGGAAGATCATGGTGTAGTCGAGATGATCCTGAAGGTTGGCGCCCACTTCCGGACTATCCGCCACGACAGTGATACCCAGTGAGGTGAGATGGTCGGCAGGGCCGATACCGGACAACATCAAGATCTGCGGTGACTGCAAAGCCCCGGCTGACAGAAGCACCTCCCGACCGGCTCGTACGACACGCTCTTCCTTGCCCAGCCGATAGGCAACGCCCGCCGCCCTGCCCCTTTCAACGATGATGCGTGAGACGTGGGCTTCCGTGACGACGGTCAGATTACGCCGCAGCAGGACGTCGTGCAGGTAGGCGGCAGCCACCGAACAACGCTCGCCACGCTTCGGCCCATTCCAAAACTGGGTCGCCTGATAAACCCCTGCGCCCTCCTGAACCGGGCCGTTGAAGTCATCATTCTCTCGGTGGCCGCTTTGCTCGCAGGCCTTGAGGAACGACTGGTTGATCGGCCGGGTCCAGTTCTGGTCACAGACCTGGAGCGGGCCGCCCCGCCCATGCAGCTCGTCTGCACCACGGATATTGTCTTCCGCCTTCTTGAACCAAGGCAAGACATCAGCCCAGGACCAGCCGTCGCAGCCGAGTGAGGCCCATTCGTCATAGTCCCGTGCATGGCCCCGCACATAGAGCATGGCGTTTATCAGGCTTGATCCGCCAAGGCCACGACCGCGCGGCTGATAACCCCGACGACCGTTGAGGCCCGCCTGCGGCACGGTCGAGAAGCGCCAGTTGCCGCTTTTCACATGGCCGGGGACTACCGCCGCAGCCGCCATGGGCACGCGGGCGAATACTCCGTCCCCGCGCCCGCCAGCCTCGAGCAGACATACCGTTACCGATGGATCCTCGCTCAGACGCGCAGCCAGAACCGAGCCGGCCGAACCGCCGCCGATGATCACATAGTCGTACATGCTCTCCCCCAAGAGACCTGTACTCGCCCAATACCTTCGCAGCGACTACATTAATCAGATTTAAATTGCCGTGAACGTAAGCGTAGCATAGCGGGAGGCGGACGCAAGACGGGCAGCAACGACTTATGCCGCAAAGAAAAACCCGCCGTTTGGCGGGTCTATCTAAAGTCATCAATGTTGGGATCTTCAGGCCGCGGGAATGGCCGGAGCGGCTGCAACACGGCGCGGCTGCAGCTCGTCGATGCCGAGCAGGAAGTTGATCTGCGGACGAGCTTTGACCAGATCGTCGATCGTGTATTCGGACAGCACGTCAAAGAAGGCATTGAGCGCCTTGCGAAGCGCCGAATTCAGGCCGCAGCTGTCGATCAGCGGGCATTCCACATCACCGTCATCCTCGAAACATTCCGCCATGGCGAAGCTGTCTTCCGTGACCTTCACGACATCAAACAATGTGATCTTTTCGGCCGGGCGACCCAGGCGCACGCCACCATTGCGGCCACGCACGGTTTCGACCAGGCCAGCCTTGTTCAGCGGCTGCAGAATCTTGAACAGGAACAGCTCAGAGACGCCATAAGCCTTGGCGATTTCCGGGATCCGGCTCAACTGATCGCTGTTGGCTGCGCAGTACATCAGCATGCGCACGGCGTAATTTGTCTGCTTTGTCAAACGCATGCACGATTCCTCTGTTTTGTTGACGCTTATATAGCGCCTTTTGCAGTTTTGAACAATTCCAAAATACTCAAGTTCTCGGCTCACGAGTATGTGAATAAAGTCGACTGCAATTGACAGCTTATATGAATTCATGAATATGCGCCTCAACATTCACCAGGGAGGCTCTCCATGACATCCATCCGCACACTCGCGCTCGGCGCCGTTTCCATGCTGGCTCTCTCGTCCGGAGCGGCTTTTGCCGAAGGCGAAGTGAACATCTATTCTTATCGCCAGCCCGAGCTCATCAAGCCGCTGACGGATGCCTTCACGAAAGAGACTGGTATCAAGACAAACGTGCTCTTCCTCGACAAGGGTCTCGTCGAGCGCATCACGGCCGAGGGCGCCAACTCTCCCGCCGACGTGATCCTGACCGTGGACATTGCCCGTCTGACCGAGGCCAAGGATGGCGGCGTAACGCAGCCGCTCAATGACGACGACATCAACAACCAGATTCCCGCGCAGTATCGCGACACGGACGGCAACTGGTTCGGTCTCACCACCCGTGGCCGCGTCCTCTATGCCTCGAAGGATCGCGTCTCCGAAGATGCCATCACCTATGAAGAGCTTGCCGACCCGAAGTGGAAGGGCCGCATCTGCATGCGTGACGGCCAGCACGCCTACAACATCGGCCTCTTCGCCTCGATGGTCGCCCACCACGGTGCAGAATACACCGAGAAGTGGCTCGCGGGCCTGAAGCAGAACCTCGTCAAGAAGCCGGACGGCAACGACCGCGCCCAGGCAAAGGCGATCCATGCCGGTGAATGCGATCTGGGTCTCGCCAACACCTACTATCTCGGCCTGATGAAGACGAACGAGAAGGAGCCGGAAGAGAAGGAATGGGCGGCTTCCGTCAAGGTCCTTTTCCCGAATGCTGCCGATCGCGGCACGCATGTGAACATCTCCGGCATGGCGCTCGCCAAGAACGCTCCGAACAAGGACAATGCCGTCAAGCTGATGGAATTCCTTGCCTCGGATGAAGCCCAGTCGATCTATGCTGAGCAGGTGTTCGAATATCCCGTCGGTGCGAATGCCAAGGTGTCAGAGATCGTCGCCGGCTTCGGCCCGATCAAGGCCGATCCGCTGCCGCTCGCCGAGATCGCCGCCAATCGCAAGACGGCTTCCGAGCTGGTCGACAAGGTCGGCCTGAACGAAGGCCCGACGCAGTAATCATCATCAGATAAGTCCAGAATACGAAAGGGGCGGTCTTGGACCGCCCCTTTCTGCATTTCGACTATCCCTCTCACCGAACTGGGGACTAGGACCCGCCCGCTTCGACAGCCCTTGCGTGATCGTCGATCGCTTGGCGACGCTCCGCAGTACCTGGATGGGTGGAGAGGAAGCTGGAGTCGCCATCAAGTCCGAGCTTCTCCTCCAGCCGGGCAAAGAAACGACCGATCGCGCGCGGGTCACGCCCGGCCTTGGCCATGAGCTCGACCGAAATGCGATCGGCCTCGTTTTCCGCATCCCGGGAGTGGGAGAGAGACATCAAGGCTGCACCGCTGGTCAGGATATCTTCTCCGGCAGCACCGACGTCGCCCGCGATCAGCATGATGAGGCCCGCCACGCCGGCTGCCCGGTACAGCTGGCGCAATGAATGCTCCTGTTCGACATGGCCGATTTCGTGGGCCAGAACCCCGATGATCATGTCCATGTCGCCGTCTGCGAGTTCGATCAGCTCATCGGTGATGACAAGTGTCCCGTCCGGCAGCGCGAAAGCGTTCGGTCCGATGGCGCCGCCCTGGCGGAAATTCAGGTTGTAACCGGCCACGCCACGGGATGAGAGCGCCGCAACCTGGTTGAAGGCATTCCGGATTTCCGTCTGGCGTTCTTCCGGCAAAGCGCTTTCGCTGAAGACTGCCTTATCGAGGGACAGCAGGGTGCCGCTTGCCATCCACTGGGTGACTGCCGGTGGTGTGACCAGAACCGCCACTTCGACAAGCGCCGGGACCGCAAAGCGATAGATGAGACCGGCAAACAGGAAAACGGCAGCCACGAAGGCGAGCAGGCGCGGATGAAAACGCTCCAGTTCATGGACGAAACCGCTTTTCCCGTGCTTCTTCAGCCAGAGATCCACGGCATCGTTATCTTCGGTCTCGAACAACGATCCGTCGGCAAAACTGATCCTGCGCGGAATGCGACCGACCCGGGCGGATATCTCCGTCCGGGCAAGGTCTCCGACAGAAACCGGATCGCCCCCTGCAGCCAGCCGGACATAGAGCGTCTTGCTCTCGCCCAGCAAGACGGCTGGCTCCGACCGGCTGGAGCCGGGAGGGTGCCAGCGACCGGAAGCGATGCGCTTGTCGTCAGAAGCCAAAGTCGAACCCTTCGAGATCGAGATACTCAGCCGTTACGGCCGAGCCGGACGCCTGGATCGATGATACCACATCATCCAGTTCGCCATCGACGAGGATGCCCGAATGCGTAGTCACGTAACGGTGCTCACGAACGGCGGCCCAGGGGCGCATCAGGCTGAAGGTCAGAACCGTGACGACCAGATTGGATAGAACAATCCAGAAATAGCGCAGCCGGCCGAGGTCGGAGAACAGGCTGTGGCGGGCGTCAAATCGCGTGGCATTCATCACCACGTTACGAACCCCGATCCGGTAGAAGATCGCAGCCACACCCCACAGAAGAAGTGCGGGGACCAGCGCGCCATAGACGCCGAGCACCAGCTGGGCTTCCGGATCCAGGCTCGTATCTGCACCTTCCACCGCGCTGTAATAGGCCAAAACACCGAGCGCGCCAGCAACAGCCGCACCGACCAGCATCAAGAGGAAGGCCGGCAGCCAGACGCGATAGAGGGCACCGATCTTCGGATCGGTTTCGAAGGCGCGGTCACCATAGCGAAGGTTGTTGAAGATATAACGATAGAGCCAGCGGCTGGCGAAAGGCGCGAGAATGCCGAGCGAGAAAAAGGCGATGAGGCCGCCGAAGATGATGGCGACGAAGGCGCCCCAGGTCTTGCCGACGAAATCGAAGCGGATGTTGCGGTAGCTTGTGACCCGCGCATTGAAGCGCAGGCTGCGCATGACGATCCAGGGAAGCAAAAAGAACATCAGAAGCGCGAGGACGCCGCCGATGATGGGGCTGAATGTCAGCAGAATATTGTAGGCGACGATGTAACCGAAGACGATGGCGCGGCCGATGAAGATCTGCATTCCCTTGGCATGGTAGTCGAAGGAATGGCCATCAATGAAAGAGTTACCGTAGAAATAGCGGTTGCGCCGGACCTTGGCCCAGGCCGAATAGATCCCCAGTGTTACGATCGTCAGCAAGATGTTGACGATCCAGATTCCGAAATATTCCCCCGCGCTGCCGCGAAACTCGCCGCGACGCAATTTGTCGGCGCGGCCAAAAACTGCCTCTTGCATAAAAAATGTCCCTCATGAAATCAAAGACCGGCGCGTCGCTATCCCCGGCGACGCCCCTTTGCACATTGATCACGAGACGATGGCGCACTCAAGTGCGCTCGGACACTTCGGAAACAGGGCTCAGGCCTCGCGGATCTCGATGCACCACCATTTCGGCCGTCCACCCTTGTAGGAATGATAGGTGGGCCTGAGGTCGGCCGCGCTGGTGCGATCAAAGGCGCCGAGCAGCAGCGCCACCGTCGGTTGGTCGTCGATCGCGCCGAGCGACGAGCCGCATGTCGCGCAGAAGGCGCGCGAGGAAAAGTCGGACGAGCGCCAGGTGGCCGGAACACCGCCGGGACCCACCCAGCGAACGGCTTCACGCGGGAATTCGACCCAGGTTGCCGTCAGGCTGCCGGTATGGCGCTGGCACATCTTGCAGGAACAGGTGTGCGGCTTGGCGGCCGGCGCATCGGCCTCGAAGCGGATCGCCCCGCAAAGGCAGCCGCCGGCGTGAATCGTCTTCTTCGGCATGATTAGCCCTCCCCTTGGGAGAAATAGCTAGCATCCGGATATTGGCTGGCAAGAGAACGCCACCCTCGCTTTCGAGAGGGTGGCGCAAATTTGATCCGAAGTGGTGATGCCTTACTTCATTGTCGGCATGACGAATTCGGCACCATCCTTGATGCCGGACGGCCAGCGGCTCGTGACCGTCTTGGTGCGGGTCCAGAACTTGATCGAGTCCGTGCCGTGCTGGTTCAAGTCGCCGAAGGACGAGGACTTCCAACCGCCAAAGGAATGATAGGCGAGCGGAACCGGGATCGGCACGTTGATGCCGACCATGCCGATGTTGATGCGGGACGCGAAGTCACGGGCCGCATCACCATCGCGGGTGTAGATCGCGACGCCATTGCCGTATTCGTGCTTCATCGGCAGGTCGAGGGCTTCCTCGTAGTTCTTGGCGCGCACGACCGAGAGGACCGGGCCGAAGATTTCGGTCTTGTAGATGTCCATATCCGGCGTGACGTGGTCGAAGAGGCAGCCGCCGACGAAATAGCCGTTCTCATAGCCCTGGAGCTTGAAGTCGCGGCCATCGACCACGAGCTTGGCGCCGGCTGCAACGCCACTGTCGATCAGCGACTTGATGCGGGCCTGGGCCTCCTTGGTGACGACGGGGCCCATGTCGGCCTTGTCATCGGTATAGGGGCCGATGCGCAGGCTCTCGACCATCGGTGTCAGCTTCTCGATCAGGCGGTTGGCGGTTTCCTCACCGACCGGAACGGCAACGGAGATTGCCATGCAGCGCTCGCCGGCCGAGCCGTAGCCCGCGCCCATCAGCGCCTGGGCAGCCTGATCGAGGTCAGCATCCGGCATAATGATCATGTGGTTCTTGGCGCCACCGAAGCACTGGGCGCGCTTGCCGTTCATGGCAGCCGTTCCATAGACGTAGCGGGCAATCGGGGTCGAGCCTACGAAGGAGACGGCCGAGATGTCCGGATGAGTCAGGATGCCGTCGACAGCGGACTTGTCGCCATTGACGACGTTGAGGATACCGGCCGGCAGACCTGCCTCGATCATCAGTTCGGCCAGACGGATCGGAACGGACGGATCGCGCTCCGACGGCTTCAGGATGAAGGCATTGCCACAGGCAATGGCCGGGGCAAACATCCACATTGGGATCATGGCCGGGAAGTTGAACGGCGTAATGCCGGCGCCGATGCCGACGGCCTGGCGGATCGAATACATGTCGATGTTCGGGCCAGCACCTTCTGTGAACTCGCTCTTCGACAGATGCGGGATGCCGATGACGAATTCGCAGACTTCGAGGCCGCGGACGATATCGCCCTTGGCGTCTTCGATGGTCTTGCCGTGTTCGCGCGAGAGGGTCTCGGCGAGGCTGTCCATGTTGTCGTTCAAGAGCTGGACGAACTTCATGAAGACGCGAGCGCGGCGCTGCGGATTGGTGGCGGCCCACTTGGCCTGGGCTTCCTTTGCGTTCTCGACGGCGGCGTTCAGTTCTTCGGCGCTGGCGAGCGAGACTTCTCCCTGCACTTCGCCGGTTGCCGGATTATAGATGGGCTGCTTGCGGCCCGAGGTACCGGCGACATGCTTGCCGCCGATGAAATGACCAACCTGGTACATGGTTTTCCTCCTGAATTGTTGTGGAGGCAGTATGCGCTTTGATTTCGACAAATCAACACGATGATTTACGCATCTGTTGTGCGAATTTTGATGTTTGTCTGGTTTATCAAGCCCAGAGTGACGCCTCGATCAGGGCACGATGCGCGGAGATCCCAGCCATCACACCGGATGCACTTGCCAAAGTCGCATTGTGCATCGGACTTGCCGCATCGCCGGCTGCAAACACGCCGGGCTCACTGGTGCAACCCATCTGGACCTTGATGTGAAAGCCTTGCGGCCCCTCTTCCAGTTCGAGACCAAGCTGCGAGACAAGTGGCGAGGCGATCGACACGGTCGATTGGGCGAAGAGGGCGTGGACTTCCACAATGCGTCCATCAGCCAGGCGAACGGCTTCAAGCCCCTGCCCTTCGCCGATCAGTTCCACCACGCGCTCCGTCTCGATCACCACACCTCGGGCGGCGAGCATGGCCTGCTGCTCTTCGTCGAAGGTGACCCCGGGTTCTATGAACATGGTCGTGTGGCCCCAATCTGGAAGGATGCTTCCCTGATGGGCCGCAAGCGGCGACGAGGCGAGGATGCCGATTGGGCCGCCGCCGATCTCATAGCCATGGCAATAAGGGCAATGCAGGACCGTGCGGCCCCAGCGCTCGGCAAGGCCTGGGATTGATGGGAGCGTATCGGTGACGCCGACAGCGAGTACGATAACCTGCGCCTCTATGACATGGCCATTGGCCAGGCCGATCTTGAACCCGCCCAGGCAGCGTTCGGCGCTTTCAGCCTCCCCTTCCAGAAGGGTGAAGTTTGGATAGCGGGAAAGCTGCTCCAGAGCACGGCGGCGGATCTCCGACGGGGCAACTCCGTCCTGACCGAGGAAGCCATGCGATGCTTCGGCAAACCGATTGCGCGGGCGCGCCGCATCGATGAGCAGAATATTGCGGCGGGTGCGGGTGAGCTGCATGGCGGTCGAGAGACCGGCAAAACTTCCGCCCACGACAACGGCATCATACTTCATGAATGCTCCTTTCATGTAACTTTTGATGTTATGTATCTTATTAAGTTACGTGATGAAGCCTCGTCAAGTGATGTAACTCGACTTGTTGCATGACGCCGTCTGCGCTAGGCATGCTGTCTAGACTGGAGGATTGCCGATGCGCGGGGATAGCCGTCTGTCCCGCATGCTACATGTGCTGATCCATCTCGGACGCCGCAGGGAAGCGGCAACCTCGGAGATGATCGCCAAGATGCTCAACACAAATCCGGTGGTCGTTCGTCGGACGATGGCGGGGCTGCGCGATCGCGGCTATGTACAATCCGAGAAGGGCCATGGCGGTGGGTGGAAGCTCACAAAGGGCCTCGACCAGATCAGTTTGCTCGATGTCTATGAAGCGCTTGAGCGGCCGGAACTCTTCTGCCTCGTCAGCGCGTCAGACCATCCGGGCTGCCTTGTGGAACTTTCCGTCAACGAGGCGTTGGAGGATGCGCGGCGGGAGGCCGAGGCGCTGTTGCTTTCGCGATTTGCAACACTCAAGCTCTCGGACATCGCCAGCGACTTCGACAGCCGGCTGGAGATGCTGGGCCTTGGCGGCGCCGCTGATGGCTTCGACCCGTGAGACCTGGATGCGGGAAACAGAGGAGGCCTTGGCATGAACTGGGATGACGTTCGCATCTTTCTCGCCGTGGCCCGCACCGGCCAGATTCTCGCCGCCTCCAGGCGGCTGGGACTCAACCATGCCACGCTCTCGCGGCGACTGACGGCGCTGGAAACGGCGCTGAAGACGCGGCTTTTCATCCGCCGCACGAATGGCTGCGAGTTGACCGCCGAGGGTGAGGCGTTTCTCGCATCTGCCGAGCGGATGGAAACGGAAATGCTGGAGGTGCAGGCGCGGCTGGGTCGAACCGATACGCAGGTGGCGGGCACGGTCCGTATCGGCGCACCCGATGGTTTCGGCGTGTTCTTCCTCGCCTCGAGGCTCGGCGCCCTCATCGAGCGGCATCCGGAACTGAAGATCCAGCTCGTGCCGGTGCCTCGGTCCTTTTCGCTCTCGCAGCGTGAAGCGGACATTGCCGTGACACTGGAGCGGCCAGATCAGGGACGGCTCGTCTCATCGAAGCTCGTCGACTACTCGCTCGGGCTCTATGCGTCGAAGGGTTATGTCGAGGCGAATGGCCTGCCGGCAACGCCGGAGGAGCTCAAGGCTCACCGCAGGATCGGCTATGTCGAAGACCTGATCTTCACGCCGTCGCTGAATTTCACCGGTGAGGTGATGCGCGATTGGAACGCCGGTTTCGAGATCTCCTCGGCGATCGGCCAGACGGAGGCGGTGCTGGCCGGAGCCGGCATCGGCATTCTGCACAGCTATATCGCGCGCCAGCATCAGAGCCTCGTACGCGTCATGCCCGAGGTCACGATTCGCCGGGCCTATTGGACTACCTTCCATGAAAGTGCCCGCGAGCTCGTGCGCGTACGTGCGGTCGTGCAGTTCCTGCAGGATGCCGTGGAGCAGGACCGGGCGATCTTCGGCTAAACCGAGAGAATGCCGCCTGGCTTTCCCGTGGCAACCCCACGCGATAGACTGCGCTGCTCAAATCACCAGTGGATATCACCATGCGCCAGCCTCTCATCTGCCTCGGGCTTTCTGCGTTTCTCTCTGCCTTTCTTACTGCCCTGCCGGCCAGCGCACATGTGATGGACGGGCCGCTTGCAGGCTTCGGCTCGGGCTTCGGCCATCCACTTGCCGGGTTGGACCATTTGCTCGCCATGCTGGCGGTTGGTCTCTGGGGGGCGCAGATGGGCGGGCGTTCGGTCTGGACACTGCCGGCGACCTTTCCGATGATCATGTGCATCGGCGGCATCATCGGCATGACCGGTATCCTGCCCGGCCAGCCGATCGAATACGGTATCGCGCTTTCGGTCATCGTGCTCGGCGCGGCAATCGCGGCAGGCTGGCGGGCGCCGGAGTGGGTGGCGCTGACACTGATCTCCGCCTTTGCGCTGATGCATGGCTATCCGCACGGCGTGCTCGCACCGCGCGCCAGCGATCCGGCCGCATTTACGGTGGGCTTCGTCGTTTCGACCGGCGTGATCCATGTCATCGGCATCGCGATCGGCGCTGCCCTGAAGCCGATCGGCGAAGGCCGGCTGGTTCAGGCGCTAGGTGCCGCCATTTCGCTTTCCGGTTTCTGGTTCCTGTTCGGGCTCCTCACCGCCTGATCCGGCTATCGCCCCTGCGATACAGGCGTTTTGCTGCATCGCGGCAGCATGGTTTCTGTTGACAAATCCCGATCAAACCGCACAAACGACGGCACCGTCCGCGCGTGTCTCATCACCGCGGCCAGCGCAACCGTGAACAGCTCAGGCACAGGCTCTCAATGACCACGAATTCCGCACTTCTCGACTTCCAGATCGTTCCGAATGCCTCGCCCATGCCGGAAGCCGAGCGGCTCGCGGCTTTCGAAAACCTGGGCTTCGGAACGCTGTTCACCGATCACATGGCGGTGGTGCACTGGCACGTCGACAAGGGCTGGCACAGCCCGGAAGTCTCGGCACGCAAGCCCTTCCAGATCGATCCGGCGGCAAGCGTCCTGCACTACGCTCAGGAAATCTTCGAGGGCATGAAAGCCTACAAGGGTGCCGACGGCCGCATCACCCTCTTCCGTCCAGAAGAGAACGCCCGCCGCTTCAACAAGTCAGCCGAGCGCATGGCAATGCCAGACGTGCCGGAAGAACTCTTCCTCAAGGCCGTCGAAGAGCTGGTCAAGATCGACGCCAAGTGGGTTCCGGAAGGCGAAGGCAGCCTCTATCTGCGTCCCTTCATGTTCGCCAGCGAAGCCTTTCTCGGCGTTCGTCCTTCGCGCGAGTATGTCTTCTGCGTCATCGCCTCCCCTGTCGGCCCCTATTTCAAGGGCGGCAGCAAACCGGTGACGCTGTGGGTGAGCGAACACTACACGCGTGCAGCACCCGGCGGCACGGGTGCGGCCAAGTGCGGCGGCAACTATGCGGCCAGCCTTCTCGCCCAGAAGGAAGCGGCAAGCCGTGGCTGCGATCAGGTCGTCTTCCTTGATGCAGCCGAGCACAAGTGGATCGAAGAACTCGGTGGCATGAACGTCTTCTTCGTCATGGACGACAACACAGTCGTCACGCCGCCGCTTTCGGGCACGATCCTGCCGGGCATCACCCGCAACTCGATCATCAAGCTTGCGAATGAAAACGGCCTCAAGGTCATCGAGCGCCCCTATTCCTTCGACGAATGGATGGCCGATGCCCGCAGCGGCAGGCTGCGCGAGGCCTTTGCCTGCGGGACGGCTGCCGTGGTCGCTGCCATCGGCACCGTGCGCCATCCGGGCGGCGAGTTCGTCATCGGCAATGCCGGCACCGGCATCGAAACGGAGAAGCTGCGCAACCAGCTCACCGGGATCCAGCGCGGATCCGTGGCGGATACCCATGGCTGGGTGAAGGAAGTGACGCGGGTCTGATCGGACGCAATCGCTGTTCACGTCGGGCCCCGTCATGGCAGCATGGCGGGGCTTTCAGTTTGGGGAGGACGGTATGACGCTCGAAGCACCTCGGTCACGCATCACATTGCCACAACGCGTGGCCATGGCGACGATGCATGGCAAGGAGCAGGTTCTGCGTCCATGTTTTGCGGATATAGGCATCGAGCTCGTCCTGCCGGAGAAGCTAGATACAGACCAGTTCGGCACCTTCACCGGCGAACGTCCCCGCTCCGGCACGATGTTGGACGCGGCCCGCGCCAAGGCGGAAGCCGCCATGGAAGCAACTGGCGTTCAGGCCGCGCTCGCCAGTGAAGGTGCCTATGGACCGCATCCGACCATCCCTTTTCTTGCGGCTGGCCGCGAGTTGCTGCTCTTTGTCGACAGGGCGCAGGGATTTGAGATCGTCGAGATCACCATCGACGAGCAACCTATCTTCGACCACTGTGAAGCCTCGTCGATTATGGAGGCTGCAGCTTTTCTAGAGCGCGTCGGTTTCCCGCATCACGGTGTGATCGTCGCGCCGAGCGGGCGGTTGAACGAGCCAGTGGCGAAGGGAATCCTTGAGCGCTCACATCTGGAGGCCGCGATCTCAGGGGCAATCGAACGTTCAGAGAGACGCAAGGCGCATATAGCAACGGATATGCGCGCCTTCATGAATCCCCGTCGGATGGAGGTGATCGCCAGGCTGGGCAAGTTGCTGGTCACACGGCTTTCCACGCTTTGCCCGCATTGCCACCATCCGGGCTGGGGCAAGGTCAGGACCGAATACGGCCTACGGTGCAGCCTATGCGGCAGCCCGACCTCCCTGCCCCGGCATGACGTCTATGGCTGCGTCGGCTGTGACGCGGAGGAGCGCGTCCCACGATCTGCAGGCGCATTGGCCGACCCGACCTATTGCCCAGTCTGCAATCCATGACGGGAATGCCGTCTTCAGGCACCATCCAAATAAGGCGCAAGGCGGCTGCTGATTGCTGCCGTCCGCCAATTCCGGATCCTCGCTCCGATCGTTTCGTCCTGCCGCCAGATCAGTTCGGCATGCAGAACTCCGAACCGCTCGCAGGAAAGGACAAATTCCTCCCGCCTGGCGAGTGTCAGGTCCTCCGAAAGCTGCAGCCTCAGGCCGTTCCAGCTACAGTCGGAAATCCAACCTTGAAATTGGCAACCGTAGCTGAGCACCAGTGCCTTGAGGTGGCAGGGCATGCGGACATCGCTTCGCCGCTCCATGAGATCTCCATATCCGGAGTTTCACCAGAGCATCAAACGGGGAAGCGCGAAACATGCAATTGAGGAAACCCTTTCGTCCGGGTTGACACAATCAATCGGATTTTATGGATTTCGCAGCACCTGGATCTGCTGCACGACAAGCGCAGGGTTGGCAGACGACGCTCAAACTTGTCTGGAGAGAATGGTACGGTTGGGGGGTCTCGAACCTCCGACCTCAGGTGCCACAAACCTGCGCTCTAACCAACTGAGCTACAACCGCACATGACCGCGTCGCTGACGCCGTCGAGGGGTCACATACGAGCAGATGGATTTTTTTTCAAGCCCTTTCTGCACATCGCGTGAAAAGGCTCGGGATAGGAAAAGGCCGGGCTTGTGGCCCGGCCTGAGATCCTTGGGAGGATTTATGATGTCGCGTCAGGCGATCAGGCAACCTTGAGCGAGGACATGACCTTTTCGGCGGCTTCCTTGCCCGGCTTGGTGACGGTTTCGGCAACCTTCTTGGCAGTTTCCTGGATGGCCTTGGCATGCTCGATCGTCACTTCAGCCTGCTTGCGGATGAAGGCAGTCTGCAGCTCGACGAGTTCGGCGACGGACTTCACGCCGAGAAGCGCTTCCATGTGGGACAGCGAAAGGTCGGCATTTGTGCGCATCGCGTCGATGGCCTTGAGGCCGAGTTCAACCGTGCCGGCCTGAGCCGTCTGGACGGTGGATTCGACAGTCTTCGTGGCTTCCTCGGTGGCGGCCTTCATCTTGGCATAGGCTTCCTTCGACTGGGCTGCGCCCTTCTCGGCGAAGTCACGGAAGCTTTCCTGCATCTTCGAGGGGTCGAAGGTCGAAAAGGAGAACATATCCTTGGTGTTCATGATGTATTTCCTCTTGTGACGGGGTCTCGGTGACCCCTCCTGTTTCATTCATGAACCCTATATAACACCGCTTATTGTGCATTGCAATATGATTGTGCGGTGCACAATTAGTTTTTTCGCATGTTGGGAATCCGGCGGATTAACCTTATCGACCGAAAGGCGCCCCACTTTCTGGACCCAAAGGCACTGCCTAGCTATTAAAAATCTGTTAATTTGCTCGCAGGCCATGAAGTGACAGGTCCCGTAATGCCCGCTCAATATCCGTTCATAGACGTTGCCGTGCACGATCTCATCCGCCCCCGTCTGGCGCGGGGCGAGGCGCTCGTGCTGTTTGCGCCGCGTCTGGAGCGGGTGCTCTGGTGCAACGGGGCGGGTGCGCGATTCTTCGGCGCCGATGGTATCTATGACTTTCTCGAAGAAGGTCCCAATCGCACCGACATTACCTTCCGCCAGATCGAGACGGCGGCACAGCCACTGGTGAACGTCGGAGACAGCCGCAGCCTGATGCTGCGGATCAGCTCCGGCTTCCAGAAGGTGCCTGTGACGGCGGTGGCCGAATGTGTCGAGATCCGCAAGGGTGAGCCGGCAATCCTGCTCGCCGTGCCGGCATTGAAGCGTATTGATGGCAATCTGCAACAGCTCGCCGTCGAATTGATGAGTGGCTTCGACGACCCGGATACGCATATGGCGGTGCTGGACGGTGAAGGCGGGCTGATCGCGGGGTCTGAAGGATTTGCCGGCCTCGGCATTACGGGTCAAACCGCCCGGATGCTGGTGAGCCTTGTCGAAGCGGATTCGGACCGGCTGGTCAAACGCCCCATCCCGACGGGCCGTGGATACCTGCCTGCGGCAATTGGCAAGATCGCCGACGAACCAAGCCTGCATCTGCTCTTCACGGTCGAGACAATCCTCGGCCAGATGGATCCGAGTGGAGACTTTTCGAGCGACGCGGAAGAGGAAATGCCGACGGCCGTCGCCGTGCCTGTTCGTGCCGACGATACGATTGAAGAGGAATTCGACGAGCCCGAGACGGAGACGTTCGAAGAAGACAGTCTGCATCCCTTATCGGACCTGCCCTCGTCTGCCGCGCCGTTCGAAAGCGTGATCGCAGCCATTGGTGACATCGAAGAGATCGACGCCGAAACGGACGACCTCGTGGAATTCGAGGCCAGCGGGGACCCGGATCCGGAAGACGATATCGATCAGGATGACGGTCTGGGCATCGCGGCACCAGAGTCGGAACGCTTAGTGGCGGAGGATGTGGACGCGGAGGATGCGCCCGCCGAGGAGGTTTCGACCGAATTCGTGGAGCCCGAACCGACCCGGGCGACCGCCACGGAGAGCGCCCGCGCGACAGCACCGGCCGTGTCGCGTGTCGCCAGCGGAGAGACACAGCGATTCGTCTTCCGCCAGGATCGTCGCGCCACGCGCTTCGTGTGGAAGATTGATGCCGAGGGCCGCTTCAGCGAGGTCTCGTCGGAATTTGCCCAGGCGGTCGGCCCACGCGCGGCAGACATCAACGGTGTTGCCTTCTCCGACCTTGCCGCACTCTTCAATCTCGATCCGGAGGGCAAGATCGGCGAGCTTCTGAGGAAGCGGGACACCTGGTCGGGCAAGACGATCTACTGGCCCGTGGAGGGAACTAGGCTCGTCGTTCCCGTCGATCTCGCGGCACTGCCGACCTATACCCGTACGCGCGAGTTTGACGGTTTCCGCGGATTTGGCATCGTGCGGGTTGCCGACGCCATGGAGGATCCCGAGGCAATCGGCATGACCTTCGTGGAGCCGGAGACACCGACGGAGACCTTGGTCGACGAGGCTCCGCTGACGGACAGCGAACGTGCCGAAGAGTTGGCCGAGTTCCTGAGCGAACTCAGCGAAGGCGAGATCCATCCGCCGGAAGATTTCATCGAGGACCAGATTGCGGAGGCGGGCGAGCACACACTTGAGGCCTGGCTCGACGATTCGGATGAGCGCGGCGACGCCGCTGATGTCGAACCGGATGCCGAAGCTGAAGCGGAGGCCGCGCCAGAGCCGGAAAGCCCCATGGATGCTCAGAGCGTCAGGCCGGCCGACTTTGAGCCGCCGGTGCTTCGGATCATGGAACCGCGCAAACCCGACGTTGCGGACAAGGTCGTCCAGTTGCAGGATCACCGTGCCCGCCAGCGCGACGGCCTGACACCCGGCGAACAGGCCGCATTCCAGGAGATCGCCCGCAAGCTCGATCCCTTGGGGCTTCGCGCCAAGGTGGAACAGTCGCTGACACCGTCCGCTCCTCCGGCGCTGCGAACCGGGCCTTCGGTGTCTGCCCCGGCATCACCGGAACCAGCCACGCCCGCAGCTCCAACCGCCACGATCGAACCATCGACGCCGGAAGCCGACCGCGAGGCGGCGATGCCGATACAGCCCAACGAAGCCCCGGTCGAGCGGGTCTCAGGCAAACGTGAGCGGAGCCTGACGGCGGAGATCGTCGACCTGATGCCGGTTGCGCTGCTGGTGCATGTCGGCGATCGCCTGATCCACGCCAATCCGGAATTCTTCAACCTCACCGGCTACAAGACACTGACCGAACTCGATGAGGCGGGTGGCCTTGATACGCTGATCCAGCGCCGCGATCTTGATACGCCCGGTGACGGAGCGGGCCAGGTCGTTGCGCTCTGCGCCGACGATCGCCTGTTGCCTGTGACGGCGCGGCTGCAGTCGGTGCGCTTTGAGGACACAAGCGCTCTGATGCTGGCGCTGATCGCCCAGCCCGAACTCCAGAGCCAGGTGGAGGCCGACACCGAGCCGACGCTGGTCGCTGCTCCGACCGCTGTCGACATGCCGACACCGGCCCAGGCCGGAGAACTTGCCCGTCTCAAGGTCGAAGTGGACGAGCTGCGCTCGATCCTGGAGACCGCGACCGATGGCGTCGTGATCCTTGATTCCGACGGCGACATCCGCTCGATGAACCGGGCAGCCAGCGCATTGTTCAATTTCGACGACATGGAAACGCGCGGCAAGCCCTTCGTCATGCTGTTCGCCCATGAGAGCCAGAAGTCGATCCTCGACTATCTCAATGGGCTTTCGGGTCATGGAGTGGCGAGTGTCTTAAACGACGGACGCGAAGTGATCGGCCGCGAGGCCTCCGGCGGCTTCCTGCCGCTGTTCATGACGATCGGCAGGCTCAACTCCTCGAACGGTTACTGCGCCGTGATCCGCGACATCACGCAGTGGAAGCGGACGGAAGAAGAGCTGCGCAACGCCAAGCGGGCGGCGGAAACGGCCAATGCCCACAAGACCGACTTCCTCGCCCGCGTCAGCCACGAGATCCGCACGCCGCTCAATGCGATCATCGGCTTTGCCGACATGATGGCGAACGAACATTTTGGCCCTGTCGGACATCCGCGTTACGGCGAATATGCGCATGACATCGTGCGCTCCGGGCGTCACGTGCTCGATATCGTCAACGATCTGCTCGACATTTCCAAGATCGAAGCCGGCGAGATGGAGCTCGACTTCTCCTCCGTCGGACTGAACGAGATGGTGCAGGCGGCGGTGTCGATCGTGCAGCCTCAGGCGAACAGCCAGCGGGTGATCATTCGCACCGCGCTGTCCCAGGCTGTTCCGAACGTCGTCGCCGACGGGCGGTCGATCAAGCAGATCGTGCTCAACATCCTTGCCAACGCGATCCGCTTCACGCCATCGGGCGGGCAGATCATCGTCTCCTCCGCCTATGAGCCGAACGGCAGTGTCGTTCTCAGAATTCGCGACACCGGTATCGGCATGTCGCGCAGCGAACTGGAACAGGCGATGAAGCCGTTCCGCCAGGTGTCGACCGGCACGCCCCGCAATCGCGGTGACGGAACGGGCCTTGGCCTGCCGCTGACGAAGGCCATGGTCGATGCGAACCGGGCGCAATTTGCGATCTCCTCGACGCCAAACGAAGGCACGCTGGTCGAGGTGACCTTCCCTTCGCCGCGCGTGCTCGCCGATTGAGGTCTTGACGGGTGAGCCGGTTCACGCGTCGCGCGGCACCCTGATCTCGAAGGCGGCGCCGGGGCCATGGTCACGAACGAGGCGGATGGTCGCCCCATGCGCGGCCAGGACCGCCTCGACGATCCGCAAGCCCATGCCGGTCCCGCCTTCGTCAGCGCGGGTGGTGTAGAAGGGACGGAAGATCGCATCTGCGGCCTCGGCCGGAACACCCGATCCATTGTCTTCGACGCGGAGCAGGCCCTCTGCCGCATCTTCCGCCAGCGTGAGCGCCAGGCGCGTTGCACCGTGTTGAAGCGCGTTCTCCGCCAAGTTCGAAAGGACGATCATCGTTGCCTCAAGCGGCAAGGGGACCGATGGTGAACCGGCGCCGGCAACAACCAACTCGATTTCCGGGAAGCGACCAGCAAGTGCCGTGACGACCGAGGACAGCTGCGATCGACCGCCGGCAACCGGGGTCTCGGCATGGGCCAGTTCCCGCAGGCGGTTCAGCAGGCGGTCAAGTCGGCGGGTGTCGGAAACGATATTGTCGAGAAACCGGCGCCTCTGAGCAACACTCATCGCTTCGTCACCAGTTTCCTCGCTTTCCCGCAACAGTTCTGCCGCCCCTGCGATTGCTGTCAGCGGCGACTTCAGTTCATGCGAGACATGCTCGGCGAAGGTTCTGACATAGTCCGTCCGTTCGACGAGATCTCCAGCGAGATCAAAGATGCCCTGGGCCAGCGTGGCGACCTCGCGCGTGCCATAGCTATCGAGGGGCTGGATCGCCCCCCGCCCGTCCAAGGCGATCTCCCGGCTGCGGGCAACGAGTGCATCGAGCGGCGCCTTGATCGCCCGGACAAGTACGTATCCGATGAGAAGCGTGAAGCCGAACACGATGCACAGGGCTCCAAGTTCCGTTGGACTGAGAGGCTTCACATCAAGCGCTGCCGGACGGAACCAGGCGAGCAGGACAAGGGGAAGCGCCAGCACCGTCAAGAGGACCGAATAGATGACGAGAGCCAAGGGAGGCCGCCATTTTGCAATAATCGCCACCTGCCGCTTCATGATGCGACACCGGTCCGGTGGAAGCGGAAGCCCACGCCATGAACGGTGCCGATGACCAACTGGCCGGCAGCCTCCGCAACCTTGGCGCGGATGTTGCGGATGTGGCTGTCAATGGTGCGATCTGAGACGTGCACGCCTGGCTCATAGGCCGCCTGCATCAGCTGTTCGCGGGTAAAAACCATGGTCGGGCGCGCCATCAGTGCGTCAAGGATCGCAAATTCCAGAGCCGTGAGCTGAACGGGGTTGTCGGCGACACGGACAGATCGCCCGGCCCGATCAAGAACCACATCTCCGATGCTGAGCATGGCAGATGGATCGGTTGCCACGGTGCCCGCTCCGCTTCGCTTCAGGATCGCGCGGATACGGGCAATCAATTCGCGCGGGCTGAAGGGTTTCGTGACATAGTCGTCGCCACCCATTTCGAGGCCGAGAATGCGGTCGATCTCCTCGTCACGTGCGGAGAGGAAGAGGATCGGCAGGGCGGAGGTCTTGCGGATTTCCCGGCACACTTCCAGGCCGTCGATATCCGGCAAGCCAACATCCAGCACGACAAGATCGGGGCGCGCGCGACGAAAGGCCGTCAACGCCTCCGAGCCCGAGCGGGCGACCACGGGGCGCATGCCGGCGCGTTCGATCGCAAAGCAGATCACGTCGCGAATATGCGGCTCGTCGTCGACCACCAGTATCTGCTGCATGCTGCCTGTTCCTGACCGGTTATTTAGATTTGCGGCGCCAGCAACCGTCTATTCGACCGTGACTGGCGTCGCCAGATATTTCTCCAGACGCTGCGCCCGCCAGGTCCAACTGCGCCAGTCCCGGGGCCGGTTCTGGAATTCCAGCAGAAGATGGCTGCGGATCTCCTGCATGCGCACATGTTTCCAGGGATAAGCTTGGCGAATTTGCGGCTGGGCAAGGTAGCGGTTGATCGCCGGCAGGGCAGTCGGTCCAAGCGTTTCCAGATAGTTTGCATCAAGCGGCAATCCATCGCCATCCAGTTCGCGGGCATGGCTGACATTGTACTGCGCAACAAAGGCCTTGGTATCGGCGAGCGACACACCGAAAAGCAGGACGGCCAAGCTTGCAGCATTCATCGCAAACAGCCAGGCATTGTTCTTGCGCAGCCAGATCCGCAGCAGGATCAGCGCCAGCCCGATGGCCACAAGACACATCCAAAGGCCTGCGGCCACCCGCATGCCGGTCAGGGAATAGGCCTCGACGTAAAGGTCGAGCCTAAGAATGGCTGAGATGCACAGCAGGATGTTCTGCACGATCCAGAGCGTGACGAGTTTGCGGATCAGCGTGGCCTCCGATCCGGATCCATCCGGGCGGATTGCCAGAAGAACGAAAAGTGCTGCCAGCAGGGCGGTGACCACAAGCGGATAGGCGCCGCGGTGGGCATACTCAGCATAGGACATGCCATCCGGCAGAGCGACACCGCCCCAGAGATAGGCCATGTCGAGCAGTGTCTGCACGGCGAAGAGAAGATTGAACAGGATCAGGGCGCGCAGCAGCACCGGTTTACCGATGCTGGTGCGAGATTGGCTCTTCTCTCTACGGCGCCTGGTCCGGCAGCAAGGGCGAGCCAGCTTTGGGCGCAGGAGGACCCAGGCGATGCCGCCCATGAAGGCCCAGAACAACAAACGCTCGACATTGATCAGGGACCAGAGCACGGCAAGATCGATTGATGCCAGCGCCTTTTCGATCAGCGGATTGGCGCCGGCGAAGAGCGTGATAAAGACCGCACCAATCGCAAGCGGCAGGATCCAGAAGCGCAGTTCCGTACCAATCCCGCGCGCGGCACCGGGCATCGCGCCCGATCTGACGACCTGTCCCGCGCCCCCGACCATCCGCAGAGGCACTTTCAGAAGCAGCCTTGCCAGAACCGGCGGGATGGAGGGCAGAGTTTTCGGCAGGAGACCGGATGCCACGAGCGACAGGGTCATCAGGCAGATGCTTGCGACCAACGTGGCGGGCCAGGACGGCGCTTCGACAAGCGGCAGCAAGGCACAGAGTGCAAACGGCGCGCATTTCACAAACCGTGCAAAGCTCGCCCGACGCGCCACGAGCAGAAGGCAGATAGAAAGGAGAAGACACCAGGCAAAGAGATTGAGGCCAGGTTCCTGTCTGAAGAAAAGCACATCAGACGCGAACACGAGAAGGCCGAGAAGCAGCACAGCTGAGGACGGTGCACGTCGAGACGATGGATTGAATTTTGTCAGCACGTCGTGCTCCTGGGTTCGGACGGGTTCGAAACACAAGGCCGAAGCGGCGGGCATGGGGAGCCGCGATCCGCTATCGCGGAAGTGTCTTCCAGGAGCCACCACCCGTCTTTCACGACGCGTGGTGGAAGCTTGAATGTGGTGCAGGTCTGAGAAGGGGGCGCTGTTTTCATACGGGGAGAGTGGCGGGGGCCTTTGCAGATTTTGTGCAGGCGCGCAGCATGTTTTCAGGAATGTGCTTGCGGCATTCGCCGCTTGCGAAGCCCCCGTTGCGGGGCTAGCCTCCCTCACTCAACAAAACAACAGGATCGGTCATGACGAGCTTTAGCATTCTCCTGGCCATCATGATCGCAATCGGTATCGGCGCGATGAGCCCGGGGCCAAGCTTCGTGCTGGTGTCGCGCATTTCGATTGGCCAGTCCCGCCTGCACGGTCTTGCAGCGGCGATGGGGATGGGCCTCGGCGGAGCGCTGTTTGCTATCCTTGCGCTGGCAGGCCTCGTCGCCCTGTTGGAACGGGTGGAATGGCTTTATCTTCTGCTCAAATGCGCGGGCGGGCTTTACCTCGTTTACCTGGGCGTTGCGATCTGGCGGGGTGCGCGCCAGCCCATTTCGACCGACGCTTCCGAGGGAAAAGCCATGTTGACTGTGCCGGGCGCGCTCGCGCTTGGCCTCGTCACACAGATCAGCAATCCAAAAACGGCCGTAGTCTATGCCAGCATCTTTGCAGCCCTTATGCCGAAAGATCCTCCGCTGGCACTTGTTCTTTCGCTGCCACCAGTGATCTTTCTTATCGAAGCCGGGTGGTATGCGGTCGTCGCCGGGGCGTTTTCCGCCCCTCGGTCACAGCGGGCCTATCTCGGCGCGAAGCTCTGGGTGGACCGCGTCGCCGGGGCCGTAATCGGAGCACTTGGACTGCGGCTCATCGGTGAGACTCTCTGGCTCATACGCCGGTAAGAGAGGCGTGACCATCGTGCCGGTTCCCATCCTCGCCGCTTTCGGCTAGAGCAGAGCCATTCCAGCTTTCGCAAGGCCGACCGCTTGTCCTCACTCCCGCGCACAGCTCAAACCGCCATGTCCTCCGGTGCACCGACCGGAAAGCGGATCGGTATCGCGACAATTGCCGCGCTCGTCGCCGCTGCGATCGTGTTCATGCCGATCGCCGCGATCTTCGTCATCGGCTTTTCGGCGGATCCGGACAACTGGCAGCACATGTTGACGAACGTGCTTCCGCGGGCGGGGGTGAGAACATTCTGGCTTCTCTTCTTTACCGGCATCGTTACGGCAGTCGTTGGCATCGGCAGCGCCTGGCTGGTGGCCGCTTGCGAGTTTCCATTGCGCCGGCTGCTGTCGCCGGCCTTGGTGCTGCCGCTTGCAATCCCCTCCTACCTGGCCGCCTATGCCTTCGGTGAATTCCTCGACTTCACGGGGCCGGTGCAGACCGCCTACCGCGCGCTGTTTGGCTTCACGTCATCACGCGAATACAGCTTCTTTGACGTCAGATCGCTGTCCGGTGCCGTCCTCGTCATGTCGGCGGTGCTGTATCCTTACGTTTATCTGGCATGTCGCTCGATGTTCCTGATGCAGGGACGTGCGGCGGCCGATGTTGCCCGCACACTCGGCTCAAGCCCCTTGCGCGTCTTTGTTCGCATCCAGGTGCCGATGGCGCGCCCCGCGATCATGATCGGCCTGACGCTCGTGATGATGGAGACGCTGAACGACATCGGAGCCGTCGAGTACCTCGGCGTGCAGACGCTGACTTTCTCGGTCTACGACACCTGGCTCAACCGCGGCAGCCTTGCAGGCGCGGCGCAGATCGCCTGCGTTATGCTGGTGATCGTGGCGGGTCTGCTGATGGTCGAGCGAATGGCGCGCAGGCGCCAAAGGTTTACCAGCCACAAGACGACGGCAGTCGTACCAGATGCGGTAAGGCTTCGCCTCACCGGGGTGAAGGCCGTGTTTGCGACGCTCTTCTGCTTCATTCCGATCCTCGTCGGTTTCGTCGTGCCGGTCTTCGTGCTGGGCGGTTTCGCGCTTCGACGTCTGGACGACTTCCTGGAGCCGCGCCTCCTGGACGCGCTCTGGCATTCAACCATGGTCTCTTCAACAGCGGCGTTGATCACCGTTCTCCTGGCTTTCGTTCTCTCCTATGCCGCTCGAACCCATCGCTCGCGCCTTGCCAAGGCGGCAGGGCGGCTGGCCGCGCTCGGTTATGGCATTCCGGGAACCGTGCTCGGCATCGGCGTGCTCATTCCCCTGGCGAGTTTCGACAATGCACTGGACGGATGGCTGCGGCAGAACCTCGGTTTCTCCACGGGCCTCCTGCTGTCCGGCACAGGCTTTGCGATCGTCTATGCCTATACCGTCCGCTTCCTGACCATGGCGGAGGGTACGGTCGATGCCGGTTTCCAGAAGCTCTCCCCGCATCTCGATATGGCCGCCCGTACGCTCGGCCGCTCCGGCCTGCAGACGCTGCGCCAGGTGCTTCTCCCCAACCTGAAGCCTGCGGTTCTGACGGCCGCCTTGCTCGTGTTCATCGAGACGCTGAAGGAACTCTCGGCGACGATCCTGCTGCGCCCCTTCAATTTCAACACTCTGGCCACACTGGTCTACGAGGACGCCTCTCGTGGCATGACCCAGGACGCTTCAGTAGCTGCGATGATCATCATCGCGGCGGGGCTGATCCCGGTGATCCTCGTATCCCGCTCGCTCGACGAGCGACGCTGAGGGCCCAACCGCCGGCACAAAAAAAGGGCGGCCAAAGCCGCCCCTAGTCAATGCTGTCGAACCGGAGTGAAGGTGCGATCGACCGTTGTCTAAGGCGAGGCCCTACCGCGTCTGATCGCGCATCTCCAAGTTGGTCCCAGTCTTGCCGAATGCCAGTTAACGGAACCTTACCGTGCCGGGCGTGTGACTACCCCACAATTGAGGTATTGGCTTGAGATTGCTGCATTTCTGGACACATTTTCGTCATGAGCGCAGTTCCGGCAGGTCTGCGAAGAGGTCAAGCGCCTCCGGATTGGCCAGGGCTTCCTTGTTCTTGACGGGGCGTCCGTGCACGACCTCACGGACCGCAAGTTCGACAATCTTGCCGGACTTGGTTCGGGGAATATCCGCCACCTGGATGATCTTGGCCGGCACGTGGCGTGGTGACGCGCCGATGCGGATCTTCGTCTTGATCTTCTTGTCGAGGTCTTCGGTCAGGGTGATGCCAGGCGCCAGACGCACGAAAAGTATAACGCGAACGTCGTCCTCCCAATCCTGGCCGATGCAGAGGGCTTCGACGACCTCCTCCAACTGCTCCACCTGATTGTAGATTTCGGCCGTGCCGATGCGCACCCCACCGGGGTTAAGCGTTGCATCAGAACGGCCGTGGATGATCAGACCGCCATGTTCGGTCCATTCGGCGAAATCGCCATGGCACCAGGTGTTGTCGAACCGATCGAAATAGGCAGCGCGATATTTGGAGCCATCAGGGTCATTCCAGAACATGAGCGGCATCGAGGGAAACGCCTTGCTGCAGACGAGTTCACCCTTTTCGCCACGCACCGGCTTGCCCTCGTCATCCCAGACATCGACGGCAAGACCGAGGCCAGGCCCTTGAATCTCGCCGCGCCATACGGGCTTCAGGGGATTACCCAGCACGAAGCAGGATACGATGTCGGTGCCGCCTGAGATGGAAGCCAACTGGATGTCGTCGCGGATTCCTTCATAAACGAAGGAGAAGCCTTCGGGCGACAGTGGCGACCCGGTCGAGGTCATAAGCCTCAGGCTCGAAAGATCATGGGTGGTCTTCGGCGTGAGGCCGCCCTTGCGCACGGCGTCGATATACTTGGCCGAGGTACCGAAGATCGCGAATTTCTCCTCGGCGGCATAGTCGAAGAGAACATTACCGTCCGGATAGAAAGGCGAGCCGTCATACAGGCAGAGGGTCGCTCCGCAGGCGAGGCCCGACACGAGCCAGTTCCACATCATCCAGCCGCATGTGGTGAAATAGAAAAGACGCTCGCCGGCCTGAAGGCCGCAATGGAAACGCTGCTCCTTCAAGTGCTGCAACAAAGTACCGCCAGCCGAATGGACGATGCATTTCGGCACGCCGGTCGTTCCGGAAGAGAAGAGGATGTAGATCGGATGCGAGAATGGCAGCCTGCGGTATTCGATCTCCCTGACCGAAAACTCCGCCATGAACTGGTCGAAGCTGCGTCCGTCCGGCAAGCGCGAAAGCAGGGTCGAGGTATCGCCGGCGTAGGGAATGACGAGCACCGGCACGTTCAGTTTTGCGGCGACGGTCACGACCTTGTCGGCGACGTCCTGCCTCTTGCCGTTGTACCAGTAGCCATCGCAGGCGATGAACAGCTTCGGCTCGATCTGGCCGAACCGGTCGAGGACGCCCTGATCACCGAAGTCTGGCGAGCAGGACGACCAGATGGCACCAAGCGATGTCACAGCCAGCATCAAGGCAATGGTCTCGGGCATATTCGGCATCATGGCCGCGACGCGATCGCCTTCACCGATGCCCATGGCGGACAGTGCCTGCTGCAGACGCGAGACGGTCGCCGTCAGGCGGGTCCAGGACCAGCGGTCGGAGGCCTTGTTCTCACCACGAAAGAGAAGCGCATCCCCCTCGCCCGCATGCGCCAGAAGGTTTTCGGCGAAGTTGAGCCGTGCATCGGGGAAGAAGCGCGCGTTCAGCATGTCGCCGTCGTCAGAGAGCGGGATCTCGCCTTTTTCGCCCAGCACGCCACAATAGTCCCAAACTGCCGACCAGAAGGACGCGCGGTCCTCGACCGACCAGCGATAGAAAGAATCGTAGTCCGCGAAACTCCGGCCCTCCCGCGCCGCGCACCACTCGATGAATCGGGTCAGCGGCTGTGTCGCCTTGAAGGCATCCGACGGCGTCCAAAGGGGTCCCTGTTCAGTCATTCCGCTCCTCCTATCGTGTCTTTTCTATAGCATACCGCAGTGCGATACAAAGCTGGGAAACGGATGAAAGATCGTCCATTCGTTGCACCCGAGGCGGATTTCCTATATCCGCCACAGGCAATCGATGACGCTCTTGGACACGGGCCGGAATGACATTCTTGCGACGCGCCAAACATGCTGAGAGACCTGAGGCCTCGCCCACTGGACGACGGACGCGCCGGCTGATCAAGCTCGGTGTCCTAACGCTGGCTCTTGTTGCCATCGTATCCATCTCCCTGCGGATCGCTGCGCCCCATCTGATTTCGAGCGCGGTGGTACGTTCGGCAATCGAAGCTTCGATGGCACAATGGGCCGGGCATCCTGTGGTCGTCGAGGACGTGTCGGAACTGCGTTTCTGGCCAAAACCGGAAGTGACGATCGAGGGCGTAACGGTCCGACGGGCGGGTGACAGGGCCGACGCGCCCTTCGTCAAGGTCAGGCGCCTGTCTGCCGAATTCAGCCTGCTTTCGGCGATAAAGGGCAAACCCGATTTCAACGACTTCGAGTTCGAGCAGCCGCAGATCCGGATCAAGCGGGACGCCGAGGGGCGTTTCGACTGGAGTGGCGACGGGCTGCTGAAGACCGCCATTCAGGATGCCACCAGCGGAAAACCAGCATTGCAAGGCGGGAACAACGAAACAGAAATCGGGTCCATCGAGATCATTGATGGAGAAGTGTCGATTGCCGACGCACAGAGCGGCGCAACAGTCGTGGCGAGCGGCATCAGCGCAAAGCTCGACTGGCCGCGGCTGACAGCGGCCTTAACCGGACAGGCGACGTTCACCGTTGCCGAGCGCAACATGTCCATGTCCGTGACCACACCGACACCGTTGCTCCTGCTCGGCGGCGTGGCGAGCCAGGTCGACACGTCCGTGACGCTGCCGGGGCTGCGCGGAAGAAGCAAGGGAATTGTCGGCCTCAACCAGCCGAGTCTGGACGACGCGGAGCTGGATATCCGGATCACCGATGTTGCAAAGGCATCGACCGCGATGGGCATTCGGCTTGCCGGGACAGAGCGCTGGCAGACGGCCTCCCTGACGGCACAGGTGACGAATGCCGACGACGAATGGCGTTTCGACGAACTCGCATTCGAGATCAATGACAGCAGCGGCGACGGTATCCTGACCCTGAAGAAGAGGGGCGACGCAAAGCCGCTGCTCGGGGGAACAGTGGCTGTCAGTCTGCTCAACCTCGATGATCTCCTGCAGGCGCTCTCGATCGATCTCGGTGATCGAGCCAATGTGCGGCTGCCGAGCCTCACGCGCTGGGTCGATGTCGATATGCGCCTCTCCGCCAACGCTGCCACTTTCTCGAGCTTTCAGTTGGCGGATCTCGGAGCGAGCCTGATCGGCAGCGACAGTTCCCTGAAACTGGTAATCGCGGATACCCGGTTTCTGGGCGGCACCTTGTCCGCTCGGCTCACCGGCAGCGGCCAAGGCTTCGACAACGGTGCAGATATCGCGGTCATGATGGACCGCGTGGAGCTTTCATCGCTATTGCCTGTTCTGGCGCCCGCGGGCCTCTCACTCAAGGGGACCGGATCGGTGACGCTGAACGCCAAGCTGGTCGGCCCCGGCTGGCGTCGTAATGTCGACGCCATGTCCGGCAGTCTCAGCGTTCGTGCGGACAATGGGCAACTTACAGGGTTCAACGCAGAGGGCCTGCGGCGCTTGGCCTCCGACCGAGCCTATTTCCAGCTGAGTGCGGCCGGTTCGGGCGCATTCGACTATAAGGTGTTCGACATGTCCGTTCGCTTCTCGGAAGGCTCCGCGGAAGTCACCAATGCACGGATCCAGGGAGTGCGGGACACGCTGGTTCTTTCCGGCATCATTCCATATAGTCGGCAGGCGCTGGCGCTGACGGGTGAACTCGGCCAAGCGGGAACCACGCAGCAAGCGAATATACCCTTGCGTTTCTTCATCGGCGGCGCCTGGAACGATCCGGTTATCTCCCCGATCCCGACTTTTCCCCCCGCCGGACAATAAACACGCTGGGGCGACCTCACGCCTGTTCCATTCGCACATTCAAATACTAGAATGTCCGTGAGTCGGGGCTCCGAGGGACTGCACGTGCACTCAATGGTATCCGGTTTTCTGAAACTCGCATTGGCCTCGCTTTTGGCGGGAAGCCTGTTGTCCTTCTTCGGCATCACGCCGAGGGCTGTTCTGGACACCATGGGCGTCACTGCCGAGGAACTGCATGATGGCATTGTCACGGCCATAGCCTGGGCAGCGCCCCGCATGGTCATGGGCGCCGTTATCATCGTGCCGATCTGGCTTGCCACCTATCTGTTGATGCCGCCCCGGGGGTGACCGGAGCGGCAGGAAGCGTCGTCAGACCATCGTGCCGCGGGCGGCGACGTGCTCGTCGCGTTGCCGCTGGAGTTCGCGCTGCTTGGTGCCGATCGAGGCGATTATGACGCCGATCGTCACGATGCCGATCAGGATGGTGCAGATGGCGTTGATCTCGGGTGTGACGCCAAGGCGAACCTGCGAGTAGATCTTGATCGGAAGGGTGGTCGCACCGGGACCGGTGGTGAAACTTGCGATGACGAGATCGTCCAGAGAAAGCGTGAAGGCAAGCATCCAGCCCGAGATAACTGCCGGCAGTATGAGCGGCAGGGTCACCTTGAAGAAGGTCTTGACCGGCGGGCAGCCGAGGTCCTGCGCTGCCTCTTCCAGGCTCATGTCGAAAGTGAGCAGGCGCGACTGGACGACGATGGCCACGTAGCACATGGTGAAGGTCGTGTGGGCAATCACCACCGTCATCAGCCCTCGGTCGATGCCGATCGCAACGAAGAGCAGGAGCAGCGACAGGCCGGTGATGACCTCGGGCATGACGAGCGGCGCGTAGACCATGCCAGAGAACAGCAGCCGCCCCTTGAAGCGCGTAAAGCGGACAAGCGTCAGGGCAGCGAGGGTACCAAGGACCGTGCCGAGCGTGGCGCTGAGAAGACCGACCTGGAGGGTGACCCAGGCGGCACTCATGAGGCCAGCGTTTCGCCACATCTCGCCGTACCATTTCAGCGAGAAGCCGCCCCAGACCGTCACCAGCTTCGACTCGTTGAACGAGTAGATGACCAGGATCAGGATGGGGATGTAGAGGAAGGCGAAACCGAGCGTGAGGATCGTGGCGTCGAATTTTCCGGGTTTCATCGGTCCGCCCTCACACTTTCTGCTGCTGGTTCTGGAAGATCGCGATGGGCACGACCAGAATGAGCAAAAGCAGGACCGCGACAGCGGAGGCGAGCGGCCAGTCGCGGTTACCGAAGAACTCGGTCCACAGCGTCTTGCCGATCATCAAGGTATCGGCGCCACCGAGCAGGTCGGGGATGACGAATTCACCTGTAATCGGAATGAAGCAGATCATCGAGCCGGCAATGACGCCCGGGATCGACAATGGGAAGGTGATTTTCCAGAAGGCCTTCCAGGGTGGGCAGCCGAGATCGCTTGCCGCCTCAAGGAGGGTGCCATCCATCTTTTCGAGCGCCGAATAGAGCGGCAACACCATGAAGGGCAGATAGGAATAGACGATGCCGATGAAGACGGCGATCTCGGTCCGGAAAATCTGCACCTGGCTGCCCTCGTCCATCAGGCCGAGCGACTGCAGGAACACCGTCAGCAGGCCCTCGGGCTTGAGGATCCCGATCCACGCATAGACGCGGATCAGAAAGGACGTCCAGAAGGGCAGGATGACCAGCATGACCAGCGTCGGTCGGATGGTCACGGATGCGCGTGCCATGGCAAGCGCCATGGGATAGCCGATCAGAAGCAACAGAAACGTCGAGATCAGCGCGATCCGGAGCGACGAGAGGTAGGCGTTGACGTAAAGCGGATCCTCGGTGAGGAAGATGTAATTCTCGAAATCAAGCTGACTGATGAAATCGCCGATCGCGGAGAAGCCCTCCAGCACCGGCGTATAGGGGGGCATCGCAATCACTGTGTCGGACAGCGAAATCTTCACGATGATCAGGAAAGGCGTCAGGAAAAACAGCGCCATCCAGAGGTAGGGGATGATGACGACCAGCCAGCGAGCTGAGCCGGCTTTCGATGCGGAGACGCTAGTGGCCATGGGATGCCCTCCTCAGCGTGTCAGCACGAGGCCGGCATCGGCCGACCAAGACAGCCAGACCATGTCGCCGAAGGTGATCGGGCGGTCGACGAGGCGAGCAACATTGGCCTGCGCGGCGCGGAACATGCGGCCGTCGTCGAGGCGGACAATGAAGACCGAGAAGTCCCCGAGATAGCCGATGTCCCAGACCTCGCCATGCAGGGCATTGGCAACCGAGCCCTCCGGCTGGGTGGTCGAGATGCGAACCTTTTCGGGGCGAATGGCAAAGGCGACGCTGTCGCCCTTGTTCGCGTCGCAGGCCTGATCAACCACGAGCTTCACGCCGTCACTGTCGATGTGAACCAGATCGGCGGAGCCCTGGTTATCCCTGGCTTCGACCCTAGCTTCGAGGATGTTGATGTCACCGATGAAGTCAGCGACATAACGCGAATTCGGTGCCTCATAGATTTCGGCAGGCGTCGCCACCTGGACCAGGATACCCTTGTCCATGACCGCGATCCGGTCGGAGACCGTCATTGCCTCTTCCTGGTCGTGCGTCACGATCAGGAAGGTCAGGCCGAGCTTGGTCTGGATGTCCATCAGTTCGAACTGGGTTTCCTCGCGAAGCTTGCGGTCAAGCGCGCCGAGCGGTTCGTCGAGCAGAAGGACCTTGGGTCGCTTGGCGAGCGAACGGGCCAACGCCACGCGTTGGCGCTGGCCGCCGGAAAGCTGGTTAGGCTTGCGCTTGGCGAACTGTTCGAGTTTGACCAGCTTCAGCATTTCCTGGACACGGGCCTCGATCTCGCCCTTCGGCAAATTGTCCTGCTCCAGACCAAAGGCAATGTTCTTCTCCACCGTCATATGCGGGAAGAGCGCGTAGGACTGGAACATCATGTTGGTCGGGCGCTTGTAGGGCGGCACGCCGGAAAGGTCTTGGCCCTGCAGCAGGATGCGGCCCGATGTCGGCTCTTCGAAACCAGCCAGCATGCGCATCAACGTGGTCTTGCCGCAACCCGATGGGCCGAGCAGCGAGAAGAACTCGCGCTCGTAGATATCAAGGCTCAGATTATCGACCGCGACAAAATTGCCGAAGCGCTTCGTGACATTTTCGAAGCGGATGAACGGTACGGCATCCGGATCAGTCCAAGGAGAGAATTTACGCTTAACAGGCCCCAGTGTCTTCGCCATTACCCGATCCCAGCCGTTTTTATTGTTGCCCCTGTCCGCAAGTAAATCGCCGGGCGATTGTGGCGCCCGGCGATTAGTTCAATCAGTTTCCGGTCTTGATCTGTGTCCAGACCCGGTTCAGCACGCGCTGTTCGCGTGAACCGTATGGAGAGATCGTGAAGAGTTTCGCCATGACGTCTTCCGGCGGGTAAACGGCCGGGTTGTCCTTGACCTCGGGGTCGAGCAGGTCCTTCGAGGCCAGATTGCCATTGGCATACTGGACATAGTTGGAGGCCTTGGCGATCACGTCGGGACGCATCAGGAAGTTGATGAACTCATGCGCTTCGGCGACGTTCTTGGCATCTGCGGGGATCGCCATATTGTCGAACCACATATAGGTGCCTTCCTTCGGGATCACGTAGTTGATCTCGACGCCGTTGTTGGCTTCCTCGGCGCGGGACTTTGCCTGCAGGATATCGCCAGACCATCCGATCGCCAGGCAAATGTCGCCATTGGCGAGGTCGTCGATATAGGCGGACGAGTTGAAGGTGCGGACGAAAGGACGGATATTCTTGTAGACGTCGCCGCCTGCTTCCAGATCTGCCGTCTCCTTGCTGTCGGGATCCTTGCCAATATAGTTCATGGCAATCGCAAAGGTCTCGTCGGAGGCATCAAGGATGTTGATGCCGCAAGCCTTCAGCTTCTCGGCATTTTCCGGCTTGAAAATCGCATCCCAGCTGTCAACGGTGAAATCGGCGCCCAGCGCGTCCTTGATCTTCGCAACGTTATAGCCGATGCCGGTCGTGCCCCACATGTAATTGACGGCGTATTCATTGCCGGGATCGTATTTCGCCAGACGTTCCGTAACCATCGGCCACAGATTGGGCCAGTTCGTCAGTTTGGACTTGTCGAGCTTCTGGAAAACACCGGCCTGAATCTGGCGCGCCAAGAAAGGCGCGGTGGGCACCACGACGTCATAACCGGAGCCACCTGCAAGCAACTTGGTCTCCAGCAGTTCGTTGGAATCGAACACGTCGTAGACGACCTTGATGCCCGTTTCCTTGGTGAAGTCTGCGAGTACAGACTCGTCTATATAGTCCGACCAGTTGTACACGTTAACGACGCGTTCCTGCGCCTGGACAGCCGATGCGATGAAGATTGTCGCCAGGGCAGCTGACGCCGTACGAATGAACTGAGCCTTCATTTTTTCTCCTGTTCCAGCCAGGGAGCAGAGAGCTCCCGATGCCATTCCCGTTGTTTTTTTAAGAGACTAGAAAGGAATTGGACGGGCGACAAGCGAAATTCTTCGCAGTCGCGAAGGCTTTATTCGGGGAAGACAACCTCACTGGAAATCGAAGGCGGACAAGCCTGTGACCATCTCATCAAGACCCAAGGGGCGGGTCAGAGGCGGTTCGGCGCGCGCCAGGCAGCCCGAGCGCTCACATAATCGGCAGGCAGGGCCGATGGCAATCGCGGGCACTGAACGGTCCGGCAGGGCTGCCGAATAGGCCACCTCTTCACGGCTTGCGGCGTCACAGCCGATGAGGAGTGCGGTGCGACGGATGCGCTCCCCAAAGCTCGCCTGCGGCCCTTCCAGCGTGCGTGACATGGTGATGAATGCGCTGCCATCCGGCATTTCGACCTGCTCGACCAATACCTGCCCCGGCTGGGCAAAGGCGGCATGGACGTTGAGCTTGGGACAGCCGCCACCGAACCTTGCTTGCGGGAAGCCGGCGGCGCCGGCCCGGCGGAAGCGGTTTCCGGCGTTGTCGATTTCCATCATGAAAAAGGGCACGCCCAATGCGCCAGGGCGCTGGAGCATGGTCAACCGATTGGCAGCCTGCTCAAAGGAGACGTTGAAGCGGGCACGCAGGACATCGATGTCGTAACGGGCACGGATTGCTGCCGAGAGATAAGCTGCGTAGGGCATCATCAGCGCGTGCGCCGTGTAGCGCGCCAGTTCAAACCGTGCGATGCGGCGCGCCTCACCCGAGGAGAGCTCTAGTGCCTCAAGTTCGGCCTGCACATCTTCGCTGAGCGCCAGAAGCACGACCTCCATCGCGACTTCGCGCAACTGATCGAAGGGCGACAGCCGCTCTGACAGGAAAAGGCGCATGGAGTGGCGGTCGTAACGGCGGCGCAGAGATGGCATCGTCTGGACGGGAAGCGCGCGCACGACAATTCCATGGGTCGAACGCAGCCAGGCCTTCAGCGCGACAGCGAGATCATCACCCGCCGTCAGACCAAGGCTGGCATGGAAGGCTTCGGCGGCCTCATCGAGCCGAGCGAAATAATTCGGCCGGCGCTCGAACACCTCCCGCACCTCATCAATGGGTAGCCTCGCGCCAGAAAGGGAGGTTTCATGTCCCTCGCGGGCGAGAAGATCGGCGAGATCGGAGAGCCGGGCCGCCTGCTCCCTGTACGCGCGGTAAAGCTTGAGGATGCCGCTCGCGGCATTGGGGGCGGCCTCCGCCACCTCGATCAGTTCCTGATCGCCGGGAAGTTCGCCCATGAGCAGCGGATCGGCGAAAACTTCGCGGAGTTGGCTGGTCGAGCCGCCCGCCTCGCCTTGCAACTCGTCGAGATCGACCTTGTAGACAGAGGCGAGCTTCAGCAGGAGTTGGACCGTCAGCGGTCGCTGGTTGCGCTCAATGAGGTTGAGATACGAGGGCGAGATTTCGAGCGCCTCTGCCATCGCCGTCTGCGTCAGTCCCAGCCCGTTGCGAATGCGGCGGACACGGGGTCCTGCGAAAATCTTGCGCTCTGCCATTTACAGCTCCTTTACAAGATCGGCGAGGCTTGGCGCCCAAGGTCGATTGACTGTTTTTACAAATTTACAGTGGTCCCTTGTCAAAGACAAGACAGCCTAACCTCTTTCATCCTCTTGTTTTATCGAATTTTCTGGCCGCATTTTGCAGTGCGGTGTAAATATAGTCACATCCAAAGCAACCAAGCAGATCGGAACAAATCCGGCTTGGTCAGCGCCTAGCAGTGACAGGGAGACCCGACATGACTGATTTTTACAATCTCGTTCCGAATGCCCCCAAGGGCCGCTATGACGGCATCGATCGCCCCTACACTGCGGATGACGTAAAGCGCCTGCGCGGCTCGGTCGAGATCAAGTATACGCTCGCCGAAATGGGCGCCAACCGCCTCTGGAAGCTGATCAACGAGGAGCCCTTCATCAATGCACTGGGCGCGCTGTCGGGCAATCAGGCCATGCAGATGGTCCGGGCCGGCCTCAAGGCCATCTACCTCTCCGGCTGGCAGGTTGCCGCCGACGCCAACACGGCATCCGCGATGTATCCGGACCAGTCGCTCTATCCGGCCAACGCCGCGCCTGAACTGGCAAAGCGCATCAACCGCACACTCCAGCGCGCCGACCAGATCGAAACGCAGGAAGGCAAGGGCCTTTCGGTCGATACCTGGTTCGCACCGATCGTTGCCGACGCGGAAGCCGGCTTTGGCGGACCGTTGAACGCCTTCGAAATCATGAAGGCCTTCATCGAAGCCGGCGCCGCGGGCGTTCACTTCGAAGACCAGCTCGCTTCGGAAAAGAAGTGCGGCCATCTGGGCGGCAAGGTTCTGATCCCGACGGCGGCCCATATCCGCAACCTTACAGCCGCCCGTCTGGCTGCCGACATCATGGGTGTGCCGACGCTGATCGTTGCCCGCACCGATGCCGAAGCCGCCAAGCTTCTGACCTCTGACATCGACGAGCGCGACCAGCCATTCGTCGATTATGATGCCGGCCGCACGGCGGAAGGCTTCTACCAGGTCAAGAACGGCATCGAGCCCTGCATCGCCCGTGCAATTGCCTATGCACCTTACTGCGACATGATCTGGATGGAGACCGGCAAGCCGGATCTGGAACAGGCCCGCAAGTTCGCCGAAGCCGTGCACAAGGCCTATCCGGGCAAGAAGCTCGCCTATAACTGCTCGCCTTCCTTCAATTGGAAGAAGCATCTCGACGACGCGACGATCGCCAAGTTCCAGCGCGAACTGGGTGCGATGGGCTACAAGTTCCAGTTCATAACGCTCGCCGGCTTCCACCAGCTGAACTACGGCATGTTCGAACTGGCCCGCGGCTACAAGGATCGCCAGATGGCGGCCTATTCGGAGCTGCAGGAGGCGGAATTCGCGGCTGAGGTCAACGGTTACACCGCGACCAAGCACCAGCGCGAAGTCGGCACCGGCTACTTCGACGCCGTCTCGCTTGCCATCACCGCCGGCCAGTCGTCGACGACCGCGATGAAGGAATCGACCGAAACCGAGCAGTTCAAGCCGGCGGCTGAGTGACCTGGGCGATAGCCCCTCACCCTACCCTCTCCCCGGAAGCGGGGAGAGGGAGTCCTGAGACCGACGCGTCGTAGTGCGTCTTCTCCCCGCTTGCGGGGAGAAGGTGGCGGCAGCCGGATGAGGGGCCGAGCTTCACGAGATCAACAGTTCAAAAACCCCAAACACCAAGAGGAGAAATGCCATGACACCCCAGACCCGAGTCAAGGAACGCGCCGAAGAACAGTCCTCGGCCATGAGCACCGATCAGCAGGCAATGATCCGCATGCTGGCCAATGATCTGCACCGTCTCAACCATTCGATCATGAAAGCCGTCGATGCCGGCGTCTCGGTCGAACTCGTCCGCTCCGCACGTCACCATGGCGGCGACGGCAACTGGGGTGATCTGTTGATCCCCGTCATCGTGACCCAGGGCAACAATCAGGCTGCCTGAGCACTGTGACATCCCCCGTCCGGCCCCTGACCTCCGGACCGGTTCCCGCACGATGATCGCCTCTGGGGAGGAGTGCCGGTCGTCGTGCGGGATTTTTCGTTTGTGGTCAGCCGCTCGTGCTCGGGCGTTTGCCCGCTAGAATATCCCGGTGAGACTTCAGCAGTTTTGACAGCCGCTCGGCGACGACGCGGATATCGCTGCGATGCCGGTCGTCATTGTTCATAACGATCCACTGGCGATGGCGGAGCTCGGGAAGCTCCTCGCCCACCCGCTCCAGGCCCGGATCGAGATCTCCGACGAAACAGGGCAGAACACCGATGCCGGCCCCTGCCCTTAAGAGATCGC
>JBKBON010000012.1:0-118382 GCA_046294755.1 Allorhizobium sp. | reverse complement strand
CGGCCGAGGTGCCTGCGAGGGTGGTGAGGAGTGCTGCTGCGATGATCTTCATTGTGGTGTACCTTAGAGAACCTTGCGATCGAACTGCTTGGTTCGATGAGATGTATTTGGCGCAGGATGATTGGGATTACAATACCCCTTTGCGCACAATCGAACCGATTGGTTCGGTTCGAACACTTGGTATCACTGTTGACACTTGAAATTTGGGGTGAGGAAAAACAACGGGTTAGGGTGTCGATTTCCGGTCATTTAACTATGACATATAACCATTGTTTTTTATTTCATTTCACCCTTTTGTGATGGGCTTTGGTGGTAACTGCGGGCGGGACAGGGGGCCTCCGCCGTCCTCACAAGACGCCCGCGTCGTGAACGACCGTCCGCTCTATGGAGCTTGATCTTTCCGATCTTGGCGTTTTGGAGCGGGTTTGGCTTTCTCCTCAGTCCTGCCTTCACAGCAAGCTTTGTCCATCCGCCTTACCGAGAGAAGAATGTCCGTCGCGTTGGCTTCGAGTGGAGAGAAACGCTTTTGCGAACTGTTTTTCCTGCGTTGACTAAGACGACCTGTCCGGTAGTCTTAAATCGTTAACGCCAGAGAGGAGGCACAGACATGAAGTGCATTGGGAAAAATCTTGCGGCGTTTCTGGTCGGATTGGGTCTGTCCACCGGGCTTGTGCTGCCGGCAGGTGCGACGGAACTGTTGAATGTGTCCTATGATCCGACGCGCGAGTTCTACGCCGAGTTCAACACCGCCTTCGCCGCACACTGGAAGCAGGAAACCGGCGAGGACGTGCAGATCAGCCAGTCGCATGGCGGCTCCGGCCGTCAGGCGCGCGCCGTCATGGAAGGCCTTCAGGCCGATGTCGTGACACTCGCCCTGCAGAGCGACATCGACATCATTGCCGAGCGGGCAAAGCTCATCGCGCCTGACTGGCGCACCCGCCTGCCGAACAACTCGTCCCCCTACACCTCGACCATCGTTTTCCTGGTGCGCAAGGGCAATCCTAAGGGCATCCAGGATTGGGGTGACCTGGTAAAGGGCGACGTGCAGATCGTCACGCCCAATCCGAAGACCTCAGGCGGCGCGCGCTGGAACTATCTGGCGGCCTGGGCCTGGGCCAACAAGGAGTTTGGCGGCGACCAGCAGAAGGTCCGCGATTACATCGCCGAGATCTACCGCCGCGCGCCCGTGCTCGACACCGGCGCCCGAGGCTCGCTGACGAGCTTTGCCCAGCGCGAGATCGGCGACGTGCTGATCTCTTGGGAAAACGAGGCCTATCTCGCCGGCAAGGAATTCGGCGCCGACAAATTCGACATAGTGACGCCCTCCCTGTCGATCCTCGCCGAACCGCCGGTCGCCGTCGTCGACGTCAACGTCGACAAGAAGGGCAGCCGCAAACAGGCGGAGGCCTATCTCAACTACCTTTATTCGGCAGAGGGCCAGGCGCTCGCGGCCAAGCATTTCTACCGCCCCTCGCGCCCGGACCTCGTACCCGCAGGCTCCGGCCCCGAACTGCCGAAGCTCGATCTCGTCACCATCGACGACCCGCTCTTCGGCGGCTGGGCAAAAGCGCAGCCGGAGCATTTTGGCGAAGGCGGTATCTTCGACCAGATCTACCGCCCCTGACCGGCGGCTCCTCCCGAGGCAGAAAGGCGGTTCTGAAAGGGCCGCCTTTTTTTGTATTCCGCAGCATGAAGAAGGGCAGGGTGCGTGGGCTCTGCACCCGTGCGTGTTGCGCTACAGCAGGCTTTCGGCTACACGAGACCCATCCACAAGGACCCGGTGCAAATCCGGGTGGCTCTTCTGGCCGCCGATCCGCCAGACAACACAGCAACGCAACCCGTCTTCTTATTCTGGCCCGAGCCCCTCCTCGGACCGTTCCAACAACTGTGAAAAATCAACAATGCAGACACTTATCCAGTACCGCCGCGAGTGGTTCTCCAATATTCGTGGCGACATTCTCTCCGGCATCGTCGTGGCACTGGCCCTCATCCCCGAAGCGATCGGCTTCTCGGTCATCGCCGGCGTCGACCCCAAGGTCGGCCTCTACGCCTCCTTCGCCATTGCCTGCGTCACCGCCTTTGTCGGCGGCCGTCCCGGCATGATCTCGGCAGCGACGGCCGCAACCGCCGTGATCATGGTGACGCTGGTCAAGGAACACGGCCTGCAATACCTCTTCGCCGCCACCATTTTGATGGGCGTGATCCAGATCCTCGCGGGCTACCTGAAGCTTGGCCGCGTCATGCGCTTCGTCTCGCGCTCGGTCATCACCGGTTTCGTCAATGCGTTGGCGATCCTGATCTTCATGGCCCAGCTGCCGGAGCTGATCGGCGTGCCCGGCCTGACCTATGCCATGATCGCCGGCGGCCTCGCGATCATCTACCTCTTCCCCTATGTCACCAAGGTCATCCCGTCGCCGCTAGTTGCCATCATCGTCTTGACGACACTTGCCTGGTGGACGGGCATGGACCTGCGCACCGTCGGTGACCTCGGCGAACTGCCCTCGACGCTGCCGGTTTTCCTGCTGCCGGACGTGCCGCTCACCCTCGAGACGCTGCAGATCATCCTGCCTTATTCGGTGACACTCGCCGCCGTCGGTCTGCTCGAGTCCTTGCTGACAGCCCAGATCGTCGACGACATGACGGACACCCCGAGCAACAAGAGCCAGGAATGCATCGGCCAGGGCACGGGTAACATCGCCTCGGCGTTGATTGGCGGCATGGGCGGCTGCGCCATGATCGGCCAGTCTGTCATCAACGTCACCTCGGGCGGCCGTGGCCGTCTCTCCACTTTCGTCGCCGGCGCCTTCCTGCTGTTCCTGATCGTGGTGCTCGACGACCTCGTGCGCATCATCCCGATGGCAGCGCTTGTCGCCGTGATGATCATGGTCTCGATCGGCACCTTCTCCTGGCGCTCGATCCTCGATGTCAGGCGCAATCCCTGGCAGTCCTCTGTCGTCATGCTGGCAACCGTCGTCACTGTTGTCACCACCCACGACCTCGCCAAAGGTGTCATCGTCGGCGTGCTGCTCTCCGGCATCTTCTTCGCTGGCAAGGTGGCAAAACTCTTCCGCGTCACCCGCCATGCCGATGAGATATCCGGTGCAGTCACGTACCGCGTTACCGGCCAGATCTTCTTCGCCTCCGCCGAAAGCTTCATCCATGCCTTCGACTTTTCGGATGCAGCAAAGAAGGTCGTCATCGACGTCACCCACGCCCATCTCTGGGACATCACGGCCGTTGGCGCGCTCGACAAGATCGTGCTGAAATACCGCAAGGCAGGCGTCGAGGTCGAGGTTCTCGGCTTCAACGAGGCAAGCGCCGACATGGTCGATCGTTTCGCCCTGCACGACAAGGACGAGCGCCTCGCGGCCAGCGCCGCCTTGCACTGAGGGAGAGGGGAGGGGAGCCGCAACGGTCACCCCTTTCCCGACCTCACCGTGTGATCAAGCAAAGGTGACGTCGACATGCCGGACGGGCGCACTACCCTTGGATAGATGTGTCCACAATCAGGAGTTCGACCATGAACCGCTCACTCTCCCTGTCTGCCCTGGCTGGCGTCGCCCTCTCTGCCGGGGCTGCCATGGCCCATCACGGCTGGTCCTGGGCTGAAGCCGATCAGATCGACCTCACCGGCACCATCACGTCCATCTCCTTTGCCCCGCCGCATCCGACGCTTGAACTCAACACGGCCGATGGCGCCTGGCGCATCGAGCTCGGCAATCCGAACCAGACCCAGCGCTCTGGCTTCGTCGAGGGTGTCGCAAATGTCGGCGATGAAATCACCGTGCGCGGCAACCGCTCGCTCGATCCGGACGAGAAGCGCCTGAAGGCCGTGCGGGTCATTGTGGCGGACAAGAACTACGACATCTATCCCAGCCGCATCGTGACGAACTGAACTTATGGAATGGCTGGCTCCGCTTGGCGAGACCTGGGTGGCTGAGGCGCTGATCCGCTCGCCCACGCTCTACATCTTCGCCAATGCCGGCCACATACTGTCGCTTGCCATGCTGTTGGGTTCGAGCGTGATCCTCGACCTGCGCCTGCTCGGCACCTTAACCCGCCTGCCGCTGGCCGACACCGCCATCGTGCTGTCGCGCATCGCGGCCGTGGCACTCGCCTGTGCTGTTGTGAGCGGGGCGCTCTTGTTTTCCGTGCGCCCCTTGGAATATGCCGGCAACACCGCCTTCCTGATCAAGATCGGGCTCGTTCTCCTCGGCACAGCCAACGCGCTCGCCCTGCATTGGTCGTATGCCTGGAGGAGAATGCTCGCGGGCGCCCCCGTGATGCCCCTTCTTCGCCTCTCGGCGATCGCCTCGCTCGTGATCTGGCTCGGCGCTCTGCTTGCTGGCCGCTGGATCGGTTTCCTGTAAACAATCCGCCCGGCAGGTTGCCCGCCCGGGCGGCCCAAAAGTGACGATTGTCAGCTTGTTTGCACCAAGCCCAAGCAGTGTTAATCTGTCCCGGTTGTCTCGGGGGATTTCAACATGCCACAATTGTCTATCTGGTATTTCCGCACCGCCATCCTGTTCCTGATCGCCGGCATCTGTCTCGGGCTCTACATGTCGATCACGCACCAATTCGAAGCGACCGGGGCGCATGCCCATATCAACCTGCTCGGCTGGGTGACGATGGCGATCTTCGGCATCTATTACGCGCTGAACCCGATCCAGGCCGCAAGCCGCGTCGCGAAGGTGCAGTACATGCTCTACACGCTCGGCATCCTCGTCATGGGTCCGTCGCTCTTCCTGATGCTGAGCGGCAACCAGGCGCTGGAACCGGTCGTCGCCGTGTCCTCGCTGGTCACCTTCGCCGGGGTGCTGCTGTTTGCGGTGATCCTGTTTACGCGCAAGGCGTGACGGGGGCCGCGGTGGCAGGCTCCTGCCACCGCGTCAGCGCCTCCAGGCCCAGAGGCGTAAGTCCATAGACACCGCGCTCCACGCGCTCGAACCAGCCATAGACATTTGCCTGCAGGATCTTGGCCGCGTCAGGCACATGTTCGCGGATTTCCCGCACCTTGAGCGGACCCGCCGACAAGGCGGAGGCGCAGCCGAGCGCCTGCTGGCGATAGGCGGTCATCAGTGGCGTCCGCGTGCTGCCGCCGACCGCTGGATCGCCCTTGCGCTTCTGATGCTCGCGCATCAGCCGCGAGCGCCGTTTCGGATTGGTCCGCGGCATCGGCGTGACCGATCCGACGATCACGCTGACCTCGCCGCGATCCGAAATGCCGAGCATGCCGATTCCGAGTCTCCGGCAGAGATTCCGGTACCGCTTGTCGGCCTCCCGACCCTTGCCTTTGGCCGAGACGCGTGCGGCGATCCAGACCTCGTCGGCAACAGAGGCACGATCGACGGCCTGCAGGATGAGCTCGAGATTGAAGCTGAGCTTCAGCTCGCAGACGACGATGACGGGCTGCTCTTCATCGCGAACGCCAACCACGTCGCAGCCGCCGACTTCGCCCTTCACGGTGTATCCCGCCTGTTCGAGAAAGCCTTTGACCGGCAGGTAAAGGGAGGTTTCCATGGGGCCTGAAGATTCGGTTGCAGAAAATACCGACACCTATCGTGCTTCGTCCGCCTGCGTCACCTGAAAAGCGCCGGCGCTGGGACAAGAAACGGGTGGCCTTCCTCACCGCAGATCAGCAAAATTCTGCCTCCACCGCCAAGGAGGCCCCGCGTGAACCTGGACCTTATAAACACTGCCCGTTGGCAGGCCATCCTGACCCGCGACCGGTCGATGGATGGGCGCTTCGTCTACGGCACCCTCTCCACAGGCATCTTCTGCCGCCCGTCCTGCGCCGCGCGCCCGGCGCGACCTGAGAGCGTCGTCTTCCACGAAACGGCGGAAGCCGCCCGTGAGGGCGGCTTTCGGGCCTGTCTGCGCTGCCGTCCTGATCAGCCGGAGAACTGCTGATCCCGCAGGCTGTCTCCCTCAGACCAGAAACACCGAGATGATCGGAAAGGCCGTCAGCAGCACGATGCGGAAGAGGTCGGCGGTGACGAAAGGCACAATCGCCTTGTAGGTCTCGCGGATCGGCACATCGCGGGCCATGGCCGATATGATGAAGAGATTGAGCCCCACCGGTGGCGTGATCATGCCGATTTCGGCCACCATCAGCACCAGGATGCCGAACCAGATGGCGAAATGCTCCGGGCTCATGCCGAAATCCATGGCCGTCACGATCGGGAAGAAGATCGGGATGGTCAGAACGATCATCGACAGCGAATCCATGATGCAGCCAAAGATGATGTAGAGCACCAGGATGATGATCAGCACCGTCATCGGCGCGAATCCTTGAGCCGTCACCCATTCTGCGCCCACTTGCGGCAGGCGGGAAAAGGCGAGGAAGGAATTGAACACCGAAGCTCCGAGGATGATGAAGAAGATCATGCCCGTCGAAACCGCCGTCTCCTTGAAGCAGGCAAAGAGTGACTTGCGATCAAGTCCGCCATTGACGAAGGCCACGAGGCCGGCGCCGGCAGCCCCGATCGCCGCAGCCTGCGTCGGTGTGAACCAGCCGAGATAGATACCGCCGACGACGAGAAAGAAGATTGCCGCCACGGGCCAGACCGCAATCAGGGCCGGCACCCGATCCTTCCACGGAATGCGTGCCGCGTGTCCTGCCGCATCAGGCTTCAGCCGCACATAGATGGCGATGACGATGAGATAGGAGATGGCCGCGATGATGCCGGGCACGAAGGCGGCGAGGAAGAGCTTGGCGATGTTCTGCTCGGCAAGGATCGCATAGATGACCAGCACGACCGAGGGCGGGATCAGGATGCCGAGCGTGCCGCCAGCTGCGAGCGAAGCGGTCGCCAGCCCACCGGCATAGCCGTTGCGCTTCAGTTCCGGAAGCGCCACCTGCGCCATGGTCGCGGCAGTGGCAAGCGATGAGCCGCAGATCGAGCCGAAGCCGGCGCTGGCGCCGACAGCAGCCATGGCAACGCCTCCCTTGCGGTGGCCGAGAAAGGCGGCCGCCGCCGTAAACAGCGCCTGGCTCATGCCGCCACGTGCCGCGAACTGGCCCATCAGCAGGAAGAGCGGAATGATCGACAGCGAGTAGTTCGCATTGGTGTTCCAGGCGAGAACCTTCATCTGCGCCAGAACCGGTGTCCATTTGCCGAGCACCAGAAAGGTTCCGACAACACCGGTGCCGAGCATCGCGGCGCCGATCGGCACGCGCAGCAGGATCAAGAGTATGAGGACGGGAAAGGACCAAAGGCCGATTTCAATGCTGCTCATCAGTGCGCTCCCATCGCGGCGACGATCGTCTTACCGCGGCGGATGTCGCGGATGTCGGCGGCGATGACGAAGAGGCAGACGAGCACATTGGCGACGAGCAGGGCAAGCGCAATGGCAAATCCCCACCAGACCGGCATCAGCAGAAGCGGTGTGGTTTCGCCATTGCCGAATTTGTCCATCGTACCGATGGCATGGCGCCAGGTGACGAGACCGAGCAGCACCGCAATGATCACGTCGCCGATCAGCTGGGTCCAGTTCATCGCTTTCGGCCCGAAGGCGGAGATCAGGATGTCGACGCCCACATGGCCACGCTTCAGCTGGCAGAAGGGCAGAAAGGCGAATACCGCGAGGCCGCACAGCGCCTCGACCAGTTCGATTTCTCCGGGAAGCGGGCGAATGGTCAGTCCTCCGACGATCGATGCCACGGTCAGCCCGCAGGCAACAACGAGACAGAAGCCGCCGAACAGAACAAGGCTCGTGGCAAGGGCATGACAGCCCCGCTCCAGTCTGTCGAAGCTGGTGGAAGTGGCAGTCGCCATCAAGAGGTCCTCTGTATGCTCAAAAGGTCCGGGCGCCTTCCGACAAGCGCCCGGACAAGTCGGGGAGGTTACTGGCTGTTGGCTTGGATGAGAGCGAGCGCGTCGTTGTAGAGGGTGGTGCCGTCGAGGCCCTTGCCGTCCATCTCGGCGATCCACGCCTTGGTCACGGCTTCACCAGCTGCCTTCCAGCGCGCGGTTTCCGCTTCATCCAGCGTGATTATCGTGTTGTTGGCCTTCTCTGCGATGTCCTGACCACGCACATCGCCTTCGTCCATCGCCTTGCCGAAGAGGCGGGCGAGTTCCTTGCCGGAATTGTCGTCGATCACCTTCTTCAGGTCATCGGGCAGGGCGTCATAGCTGTCCTTGTTCATCGCAAACAGGAAGGTCGCGGTGTAGAGGCCGTTCTTGCCGGAGAACTGCGTGTGGTTCGGGGCAAGTTCGGCGATCTTGATCGCCGGCGTCACTTCCCACGGCACGACGGTACCGTCGATGACGCTCTTCGAAAGCGATTCCGGTACCGCCGTCACCGGCATGCCAACCGGTGAAGCACCCATGGCTTCGAGCATCTGGTTGACCACCTTCGAAGTGCCGCGCAGCTTGAGCCCGTTCATGTCTTCCAGCGACTTGACCGGCTTGGCGCCAACCGTGTGGATCAGGCCAGGGCCATGCGCGTGAACGGCCAGCACCTTGTAATCAGCAAATTCGTCCGTCAGGTGCTTTTCGTAGTATTCCTGAAAGGCGACAGAGGTCGCTTCACCGGTGGTCACCATGAAAGGCAGCTCGAAGGCTTCCGACTTGGGGAAGCGTCCCGGTGTGTAACCGATAACCGTCCAGGTGAGATCGATGACCCCGTCCTTGACCTGGTCAACGAGGTCTGCGGGCTTGCCGCCCAGCTGCATCGCCGGATAGAGCTCAACCGCAATGCGACCGCCGGAGTCAGCTTGAATCTTTTCCGCCCAAGGCTGCAAAACCTTCGACGGGATCGTCGCCTGTGGCGGCAGCATCTGGTGCAGTTTGAGGGTAACATCCGCAGCGAAACTTGCGGTTCCAGTCAAGCAAAGTGCAGCACCGGATAGTCCGGCGATAAGAAATTGACGCAACATGATTTCCTCCTCCCATGTTTTTCAGCTGGAAAAGCCACCGGCTCGAGGCAACGGTGCGATCAAAAAAACATGACAGATGTCGTCATGTAAAGATCGCGTCGCCCGGTTCCTCACTCCCATCCGGCAGACTCTTCCTTGTCAGTTATGATTACAGATGGGTTGCGGGCAGGCAAATAATTATGTTGCCGTGAACCATAACCAGAACGGTATGTATCTGGGGTCAAAGTTGCTCACCGGAGCCTCTGATGATCGCTTTTCGGGACCATCCCCCTGGGGCTCTTGGCGCGACTTCGATCTCCGGTTATAGCTCCGACCTCGCGCCCGATCATGAGGATCGCGCAGCGAGTGGTTGTCGATCGGCAAGGATGATCCTGGATGCGTTTTCCAACCCATGGCGCCCGGCGCCGGTCGCGTGCAACCCTCGCGGCGCTTTGCTTGTTCTCGGCTGCTGGCCTCAGTGCCTGCGCCGGTCGGCCCGGTCCGGAAACGCTCGGTACTGTTGCCCTCGCAGATTTTCAGCCGACACGCGTTGAGACGCTCTATTCGGTCACCACCCGCGATCGGGCAGAGCCGGGCGAGAACGTGTTCACCACTGGCAAGACCCGCCAGCCGAATTATGCCAGCTTCGACATCTCAATTCCGCCAACCCATGTGGCAGCCAATATCGAGTGGCCGAAACCGGGCCGCAAGGTCGATCCCAAGACAGACTTCGCTGTTGTATCGCAGTCGGTTCTGGATCGATCAGCCCTGCTGCAGGCGGTGCGCAAGCGGGAGACTGCCCCGCCGGTCGTTTTCGTTCACGGCTACAATTACAATTTTCAGGAAGCGCTCTTCCGGCTGGCCCAGCTGAAGACCGACAGCAACATCGACGGCACGCCGGTGCTCTTCTCGTGGCCCTCGCTTGCGGCCCTGCCGGCCTATGTCGCCGACAAGGAATCCGCCACCTATTCCCGCGATGCGCTGGCAAACCTGCTGTCCGACATGGTGAAGGCAAGACAGGGTGAAGTCGATGTCTTCGCCCATTCCATGGGGGGCTGGCTGACGGTCGAGGCGCTGCGCCAGCTGAGCCTGGAGGGCAAGCGTGACGTGCTCGACCGTCTCAGGGTGATCATGGCGGCCCCCGATATCGATGAGGATGTCTTTACCGCCCAGCTCGATGTCATCGGCCGGATGAAAGTCCCGATGACAATTCTGGTCGCTCAGGACGATCGCGCCCTCCAGGTTTCGAGTTTTCTCGGCGCTGGCAATCGCGTCGGCGCGCTGGATGCCCGCAATCCCGACGTTGCGGAGGCCGCCAAACGGTATGGCATTGCCATTGTCGACATCTCCTCGCTGGAATCGGTCGACCCGACCAATCACAACCGGTTCTTCGACGCAAAGCAGCTCGCCACTGCACTCAGCAAACCAGCGGCGGCTGCCACTCTCGGCGACGCCGGGGCCTTCGTGCTTGATGCCGCCGCCCAGACCGTCTCCAGCCCGTTCTCCCTGGCCGCCACGGTGCTGCGCCGCCGCTAAATCGGCTGTTTCCAGCCATCGGACGTCATCGCGTCACGCGCCGCTTGCAAAGCTGAACTGCGTTTCCCGGCTTGACCCTGAGGGAATTTGCGTGTCTTGCGCAATTTATGCGTTGGATTACCGACTCGTTTACCCCTTGGTGTCACAAGCGTTGATCTATGCATGGGCGCTAATAAGCGTTCACTTCCCTTTGTTTCGTGGTCCTTCCCATGGTTTCTTGCTTGTCCGATACAAAGGTGGCCGCGCATGCGCCCGCCACAGGTCGCGTCTGGCCGGCGTCTGTCGTTGCTCTCTTCCTGATAGTCCGGCTGGTCTTGCAGGCCCCTCGGACAGGCCTCGTCCTCGGAGCGCTCGCCATGCTCGCGCTGCTCGGCCCGATCATTGCGGAGGAGAGCCTCCTGAAATTCGGCTGGGGCCTCGTTCTGGCCCGCCATGGCATAGATGCGACCGAGGGTACGCTCGGCCTGTCGATGGTGCTGGGTGTCATCGCCTCGCGCGGCCTTGTGCGCATCCCGCGGCGCAAGCGGGAGCGGGCGGACGAAGTCGCCGATGATCTCGCCCGTGCCGTCGCCTTGCTTCCACAGCAGCGCGACGCCAGCGCCGGCCTCGTGCGTCTCGGTGACAAGCGGATCCTTTTCTCCGAATGCGGCCAGGGCTTCATCATGTATGCCCGCCGGGGACGCTCTCTCGTCGCCCTCTTCGATCCGGTCGGCCCAAGGCACCTTTGGGCTCCGCTGGTCGAGAGGTTCATTGCCGAAGCCCGCCGAAGCCGCAGTCGCCCGGTTTTCTACCAGGTTTCCGCCGACTTCCTGCCGCTTGCCGTCGACATGCGACTCCAGGCGCTGAAGCTCGGCGAGCAGGCCGTGGTCAATCTCGAAAAGTTCACGCTTGCCGGAGGCGACTGGCTGAAGCTCCGCCGCTCGATCAATCGCGCGGAGCGCGATGGTTTATTGTTCGAACTCGTGCCCGCCGAGGCCGTGCCGGCAATCCTCGATGAGCTTGCAGCCGTCTCAGACACCTGGCTCTCCGCCCACATGGCTGGCGAAAAAGGATTTTCTCTTGGCACGTTCGACCGCAGCTATGTGGCAGCGGGTCCCGTCGCGGTCATCCGCGTCGAGGGCCGCATCACTGCCTTCGCCAGCCTGATGACGGTTTCATCAAGCGGCGATGCCTTCATCGATCTGATGCGCCATGTGCCGGGCGTCCATCGCGGCATGATGGATCTCTTGTTCGTCAAGATCATGGAGTCGCTCAAAGGGCAGGGCTTCCGCACCCTCAATCTCGGCATGGCGCCGTTGGCCGGGCTTTGCAGTCACCGCCGCGCACCGGCCTGGAACCACCTCGCCCGCCAGATCTTCGAGCATGGCGAGCGCTTCTACAATTTCCGCGGCGTGCGCGCCTTCAAGGAGAAGTTTGATCCGGACTGGCAGCCGCGCTATCTCGCGGTTGCCGGTCAGGGCCTGCCCGTCCTGTCGCTGATCGACGTAACGCTCCTGATCGGCGGCGGCCTCAAGGGGCTGATGCGCAAATGACGGGGGCAAGCGGACGCCACAGCAGCCGGAGCCGACGGAACATGTTCGTTGCCGCCTGCGGCACACTCCTCTCGCTGGTCGCAGGTGTTATACCGGTCGCGTCAGCGGCAGACGGCATCGTCAGCCTGCCACAGGATGGTGTCTCTGTGCCCGATGACGGCAGCATGACCGGCGTCGTGGTTATCCTCTCCGATGCCAACGGCTGGGACGCGGTCGAGCAGGCGGCGCTGGAAAGCGTGGTCCTCAAAGGTGCTATTGCTGTCGGCGTCGATCTCAGATCCTGGCGCGCGGCGCTGTCGCGCGAGACGGAGCGCGATTGTCTCTTCCTGCCGGCCGATATCGAGCGCCTGACGCGCCAGCTGCATCGCAGCCACAAGGCCCCGTTCTACCGCCCGCCGCGCATTCTCGGCTTCGGCGAGGGCGGAGCGCTGGCACTCGCCATCGCCGCACAGACACCGAACGGCAGTTTTGCCGAAACGATCGGAGAGACGGTGGCCGTCGATCCGACCGAGGCGGTGGCTCTTCCCAAGCCGCTCTGCACCCCGGCGCCGCGCCGGGAGACGCCACGCGGCATCGCCTATGGACTGGCGCCGGGGAAATTGCCCAATCCCGTCCGTGTCGCCTTTTCGAAAGCGGCGCAAGAGGGTGCCCGACAGCATGCCGCAGCGCTCAAGTCGGACCATCCAGAGATGGTGATCGCGGACGGGCAGGGCGGCCCCGCCCGTGTGCTCTCTGCCGAAGCATCCAGCCTCGTCGCCCGCCTGAGCCCCGACGACATGGCGCTCGACCTTCCGCTGATCGAAGATATCGTCGAGCCTGGCCACGACACCGTCGCGATCTTCTATTCCGGCGATGGCGGCTGGCGCGAGATCGACCAGCGCATCTCTGCCCGTCTGAACGACAAGGGCGTGCCCGTCATCGGCGTCGATGCGCTGCGCTATTTCTGGAGCGAGAAGAAACCCGAAGCCACGGCTGCTGATCTTTCGACCGTGATCGCCCACTACCGCAAGCGCCTCGGCGTCTCCAGGGTGGTGCTGATCGGCTATTCATTCGGTGCCAACATCCTGCCCAAGGTGTATGGACTGCTGCCCGAACCCGACCGCAAGTCCGTAACGCTCCTCTCGCTGCTGGCGTTGTCGCACCAGGCGGATTTCGAGATCGTGCTCGGAAGCTGGGTCGGCGTCACAGGAGCCGGCAAACACGGCGATCCCGTGAAACATCTGGCGACCGTCGACGCCACCAGGATTCAGTGTGTCTACGGCCTCGACGAGGAAGACACGGCCTGTCCGGCGCTCGAGCCGCGCGTGAAGGACGGCGTCGAACTGATTGCCCGCCCCGGCGGCCATCACTTCGACGAGAATTACGAGCTGATCGCCGACCGTATCGTGGCTCGCATCGTCGCCCCCTGATCCCCCACGCCTTATCACGCCGGCCTTTTCGCGCTATGATGGCTTAAGACCAGGGAGTTCAGCCATGAACGAAACCGTCAAGCCATCCGTCCTCGACGACGCGGAGTTCCACGCCGCCGCCGAAAGCGTGCTGCGAGAGGGCGAAACCGTAGCCGACCTCATCGACCACTCGGCACGGGCGGAGGTGCAGTACCGGCGGGAACAGGCGGAGTTCTTTGCCCGAGGGCTGGCGTCCCTAGAGGAGGCCGAACGCACGGGGATCTGGTACAGCGCCGAAGAGGTTCACGCTGAACTCAGAGCCAAGCTCGAAAAGAGGAAAGCCGAGTTGAGCCAATGAGCCGGAAGGTCCGCTACAATGCAAAAGCGCGGGCGGACCTCAATAGGCTCTACGACTTCCTCCTTGACCGGGACGTCGAAGCCGCAGAACGCGCGCTGAATGCTATTGTCAGTGCAGTCGCGGGATTAATCCGATTTCCGCACACTGGCAGAAAAGTAGAGCACGATGGCCAGCAGTTGAGGGAACTGCCGATATCCTTCGGGCGCGCCGGTTATGTCGCGCTGTATCAGCTCGCGGAAAACGGTGACGTTCAGATCCTCGCCATCCGCCATCAGCGTGAAGAGGACTACCGCTAACCCTTAGCGGTCGCTGATCTCCCAACGCGGGTTGATCCACGGTTCCTGATTGCTGCGCGGCAGGGGCTGCTTGCCGAGGATGTGATCCGCCGCCTTCTCGCCCGTCATGATCGAGGGACCGTTCAGGTTGCCATAGGTCACATGCGGGAAAATGGATGAGTCCGCCACGCGCAACCCCTCGACGCCGATCACCTTGGTCGTCGGATCAACGACAGCCATGGGGTCGTCCGCACGGCCCATCTTGCAGGTGCCGCAGGGGTGATAGGCGCCTTCCAGGTGCTCCCGCAGATAGGCATCGATTTCCTCGTCGGACTGCACGTCAGGCCCCGGCGCAATTTCCGCCTCGCGATAAGGATCGAAGGCTTTTTGGGCGAAGATCTCGCGGGTGACGCGCACCGCATGGCGAAACTTCACCCAGTCTTCCGGGTCGCTCATATAGTTGAAGCGCAGAACCGGCGCGTCCTTCACACCGGGCGAGCGCAGCGTCACCGATCCGCGCGACTTCGACATGTTGTAGCCGACATGCGCCTGGAAACCATGGCCGCCGACCGCCGACTTGCCGTCGTAGGAAATCGCGATCGGCAGGAAGTGATACTGGATGTCGGGCCATTTGACCCCTGCCGCCGAGCGGATGAAGGCCGCGGCCTCGAACTGGTTGGAGGTGCCTAAGCCTTTCTTGAAGAACAGCCATTGCGCCCCGACGATCCCCATCCAGAACCAGTTGTTCTTTGAATGCAGCGTGATCGGCAGCTTCGACTTGAACTGATGGTAATATTCCAGGTGATCCTGCAGGTTCTGCCCTACACCCGGACGATCCGCCACGACCGGAATGCCCATTTCCTGAAGATGCGCGGCGGGACCGATGCCCGAGAGCATCAGGATCTTCGGCGAGTTGAAGGCCGATGCCGCAACGATGACCTCACGGTTCGCCTTCACGACTTCGATCTTGCCGCCGATCTCGACCTCGACGCCAACGGCGCGGGTGCCTTCCATCACGACCTTGCGGGCATAGCAGCGGATCAGCGAAACATTCGGTCGCTTGAGCGCGGGCTTGAGGTAAGCATTCGCCGTCGACCAGCGCCGCCCCTGCCAGCTCGTTTGCTCCATCAGGCCAAAACCTTCCTGCTGACGACCATTGTAATCTTCAGTGACCGGGAAGCCCGCCTGCCGCCCGGCCTCGATGAAGGCGCGGTAAAGCGGGTTCTTGATCTCGCCGCGCCGCACATGCAGCGGCCCGTCGGTCCCGCGCCAGCCCTCTTCGCCGCCATGCGAGCTCTCCTGCCGCTTGAAATAGGGCAGCACATCCGCATAGGCCCAGCCGGTCGCACCCAGCTCCTCCCAGCGGTTGAAGTCTTCCGCGTGGCCGCGCACATAGACCATGCCGTTGATCGACGAGGAACCACCGATCACCTTGCCGCGCGGCGCAATCATCCGGCGATTGTTGAGATGCGGCTCGGGCTCGGTCATGTAGCCCCAGTTATAGCGCTCCATGTTCATCGGATAGGCAAGCGCCGCCGGCATCTGCACGAAGGGCCCGATATCCGACCCGCCGAATTCCAGCACGATGACCGTGTGCTTGCCATCTTCCGACAGGCGATAGGCCATGGCGGCCCCTGCCGAACCGGAACCGATGATGACGAAATCTGCTTGCATGTAGCTGCCCCTCATCCGGCTGCCGCCACCTTCTCCCCGCTTGCGGGGAGAAGACAGATGCCACGCCGGTTTCATACTTCTGGCGCCCCGGTGGCCGCATCCCCTCTCCCCGCTTGCGGGGAGAGGGTTAGGGTGAGGGGCAGTTTTCTTAAATCAATACGGCGCCTCGCACTTGCCCATGCCGACATAAACCGTCTTCAGCTCCGAATAATGCTCCAGCGCCGCTGCCGAATTCTCGCGTCCGAAGCCGGATTGCTTCGATCCGCCGAAGGGGATTTCGACCGGGCAGAGATTATAGGTGTTGATCCAGAGGGTGCCGGCTTCCAGCTGATCCACCACGCGATGCGCGCGGGAGAAATCGGCCGTGAACACACCGGCCGACAGGCCGAATTCCGTGGCGTTCGCCCGCGCGATCACCTCGGCCTCGTCCTCGAAATCGAGCACGCACATCACAGGCCCGAAGATCTCTTCGCGCGCGATGGTCATGTCGTCGGTGACATCGGCAAACACGGTCGGCTGGATGTAGAAGCCTTCGCCCGTCACGCTGTTCGGAATGCCGCCACCGGTCACAAGCGTTGCCCCCTCCGCCTTGCCCTTGTCGATGTAGGACAGGACCTTCTCGCGCTGCGCGAGCGACACCATCGGCCCCATCTGCGTCGCCTCGTCCTGCGGATCGCCGATGACGATGGCTTCCGTGCGGGCCTTGAGGCGGGTGAGGAAGGTCTCCTTGATCGCCTTCTGCACGAAGACGCGGGTGCCGTTCGAGCAGACCTGGCCCGTCGAATAGAAATTGCCCAGCATCGCGCCCGAGATCGCGCTGTCGATATCCGCATCGTCGAAGACGACCATCGGCGACTTGCCGCCGAGTTCCATGGTGACGTGCTTCAGCTGTGAGGCCGCAGCCCCCGCCACCTTGCGCCCCGTCGGCACGGAGCCGGTCAGCGATACTTTCGCGACGTCAGGATGGCTGACGAGCAGCGGCCCGGTCTCGCGATCCCCCTGGATGACGTTGTAGACGCCCTTCGGCGCGCCCGCCTCGATCAGGATTTCGGCGATCTTGAGTGCGCCGAGCGGCGTCACTTCCGACGGCTTGAACACGATCGCATTGCCGGCGGCGAGCGCCGGTGCGCCCTTCCAGCAGGCGATCTGCTGCGGATAGTTCCAGGCACCGATACCGACGACCACGCCGAGCGGCACGCGCTTGGTATAGGCCCAGTCTCCGCCCAGCGGGATCTGGCTGCCGTTCATGGCGGTGGCGATAATGCCGCCGAAGAATTCAAAACTGTCAGCGCCTGACGTCGGGTCGGCAACGATGGTTTCCTGGATCGGTTTGCCGGTGTCGAGCGTCTCGAGTTCGGAGAGTTCGCGATTGCGCTCGCGCATGATCTCAGCAGCCTTCTTCAGCACACGACCGCGCGCGGTCGGGCTCCACGAGGCCCATTCCTTCTGCGCCCGCTTGGCAGATGCAATCGCCTTCTCGATGATTGCGGGTGTGGCGGCATGTAGCCGTGCGATCACCTCGCCGGTGGCGGGATAGATGCTCTCGATGACGGTGCCGTCGGTGTCCTCGACATACTCGCCATCAATGAAATGCGAGGCTTGCGGTTGGGCTTTCATGTCCTGTCTCCAGACGGGTGTTCGGTTTTGCTAGTCATCAGTTGAGGCCCCTCATCCGCCCTGCCGGGCTCCTTCTCCCCGCAGGCGGGGAGAAGGAGACGCAAGGCTAACGGTCGCCATTCCCTCTCCCCGCCTGCGGGGAGAGGGTAGGGTGAGGGGCAATTGTTTCGGCGGTAACGGCTTGCAGCTGCCCCGCCACATAATCCTCGACCAATGCGACAGAGGCATCAATCGACAAGGGCGCTGCCTTGAGAGACTGGCGGATATAGAGCCCGTCGATCATCGCCGCCGCGCCATCGGCGATCCGGCCCGCGTCGGCTGCGCCACTCAGGGGCCTAAGACCCGACATCAGGTTGGACTGCAGCCGCCGCGCATAGAGCGCCAAGAGCCGGCGCACCTCTTCCGAGCGCTGCGCTTCCGAATAGAAGGCCAGCCAGGCTGCCACCACCTCGGGTGCAAACTGGTCGGCCTGGAAGGAGATGCGGATAACCGCCGAGATGCGTTCCCGCGGCGTTTGTGCCGCCCGCAGGGCCGCCCCCGCATCGGCGCGCAGCTGGCGCAGCAACGAGCGGATCGTCTCGATGAGCAGTTGGTCTTTCGAGCCGAAATAGTGATGCGCCAGCGCTGGCGAAACACCCGCCTCCCGGGCGATCTCCGACATGGTCACGGTCAGCGAGCCGTGATGGCCGATCGTCTTCAACGCGGCATCAACAAGCGCCTTGCGGCGCACTGGCTCCATTCCGACTTTCGGCATCTGATATCCCCTATCTTGATCCATGATAATTTTGATTGACTGATCAATCAATGAAAAATCTGCGACATGCACCGCCACGAGAGCGCCAGCCGTTTAACCGTAAACCGTGTGCAGAGAAGCCTATTCGGATCTACTCAAGTATGGCGCGCAGTGGCCTTGAAAATCGTTCACAAAGCCGGGCGCGCTGGGCTTTCCAGGCAATTCCTGCTGCGATCCGCCGCCAATCCCGCATCGGTAGTGCCATGAAAGTTTCATCCCACTGTCACACTGCGGAAAGCCTTTGTTGACGATTGGCCGGCCACATTTCCGCCCATAAAAACAAATGCCTACTTGGAGTATTTCGTATGGGTGCGGGGGTCGCGGAAGATTTGGGCGCGCTCAGGCGTTTCGCCAGTGACCAGCTCGTCACGCTTGCCAAACTGGTCGTCGAAAATTCCTTCCAGCCGATCGTCGAGGTCGGTACCGGCGCCGTCTTCGGCCACGAAAGTCTGATGCGCGGCCATGACCGCATCGGCTTCGAAAGCCCGCTGGACCTGCTCGACCAGGCCGCCTCGACCGGCCAGCTCTTAGCGCTCGAACAGATGGTCGCCAGCCGCGCGCTCGCCAAGTTCGCCACGCTGCCCGATTGTGCCGGCGCCACGCTCTTTCTCAATCTTGATGTCCGCCTGATCCCCGAGGGCAATGCGCTTGTCGACACCTTGCTCGACCAGCTGCGCAAGGCCCATGTGCCGCCGTCCTCCATCTGCTTCGAGCTCTCCGAGCGCTTCGACAACACCCGCGTTCCGGAATTCGCCGCACTTGTCGAGCGCCTGCGCCGCTCCGGCTTCAAGCTCGCCATCGATGATTTCGGTGTCGGCCATGGCGAGATGAAGCTGCTCTGCGACTATCCGGTCGACTATGTGAAGATCGACCGCCACTTCATCGCCGGCCTCGACAGCAATCCGCGCAAGCGCCACCTCGTCAAGAACATCGTCAATTTCTGCCATGTGCTGGGCGTGCGCGTCATTGCCGAGGGCATCGAGACGGAAAGCGAATTCCTCGCCTGCCGCGAATTCGGCGTCGATCTCGTCCAGGGCTGGTACATCGCCCGCCCCAGCACGATCGTCTCGGAACTGAAAAGCGCCTTTCCCCATCTCCAGGATGTCGGCAAGGCCCGCCGCACCTCGCAATCCCTCGACGAGATCCTGATCCGCAAACAGATCGAGACGCTGCCCACCGTCTACGAACACGAGAACATCGACCACGTCTTCGATCTCTTCCGCCGCAATCCCGGCCAGTCCTTCTTTCCGGTACTGAATGCCAACGGCGAGCCGCGCGGCATCATCAACGAGCGGCACCTCAAGGAATACATCTACCAGCCCTTCGGCCGCGACCTGTTGAAGAACAAGCTCTACGAGCGCTCCATCTCCCACTTTGTCGATCGCGCCCCGATCGTCGGGCTTGATGCCGAGGCGGAGCGGCTGATGACGATGTTCGCCAATATGGAAGGGTCCGACTGCGTGATCCTGACGGAAAACATGCGTTATGCCGGCGTCGTCTCCGCCGCCTCGCTCATCCGCATCATGAGCGAAAAGCAGCTGAAGACCGCCCAGGATCAGAACCCGCTGACGAGCCTGCCCGGCAATCGCGCCATCCGTGACTTCATGCGCACGGCAGCCTTAGACGGCGATGGCGCGCGTTTCTTCTGCTACTGCGATTTCGATCACTTCAAGCCGTTCAACGACCACTATGGCTTCCACCAGGGGGACCACGCGATCTCTCTTTTCGCCGCTCTCCTGCGTCGTTACTTCTTCTCCGAGGGCGATTTCCTCGGCCATGTCGGCGGCGACGATTTCTTCATCGGCGTCACCGACTGGACCCGCGAGGAACTGACCGAAATCCTCGACCGCCTGCTCTCCGATTTCCACGACGACGTCATCGACCTCTATTCCGAAGCCGACCGCCAGACCGGCCACATCAAGGGCCTCGACCGCCAGGGCCTGGAACGCGATTTCCCGCTGATGCGCTGCTCGATCGGCGTGCTCGAACTCCCCGCCGGCCTCGTCATCGACGACGTCAGCCGCATCAGCGGCGAGATCGCCGAGCTGAAGAAGCAGGCCAAGGAGAACGAAGGCGGGCTGTCGTTCGGATTGATTGACGACTAGACTGTGCTTGCCTGTTGCTGTTGGGATTCGCTCGAAGCTTCTGGTCCACGCGGCAAGCAGCATGGGCAGCGAGAGGGCGAAAACTGCCATGGGTAACAGAGAAACCATCTCGGTTGCGGCCGAACTGGCAGACCAACCTGCCATCCAGCATCTGCTGGATTTATCCGATGTTATTGCTGCGGGGCTGTATCCCGGCGCTTTCCGCCAGTCCTTGACAGCTGCCGCCCTCGCGCGCCCTGATATCTCCGTCTTCGTTGCCCGCAACGCGTCTGGACGGGCGCTCGGCTGTGCCGCTCTTATGGACATGCCCAACGGAGCGGCCGAACTCAAGCGCATGATCGTCGAACCCGAACATGCCGGACAGGGCGTGGGTCGCGCCCTTCTGCTCGCAATCCTGCAGGCGGCGAGGGATCGTGGCATCCGCTGTGTGCTGCTCGAAGTGGGCATTCGCAACGTTGAGGCGCGCCGGCTTTATGAAAGCGCCGGCTTCCGCGAGCGTGGCCCCTTCGGCCGTTATATTGATAGCCCGATCGCGAGCTTCATGCAGATCGCTCTCTAGAGCGTTCTTCCAAACGCTTTTTCCCGCTTCGGCTTTTCAACTCAAAACGGGCCACCGTCTCGGCTCCCTCAGCTTGCCAGCCGCGGCGTGTTGATGATCTTGAGGAACAGCGCGCTCATGGCCTCCTCAATGCCTTCGCTGGGGCTCACCTCGAAGTAGAGGCCTGGAGATGCACAGTCGCGCATCACCCCCGGAATGTTGGGCTGGAAAGGCGCAATCCAGGTACGATAGAAGTTGTTCGTCGGCAGCGGCAGATAGGTCGTATACAGGACCGCAACGCGATAACCCTTGTCCTTCAGTGCCTTGCAGGAGTTCAGGTTGATTGGCTCCATGCAGCGGTTGTTGCTGGTGGGGCGCATGCAGGATGTCCGGTTCATGTAATTGGCGACGCCATCGGAGACGAAGAAGACGATCTTCTCGGGCGTTGAAGCTGTCGAGCCATCGCCGGGAGGTCCCATCTTCTGCCCAAGATTATCCATTGCCTGGGTGAAATTCGTCAGCGCGTCGCGGGCGAAGCCGTGGCTCGGGGTCGACATAAGGTCGATCTTGGAAGCGTTGTTTTGCACTGCCTTGAGATCCTTGGTCAGCGACGACACCTCCAGCAGCTTCATGTCTTCTGCCTTCTCGCCAAAGGTGTAGACCGCCATGCGGAACTGGTTATCCGACTTGCGCTGTTTCATCGCCGTCGTCATCAGCGCACCCGTCGCCTTGGCCACCACGTCGATGCGGGTCACGATCCCGTTCCTCTTGGCGATGTGGTAGTAGGAGTTCAGGTCATCCACGCCATCCTTGATGATGTGGCAGGCGAAGGCACAGCGGTCCGGGGTGGCCGCCATCATCCGGTTCACCTCGGTCGGGGTCGCCGCCACGCCCATGGATGGTGTGTTGTCGAGCAGCAGGTAGAAGTCGCGGAAAGTCTCCGTTTGAAATACGGCCTTTGCTTCGCCCGAGATTGTCATGCTGGTCTTGCCCAGGATGCGTGCCATCGTGGTCGGCACTGCCGCCTGATAGGAGAAGACAGCCTGCAGGTCACGCCCAGACTTCACGACCTCGACGTCACTGTCGACCAGCGTGAAGTCGGTTTGATTGCTGACATGCGCCATGAAGACCTTGCGAGCATCTTCGATTGCATCCGTCAGCCGCCCCTTGTCGCCCATCTGCATGGCCTGGCGCGTTCCAGCAGAGTACTCGCCGACCGCCGCAAGGACCGCCGAATCCGCAGCCGCTTGCAGGTTCGTCTTGGCAATCACCGCAGTGTGGACATCGATTGCAAGCCCTGCCACTCCCAGCAATGGCACGAGAAGCAGCGCCGTGGTCACGCCAAAATTGCCGCTACGGTCTTGGATAAGTTTGCGCATGAGAGCCCCCATTTTTTGAGGGTTATTTAGAGGTGGAGAATTTAAGGGATTCTTGTTCCGAAGGCGGAAAATCTTTGTTTGTTGAATAACGCGGTCACAACATCGTGATTTGCTGATGTAAGATTAAGCGCTGTTCGATGTCGCCAATGTAGATGTGGATTTTGTTATAGTGTAAATCGGTACAAATGCACCGCTAGACATCAATGTAAGTCTTGCTTACTTATACGGAAGGCGAAACCCGAGTGCATCAGGATGTCGAAAGGCGTCTCGGGGATCGGATGATGGTGGAATTTCCTCGCAGGACATTGGGAGGGAACAGCCTCGCGGTGACAAGCTTCTGCTGACGTTGAAGCGCGCAAGCTCCCCCCGATACCATGTGCCACGTCGGACAAAGGGCCTCCTTTTCATCGCATTTCGGAGGCTCTATGCCTCACCTTGAGCAATTGATCCGAGGAGCCCGCCCATGTCTCTGCCCGCCACCATGCGCCATGTCGATCTCACCACCCATGGCGGACCGGAAGTCATGCGCCTCGTCGAGGGGCCGCTGCCAAGCCCGCGTCCGGGCGAAGTGCTGGTCAGGGTCGAGGCATCAGGCGTCAACCGACCGGATGTCGCCCAGCGCCAGGGCGCCTATCCGCCGCCGAAGGATGCGAGCCCGATCCTCGGGTTGGAGATCGCAGGCGAAATCGTTGGCCTTGGCGTGGGCGTCACCGACTTCCAACTCGGCGACCGCATCTGTGCGCTCGCCAACGGCGGCGGTTACGCTGAATATTGTGTCGTCCCGGCCAGCCAGGCCATGCCCTTTCCGAAGGGCTATGATGCCGTGAAGGCGGCAGCGCTGCCGGAAACCTTCTTCACGGTCTGGGCCAATCTCTTCCAGATGGCGGGGCTAACCGAAGGCGAGACCGTACTCATCCATGGCGGCTCATCCGGCATCGGCACCACGGCGATCCAGCTGGCCAAAGCTTTCGGCGCCACAGTCTACACCACCGCAGGCTCGGCCGAAAAATGCGCCGCCTGTATGGATCTCGGCGCGGCAAGGGCGATCAATTACAAGCTCGAAGACTTCGTCGAGATCGTCAAGGAAGAGACACAAGGCAAGGGCGTCGATGTCGTTCTCGACATGATCGGGGCTGCCTATTTCGACCGCAACCTGCAGGTTCTGGCAAAGGACGGCTGCCTCTCGATCATCGCCTTCCTCGGCGGCTCAACCGTCGAAAAGGCAAGCCTTGCCCCGATCATGGTCAAGCGCCTGACCGTGACAGGCTCGACGATGCGCCCGCGCACGGCGGAAGAAAAACGCGCCATCCGCGACGATCTGATGACGGAAGTCTGGCCCCGCCTAGAGCGTGGCGAAGTGGCGCCGGTGATCCATACCGTGCTGCCCTTCGATCAGGTGGTCGAGGCGCACCGGCTGATGGAGAGCTCTGAACATATCGGGAAGATCGTGTTGAAGATGGGGTGAGGGGGCGCCTTCGGGAAAAGCAACCCATCTCCTCTCGTGAACAATCAAGCCCCACCCTTACGACACCGTCACCGGCTTCGACCGCATCTTGCTCGCCGTTGCCGGGTCGGCGCGGCGGCAGAGGCGGGGCGGCAGGCCCTTCATGATCAGTTCGGCATCGGCAACGGCCATGGATCCCAGCGCATAGAAGGCATCCCGCGTGCCGCCGGTTCTGTGTGCCGAGAAGAGAATGCCCGAGGCTTGGCGTATGGGGTCGTCCGCTGAGACCGGCTCCTCCGGAAACACGTCCGTTGCCACCTTGATGTGGCCGGATTGCGCCGCCTCAATCATCGCCGGGAAATCCACGACGGCGGCCCGGCTCATCAGCAGGAAGGCCGCACCCGGCTTCATCATCGCGAATTCTCGTTTTCCGATGAAGCCCTCGTTCTCGCTGGTGACGCTCGCAAACACGAAGATCACCTGGCTTTCGCGGAGCACGTCCTCAAGCGTCGAAGGCTCGCAATCCTGGCCCTCGATGATCTCCCGGGGGAGCCAGGGATCGAAGACGCGCACCCGGTTCTTGAACGGCCGGATGAGGTCACGAAACGCATGGCCGAGATCGCCGAAACCGATGATGCCGACGGGGGCGCCAGCAAAACGGAACGTCTCGGCATTGCCCTCCAATCCGTAGCGCTCGACACCCTGACGAAAATCCCGATCCGCCACCGTGATCCCCCGGGCGAGATCAAGCGCCATGGCAAGTGCGGCCTCCGCCACCGGCGAGGCAAAGGCCGAGGCCGGTGTGATCACCCAGATCCCGCGCTCCACACAGGCCTGATAGTCGATGTTCGGCAGGAAATTCGATTCCACGTTGATGATCGCCTTCAGCCTCGGCGCCCTGTCCAGTCGCTCTCTCGGCATGTCCGTCTGGCCGAAGATCAGGACTGTGTCGGCAAGATGCCGCTCGACCATGTCGGAGGGCATCGGGCGATCCTCCGACACGATCACCTCGCCCAGCGCCTCGAGCCGTGCCCTGACGGACGGCTCCATGATCAGATCAAGCGTCCTCGGCAGTGGATCGACCAGAATGATATCGCGGCGCATTGTGTCCTCCCTCAAGAATCTTTGCTTGATCGGAGCTTAGCGCGAAAGGCCTTTTCAGGGAGGCCGTATGCGCAGGCTTTGCCCCAGATATGTCCGCCAACGCGAGGGCAAAAGCGGCGACGGAATGGAACGGCAACAGGGGCAGAGGCGTCTAGGACACACGGATTGAATGTTCCATCGCCGTGTTCTGAACGTTGCCGCCAACCGATCGCCATCGATGAGGTGGCCAATCGAAGTGGCGGGGACGCTGAAACTGAAAGGATTGCCTGATGACTGTCGTGCTTGCCACCGTGTGCCGGGATGGAGTGGTTCTGGGATCGGATTCTCAGATCACCGACAAGGGGCGAGGCATGACCTATCCTGCCGAAAAGCTTCATCCTCTGGGCGAACTGGCGGCCTGGGGCGGCAGTGGTGCGCGCTCTGTCCTGACCGATGTGAAACGCTGCTTCACCGAAAACAGTGCGGCCATCCTGGAGGCGCCGGATATAGGTCGGGCCTTGCAGGCACAGGTTCTGCCCATCCTGCGCCACCACTACGACACCTTCATCGAGGACGTGCCCGGCGAAGAAGGCGGCGGCACGCCTTCGGCCTATGTCATGGCCGCCGGCTGGCGGGATGGCGAGCCCTGGATCATCGAGATCACGCCCTCCGGCATGATCGGCCACTATGCCGATATCGGCTTCCACGCCATCGGCAGCGGCGCGGCCATGGCCCGGCAGGCAGGCTCTCTCCTGTCGCACTTTCACTTGGCCGAGCGGTCCGTTCGCTTCGGCTGTGCAGCCGTGCTGCGGGTCCTGCAGGCGCTCGACCTCACCTCCGCCAGCGTCGGCAAGCCCTTCAGCCTCTGCCGGATCAACGCAGACGGCGCCCATCACCTGAGCGACGAAGAGATCGAGGATGTCGGTGAACTGGTCGCGCGCTGGGAAAAGGCAGAGCAATCGGTCATTTCGAAGATCTTCGACTGAACGCCCGAAAGGATCAGGCGGACCAGGCATACACACAATCAAGTCTGCCCGCACTCGGCGGCGTGCAGCGACGGCTGAGGCTGCTCAGATCCCCGAGCCGTCCAGCTCCGTCTCGTCCTCGCCCTCCCAGGCCGGCGGGCGCACCATGGCATCCGTGTTCACGCCCGGCAGAGGCATCCAGCATTTCAGCTCCGGTTCGGCATATTGCACGATCAGCCCCGGCGTCGAATCCGACGAGCGCCAGCCATCGGCGCCGAAACGGTCGCCGTTCGACCAGTAGACGAGATCGACAGCACCTGGTCCCTGTTCGGAGGCGCGGATGGTCACGAGAATACGGCTGCCGTCCCGGGGCGCCGTGCGCATGTTTCGCCAGCGGATGGTTTCGTCCATGTTATGCTCCTCCCATTGCGGGGAGAGTGTCGCCGCCGGGGAGGGGGCGGTCAACTCTGATCTCACGAATGATCGGCATCATGTCAGGCCGTCATCACTCCAGATCAGCGGATGCCTCCGCGCATTGTAGACGCGCATGACCCAAAGGACGTTACCACGTATGACATAGGGGATGATGAAGCCGTACCGATGCTCGATCGCCTCCCGAATTTCGGGATGTTCTGTCGGGCGACCGCTCAGTGGTTGATCTTGAACTCTCCGTAAGGTCGCTCGAATAGCGGCCGTGACGTGCCTGTATCCTGACGCTGAGCGGCGAGCCAGCCAGTCGCGCAACTCCTCGAGATCCCTGACAGCATCACGCGCAAAACGGAGCTTTATCGGAAAAACTAGGACAAAGGAGGCGGTGGAGCCCCTGGCTCATCACCCCAGCGATCCATCCAGGCGAGCACCTCATCCCCGTCATGTCCGAGGTCGCGCTCGATATCCTCAAGCGCCCGCTCCATGTCGGCCTGCCAGCGGGCGCGGCCCTCCACATAGGCTTCGACGGCACGCGTGATGATGGCCTCTTGCGATTGTCCCGTCTGGCGCGACAGCGTCTCGACCGCACCGCTCACCGCATCGGGTAACATTATTTCGAGCTTCGTCATATTTCGTGCCTTGCCGTAACCACCCGACGCGCCTACCTTACTCCTATCGGCAACGTAACGAAAGGAAGGTGATCCAATGTCTAATGAGATTTCGGTCTGCGTGTGTGACTTTGGAAAGGGTGCGGTTTTGACGGGGCAGCCCTCGGCCTGATCCAGCCTTCCTTCGGATGGTTCTCCATCCGGGTCCAGACAAAGGACTAAAACTCATGGGAGCCACCCTCAGGGTGGCTCTTTTGATTCATGGCATTTGTTTCGAGGGCAGGGCGCTCAGAGCCCGATCGTCCCGAAGCCCGGCACCTTGATTCCCGGTCGCTGGATGTCGATGCCGGCCACGAGCCCGAGGAAATTCACTTCCAGCCCGCTGCGGACACCGACGGACAGCCCGGCAAAGCCGCCGAGGCTCAGATGCAGGTCTCGGCCATCCCTGTCGAGATGATAGAAAGCGCCGCCCGGCAGATAGTCGCGTCCCACGGCGTCGGAGGGCAAGACCGCGCCCAGTTCCGGCACTTCGCGCAGCACATGGGCAACAAAGGTGTTGGAATTCGGCCCCGGATAGATCCGGTAGCCGCCCGGCTTTCCATAAGCATAACCGGCAATCGCCGCCTCGACCAATGGGATGAGGCGCTTGGCTTCCTCGCCCTTCACTTCCGCCACCAGTCGCGGCGGGTTGGAATACCAGAAAGCGTCGGGCGCCCGGTGATTGCGGCGGATCGGCGATCCCCAGCCCACCTTGTCATAGCGCTGATAGGCGCCGTTCTCGTCCTTGGTCACGATCCAGGCATGGCTGGCGATGGCGCCTTTCAGGCCGCCGGTCATGGCCGAGAAGACGTAGATCGCCGCCTCCGGGCTCTCCTCGGCCTGGGGCAAGAGCCCGGTCGAACCCCAGTTGGCCTGGCTCCAACCCGCGGGATGTTCCTTTGTCGCCCAAAGCCCGGCTGAAACCAGGGTGGGAAGGACGAAGACGAGCAGGATGACGGAAACCAAGCGCAGCAGAAATTTCAATCCGGACCTCGAACGGGATGGCGATGCATGCTCTAAGAGGAACCTGACAATCTTGGCATTTTGAGGCTCATCATGGAAAATCCGATCACGGTAGAAGTCACGCGCGGTCAACTCGTCGAGAGCCGCCATCGCGGTCTGGCAGTCGTGGTCGATGCCGAAGGCCACATCGTGTTCTCCGCCGGTGATGTCGATGCCGGCGTCTTCCCGCGTTCGGCCTGCAAGGCCATGCAGGCCCTGCCGCTCGTCGAAAGCGGTGCGGCGGACGCCTATGGATTCGGGGACCGCGAACTCGCGCTGTCCTGTTCCTCCCATTCCGGCGAGCCGGAACATGTCGCGACAGCCGCTGCCATGCTCAAGGCGGCCGGCCTCGACGAGAGCGTGCTGGAATGCGGCGCGCACTGGTCCTCGCACCAGTCCGTGCTGATCGATCAGGCACGAACGCTCGACAAGCCGACAGCGCTGCACAACAACTGCTCGGGCAAGCATTCCGGTTTCGTCTGCACCTGCAGCCACACCGGCGAGGATCCGCGCGGTTATGCCGGCTTCGACCATCCGCTGCAGGAGGCGATCCGCGCCATCATGACCGATCTCACCGGCGCCGTGCTCTCCCGCGACAATTGCGGCACCGACGGCTGCTCGATCCCCACCTATGCGGTGCCGCTGACGGGGCTCGCCCGCGGCTTCGGCAAGCTCGCAACCGGCAAGGGGCTTGAGCCCATCCGCGCCGCCGCCGCCCGCCGGCTGATCAACGCGTGCATGGCCGAGCCCTTCTATGTCGCCGGAACCAAGCGCTTCTGCACGAAGCTGATGCAGGTCGCACCGGGAAGGATCTTCGCCAAGACCGGCGCCGAAGGCGTCTTCTGCGCGCTTCTGCCGGACAAGGGCCTCTCCTTCGCCGTCAAAGCCGAGGATGGCGCCACCCGCGCCGCCGAAGCCATGATCGCCGCTCTTCTGGCCCGCCATTTCGAAGAGGACAGCGAAGAACAGGCCGCCCTGATGCGACTTGCCAATCACGGCATGAGCAACTGGAACGGTCTGCATGTCGGCTCGGTCCGCGTGACGGATGTGCTCTTCGCCTGAAACGCCTCCTTCATTTACGGGCGGCTGCGCGCCCGGATTGTCGGCGCAAGCGCTCAAGGGAGGTTTAACCCTTGCCGGTTAGGCTTGCCGCACGACCCATCGCGCGCAACCGACAAGGCCGAATTCATGCATGTTTCGATCACAGCAGGGGAAATTGCAGCCGGCGATGATGCCGACCGCCCCGGCACGCTGCGCATCGACCATCATGGTCGCGTGCTGAAACTCGAATGTCGCGAAGGCCTCAAGGATATCGAAGCGTTGAAACAGGAGTGGATGGCGCTGGAGACGCGCTGTCCCGAGCCCTTCACCTATTTCCAGAGCTTCGACTGGTGCATGTCCTGGGCCAGAGCCTTTCTTGCCGGTGATGCCGGCTCTTCCATGCGTCCGCAGATCTATGTTCTCTGGGAAGGCACCCAGTGCCTGATGATCTGGCCGCTGATGGTACGGCGGGTGAGCCCGGCCATCCGCCTCCTGGTGCCGCTGACAGCGCCGATGAACCAGTATGCCAGCCTTCTCCATGATCCCGCAGGTTTCGATCTCGCTTTGGGCCGAGCTGTCTTCGACGCAATCCGCAGCCACAGCGAGCATGATGCCGTCTGCCTCGATCACGTCCCGCAGTCGGCGCTGCTCGCCCGTATTCTGGAAGGCCAGGGATTTGCCCCCGCGGGCGAGGGGAAATCCTCGATCCTCGACCTGACCGGCATTGCCGACTGGGAGAGTCATCACGGCGCTTTGCCGAAGAAGCAGCGCCTGCAGCGCAACAGCCGCCGCAACAGGCTGGAGAAGCTAGGCACCCTTGACTATCGGGTCCTCACGCCGGACAGCGAGGGATACGCCGCCTATCTCGACCGCTGCCTCGCCATGAAACAGGACTGGCTGAAAGGCACAGGCCGCCTCGGTCGCGATGTCTTCGATCCGCGTTTCGCCGCCTTGCTCCGCAATCTCGGTCATGTCCAAGGCCAGGAGGAGGGGCGGGTCTTTCTGCATGCCCTGACGCTCGATGGTGTCCCGATTGCCATGGAACTCGGCATGCGCTTCCGACAGGATTACTACTGCTTCATCGGCGCCATCGATCTCGCCTACCAGAAGCACTCGCCGGGCAAGGTGCAGATGGAGAGTGCCCAGCGTTGGGCGATCGAGACCGGCATCCACCGCTTCGACTTCCTCAACGATCCCTCAACCTACAAGTCGAGCTGGACCAATACCACCGAGTCGCTGGCCGCATTCTACATTCCCCATACCCGGATCGGTCGGCTCTACTGTCGCCATTGGAAGGCCGGCCTTCGCCCGCGGTTGCGAGCGCTCTATGATGGCGTCGGACCAGGCTGGCGAATGCGTCTGCGCGGGGCGATCAATACGCTGCAGCGGTTCGCCGGGCGCAATGGCGGCAGCATGGGCCTCGTGCTGCTCTGCATTCCATGATCGCAAGATACCGGCACAGGGTGCTCCGTCTCGCAAGCGATCCAGGCCTGCGCAGCGCGCTCACCAGCATAACGATCCGGATCGCCGCCGCACTGGTTGGCCTCGGTCTGCAGATCCTGCTTGCACGCCTGATGGCGCTGGAGGATTACGGCATCTATGTTATCCTCTGGACCTGGGTCAGTGTCGTCGGCCAGGTCGGTGTGCTTGGCTTCTATGATTCCGCCGCCCGCTTCATCCCCCGCTATGGAAGGCGCGGAAAGCCCGCCCATCTCGCCGGCTATATCGAGACTGGCTTTCGCGCTGTCATCTTGGGCTCGGTCCTGCTTGCGGCCCTGGCACTCCTCTTCCTTACCGTGTTGCCCCGCTTCGTCGATCCGGCCTTCCTCTTGCCGCTGGCGGTTCTGGCACTCGGTTTCCCCGTTCTCTCGCTCGAAACCTACCTTACCGGTCTCTGCAGAGGCTTCGGCTGGTATGCGCTTTCCACCATCCCCGGCTTCATCCAGCGACCAGTGCTGATCATGCTGGGCGTCGGTCTTGCGAGGCTCGCAGGCGTGCCCCTGAATGCGGTGACTGTGCTTGTCCTCGTCGTGCTCTCCTCCGTCATCGTGCTGCTCACCCAGGCCCTTTTCCTGCGTACCCGGCTGCCGCAAGGAGCGCGCGTGCGGCCCAGTCACGAGCGCCGCCGCTTCTGGTTTCTGGCCTCCGTTCTGATGATGCCGGCGATGACGGCGGAAGAGCTCTTCGTCTGGATCGACGTGCTGATCCTCGCCTTCCTGGTGTCGCCAGACCAGGCTTCACTGTATTTCGCGGCCCAGCGCTCGCTGTCGCTCGCAGCCTTCGTGCAATACGGCTTCATGCTGGTTGCCGCGCGGGGTTTCTCGCTGTCACTCGCCTCAGCCGACAGGGCAGGGCTGCAGGATCGCATCACCCGTTCCACCAACGCCACCTTCTGGCTGACCATCCCCTCCGTCTTGCTCACGCTGGTCGCCGGCTATCCGCTGCTGGCTCTCTTCGGCCCGGAATTTCTGGCCGCCTATCCCTGCCTTGCCTTGCTCGGCCTCGCCTATGTCATCCGCGCGGCAACGGGCCAGGCCGCAGAACTCCTGGTGGTCCAGGGGCGCTACCGCCTGAGCCTGCTGATCGTTTCGATCTCCGTTGCCGCATGTATCCTGCTGATGCTCGGCCTTGTGCCGCTCTGGGGCATCACGGGTGCGGCCTCAGCCATGGTCCTCGTGCAGCTCCTGAGGCTGGCCGTCGTCACATGGCTGGTCCACCGCCAGACCGGCTATTGGGTGCTGGTCCGCCCTTTTACGCGGGCATCTGCGCGACAGGAATAAAGGCTCACTCCACCTCGGCCAATCGCTTCTCCCACATCGCCTTGAAGCCCGGGCGGGCCTGCACACGCGCGAGCCATGCGGCGGTCTTCGGATGCGCGTCGAACAGCGGCTGGTAGGCCTGAGCATAGCGCACGATTTCCGCAAGGTTGATGTCGGCCACCGTAAACCGGCCACCAACGGCATAGTCGTTGCTGGCGAAGTGCTTCTCCAGCACGCCGAAGGGGCGGGCGAGAATGCGTGCCACGGCCTTGGCTTCCGCCTGGCCCGCTTCGGTGGCGAGACGTCCCTCATTGTTGGCCAGGGAGATTTTCAGCGCTTCCGTCTCGATCGAGGTGGCTGCAAACAGCGTCCACTGCAGAGTCAGGGCTTCCTCCACAGGGCCGTTCGGCGCGAGAGGCCCGCCAAACTTCTTCGCCACATGGATGGTCTGCGCCAGCGACTCATTGAGCACCAGCCCCTCGTCATCGATGGTCGGAATGCTGCCCATCGGGTTGATCTTGAGAAACTCTGGCGACCGGGTGTTGAGCCGGACACCCTCCGCCATCGGGTCGTCGAGCTTGTAGGCCTGCAGCACCGGCACCAGTTCGAAGGGCGCGCCGAGTTCCTCCATCAGCCAGAGAATGCGAGTCGCGCGTGACTTGTAGACGCCGTAGATCTTCAGCATGTCGAACTCCCGTTGATTTCGCCGGAGGCTAACGCGCAGCCATCTGGCGGAAAAGCCGTTTGCGCTGATGGGACCGATGAAATTTCCTGATCGCTGGTGGAATTGACATTAATCCCCTCCCGCGAGTATTTCTGCCGCATCCAGGGTCTGCAGTTCACCCAGGCGTCACCGCCCCATCATGGGGAGCTAAACCTGCCATTCTCTTGTCGACACAGGCTCGTTTCCCGTGCCCCGTCGGAAGTCGGTGACCACCGGCCTTGTTGGTTGCTTCAGGCAATCGGGCACGATCAGGAGAAATGAGATGTCGAGGATGACACATGCCTATGCGGCGCCCGATCTGTCGGCGCTTGCCAAAAACCTCAGGCGCGAACTGGAGATGCGGGCGGAACTGCCCGGCCATGTCGAGCTCTTGAACATGCTGACCCGCGCCGTCGGGTATCGCAATTACCAGCACTTCAAGGCGAGCCGCGCGGCGGAAGACCGCCTGGCCAACCCGACGGTCTCGGAAGCCGAACCTGCCGTCGATTTCCGACGGGTGGAGCTGACCGCCCGCTGCTTTGCCGGAACCGACATTCTCGTTCGCTGGCCGGGCAAGCTGAACCAGCAGCAGCTGGCGCTCTGGGTCCTCTGGTCCTTCCTGCCGGCAGGGCAGGAAATGCCGGAAAAGTCGGTCAACGAGGTGCTGATGCGCCACAATGGTTTTGGTGATCACGTGCTGATCCGCCGCGAGCTGGTCAACATGGGGCTTCTGACCCGCACCCCCGATTGCCGCCTTTATCGTCGGGTCGAGAAGCGCCCGCCGCCGGATGCGCGAGAACTGATCCGGCTGGTCACCAGCTGGCGACGCGACGCCTGATCGGACGGTGAGGGACGCGGCGCGACCTCGGCCGTCGCCGCGTCCACCCCCGTCCCGATGATCGGAAATTGCGGGATCAGCCCGCCCTGTCGAAGATCGGCTGGTTTCGCTCGCGCAGGTTATGCGTCCAGCCCGGATGGAAATTGCTGACTTGCAACATCTCGCTGACGCTGTCGCGACTGACGGGATGAGAAAAGAAGTATCCCTGACCGGCCTTGCATTCGAGCGAGAGCAGATGTTCGGCCTGTGCCGCTTCCTCGATGCCTTCGGCGACAACCCAGATACCCAGCCCGCGGGCGATCTCGAGCAAGCCCTTGGTGATCACGCCGCCGCCGCCCGCATCCGCCAGACGCCGGACGAAGCTTTTGTCGATCTTGATGATGTCGACCGGCACGCTCAGCAGATGGGTGAGCGAGGCAAAGCCCGTCCCGAAATCATCGAGCGCCACCTTGATGCCCGCCTCCCGCATGGCGTGGATCTCATCCGAGATGACATTGTCTTTCTGGGCGAGATAGACAGACTCCGTCACCTCAGCAACCACGGTGGACGGCAACAGTCCGGCGCCGGAAAAGGCGTCGACGATCCGGCGCGTCAGGCCGCCGCGATGGAAGTCGGCGGCGGAAAGATTGAGCCCGATGCGTGAAAACAGGAGTTCCTTGCGCTGCCATTCGCTGGCTGCCGCCGCAATCCGTTCAAGCATGCGGTCGGTGATCTCGATCGCCACATGGGCGTCCTTCATCGCTTCGCAAAATTGTGCTGCGGCAATGATACGACCATCGGGCGCCTGGATTCTGCAGAGCGACTCGAAGCCCATGATCCGCCCGCTGGACAGCTCGATCACCGGCTGGAAATGGGCGTCGATGCGGTCCTCGCGCAGGGCCAGGTCGACCTCCTGAACCGATCGAAAGCGTTTGACGATCGAGGAGCCGAGGCCTGGCTTGTATTCGAGGTAACGTCCGCGGGCCCGCTCCTTGGCATGGTACAGCGCATAATCTGCATTCTGCCGCACCTGCTGCGGGCTGCGCTCCAGCCCGGCCCGGGCGCCGCCAAGTGTCGCGGCCGGATAGATTACGTGCCCCGCGCAATCTGCGGGTTCCTTGATCCGGGAAATCAGCCTCTCGGCAAGAGCCGCAGGCTCGGTCGTCTGCAGGCACGGCACGATAACGGCGAACTCGTCGCCGCCGAGACGGAAGACCATACCCGGCGCCGCGTCCTGCTTCATCCGTTCGGCAACGACGCGGATCAGGTCGTCACCGGCTCCGTGGCCGAAGGTATCGTTGACCATCTTCAGATTGTCGAGGTCGATCAGCATCAGGGCCCAATCGGACTCCCGTCGGGAGACCTCGGATATTACCTCGTTGAACCGGCTTCGGTTGGGAAGGCCGGTCAGGCTGTCCGTGTCGGCCAGTCGCCGCCGTTCTGTCACGCGCTGGTCCCGTTCTATGGCAATTGCGCACAGATGCACGCAGGCATTGACAGTCTGCCGTTCCAAATCCGAAGGGCCGCGGGTGGTGCGGTAGTAGAAGGCGAAAGTGCCGAGCACCTTGCCCGAACCGATGATCGGCGTCGACCAGCAGGCCTTGAGGCCGAGCGGCAGGGCGAGTTGCTTGTAGGGCTGCCAGTATTCGTGGCTGTCGATGTCCTGGACCAGAACTGGTTCGCCGTGATAGGCGGCGGTGCCGCATGAGCCGACCCCGTGACCGATCTGGATGCCATCGATAGCGGAGGTGTATTCGAGCGGAAGCGAGGGGCCGGCCAGATGCCGAAGGCGCTGCTCCTCATCGAGCAGAAGCACCGAGCAGACGACGTCGTCCGCGGTCCCCTCCACTTCGCGGCAAAGGTAATCCACGGTCTCGGCCAACGACTGACCGGTCGCGATCTTTTCGAGGATGATGTTCTGCAATCGTAGAAGCATGGGACCCGCGACATCTCTGTTGCGACGAATTAGATCAGTCATGCCTTAAACAGAAATTACGACTGCACGAATGGTGCCGTCTTGGTTTCCCGCGGGTTAATGCCAAGGTCGGTGTGAGAGTCCCGTGGAACGGCCCGTTGCTGGTCAGCCACCCGCGAAGCGGTTCCCGGCAAGCGTCACATGCGGGACGGAGGTGTCACCATCGACCATCGGCTTGCCCACCCGGTCGTTCCACCGGTATCCGAGGATGGCGCCATCCGATGCACCCTCGACGATGTTGTTTCGAATGAGGGTCTCGCCCGAACCCTCCACGACGCTCACCCGCATGCCTTGTGGACTGCCGCGCAGGATGTTGTCGCTGACGATGACGTTGCGCAGATAGGGCCCCCAGCCGATGGCAAGCGCCGCCGTCTCCGCGCCGTCCACCAGATTGCCCGTCACCAGCGTATCGGCTTCGACCGAGATGCCGAAGCCGAAGCCGCTGACCGTCGGCTGGTAAGGGCCTCTGTTGACGATGCCCCGCACGATATTGCCGCTCACCGTTGAGAGCCGCCCGCCATGGTCGAAATTGGCGACCGAGATGCCGATCGCGGCGCCGTCGATGACATTGCCCTCGATCAGCGCTCCTTCGAACTCGAACTCGGCATAGATCGCCGTCTCCCCCGAGCGGAAGGCCTGATTGCCGCTGATGGTGATGTTCGAGGCGGAATTCGCCCGGATCGCAGAGAAGGCACAGTCGGAAACGTGATTTCCCGACACAAGCACGTTGTCGGCCCGGAAAACATTGATGCCATTGCCATATTGTCCGGTGCCGCCATTGGTGGCACCGATCCGTGCCACCCGGTTGCCGGTGATCAGGCTGGCATCCTCGCCCTTGGTCCAGCGGTGCACGAGGATCCCGCCATTGCCGCAGTCGAAGACCTGGTTGTTGCGGATCGTGAAGGCGCGTCCCTCGATCGCCCATATGCCGGCTTCCGCCGCGCCTGAAATCCGCGAAGCTTCGATACGCCCGCCGGAGCGCGCGAGGTAGATGCCGCATTTGCGGCTGCCAACAACCTCGCAGGCGTCGATCAACACCTCGTCCACGCTGCGAAAGGCAAGCAGCCCCTCGGTGTAATCGGCAAGCCAGCGATTGGCACCGTCGAAGGTGATGCCCGAAAGACTGACGCGCCTGATGTCCTGGGCCGCAATCAGGTGCCCGTTGCCGCGATAGACGAGTCGCGTCAGGCCCGGCACGCCCGAAAGTCGACTTCCGTCGCGCAGTTCGAGATTGGCCACTTCATAGGTGCCGGCGGGCAGGAAAACCGGTTGCCCGACCGCCGCCGCCCTGTCGATCAGCGCCTGAAGTTTCCGGCTTTGGTCGTCCTCGGTGCCCGGCAGAATACCGGCTTCGGCGGCATCAAACCCGCCTCGCAACTCGGCCATGGCGAGCGTCTGAGCCAGCGGCGCACGAATGCCTGCGGGCAGGCTCGCGCTTGCAAGCAGCCCGCCCAGTCCGGCAATGACCGAGCGTCGAGAAGGCATCCTGTTGGTCCCATCGCGTGCAGATGCGGGCGACCTTGCCGGATGCAGGCCCAGGCGGCAACAACAGGCTTAAAACAGTGTTAACAGCGGCCAGGGCCCACTTCACCTTTGGTCTAAGCTCTGAAGACCTGACACTTGAGCCAGATCAAGGAACCCCTCAGGGAACATCTTATGGTGAAGCTCGAAAGACATGAACACGAAGGAACACGATCATGCTTCGTCTCGCCGCAGTCCTTTACATCCTCGTCGCCAGCGCTGTGGGTGGCGCGGCGGTGATCGCGGTCCTGTCGCTCGACATGCGCGAAGGCTGGCAGATCGCGGCAGCCTTTGCGGCGGGTCTGGTGATCTCCGTGCCGATCGCCGCCGTGTTGGCCAAGAAGATCTACAACGCCCTGCAGGGCCCCAAGCCCATCTGATCCACGCGCTTCGGCATGGGACGCAAGCCCTTCCTGTTCTGGCGGAGCGGGGAGGGTGGTGAACAACCAGTCCCGTGACGACCGGCCGGCATTTTCTCGGGGGAGGGAGTGCCGGTCGGGTCGATTGTGCCCTTGATCTGTCGGATGATCCTTACCGGCTCTCGCTTTGTTCAAAGCGGGTGAACTGCGCTTCCAGGCCTTCGGTGAACCGCATGTAGAGGCGCCCAAAGGCCTCTACTTCTTCGGGCGACCATCCAGCGGTCGCTTCTGCGATCGTTTCGCGTTTGATCGCCTCGATGTCATCAAGCACCCGCCGTCCAGCCTCGGTCACCCTGACCAGGCTGCGCCGTCCGTCTTCTTGCGACGCGGCGCGCTCCAGCAGACCCTGCCTGACGAGATCGGCGACGATCCGGCTGCCGCGCGAGGGATCTATCCTCAGTTGCTCGGCGATTGTCCCGACCGTCGCTTCCTGCTGGCTGTCGATCCGCTTGATCACGCCGATCGCGTCGAGATCCGACAGTTCCAAGCCCGTCCCCATCCTTTTCAGCGCCATGCGCCCGATGAAACGGCGCCCGATCAGCAGGCGCATGCGCGTCATGGCCTGGCCAATTGCCTCAAGCGAAGGCCCGCCGGCAGGGGGCATGTTCGGGTCAGGCGTGTTCGGGTCGCCCATGGCAGGCGCGGGGTGCGAAGCAGTGGTCATGCACCGACCATAGCAGAACCGGACATATCGGAAAAGCAAATTAGATGCCTTAAGCAAATATGTGCTATTGACATATAAATGCCGCAGGCACATTTTGCTGCTCTAAGGAGCCCCCGATCCATGACCAAGTCCCACACTGCCGCCTCCTCCGGCCCCGAACCGCGTTTTGAACCCCACCCGACGCCACGTTCTCCCGCAGCAATCGCCGCGCCCGCAGAGGGACCTCTGGTCACCGACCCGAGGCTCCGCCTTTTCGTCTATCTCCTCTTGATGTCGGCCATGTTCATGGCCACCCTCGACAACCAGATCGTCTCCACCGCGCTGCCGACCATCGTCGGCGAGTTCGGCGAACTCGAACGCTTCGGCTGGGTCGGTTCTGCCTATTTGCTGACTTCCAGCGCCGTCATGCCGCTCTATGGCAAGCTGGGCGACCTCTTCGGCCGCAAATACGTGATCATGGCAGCCATCGCGATCTTCACGGCGGGCTCCCTCGTCTGCGGCCTTGCTGTCTCCATGAACACGCTGATCGCCGCCCGCGTGCTGCAGGCGCTCGGCGGCGGCGGCATCATGGTCTCGATCTTTTCGATCAATGCCGACCTCTTCGAGCCGCGGGAACGCGCCCGCTACCAGAGCTATTCGAGCCTCGTGCTGATGGCCTCCGGCGCCCTCGGCCCCGTCCTCGGCGGCACCCTGTCGGATCTCTTCGGCTGGCGCTCGATCTTCCTCGTCAACCTGCCGATCGGCATCGCCGTCTTGATCGGCCTTGCCTTCCTGCTGCCCTACCGCAAGCCGAACCGCAAACCGAAGATCGATTATCTCGGTGCGATCCTGCTTTCCGGTGCCGTCGCCTCCGTCGTCTTCTGGGCCGATAGCGGCCAGATTTTTGGCTCGCTGATCGCTTGGGAAAGCCTCGCCGTCGTTGCCTTCGGTGCCCTCTGCGCCACGGGCTGGGTTCTGGTCGAGCGCCGCGCGCCCGAACCGGTCGTGCCCCTCTCGCTCTTCACCAAGCCCACGATCAACCTGCTCCTGGTGATCTCGCTGGTATCAGGCGCCATCGGCATCGGCTCGGTCAATTACATCGCGCTCTACCTGCAGACGACCACTGGCCTGTCGCCTTCAATGGCCGGACTGCTCTTTGTCGCCACCACAGGCGGCATCGCCTTCGGCTCCATCGCCGCCGGCCGCTTGATCGCCCGCACCGGTCGCTACAAGCCCTTCTCGATCGCCTCGGCAGCGCTCGGCGTCGTCAGCCTCGGCATCTTCTCCGTCCTCCATGCGGGAACGCCGCTGATCTTCATCGCGCTCGTCATGCTGCTGCAGGGCTTCGGCGTCGGCATCGGCCAGCAGGTGCCGGTGATCGGCGTCCAGAACGCTGCCTCCCGCGCCGACGTGGGCGCGGCCACCGGCACCGTCACATTAACCCGCATGGGCGGCGCAGCGATTGCAATCTCAATCTACGGCGCCATCGTCAGCTCCGGCCTCGCCAATGTCCGCATCGCGCTCCCCGGCGGCGTCGACTTCCGCAACCTCACGCCCGAGGGCCTCGCCGCCCTGCCGGAGGCGGCCCGCACCCTCGTCGCCAACGCCTATTCCGATGCCTTCGTGCCGCTCTTCCTGACGGCGTCGGGCATGATGGTCATCGGCCTCATCTGCGCGCTCCTGCTGCCAAACATCCGCCTGCCGAGGGAAGGCGAGGGGAAGTCTGTTGGTGGGAGAGCCGGCACCGAGGCGGCGGCGTGATGCTGGCCCCGCCATAAGCTTCGCGCCAGCCGCACCTGACAGGGTGCCGGCAACGATGTCAGTGAATCGGTGCAGCATGTCCAAGCCTTCCCCGTTCGGCCCGGTCGCCACGGCCTCTCTCCTGTCGAAGCGCCTTCTGTCGCTCGGGCTGGGCACCGCGCTTGTCGGCTCGCTCTCGGGCTGCATCCTGGTGACGGACACCAGCCGCATGAACATCGACGTCTTCCAGGACGAGGTTGCCCCCGTCTGGTATGATGCGGCCAATGCGCCGACCGTGGTTGAGCCGGCCGCGCCGCAAAGGCGCGATCTTTACAGGACCAAGTTCCACCAGACCTATGGCCTGCCGGTTTCCAATCCGCTGCACCGGACACTCTACGGCGTGATGGTCGATGACGGCCATACGCTTCCTGCCATCCCGCTTGACCGCGTGCGCTCCGATATGCTGCGTCAGGAGGTAAGCTACCAGACGGTGGAGGCGCCCGGCACCATCGTCGTCGATACGAAGGCGCATTACCTCTACCTCGTCCAGCCCGGCGGCAAGGCGCTCCGTTACGGCGTGGGCCTGGGCCGCGACGGTTATGCCTGGTCGGGCAGGGGTGTCATTAAGCGCAAGGCCAAGTGGCCGCACTGGACGCCGACCGACGAGATGGTCGAGAACAACCCGAACCTGAAGCCGGTGTCAGCAGCCCGCGGCGGCCTCGTTGCCGGCCTCAACAATCCGCTGGGCGCGCGCGCCCTCTATATCTACCAGGACGGCAAGGACACGCTCTACCGTGTCCACGGTACGCCCGACTGGCAGTCGGTCGGCAAGGCGACGTCGTCCGGCTGCGTGCGCATGTTCAACCAGGATGTCATCGATCTCTTCGAGCGTGTTCCCGAGAACACGCCGATTGTTGTCATTTAGCGACACTGGATTGCGACGCGCCCCCTCTCTCCAAAACGTGAAAGGGGGGTGGCGTTGCTTTAATTGAACCTTTGCTGTTTGCATCGCATCATCGCGGAACAAAGCGCACCTCCCGGCGTCTTCCTCCGCAGCGCTGCCACAGGAAATTTGTAAACTCTATGTCCCCAACCAATCCCATGACCCGCCGTTCGCTTCTGTCATTGACAGGCCTCGGCGCCGCCTCGCTGCTTGCGAGCTGCACCACATCTCGCCCCCTTCCGCCCGGTGCTCGCCTTGAAGGCCCTGTCGTCCCGGCCGCACCCTCGGGTCGCACGCCCGAACTCGACGCCATGTATGGCGAAGTCTATGACGGCGGCTTCGTCATCCCGGCCGTGCCTTATTGGCGGATCCCGGAGCGTTTCTATCGCCAGCAGGTGATCGATCCCACCGGCGAAGCCCCCGGCACCGTCGTTGTCGATACCCCCAACCGCTTCCTCTATCTCGTCGAACGCGGCGGCACCGCCATGCGTTACGGCGTCGGCATCGGCCGCGATGGTTTTGCCTGGGGCGGCCAGGGCGTCATCCAGTGGCGCCAGAAATGGCCGAAATGGACCCCGCCGGACGAGATGATCGCCCGCCAGCCGGAGCTGGAAAAATACTCGGTTCGCAACGGCGGCAAGCCGGGCGGCATCGACAATCCGCTCGGCGCGCGCGCCCTCTACATCTTCAAGAATGGCCAGGACACGCTCTACCGCCTGCACGGCTCGCCGGAATGGAACTCGATCGGCAAGGCCGTCTCATCGGGCTGCGTCCGCCTGATGAACCAGGACATCATCGACCTCTACGAGCGCGTACCGACCAAGGCGAAGATCATCGTCCGGCAGTGACGGCGGGCGACGACGCGTGACAGCCAGAAGGCCCCGCCGGAGACGACGGGGCCTTCTGCGTTTACCATTCACAATGCCTCGTGGCTGTCAGGCGCTTTCCAGCGCCTTTTCGATCTCTGGCACCGAATGGCCGGTGAGATCCTTGTCCAGTTCGCCGACCAGCACGGCCGAAAGCTGCTTGTGATAGCCTTTCCGCATCTCACCGAGCGTCCGCGGCGCCGCAACGATCACCAGGTCCTTGATCGTGCCGTCAAGCACATGGCGATTGAGCATGTCGGTAATGCCACCGCTGAAGCCGTCCTCCTCCTGCTGATCGCTATCAGGATTTGCGGCACTGCTGGAATGGGGACCGCCGGAGGCGATCTTTGAGCTGTCGAACTCCTCTGCCGAAATGGCCCTGAGCTTGATGTTCAGCGTATTGCCTTCGTTCTGGAAGAGGCTCAGCTTTTCTCCATCAGCGACGGCAATCACGGCGTTCTGGGGCACTTGCATGGGCATTCTCCTTGATGGTCCGCGCGGCGCCACCGAAGGTGGTCGCCGCCATTGACCTGAAGTCAACCCATTGAAAGAAGATGAGTTCCTTGTTCCAGTTGCCGCTTGGCGCAGCAAAATCTGCCCGCTCATCCCCGGCAGCGAAAGGGGCTGAATGAACTCGCAGCGCCGGCATTCATGGTGGCGATGGTCAGCCCGTTGGCCACCTCTATTTCGGCGTCACTCTCCGGACAGGCGTCGACATCGGCAAGGCAACCGCTGGCGATGAAAGCTTGATTCTGGGCAAGGAAGCGCTCGGACACGCCTTCACGGCCGACATGGTCGAGGATCTCGGTGAGGGCACGGGCATAGACATCGCATTTCTTTTCCTGCCAGTCCGAACGCTCCCCGGCGACGGTTCCCGCCTCCTGCTGCGCCGCCCGTGCCTCGACGGTGATGATCAAGCTGCAGGCGAGAACGAAGGAAACGGCGAACCCGAGGAAAAGACCCGGGCAAGATGTCCTCGGCCTCATCGCTGATAGGCCTCGAAAACCGCCGCGCCGATCTCCGCGATCGCCGCATCACGGATCTTCAGCGGGTGTTTCGTCCCGTCCATATAAATCGCGACGACGAGTGGGGCGCCCTGCGGCGGGCGCAGCAGGGCGATCACTCCGCGCGTGCCATGTCCCCCGGCGCCACTTCGATCGGCGATCTTCCAGCCGTCAGGCAATGTCGCCCGCAAGAGCCCCCCGGCTACGGCATTCGCCGCCATCCAGCCTTCCAATTGTTCCCGCGCCTGAGGCTGCAGTGCCTCCTCCAGCAACAGCCGCTGCAGGGTCTCGGCCATGGCCTGCGGCGTTGTCGTGTCACGCGGGTCGCCGGGCTTGGCCTCGTTGAGTTCCGGCTCGTATCGGTCAAGCCGCGTCGTGCCGTCACCGATCTGCCGCAGGAAGCCTGTCAACTCCGCTGGCCCGCCGAGCGCTTTCAGGATTGCATTGGCCGCCGCATTGTCGCTGGTCCGCAACGTGATCTCGCACAGCGCGCGAGTGCTGATGCTCGTCCCAACACGCTTTTCCGTGACCGGAGAATGCGGACGAAGATCGGCCTTGCGGATTGCGGTCTTTTTGTCCAACACCGCTTCGCCGCGCGAGAGCGCTGCCGCGCAGGCGAGAGCCTTGAAGGTGCTTGCCATCGCGAAGCGCTCTTGCTGCCGGTAGCCGATCGCGGTGCCATCACCCGTGTCGATGACGGTAAGGCCCACACGCATATCGAGCGTCTGCTCGACGCGCTTGGCTGCTGCGATAATCTCTCCTTCGGCAGCCTGCACGGACGCCTGTAGTCCGCCGCTGAGGAGCGTCAGCGGCAGAACGAGAAGCCACATTCGGGGGATGAGCAGGCCAGAGGTACGGGGTCTCGATTGTGTCAAGCGATTCTCTCCTTCTGCTGCCTAAGTCGGCGACAATCAAGGCATCATGGAGGCATGCGGCAAGGGGGCGGAAGGGAGGTGGAAGGGGGAAGTCAGGCCGGGCTGTCGGCTGCCGGCGCCCCGACCGCGCCAGCACCTGCCGTGTCTTTCTCCCTGACCCCGTCTGTCTGCTCGGCCAATGCGGCTCGCAACGCCGGAATATCGAAGACGGGACGAGGAGGTGCTGCGGCTGCAAACCAGTGGCGCTGATGAGCTTCAGCCTCGCAGCGCGCACGAAAAGCAGGTCGGCGTCCAGGGCCGCAAGACGTTCCTGAGGACGATCCGTGAGATTGCAGCCCGCCGTCAGACTCGCAAACGGCGGGCCACCCACTCAGTTCTGGTCGAGTGATGCTAAGCCCATTGTTTCTCCACCGGTCTTCCAGGCGGTTCGCGCGCTGAAGGTGAATCCGGCATTTGTGGCTGTCTTGTAAAGACTGCGAGAGCCATACAGCGCCTCGAAGATGTTTTTTGCCGAACGGGTATGGGTGTCCACAGTCACGTTCACGCCATTGTCCATGGCGTAGGGGCAGGCGAACAACAGGCCGAAACGCGGCTGTGCCGTGAGACGATCGTGGAACACCATGGCTCCCTCGGTGCCAAAGAGGCCGAAGTTCTTCTCGCCAAAGAAGAAGCCTCCAAGAATGATGTTGTCAGGATCGTTAGGCGCGATGATTTGCCGAGCACCAATCTGGATCAGCGGAGAATTGAACTGCTCCGTTTCGTGCTGTTCCATAAAACTTGAGATTGATCCGGTGCTGACGAAGAGATCGCCTTTGTCAGCGCCACCTGTGCCAGCGCGCCAGTCGTCGACCACAAGATTGAGGTCGGTATTGTTCATGACAAGTCCGAGGAACTGTTTCTTGTTGTAGACCAAGAGATACAACAGAATTTCAGTTACAATGAGCGCGGCGACACCGACGACGACGCTCACCCCGCCCATTGCACGGACACCCAGGACGAGGGCCTGCCGGAAGGCGTTGCCTGCGCGCAGTGCTTTTACGGTACCTATGATCATCGCGAGAGCGAAAGCAGCCAGTCCGGAACCGATTATCTCACCAGCCACCTGTCCTGCCGTTTGGCCTTCCTGAATCAGCGACAGTCCATTCGAGATCCGCCGAACGAAATCGTTCAGTTCTTGACCTTCATAATTCTTCGCAAGCTTGTAGTTGCTTTCCAGCAGTGAAACATTGGGGACAACATTGATGGCGCTGGTCAGTCCGAGTGCTTTACGGGCGTCGCGTTCCTTGCCCGCATTGGGCCACTCCTCTGTTGGCTGCTCGTTCTCCAGGCGGTCCTGCACATACTGAACGATACGCTGATGCATTTCTGCGCGTATCTCTTGCGCCGACTTTTCAGACTCAAACAGATCGCGGATCTGGATTCCCATATTGGTCTCCATTCGCGTTATCAACTCGAGGCCAAATTTGCGGTTTTCGGCAGCAAACGGTGATACCTGTTCTTCGCTCATCACACCCTCCAATAGCAGCGCCAACCGCTGCACATCAAAAAAGTGCGCAACCCTGAAGTGCTAGTCAATGTCAAACTATCGTGTTTGGCTAAAATTACGAATCTGTGATGAGCGGTGCATGCTTTGCCGGTCGCGGCCGGCAATGCTCATTGATTGGGAAAACGGATCTTCAACGTGCGCCGATCCCGGTGCGCAACAGGAGCGCCCGTTAAGCTTGAGCCGGCTGCATCATCATGGCGGACCATCTGCACGGACATAAGCCTTTGGGCATCGAAGAGGCGTGTACCGGGCCGGCCGAAGCTCCACGCGTTCGCCCGGAAAATGACGTCAGTCTTGCGTGATCGCTTCCAACTGCGTCTTCAGCCGTTTCAGACTGTCGCGCAGGCTCTCGATCTCGCCGATGTCGCTGCCGATCTGGCTGCCAATCGCCTGGAAAACCTCGAGCGCGCGCGTCTTGAGCTGGCGACCCTCCTGCGTCAGGGTGATGAAGACGACCCGCTCGTCGGTCACGTCACGTCGGCGCGCCACGTAATGCATCTGCTCGAGTCGCTTCAAGAGCGGCGACAGCGTGCCCGAATCCAGGCCGACCTTTTCTCCCAGCGCCTTCACCGAAAGGTCGTCCTCCTCCCACAGCGCCATCATCACCACATATTGCGGATAGGTCAGCCCGAGCGGGGAGAGCAGCGGCTTGTAAGCACGCGTAAAGGCATGTGCAGCGCCGTAAAGCGCGAAGCACAGCTGCTTGTCCAGCCTCAGTTCCTTTTCGAGCGTTTCTTCGGTCATGGTCCTTGATGAACCCCCATCGGCTTCTATTGTTTCCACAGTGGCCAAAAGTGACGCACATTTCAACGCGCAAAAAACAATTGCGCACAATTCAATTGCGCACTATATAGAAGGTCGCCAACCGCGAAACAAGGAGAAGACCAATGGCTATTCTTTACACCGCACATGGACATGCCACCGGCGGCCGCTCGGGCCACGGCGTCAGCGACAACGGCGTTCTCGATGTCACGCTGACCACCCCAAAGGAGCTCGGCGGCGATGGTGCGACCGGCACCAACCCTGAGCAGCTTTTCGCCGTCGGTTATTCCGCCTGCTTCCTCGGCGCGCTGAAGGCGGTTGCCGGCAAGGAAAAGGTGAAGATCCCGGAAGATGCCAAGGTCTATGCCGATGTCGGTATCGGCCCGCGCGATGATGGCACCGGCTTCGGCATCGAGGTGAAGCTCTCGGTCGAAATCCCTGGCATGGAGCGTGAGCTGGCCGAACGTCTGGTGGCCGCCGCCCACATCGTCTGCCCCTACAGCCACGCCATGCGCACCTCGACCGAGGTTCCGGTCTCCGTGCGCTAAGCGGCAGGCCGCTCGCATAACCATCCACCGCTCGAAGGCCGGCCTCGCGCCGGCCTTTTCCATTCGGGGAAGGGGGCTCGGGAACCCTTCATTCCCAAATCTGTTGGGGTTCTTCACCGTCAACAGAGGACAAACCGATGCACACCACGACAGCAGACGAGATCCACGAAGACACCCGCCTTTCGCCGGATGCACCCGTCAACGAGGCCACTCGCCACGCAATCCGCCATCGCTATCCGGCATCTGCCTTTCGCGGGCCGCTATTTGATGGCCGCGATAGGATTGCGCTCGCCTTGGCGACGATCATGCTCCTGGGACCGCTTGCCGCATTGCCGCTTGGTTTCGGCGGCTGATCCTGTCACTCAGCCGCTCACCTCGAGCAGTCCCTGCCGCAGCACATCCGCATTGCTCGACATCGCGGCTTCGATGGCGGCATGGACCTCTTTCCAGATCGGCACGGCGCTGGCGAGCGCTGCCGATCCCGCCGGCGTCAACCTCAATCGCTTTCCACGCCGGTCCTTCGGATCCGGCTCGACCAGAACCCAGCCGCGCGTCGAAAGCGGCTTCAGGGCTGCGGTCAAGGTCGTGCGATCCATGGCCAGAAGTCTGGCAACAGGCCCCATCGGCGGCGGCTCTGGGCGGTTCAACGCCATCATCAGGGAAAACTGCTGATTGGTCAGGCCAGTCGGCTTCAGCGCAGTGTCGAAGCGGCGCGCCAGCGCGCGTGCCGCCCGCTGTGCATGCAGGCAGAGACACGTGTCCCGCACATGAATGGTGGTGGAGTAGGGAATCAGAGGCCCATTTGACATGGCCTAAATATGTTGATATCAACCTAAATGTCAAGAGGAGGATCGGATCAATGGAATATTCCGCTAAATTGCAGACGGGGGACAGCGGGCCGCTATCGCGCATCGTTTCGCGCGAAGAGTGGCTGGAGGCGCGCAAGGCCCTGCTTCAGCAGGAAAAGGAACTGACCCGCCAGCGCGATCGGGTGAATGCAGCGCGGCTCGCTCTGCCCTGGGTGCGCATGGAGAAGGACTATCGCTTTCAGACGCCATCGGGTGAAAAGGCGCTCGGCGACCTGTTTGACGGTCGCAGCCAGCTGATGATCAACCATTTCATGTTTCATCCGGATTGGGATGCAGGCTGCGAAGGGTGCTCCTTCTTCGCCGATCACATCGACGGCATGCTGCCGCACCTCAACAATCACGACGTTACCCTCGTCACCGTGTCCCGTGCCCCGCTCGAGAAGATCGAGGCCTATAAGCGCCGCATGAACTGGCATTTCCCCTGGGTCTCGTCATCTGGCAGCGATTTCAACTATGACTTCCATGTGTCCTTCACCAGGGAGGAACTCGCTTCCGGCTCGGTGAACTACAATTTCCGCGAAACGCCGAGCGACCAGGCTTTCGACGAACTGCCGGGCTTGTCCGCCTTCTATCGGAATGACAGAGGCGAAATCTTCCATACCTATTCCCAATATGCCCGCGGCGGCGAAGAGACCCTCGGCGCACTGATGATCCTCGACCATGCGCCGCTCGGCCGCAACGAGACGGGCACGCTGAGTTTCGTCAAGCGCAAGGACGAGTATGTCGCCAAGCCGGCTGAAAAGGCCGGCTGCTGCCACTGAGGGAGGTGAGGTCATGGAATTCCCAAAACCAAGCGAACACCACAAGGTGCTCGACCGCCTCGTCGGTGACTGGCTCTATGTCACCTCGAGTGCCGTCGAGGGCTATGATCCGGAAGATCCCCTGAAGCGATGGACCGAGAAGGTCCGCTCCATCGGCGGCCGCTGGGTCGTCGCCGAAGGGCAGGGTGGCATGGGGGACGAAACCGCCACCATGATCATGACCATCGGCTATGATCCCCGTCTCGGCCACTATGTCGGCAGCTGGATCGGCTCGATGATGGACACGTTCTGGGTCTACAAGGGCTGGCTCGAGGACGAGGGTCAGACGCTGGTGCTGGAAGCGGAAGGCCCGAGCATGCAGGATCCTTCGCGCACCGAGCTTTATCGCGATGTCATCCACTTCATCGATGATGACACGCGCACTTTTTCCGGCAGCGTCCGCCAGCCGGACGGCAGTTTCAAAACCTTCATGACCAGCCAGGCGAAACGCACGGGCTGAGGCCGGACATCACAAAAGAGAGGGACAACGCATGCATGGCACATTCATCTGGCATGAACTGATGACACCTGATCCCGCCGCAGCGAAAGCCTTTTACGGCCCGCTGCTCGGCTGGGAGCCGACCGACATGGAGATGGAAGGCTTCACCTATACCACCTTCGCGGTGCCGGGCTTCCCCTCTGGCGTCGCGGGCATGATGGCGCTGACCCCTGAGATGAAGGAGCAGGGCATCCCGCCCAACTGGACCGGCTATATCGCCGTCGACGACGTCGACAAGACAGCCGCAGAATACCAGGCGGAAGGCGGCGCGATCCACCGCGCGCCTGAGGATATTCCCGGCATCGGCCGCTTCGCCGTCGTCGCCGATCCGCAAGGCGCCGTCCTCTGCATCATGACGCCGAAGATGCCCGATGGTGAAACCGGCACCTGGCCCACCCCCGGCAGTACCGGCACCGTCGGCTGGAACGAGCTGATGGCGGGAGACTGGGAAAAGGTCTGGGACTTCTACGCCGCCCGCTTCGGCTGGGAAAAGGACATGGCGGTCGACATGGACGCCATGGGCATCTACCAGACCTTCAAGCTCGGCGATCGCGGCATCGGCGGCATGATGACCAAGCGGCCCGAAATGCCGATGCCCTATTGGGGCTTCTACTTCATCGTTCCGGCAATCGATGCCGCAACAGAAAAGATGAAGTCGCTTGGCGGTGAACTGCTGATGGGACCTCATCAGGTCCCCGGCGGCTCATGGATCGCCGCCTGCCAGGATCCGCAAGGCGCCTATTTCAACCTGACGGCAGCCACGAAATGACGTGCAAAGGCCGGAGCGGCGTCCTGCCGCTCCGGCCTTTGTCGAATTCTCTTGAGGCGGTGTGCGCTGGCCTCAGCCGCGCTTTACGGCTTTCTTCACGGCGCGCTTCTTCGGTGCCGGTGCGTTTTCCGCTTCGATCGCCTCGCGCTGCATGCGCAGCGCCTTCAAGGCTTCGGTCTTGCGTTCCCGCGCGGTGGCTTCGGCCGCGATCAACGAACGGGCAACGCTGTCGGTCGTCGCTGCCTTGTCCTGCGGCGAAACCTTCTCGGGCTTGAAAAATGCATCTTTGGAGGCGGTCATGTCGGGTCCTTCCTGCAGCCTGGCTGCCTGTCTCGGCATGGGGTTGAGGTCTGCCGGCCTTGTCCTGAAGGCGAAGGTCGGTGACCGAGGATAGGCCTGATGGCTGTCCTCCTGGTCGGACATCCGCGCGCCCGAGGGCGCACGGAGGAGGGCGGATCAGCGTGCGCCGCGAACGGCAGCCTTCTTCGGCGCCGGCAGCAGGCCTTCGCGCTGCATCTTCTTGCGTGCGAGCTTGCGCTGGCGGCGAACGGCTTCCGCCTTTTCGCGAACGCGCTTTTCCGACGGCTTTTCAAAGGCGCTGCGAGCCTTCATTTCACGGAAGAGGCCTTCGCGCTGCATCTTCTTCTTGAGCACGCGGAGCGCCTGATCGACATTGTTGTCACGAACGAGAACTTGCACGGTCGTTTTCCTTTCCGGGCATCGAGCCCGATTTCATCTGGAGTTGCAAAGAGGGGATACGACAGGCTAACGCGCGACGCCCCGGCGAAGATCCCGATCGGGTCGGGATAAATGGAATGCCGACCGCAAGCTGCGCTCGACGCAAACAAAAAAGGCCGGGCGGAACCCGACCTTTCCTCGCCACTCAGCCCTCGCAGTCGGTCAAACCGTTCTCAGCGGGGGCGAGCGACAAATTATCAAGCGGCGCGCAGGTTGTCGGCCGAGCTCTTGCCCGAACGCTTGTCCTGAACGATGTCGTATGCGATCTTCTGGCCTTCGACCAGATCGCGCATGCCGGCACGCTGAACTGCAGAGATGTGGACGAACACGTCGGCAGAGCCTTCATCCGGCTGAATGAAGCCAAAACCCTTGGTGCTGTTGAACCACTTTACGGTACCTGTGTTCATAACGATTTCCTTTCAATCGTTGGGCTTGCCGGCGAGACATTCGACGGCTGGTATATCGACGTTGAAGGAAATCTGGCGTGCGCCGGAGGCGCGTAGACAAAGTCGCTCGCAATCTTCGATGGCGGCAATATAGAGGGTCAGTCGCCGCGACACAAGCCAAAATGGGCAAATTTGCCACTTCGCCGCAGGGATGTCTGCCAACTCCGGGGTTCAACTATCTGATTTGAATGCTTGAATCCCAGCCGGTCCGAGCGACAAAACCCGAAGACAAGCGGCCACCCAACAGCGTTTTTTCTCCTTTAGCCATATCGTGAAGAACCCGTCGCGACCGGCAGACACGCTCGATTCCACGCAAAAACAGTACGACAATCTTCACGTCCGCTTGATAGAGAATCGAGGCCCGGTGCGCTTGGCTACCGCTTCGCGCCGGAGCATGTCTTCACTCATCCACGGGCTCATCCGATGAACAAGTTTCTCGCCGCCACCGCCATTCTCCTGATCTCCGCATCGGCTTCCCTTGCGGGCAGTTTCACCTTCCCTGCCGACGAACCGGCCGCGACCGTCGAAATCCCCGACGACTGGCAGCCGACCGAAACCGACTATGGTGTCGAAGGCAATTCCCCCGATGCCGGTACCTACATCTCCTTCGACGTCGCCGGCGCCGAGGACATGGAACAGGTCATGTCCGACGTTTTCGCCTTCCTGGAAGAAAATGGCGTCACCCCTGATCCGGCCAGCCAGCACGAATCGAAGGACCAGTTGAACGGCATGCCGTTCCAGACCATCGACTGGAAGGGCACCGACAAGGATGGCCCTGTCTCGATCGGTGTGGGCATCATCGGTCTGTCCGACGAAAAGATCGCCATCGTCACCTATTGGGCCTCGACCGAGACCGAAGCCAAGAATATGCCCGAAGTCGGCAAGATCCTCGCAACCCTGAAGCCGGTCGAGTGATGCCGCAAGGCCACGCATACCGGTAGCGGGACAATTTCCTGACCTGAGTTCCACCCCGCGTCTCCCGGCGCGGGGTTTTCTCTGCGCTCCGCGCACTCGCCCGCCCCGGCGAAATGCCGCAGTTGGACAAGGACAAGAGTTCCATGGCGACAAGCCGGTCCTGATCTGTTAGGAGAACGCACCCGTCATTGGAGGACGGGCCTATCTCTCCCGTCACGAAAGCCAGCCGACCATGACCATTGCTGTGGGCCTCTCCCTCGGATGCCCCGTGTCGCGTGCCCTGATTTCAGGCGCGCAAAGCCTCACCGCCGCGATCCCCGTCAACATTCTTCCGGAGACCACCCGATGAGCGCTGCCATTGATTACCGCGACGACATTGCTGCTGAGGAAGATACGCCGGACGCCAAGGCCTGGCTGAAGATCGTCAACGCCTATCGCAAGCCTGATATCACCCGCTCCAGCTTTGAACTCGGCATCACGCTCGTGCCCTTCGTCCTCTTCTGGCTCGGCGCCTGGGCGAGTTTCGAATACGCCTTCTGGCCGGGCCTTGTGCTGGTCGTGCCGGCGGCAGCCTTCCTGCTGCGGCTCTTCATCATCCAGCACGACTGCGGTCATGGCGCCTTCTTCGCTCGCCGCTCGGTCGACGACTGGACCGGCCGCCTGCTCGGTGTCTTGACCTTTACGCCCTACGACTACTGGCGCCGCGCGCATGCCGAACATCATGCGACCGCCGGCAATCTCGAAGAACGCGGCGTCGGCGACATCACCACGCTGACCGTCTCCGAATACCGCGCCCTGCCGCGCTGGAAGAAGCTCGGCTACCGCCTCTATCGCAACCCGCTTGTGCTCTTCGGCATCGGCCCGATCTGGGTCTTCCTTTTGAAGCAGCGTCTGCCCTTCGGCATGATGAAGGACGGCGCGCTGCCCTGGATCTCCACCATGGCCACCAATGCCGGTATGGTCGCGATGGCCGCGCTGATGATCTGGCTTGCCGGCCTTGATGCCTTCCTGATCGTGCATCTGCCGATCGTTCTGCTCGCCGGTGCGCTCGGCATCTGGCTCTTCTACGTCCAGCACCAGTTCGAAGACACCCACTGGTCCAACCCGCCGGAATGGCAGTTCCAGCATGCCGCCCTGCATGGCGCCTCGCATTATGACCTGCCCTGGGGCCTGCGGTGGCTGACCGGCCATATCGGCGTGCACCATGTGCATCACCTGTCCAGCAAGATCCCCTTCTACCGTCTGCCGGAAGTCCTGCGCGACCATCCGGAGCTGAAGACGATCAGCCGCATCACGCTGAAGGAAAGCTTTGCCTGTGTGAAACTTGTCCTCTGGGACGAAGCCCGCGGTCGTTTGGTTTCCTTCCGCGAAGCCCGCCGGATGGCTGTGGCCTGACAAGGCTTAGCCAGACTGCAGACCTCAATACGCCCGCTGCTCCATCGAGTGGCGGGCATTTCTTTTCAGCAATGGACGGCGAGAGCTTGGCTCAATTTTTGGAGCCCGTCTCCCACCCCGCGATCCACAGCTTGCGCAGCCTGTCGCCCTCGCGGCGGAAATGCGCGCCCGTTGCCCGGCAAGCCCTGACCCGGTCGACCCGGAAATTGCGGATCGCCTCCCGCAATTCGCACCAGCCGACGATCACAGCCGCCTCCGCGTAATGGATCACCGCGATCGGCCGGATCCGCCGCATCGTCGCCTGCTGCTGCTCGTTGACATAATCGATCTCGAGCGTCTCCTCGTCCCGGATAGCCCGGCGGATCATTGAAAAGTCGATCGTCTCGGGGGCTTCCGCCACCCGCCCCCAGGCATAGAGCGAGCGTGACACGATTGCCTCGCGCAAGGGGGCGGGTACAGCGGCGGCGATCTTGTCGAGCACCCGGCCGGACGCCTCGCGCAGTTCTGGGTCGGCTGTCCGCTTCGTCAGCGCCATGCCCAGCACGATCGCCTCGGTTTCCTCCGGCGTGAACATCAGCGGTGGCAGGTGAAAGCCGGGGCGCAGGATATAGCCGATCCCGCGCTCGCCCTCGATCGGCACGCGCATCGCCTGGAGGGCGGCGATATCGCGATAGATCGACCGCTCGCTGACCTCCAGCCTGACTGCCATCTGCTGCGCGGTTATCGGGTGGATGGCGAGCCTCAGGATCTGGATGATCTCGAACAGCCGGGAAGCCTTGCGCATGTGATCCCTCATCGCAACTGACACAGCTCTGTCAGGAGGGCCTCTGTATAGCATGGCGCAACAGGCTGAAAACAGGCGGAGAACTGCATCGGCCACCCTTCGCACAGCACGAGCAACTGACATGACCTATACCGAAAACCTCTGGCTCTTCACCCTTCTGCTCGCCGGCATCATCACCGTGCCCGGCATGGACATGATCTTCGTCATCGCCAATGGCCTGACCGGCGGTCGCCGCGCAGGCATCGCCGCCACCTCCGGCATCATGCTCGGCGGCGCTTTCCACACGCTCTTTGGCACTGTCGCCGTGACAGCACTCGCGACGCTTGTCCCGCAGCTTGCCGGCCCCATGCTGGTCATCGGCTCCGCCTACATGATCTGGATCGGCTACACGCTCGCAAAAAGCGCCATCGTCATCGACGGCATCGAGGCCTCGAAACTGCACCGGACGGCCCGCATCTTCACTCAGGGCCTCGTGACCTGCCTCGTCAACCCGAAAGCCTGGCTCTTCATCCTCGCCGTCTATCCGCAGTTCATGCGCCCCGAATACGGCCCCTTCTGGCGCCAGGCCCTGGTCATGGGCGCGCTGACTCTTCTTCTACAGGCACTGGTTTATGGCGGGCTCGCCATCGCGGCGGCAAAGGGCAGGGATGCGCTCACCTCAAAACCGCAAGTCACCATCTGGATCGGCCGCGGTGCCGGCTGGCTGCTGGTGGCGGTGGCGGCACTGATGTTGGTGGAGGGCTGGCAGAGCTGGTGAGGCGGGGAGGGTGGTCGGGGCGACCTCAAAGCCCCACGGCTTTCCGCAGCGCCTCGTTCATCCGCGACTGCCAGCCGTCACCTGTTGCCTTGAACCGGTCTATCACCTCCTGGTCGAGCCTTATGCTGATCGCCTTCTTCGGGCTCTCGGCCTTCGGTCGACCGAGCTTCCGGTCGATGGCTTCTGCGAGATCGGGGAAGACCTCGCGGAAGGGGCGCAGTTCAGCGATCTCGGCCTCGGTGAGTTCGGGGTTGTCACCAACCTCGTCCCAGTCGGCGCGCGTATAGCCACGACCTTCCAGGAAACCGTCCGCCACAGGCTTGGTCTTCTTCATCGCAATGCCCTCCGCTCGGCCGAATTTGCAGCGCGCATGGAAATCACCGACAGGCCTTCGGTCCCGAGCCGCACGAAAATCACGGCCACCGTCCCGTCCGACAGATGACCGATCGCCTGCAGCCTGCCGCGCTTGGCTGGCCGGATCAACGCGCGCCGGAAAAACTCCAGCGACAGGTCGGCAAAATCCAGCCCGTGCTTGTCGATATTCGCCAGCCGCTTCGGTTCATCCCAGACGATCACCATATTTTATGTATATACGGAAATTCCGCAAGCCGGCATCCTGCCTTTTGAGGGGAAACCCGCTCAGCTTCTTGAAGGCAGCAGGATCACAGCTGCTCCGACAAGGCATATCGCCGCCCCCATCAGATCAAACCGGTCCGGCCGCTGCCCCTCGATCAGCCAGAGCCAGCTCAACGACGCAGCAATGTACACCCCGCCATACGCCGCATAGGCGCGCCCAGCCGCCTCCGAGGGCACGAGGGCCAAGAGCCAGGCGAACAAGGCGAGCGATGCAAGACCCGGCAAGAGCCAGAGCGGTGAGCGGTCGAGCTTCAGCCAGGCCCAGAAGGCAAAGCATCCGGCGATTTCAGCAAGCGCGGCAAGCGGATAGATGATGAATGTCATGAGGCCGAGTCTGCCATGTCACGCCCCAGGCGGAAAGGGCAGGGAAGGCTCAGCCGCTGCGGCCCTGCAGGTTCAAGACATGACAGACGCGCGGCAGGAGCTCCGCTTCCTTCGGGAAGCAGACGAAGAAACCCTGCACACTGTCAAAACCAAGCTGCACGGCGGTTTCCATCTGGTCTTCGTTTTCCACGCCGGCGGCGGTGACGATCATGCCCAGATCATGGCCAAGGGCGATGACATGCCGGACGATCGCCTTGTCGACCGGATTGTTGAGCGCGCTGCGCATCAGCGAATGATCGATCTTCAGCCGCCGGAAGCGGTGATCGCGCAGCGCCGTCAGCCCCGCATGGGTGGCGCCGAAATTGTCCATGGCCAGCGAAAAGCCGCAGTAATGCAGGGCCTCGAGAGCAAGTCCGACCGCCTTGGACAACGGACCATAGAATGCCGGTTCCGCCACCTCGATTTCCAGCATGTCGGGTGTGAGGCCGAAATCCTGCACCATGTCGCTGAGCCTGAGCGCAAAATCCCCGGCGCAGAGATCAAAGGCGGTGGCATTGACGCTGATCCGCCCGAAGTGATGGCCCTCAGCCCGCCAGCGCGCCACCTGGCGCAGCGTGCTCGACATCACGAAGTCGCGGATGGAAAGAGACAGCATCGGGTCGCGGAACACCGAGCGGAAATCCTGTGCCGCTGCCACTTGTCCCGGGCCAAGGCGCCAGCGCAGCAGCGTCTCGACGCTGTCCACTTCCCGATGATCGACCGAATAGATGGGTTGATAGGTCAGCTCGAAGCGACCGCGTTCAAGCGCACGCTTGGCGTTATTGACCAGAACGATATGATCCAGACTGCTGTCCACGCTCAACCCCATGGAACTCCCAAGCACCCGCCTGGGAATTGTGGTGATGCTCAATCTATATCAGGGATGGTTGCGCGGAGATGAACAAAATCAGCGTAAACATGCTGAGCTTTCGTCACTCAGTTCTTGTGTTTCGCCCGAAAACCGCATCTTAGCGTCTCAAACTGCCAAGAATACCACGCACCAGCGCACGGCCCACCGAGGTTGCCACGGAGCGTGCGGCGCTCTTCATCGCCGCCTCGATCACCGTTTCGCGCTGATAGCCGGTGCTGCGTTTCGTGGTGGTGCGGCCACCTTGCTTATCGTCTGGCTCGTCGCCGAAGCCCGGCAGCGTCCAGCGGCCGGCGGCGCTGTCGCCGCCTTTGGCCTTTTCCTCCGCCGCGCGTTTGGCTGCTTCCGCCTCCGCCGCCTTCCTGGCGCGGGCAGTCAGAATCTCGTAGGCGGATTCCGAATCCAGATCGACATCATATTGCCCGGAAACCGGCGAGAGGTTCATCACCTTCTGCCGGGTGCCGTCGTCGATCGGCCCGACCTTCCCTGAGGGCGGCCGGATCAGCGTGCGCTCGACCATGGAAGGGATACCCTTGGCCTCGAGCGTCGAAACCAGCGCCTCGCCGATGCCGAGCTGGGTGATCGCGGTCGCGCAATCGAAAGCCGGGTTGGGGCGGAAAGTGTCGGCCGCCGTCTTCACCGCCTTCTGCTCCCGGGGTGTATAGGCGCGTAGCGCATGCTGCACGCGGTTGCCGAGTTGGGCGAGCACGGTTTCCGGAACATCGAGCGGGTTCTGCGTGACGAAATAGACGCCGACGCCCTTGGAGCGGATCAGTCGGACCACTTGTTCCACCCGCTCGATCAGCACCTTCGGGGCGTCGTTGAAAAGCAGATGCGCCTCGTCGAAGAAGAAGACGAGCTTCGGCTTGTCGAGATCGCCCACTTCCGGCAGTTCCTCGAACAGCTCCGACAAGAGCCAGAGCAGGAAGGTCGCGTAGAGCCGCGGGTTCATCATCAGCTTGTCGGCCGCCAGAATGGAGATCGCCCCGCGCCCGTCATGCGTCGTACGCATGATGTCGGTCACCTTGAGCGCCGGCTCGCCGAAGAAATTCTGGGCGCCCTGCTGCTCGAGGATCAGCAGTCCGCGCTGCAGTGTGGCGATCGACGCCTTCGAGATCAGGCCGAACTGGCTGGAAAGCTCGGTCGCATGCTCGGCCATATAGGTGAGCAGCGCCTGCAGGTCCTTAAGGTCCATCAGCGGCAACCCGCCCTCATCGGCAATCTTGAACGCGATGTTGAGTGCCCCTTCCTGGGCTTCCGAGGCGTTCATCAGCCGCGAGAGCAGTAGCGGCCCCATCTCGGCCACCGTGGTGCGCACCCGATGGCCCTTTTCGCCATAGAGATCCCAGAAGATCACCGGAAACTCGGCAGGCGCATAATCGGTAAAGCCGATCTGCTCCGCCCGCTGGGTGATCCAGTCCTTCGGCTCGCCCATGGCGGCAATGCCGGAAAGGTCGCCCTTGATGTCGGCCGCGAAGACGGGAACGCCGGCTTCGGAGAAACTCTCCGCCAGCACCTGCAGCGTCACCGTCTTGCCGGTGCCGGTGGCGCCGGTCACGATGCCGTGGCGGTTGCCGTATTTCAGCGCCAGATATTCCGCCTTGTTGAGGCTGTCGTCCGGGTTGCGGCTGGTGCCGAGATAAAGCGAACCTTCTTGCAGCATGCGGACGTTTCTCCCATCGTCATCAGGACTTCAGCTTGCTCTTATAAGAGGACTGTGGAACATCGACAATGTCGGATGTCTCACCATGAGACAGGTCTCGCCGGCGCGTGGCCGAGGCCGCCAAATCCCGGCATTTTTTGCCACCCCATGGCTGGACCGCTTGAGTTCGCCGTGAACATCCATTACGTTGACGTTAACGTAAAATATCGCCTCAGGAGGACATCGAGAATGAGCGAAATCGTCACCCGCATCGCCGATAATGTCGGCATTTCCCCGGAAAAGGCTGAGACTGCGCTCGGCATGATGCTCGGCTTCCTGCAGCGCGAAGCAGCAGACGGCCCGGTCGCCCGCATGATCGAAGCGATCCCGGGTGCGGCTGAACTCGTTGCCAAGCACAATGGCGAAGGTGCCGGCGGCGGCGGCCTGCTCGGCGGCCTGATGAGCGCCATCGGCGGCGGCGGCATCATGGGCCTCGGCCAGCAGCTGATGTCCCAGGGCCTCGGCATGGGCGAAATCTCGACGCTCGCCAAGGAAACCATGGCCGTCGCCCGCGAATATGCCGGCTCGGATGTCGTGGACGAGGTCGTCGCCTCGGTCCCGGGGCTGAGCCAGTTCGTCTGAGACGAGCGATAAGGTTTGAACGACTAAAGCCGTCGGGGCAACCCGGCGGCTTTTACGCCTTTTGGTGACACGCGCCATAACGCAGGCGACTGCTCCTCTCCCGCCGAGAAGAGGGTGGCCAAGTGATGCGGAGGCCGGGTGAGGGGGAGCGGAAGGATCCGCAGGCCACCTGGAACGGCAGCGAGCTGGCTCCGGACGCCGCCGCCATCTCCGGCATGATCCGCCGCGACGACTAACCCTTCAAACCTCGAACCGGATCACATAGCGCGTCCCGCCGTCCGTCTCGCGGGTCATTTCCCCGCCCACCTGGCGCACGAAGGCGTCCACCAGGCTGGTGCCGGAGCGGCGGGCGGTGTCTTGTGGCATGCCGATCCCGTCGTCTTCGATGATGAGGCTCGCCTGGCCGTCGCCGCTGTCTGACAGAACCAGCCGGACCAGACCGGTGTCGCGACCGGCAAAGGCGTGTTTGACGGCATTGGTCACCAGCTCCAGCGTCGCGAGCGCCAGCGGCGAGGCGCGGTCGGCAGAGACGAGAATGCCGTCCGTCAGGCTGGTCTTAATCGTGATGGCGCTGTCCTCTGGAACCAGTGTCGCGGGATCGCAGGCGCGCGCCAGCAGATCGCCGAGGTCAATCTTCTCGCCGTGGTTCGAGCGATAGAGCAGATCATGCACCTCCGACAGCGCCCGCACCCGGCTGTGCAGTTCCTGTGCATCGAAACTGCCGCGCCGCGACTGGATGTTGATGAGGCTCATCACCAGCGCCAGATTGTTCTTCACCCGGTGGTTCATCTCGCGCACCAGTTCGGCGCGTTGCTGCGCGAGGTTTTCCGCCTCGGCGCGTTTCAGCCCCTGCAGCTCGATCTCCCGCTGCGCAAACATGCTGCGCCGCGCAAGCGCTGTGGCAACGAGCGTGAAGGCGCCCATGGCAAGCATCAGCAGCCAGACGGGCAGGGCGCGCTCGAATGTGGCGCTGACGACGGAACGGGTCGGCACGCCGAAATTGGCAACGAGCGGGAGGTTGTCCAGCCGGCTGAAGGCATAGATCCGGCGGATCCCGTCAGAGACGGCCAGCGCTTCGTAAACACCATCGTTCGCCTTTGCCATGTTCTGCCGCGCCGGTGTGTCGGGCGCCAGCATGATCGCGTCTCCCGGCACCTGCCGCACCAGGAGCTTGCCGTCGTCGCGCATGATGGATGCCGCTTCGCCATCGCGAGCTGCCACCGAGCGGAGAAAGGTGCGTGCTGTCTCGGTCGCGATCGAGGAGACGATCATGCCGCTGAAGCTGTCGGTGACAAAGGGGCTGACGACGATCAGAGCATCCTGCCCGCCGGGCGTAAGCTTGATGCGGTCGATGAAGAGCTCACTGCCACCCCGGATGGCGTCGATGTAATCGCGGGGGCCCATGGCCCTGTCGACGGGGAAGCTGCGGCTGGAGGCGACCATGCGCCCCTCATTGCTGATCACCACCAGCCCGTAGATGTCGGTCTGCCGCGCGTCGATGCCGGCCAGAAAGTTGTGAAAGGCCTGCGACCGCAGGAAATCTGCAGGCTCGCCGTCGGCCCGGCTGCGCGCAGCCCCATGCTTGATGATCTCGGTTTCGATCAGCCGCTGGGAATACTGCCGCACCAACGTGACCGTATCCACTGCGTGGTCGAACGCGAATTCCTGCTGCTCCCGGTAGGCGATCCCACCCCAGATGAGGCAGCCCAGCACCGGCAGCACGACGCTGCCGATCTGAATTGTCCGAAACCAGCGCAACACCATGTCGGGACCCCAGACCGTCAAGCCATGCGTCCTTTCGAGCCTGCGTTAAAGATGTTCAAGACGCCAGTTATAGAGCAGGTTGCCGGCGCCATTGCAACTCACCAGTGAGGCGAGCCACCACATCAGCCCCTTCCTTTCGGAACGAAAGCCCCGCACCCACCGTTGACAAAGTGGCTGGGCACAAACGCAAAGACGGAGAGCATTGATGACCCGCAACGACTTGAATCACCGCGAAAATGGCGTGCGCAAGCTGGGCGATCCGACCGGCGCATCTGCTGACCGCCAAAGCGGCGGGCAACCCCACGCTCCGCAGACCGACGTGCCGCATCATGACGCCATTCGCGAGGCAAGCCGCCTCGGCGCCAGCGACAACTACCTCGTCGATCAGGACATGGAAGACCTCGATCAGCGCGAGGGGCAGGACGGGCCGGATGGTCGCCCATCGCCGCTGGCCAATGCCGACAATCCGGAGCGCTGAACGAGGCTGTCACCTCAGCCGATAGCCGGACGGGGCCGTTCTGCCTCCTCCGGTTCAGGATCTCGGCTGGCGGTGATTTCCGCCAGCATGTCCGCCATCGCCCGCCGCCCGGCGGACCATCGTTTGGCCATGCTGTCGCGCCTGAAATCCAGCATCTTCAGGCTCGCCTCCTCACCCACTTCAGGACAGTAGGCGCGGCTCATGACACGGCTGTCGCCGAAATCTTCACCCCGATCCCGTGACGATCTGAGCCGATCTTCCACGCGGACAAATGCTTGCCGGCTCTGGCCGGAAAAGAGTATGTCCTGGGCTCGCAATATCGCCGCATCGAGCCCCTTGGGCGCTGCCCCCTTCGGGCAGGCAGTGTCGAGTGCCAGGCAGGTGACGGCACCCGGAGCATCCTCGGCAAACAGAGCGTCCAGCGGCAGATTGGCAACCAGTCCCGGATCGACGAAACAACGACCACCGATCTCGACCGGCGGGAAGAGGACGGGAAAAGCAGTCGTCGCCATCAGGTGTTCCACGCCGATCCGCTGATGCCGGCTGTCGAAAACATCGATCAGCCCCGTCTCCACATCCACCGCGGTGGCCATGAAGCGGATGGCGCCATTGTTCAGCCTGTCGAAATCGATCAGTTCCCCCAGGCGCTCTCGCATCGGTGCCGTGTCGAAGAGACTCGGCCCCAGCGAAGCGAGAAATGGCCAGCCGAGGAGGGGCGACGTCATCAGCGAAGTCGGCAGGCGCGGATGAAATAGCCCGGGCCGCCCGTTCACAAGCGTATTCAGTCCTGCCGCAAGTTTCGAACCGTGGGTTTCCGGCAGAAACGACCACTGTTCGGCCAGCGCAAAGAAGGCGTCGAGTTTTCGAAGGCGATCCTCCGGCGCATTTCCGGCAAACAATGCACCAATGATCCCGCCGATCGAGGCGCCGGCGATTGCCTGGGGTTCGGCGCCCACCTCCATCATCTGCTGACAGGCGCCGGCATGAAAGGCGCCAAGCGCGTTGCCGCCGGACAGGCAGAGCCAGATCGGGTTGTTAGCCATGCAGGTCTCCTCGTTTGGCACCGGTCATCCACCGGCATCTACCGCGTTTTCAGCGTCTCGCTTTGATGAACTGCGCGACGCTCCAACCGTTCCCCTTCCGGGAATGCGGCGCGGTTGGTGGCACCATCTGGCCGCTGCCGTGTTGACTGAGGAGTGGCCGCAGAACGGACCTTTTGAATGACAAGGAATTTCAGGATGGATTGGCAAAGCATGATGTTTCAGGGGTGGCCGGGCATTTTCCGTACCCTTCTCGTCGGTACGCTTGCCTATGCGACGCTCGTCTTGTTTCTCCGCATTTCCGGCAAACGGACCCTGTCCAAACTCAATGCCTTCGACCTGGTGGTGACCGTGGCACTCGGCTCGACGCTGTCCGCCATCCTGCTGCAGGAATCGATTGCGCTTGCAGAAGGGGCAACGGCGCTCGGTCTGCTCATCCTCCTGCAATATCTCGTCACCTTCGCCTCCGTCCGCTCCCGAGGTGCCGCCAAGGCCATCCGGTCCGAACCCACGCTGATCGTTCACAAGGGCAGCTTCTGCCATGCGGCGATGATGCGCCAGCGCATCACGGAAGACGAGATAATGAGCGCCGTGCGCTCCAATGGCAGCCAGGATCTCTCGGCGGTAGAGGCCGTCGTTCTCGAAAGCGACGGCACGCTCAGCATCGTCAAGACCTAGCGGAGGGAACGGGATCCAGCGGCCGGGCAGGATGAGCCATTGCCAGTGACGAAAGATCCCAGCGCAGCATCAGCGCTGGTCGGCCTCGGCCATGTCTTCCGCGCCCGTCTTGCCCCGGTGCACTGATTGATCGCCTTGCTTGCCCTGCCAGGGCCAGCGGCCGGAAATCTCCACCTCCAGGGACAGGCTGAGGAAGGTCCTGATGATCACGATGAGGCCGAGCACCATCACCGAATTGAGGCTCGGTTCGACCGCAACCGTATTGATGATGTCGCCGGCCACCATCAGCTCCAGCCCGAGCAGGATTGCCCGGCCCATGCCGGCTCTGAGGTTCCCGTAGGACTCCGTCGCGCGGGGATCCTTGAGATAGGTGAAAGCGGAGACCGCAATGCCGATAACGATCACCGCCACGCCGGCGGCTTCGATCGTCCGGGTGATGACATGCATGATGCTGGTGAAGTCCATGACTTGCGCTCCCTTCAGTGATGCAACGTTCGTCGTTCGCAACGGTTGCGGCGATCTTCTCGATCGGGCGGCACCTTTGGCCCGCTCATGCGTTGATGCTGCAAATGGACGACCACAGACAAGGGAGACCGAGATGCCGGAATTCGACCTGACCGCCATGACCGAGGACGAACTCGACCAGCTGATCGCCGATGCGACCCGCGAGCGCGGCACCCGCGAAGCCCCGGACGAACGTGCGGCGGATGAGAATGGCGTGCACGGCCAGGATGTCAACGATCCGAACCATGGTGCGATCACCACGCCGGCACCGCATCAGGTGCGCGAACATGGCCCCGAAGGCCTTGCGCCCGGTGCACGCGTGGAAGGAACGCGCGTGATCAATGCCGACGAAGCAGGCTCTGCCGAGCGCATCGAAGGCGCGGCCCGTCGCGTCGTCTGACACTCAGATCCTCCCCCGATGGCCAGCCCCCGGCCATCCGGCCGCCATGCATCACCCCCCGGATGCATGGCGGCCTTTCATTACGCGTCCGCCCGCGGTTGCCAGTATCCCTGCACCGCGCTAGGACACCGGGGTGATTACCGCGCTCGCCGTCTATCTCGCCCTGTTTCTGGCTGCTTTCCTCGCCGCGACCATCGTGCCCGCGCAGTCGGAAGCCGTGCTTGTTGGCCTGATCCTCCAGGGCGATCGACCGCTTTTCCTCCTGTTGCTGGTTGCAACGACGGGCAATGTCCTGGGCTCGGTGGTCAACTGGCTGCTCGGCCGCTTCATCGAGCATTTCCGTGACCGGTCCTGGTTTCCCGTATCGCCTGGCACGCTTGCCCGGGCGGAAGCCTGGTATCGCCGCTTCGGCATCTGGTCGCTGCTCTTCTCCTGGGTGCCTGTGATCGGTGACCCGCTCACGGTGGTCGCCGGTGTTCTGCGCACGCCATTCCTCACCTTTCTCGCACTTGTGACGCTTGCCAAGGCCGGGCGTTATGCCGTGCTGGCGGCCGTGACGCTGCAGGTCACGGGCTGAGCGGGCCAGCGCCGGTTCATGGGTCGTAAAGAATCCGCTAAAGTTCGAATGAATGTGTTGACGGGATCGTCATGCCTGCTTGCGAGACTGCGCCCTGACGGCTCGCCATGAGCCCAGCTGATCGGTCGGAGGAACCCCATGCAGATCTCGAACATCGCCGCGCTGGCCACGCTCACCCTCGCTCTGTCGACCGCACCTTTTGTGCCGGTTGCCTCTGACCTTGGTCTCAGCGTGCCCACGGCCTTCGCCAAGGACAAGGGCGGCGGCGGCGGAAATGGTGGTGGAAACGGCGGGGGCAACGGCGGCGGAAATGGCGGCGGCGGCAAGGATCGCGGCTCCGAAACTCGGGAGGCCAAGGCTGCGGAGCGTGGGCAGTCGGGGACAAAGTCCGGCGCCAAGGCTGGCGAGAAGACCCGCAAGGGCAATATCCTGACCGAAGCCTTTGCGACCTTCACCGGCAAGCCCCAGCCTTCCGGCAAGACACGCATGGAAAAACAGGCGTCCCGCCCTGCGAAGAAATCCGGCACCCTCCAGTCGGTTGAGGCGGTTGAGCCGGTGACTACACTGGCCTCCGTTCCCAAGCTCAAGCCGGAAACCCGTCCGCTCAAGGCGGAACTCGCAGGCCTCAACTCGCTCAATCGCAACTACCACGCCTATATGAATGCAGCTGATCCACGCATGAGCGCGATCCGCGACTATGCCGTCGCCTACGCAACCTACGAACTCGCAAGCGGCATCGACACAGTGCCGACCGATGCGACCTTGGGGGATGATGCGTTGCGCGCAGCGCTTGAGGCAGCAGCCAAGCCCGGCACGGTCATTGACGATGCCACGCTCGACTGGGCGAAGAACATCCTCGGTATCGGCGCAGCTGTCGGCAAGATCGATCAGATCCGCGAGGAACTCGCAGCCGCAACCCCGGTCGAGCCGCCCGCCGATCCCACAGACGACCCAACCGGCGACCCCACCGACGACTTGGGTGACGAGACCGTCGAAGACACCGTTGGCGATCCCGTCACCGACACCGTGACGGATGCGGATGCCGATCCGTCAGTCGATCCGGTCATCGAGACCGTCGAAGATCAAACCACGACGGAAGAAGCCGTCGACGAAGCCGCGCTCCTGCCGGTCGGGACGGAAGAGCCCTCCACCGCCACGCCGTGACGCGGGACACGGGAGCGACAGCCGGCGAGGTCAGGCGGTAAACTTCACCCCGGCCTCGGTGGCCGCCGAAATCAGCGCTTTGCGGCCGTCCTCTTCCTTGGCCTTGCCCTGGGCGACGGCGGCCAGCACCAGCAGCGCCTTGTCCAGCGCCTCGCCATCCTCTTCCGGCCAGTCCTCGATCAGCGCCCAGGAGGCGCCGAGCGAGCTGTCGACCACCACATCCTCGCCCTCTTCGCCGATCCCGTGAAGGATCACCGGCTTGCTCCAGGTCTTGCTCATTGGTCTCTTTTCCTTGCCTGACCCAAAGCGGGCGTCGCTGCCCAGGGTCGTTTGACCCTCCATAACGGGAAATGCGACGCGTCGCCACGATTTCCCGCATGTCCTCCCACTCCGGTTCAGCAGCGCCAGATGTGCCATCTCGTCATGGCTCCTGCGCGGCTCGCGTGGCTTGACTTCGTCCGCCTCCGGGGAGATGTCTTGGCCACGGGCATCCGCGTGGATGCACCGATCGAGAGGACCAGAAAGATGAACCCCGACAGTCGAAGTTCGACGTCAGATATTTGGCTGATAGCCCGTCTCTAGTCCGGCATAGGCATGGGGGAGGCGGCCTGGACGCCGCCGAAGGAGAGACCCATGCTGCGCTTGTTTTCCCGCGAAGCCGATCATCTTGTGCCCGTCGAAGCCGATGTCCTGGTCAAGACGCCGGTCGCCGTGGCCGCTCCGGCGCTTGGTCGTGCCTGCACGTCGGGTGCGCCTGACCTGCAGTCCGCCACCCCTGCCGCTCGTCCGGCCCCCATGCCGATCTGGTTCGACCTGCTCAATCCCGAGCCGCAGGAAATCAGCCTCGTCGAACAGGCGCTAGGATTAAACCTTCCGAGCCGTGACGAGATGGAAGAGATCGAGCTCTCCGCTCGCCTCTATCAGGAGGACGGCGCCGAGTTCATGACCATGACCGTGCTGGCGGGTATGGACGGGGATGACCCGGTGAAGACGCCTGTCACCTTCGTTCTGAAGGAGACGGCGCTGGTCACCATTCGCTATGCTGATCCCAAGCCTTTCGCAGGCTTCCTGGCGCGCGCCCGCCGGCCCAACGGGCTCGCCTGTGTCAGCGGAGAGACTGTCATGCTCGGCCTCATCGAGGCGATCGTCGACCGACTCGCGGATGTGCTGGAACGGCTCGGCAACGAGATCGACGGCGTCTCGCGCGAAGTCTTTCGGGCAAAGAGCTGCCAGGGCAGGGGGAAGGCAAAGGGCAAGGGAAAGGCCGGAGCGAGCACCCGCGACCTGCAGACGCTGATCGAGCAGATCGGTCGCGAGGGCGATCTGCTGACCGCCACGCGCGAAAGCCTTGTCTCGATTTCCCGCCTGGTCGCCTATCACGCGGCGCTCGAGCTTCCGGCCCGCAAGGCTGCCAAGGATGTCCGCCAGCGGGTCAAGCTGCTGCAGCGCGACGCGGGTTCGCTCAGTGATCATGCAGAGTTTCTGCAGGGCAAGATCAACTTCCTGCTCGACGCGACACTCGGCCTGATCAATCTCGAGCAGAACCAGATCATCAAGATCTTCACCGTCGCCTCGGTCGCTTTCCTGCCGCCGACGCTGGTCGCCTCGATTTATGGCATGAACTTCGAAACCATGCCGGAACTGAGCTGGGAGATCGGCTACCCGATGGCGCTCGGCATCATGCTGCTCTCGGCGCTTCTGCCCTTCCTGTTCTTCAAGCGCAAGGGCTGGCTCTGACAGTCCGGGGTCGCCCTCCCGGCGGCCCCGCCTGCCGGTCAGGCCTTGACCGCCACCACGAACAGCCGCGGAAAGGCCAAAAGCCGCCGCCCGTCCGCCATGGGTGGATAGGCCTTGTCGATCCGTTTCGAGTACGCCGCGCGAAACGCCTCCTGCGCCTCGGGTGCCACCGCCGCCAGATAGGGCCGAAGTCCCGTTCCCTCGACCCAGTCGACGATCGCCTGCGCATCCGTCATGGGGTGGTAGTAGATCGTGTGCCAGACATCGACGCTACGCGACACGCTCTGCAGCCTCTCGAGATAGTCAGAGGGTGCCGGTAATTCTGCCCGGCGCACGCGCCCGCCGGTAAAGGCTGGCGCCCAGGGGCCATCCGCCCCGGTCTCTTCCATCGCAACATGGCTCGGCTCTCTCAGATTGTCGGGCATCTGGACCGCGAGCACGCCCCCGGATCGCAGGCTCTGCATCAACCGGGCGAGGATGTCGAGATGACCGGGCAACCACTGAAACACGGCATTGGCATAAAGCAGATCGACTGGCACCTCCGGCTGCCAGCGTGCAAGATCGGCCTTCACGAAGGGACTCTCCGGCAGACGTGCCCGCGCCTTGGCCAGCATGTCGTCGTCGCTGTCGAGCCCGCTCACCGCATCTGCGCCAAACCGCTCCACCAGCAGCTCCGTCGAATTGCCCGGCCCACAGCCGAGATCGACGACCCGTTCGGCAGCCTCGATCGGCACCCGCGCCAGAAGATCCCGCGCCGGCCGCGTCCGCTCGTCCTCGAATTTCAGGTATTGCGTTGCATTCCAATCCAAATCCGTCTCCTCCGGCAGCTGATGCAGGATGCCGCTCTCACGCGGTCCGGCCGGCTTCGGCAAACGCCCGCCGCGCCCGTTCGATCTCGTCGCGATGCTTCTCGGCCCACAGCCAGACACCACAAAAGGCCTCGCTGAGGCTCTGGCCGAGGGCGGTCAGTTCATAGTCGACGCGCGGCGGAATCACCGGGTGCACCGTGCGCTTCACCAGCCCGTCTTCCTCCATGCGCCGGACGGTCTGGGTCAGCATTTTCTGGCTGATGCCGCCTACGGTCCGACCGAGCTGGGTGAAGCGCAGTGTGCCATGCTCTTCCAGCGCTTCCAGGATCAGCATCGTCCACTTGTCCGCCACCTTGCCAATGATGTCTTGGACCAAGGCTTCCACCGCCGGATCGACGGGCGGATAGGCGGAACCGGCCGTGTCAGGCTTGCGTTCCGCCGAGCCGATCCCCTTGCTCATCAGTCACTCTCCATTCGGTGCGTATAAATCTTTTGGGTGCCTACTTCGTTATGGAGAGTATGACGCCTAGTTTGGGGCAGCACAACAGCAATGAGGTTTCTCCCATGCAAATGACAGGCAACACCATCCTCATCACCGGCGGCGGTTCGGGCATTGGCGCGGCGCTCGCGCATCGCTTCCATGATCTCGGCAACACCGTGATCGTCGCAGGCCGTCGGCGCGAAGCCCTGGAGGAAGCAATCGGCGACCGGGCGAACATGCACGCTCTGGTGCTCGACATCGAGGATCCCGCCGCCATCAAGCGCTTTGCCGAAGAGGTCGCCACTCGCTTCCCCGACACCAATGTGCTGATCAACAATGCCGGCATCATGCGCTTCGAGGTCCTCGACCGCTCCCGCGACCTCGGTGACGCGGAAGCGACCATCACGACCAACCTCCTCGGTCCGATCCGGCTGACGGATGCTTTGGTCGAGCATCTTTCAGCGCAACCGAAAGCGGCCATCGTCAATGTCTCCTCGGGGCTTGCCTTCGTGCCATTGGTGGATACGCCGACCTATTCGGCCACCAAGGCCGCGATCCACAGCTATACGCAGAGCCTAAGGGCTGCTCTTGACGGCAAGATCGAGGTCATCGAACTCGCCCCGCCCGCCGTCCAGACCGAACTGACGCCCGGCCAGTCCAACCGCGAGGGCTATCTGCCGCTCGATGCCTTCATCGATGAAGTCATGTCCCTTTTCGCCAAGGACCCGACGCCGGCTGAAATCCTCGTCGAGCGTGTCGGCTTCCTGCGCAATGCAGAAGCCGAAAACCGCTTCGACCAGACATTTGCCGCGATCAACGACTTCGCCCGTAAGGCGCGCGCAGAAAAAGCCTGAACAGCCCGCCTATTCAGTGAAGGAGGCCACACCGCCGCTGGTGCGGCCTCCGCTTAAACCGCCCCGACCAGTCCGCTGAGTGACGTGAGCACTTTGTCCGGCGCCAAATCCGTATATTCGTCCGGCGCGCCTGATCGGTTGATCCAGTGGCAGGTCAAGCCGAAAGCCTTTGCCCCGGCGATATCCCAACGGTTGGACGACTGAAAGGCGATGTCGGGGGCTGCCATCCGGTATGACGAGGTGAGGAGTGCATAGGCCGCCGGCGCCGTCTTGTAGATCTTCAGCGCATCGACCGAAAAGATGTCGTCGAGCAGATGTCCGATGCCGGCAGCCTCGACAGCCTCGTCGAGCATTCGCGGCGTGCCATTGGAGAGGATCGCGATCTTGGCGCCGCTCTCGCGAAGAGCGGAAAGCACGGCCGGCACCTCGGAAAACACCGAAAGATGCTGATAGGCCTCGAGCAGATCGGTCTTCAATCCTTTGTCGACCCCTGCAAAGCGCTCCATGCAGAAGTCGAGGGCATCTTCGGTCAGCGCACGAAAATCCCGGTACTGTCCCATCAGGCTGGTCACCCAGGTATATTCGAGCTGCTTGATCCGCCACAGATCGGAAAAGGCTGTCGCATCCGGCCCCATCGCCTCCGCATGGCGGCGCACCGCCGCATGCACGTCGAAGAGCGTGCCATAGGCATCGAAGACATAGGCGCCAGGTCGGCCCACATTCTCAGCCTCAGATGCAATATCCTCTGTCATGAACGCCTCCTCCTGAAAGAAGGGTAGGGCGCTTACAAGGGCCGATCAAGGCGACGATGGCCGAAGCTTTCTCCGCCCAGGTCAGCTGCGTCGCGCCGCCAGCCGGCCGCGGTCATGCTCCACCATGGCAAAACCGCGCTGCGTCAGCCGGAACTGCCGCTTCTGGAATTCGCCCCGGATTTCGATCAGCCCCTGTTCCTCGGCCTCGCCCAACGTCTTCAGGCTCGTACCCTTCGGCGGCGTCTGCCAGTCCCGGCCTTGAGCCGCATGCAGCAATACCATGATCTTGATCATCGGGGTCTTTTCCTGGAAGCACGTGTTACGCAACGCAATTTCAAGCCGCCACTGTGTGGATTGATCGGGCAGCTATGCCCTAGCTTGCCGCAACTGTCGACCTGAAGGCATCCTTTTGCCTCCCGCCGCTCATGACTTTGTGCGTAACCAGTCCTTCAGCGCCGAGTTGATCCGCGACTGCCAGCCGGGCCCATCGGCACGAAACGCGTCGATCACTTCCCGGTCGAGCCGGATCGTCGTCGAAACCTTCGTCGTTGGGCTTTTGGGTCGCCCGACGCTCACGGGAGCGGAGCCGAACCTCTCCAGCCAAGGACTGGTCGAAAGATCCGGCGCCTCGTCGTCAATGTCCGACAAGTCGTCCGGAGTAGATGGTGTATTCCCGGTCATTTGCCTTCCTCATGCTGATCACCCGGATGGCCGGCTCGCGATGCGTCCAGATCATGACAACCATCCGCTGATCCAGCAGTCCGATGGTCATGAACCGCACCTCACCATAATCGCGGCGGTCGTCTTGAACTGTCAGGTGCGGACCGGCAAAGACTTCGTTCGCCCTGGCGAAATCCAACCCTCGCTCGTTCAGCGCCTTCAGGCGCTTGTCGGGATCAACACAATATCCATTATTGTTACTACAATAATTGGCGCGATACCAGCGTGATATGCAGTTACTCTACCTTGCCGCGAAATGTGCGGCAAGCACACCACTCACCCACCCAGATCCTGATCGATCTCCGTCAGCGCCCGGTCCACATGTCCCTCGAAGACCAGCGTTTCTTCCTCGGTGATGATGAGGATTTCAGGCGCGCCGCGCACGCGCACATGCTGTGATTGCCCCAGCCCTTCGTCCAGTCCGCGAGTCAACAGATCCATGAAGCGCGTACCCGGCCCGGTGATCGCAATCGGCATCGTCTCTTCGGCAAGGCTCAGCATCCGCGACAGCCCCTGGCCGAGCGCCAGCCCCGCCTGCCTGAACGCATATTCCGAAGCGCGGTGCCCCTGCCGGGCGCGGCCTGCGATCTTCTCCATTTCGGCGAGCGGCACGAATTTGGCCGGGATCGTGTCCGGCGGCACCTCGAAGGCCATGCGCAGGATGCCGTAAAAGCCGGCAGACGCCTCGATGCAGCCGATCGCCCCGCAGCGACAGAGCTTGCCGTCGTCGGCATGCAGCATATGCCCGAAATTCGGCGCCCGGATCTCCAGCTCTCCATGCTGGTCACGATAGGCGATGCCGAGGCCGATCGAATGGCCGAGCGACAGCGTCGCGAGCGAGGCAAGCGGCGCGCCGCGGTTCTTCTCCAGCCGAAGTGCCAGTGCATGGGTAACCAGCAGGCTCTCATTGAAGAGATGGATGCGGCTGCCGCTAAAGTCGGAAAGGGCTGTCTGGAAATCGAGTTCCTCATAGCCGAACACCGGTGACCAGAGCAGCTTGGCGCCTTCACGATCCACCAGCCCCTTGCTGGAAATCGAGATCGTCGAGATGGCCGAAGCCGGCAGGCGCGAGCGCTGGATCAGTCGGGCAAGCGCGGCACGAACCCCTTCGAGAAAACGCGCCGGCGTTTCCGGTCCCTGTTCGCGCGCCTCCTCGAATCGGTCGATCATCGTGCCGCGATAGTCTGCCAGCGAATACTGGACGGCATGGGACGAAATGCGCACCGCGATCACATGCGCGGCATCGCGCTTGCGGGCAAAGAGCGCCCGCGGCCGACCGCGCTGGCCGGCATTGGCCACCTCGCGCCGTTCGAGCAGGCCATTTTTCTCGAGATGCGAAGTAATTGCCGAGACAGTCGCCGAAGACAGCCCCGTCGCGGTCGAAAGATCGGTATGCGCAAGGGGGCCCTCGCGCCGCAGTGCCTTGAGCACCAGCCCGTTGTTCTGATGGCGAACGGCCTCCGTGCTCGCCCTCGGACTGGTTGTCATGATGGGCTTGTCGCCCGCTTTTGCATGGTCCACCGCATGCTCCTCCCAAAGCATTTGGTCACTGTCTTTGCAAGCCTCCTCCGGCCCGTGTTGACAGGGTGAGAATCTTCTGCCAGTTATTTTCTCGACTGTCGAGAAAAACCATTGGACGGGGGTCCATGGGGTAAGGGCAGTTTCGCAGCGGGTCGTATGGTTGGGAGGTCTTCCGACGGTCCGCTTTCACCTTGGGAGGTTTAAAAATGAAATCCGTTATGAAGCTGATGGCAGCAACTGCCGTCATCGTGAGCCTGCATTCTGTCGCCAACGCCGAAGGCCTGACGGTCGGCGTTTCCTGGTCGAACTTCCAGGAAGAGCGTTGGAAGACGGACGAAGCCGCGATCAAGGCAGCACTTGAAGCCGCTGGCAACAAGTACATTTCTGCCGACGCCCAGACGTCTGCCGCCAAGCAGCTGACTGACATCGAAAGCCTGATCGCCCAGGGCGCAAACGCTCTGATCGTTCTGGCCCAGGACTCCGAAGCCATCGCTCCGGCCATCGAAAAGGCAACGGCTGAAGGTATCCCGGTCGTCGGCTACGACCGTCTGATCGAGAACCCGGACGCCTACTACATCACCTTCGACAACAAGGAAGTCGGCCGCATGCAGGCCCGCGAAGTGTTCAAGGTGAAGCCGGAAGGCAACTACGTCTTCATCAAGGGCGCATCGACCGATCCGAACTCGGACTTCCTCTACTCCGGTCAGATGGAAGTGCTGAAGGAAGCCATCGACAGCGGCAAGATCAAGAACGTCGGTGAAGCTTACACCGACGGCTGGAAGCCGGAAGCTGCCCAGAAGAACATGGAGCAGTTCCTGACCGCCAACAACAACGCCGTTGACGCTGTTGTTTCGTCCAACGACGGTATGGCCGGTGGTGTTGTCGCCGCTCTCGAAGCCCAGGGTCTCGCAGGTTCCGTACCGGTCTCCGGTCAGGACGGCGACAAGGCTGCTCTGAACCGCGTGGCACTCGGCACCCAGACCGTTTCCGTCTGGAAGGACAGCCGCGAACTCGGCAAGAAGGCCGCTGAAATCGCCAACGAACTGGCCGCCGGCAAGTCGATGGACGAGATCGAAGGCACCGTGAAGTTCTCCGGCGGCCCGAAGGGCGTCGAAATGAACTCCTACTTCATCGCTCCGCTGCCGATCACCAAGGACAACCTCAACGTCGTCATCGACGCTGGCTGGATCTCCAAGGCTGAGGCTTGCCAGGGCGTTGCCGCCGGTTCCGTTGCTGCCTGCAACTGATCCTGACGTGACTGACCACAGAGCTTGAGCCGGGACGCCGCAGCCTTTGCGCTGCGGCGTTTCGACTGATCGGGAGCATCGCGGCAGGACGGTGACGGATGGCTTTAAGGGGCCGCTGTCTGGCTGATCCAAAAGCCGCCGACGAACGACAGATGCCTCGATTCGCATGGCGGGTTGAATGCCCGCAAGTCCGCGCAAGGCGCGGCCCTTCGCAAGCCGAAAAACGACTGGGGAGAATAATTCGTATGGCGGATCACAGCCTTGCCACACCCGCGCATGGTGCTCGGGCATCCAATGTTTCAGCGCTCAAGCGCTTCTTTCAAGCCACCGAAATCGACACGCGCCTGCTTGGCATGGTCATCGCTCTTGGGTTCATCTGGGTCGGCTTCGACATCATGTCGAACGGCCTGTTCCTGACCCCGCGCAACCTCTGGAACCTCTCGGTCCAGGCGGCATCCGTTTCGGTCATGGCAACGGGCATGGTGCTGGTCATCGTCACCCGCAACATCGACCTCTCGGTCGGCTCCATCCTCGGTTTCGTCGGCATGATCATGGCGGTCCTTCAGGCCCGCATCCTGCCGCCGATCATCGGCTTCGAACATCCGATGATGTGGATCATCGCGCTGTCGGCCGGCATCCTCGTCGGGACCTGCATCGGCGCGCTTCATGGCGCCATCATCGCCTTCCTTGGCGTGCCCGCCTTCATCGTCACCCTTGGCGGCCTGCTCGTCTGGCGCGGTGCCGCCTGGATGGTCACCTCAGGCGCGACCGTTGCCCCGATGGACACAACCTACCGTCTGATGGGCGGTGGTGCCGATGGCTCGATCGGCGTGACCGCAAGCTGGGTCGTCGGCCTCGTCGCCTGCTTGATGATTGTGCTCACCATCCTCAACACCCGCCGCCAGCGTCGTCGCTTCGGCTTCCCGCTGCGTCCGGTCTGGGCCGAGTATTTCCTCGTCATCTCCGGCTGCATCGCAGTCCTCGGTGCGGTCTGGGTTGCCAACAGCTATTACATGCCGGTCAATCTGGCCCGCCGCTATGCCGAAGCCAATGGCATCGCCTGGCCGGAAGGTGGCCTGCAGATCGGTCTCGGCATCGCCGTTCCGGTTCTGATCGCCATCGGCATCGCCATGGTCATGGCCTTCATCACCAACCGCACCCGCTTCGGCCGCTATGTCTTTGCGATCGGCGGCAACCCCGAAGCCGCCGAACTCGCCGGCATCAAGGTGAAGTGGGTCATCGTCAAGCTGTTCGCGCTGATGGGGGCACTCTGCGCCATCGCCGCCGCCATCTCGACGGCCCGCCTCAACGCCGCGACCAATGCCCAGGGCACGCTGGACGAGCTCTACACCATCGCGGCAGCCGTCATCGGCGGCACCTCGCTTGCCGGCGGTGTCGGCACCATAGCCGGCGCCATGCTCGGCGCCATCGTCATGCAATCACTGAACTCGGGCATGGTTCTGCTCGGTCTCGACACACCGCTCCAGAGCATCGTTATCGGTATCGTGCTCGTCGTCGCGGTCTGGCTCGACACCGTCTACCGCTCGCGTGCGAAGTAAGGGGAGTTGAACCTCATGTCTGAAAATCGCACCCCCCTCGTGGAAATGCGCAACGTTTCCATTTCCTTCGGCGGCATTCACGCCGTCGATGATGCCTCGATTGACCTCTTCCCGGGCGAAGTCGTGGCTCTGCTCGGCCACAACGGTGCCGGCAAGTCGACCCTGATCAAGATCCTCTCCGGCGCCTACAAGCGCGACAACGGTGACATCCTGGTCAAGGGCGAGTTTGCCGACATCAACAACCCGCGCGACGCCAAGAAGTACGGCATCGAGACGATCTACCAGACGCTCGCCGTCGCCGATAACGTCGATGCCGCCGCCAACCTCTATCTCGGCCGCGAGCTGCGCACCGCCTGGGGCACGCTCGACGACGTCGCGATGGAAGCCAAGGCCCGCGAAGTCATGGGGCGCTTGAACCCCAACTTCCAGCGCTTCAAGGAGCCGGTGAAGGCACTTTCCGGTGGTCAGCGCCAGTCGGTGGCGATTGCGCGCGCGATCCTCTTCGACGCCCAGATCCTGATCATGGACGAACCGACGGCCGCTCTGGGCCCGCAGGAAACCGCCCAGGTCGGCGATCTCATCATGCAGCTGAAGAAGGACGGCATCGGCATCTTCCTGATCAGCCACGACATCCACGACGTCTTCGACCTCGCCGACCGCGTCTTCGTCATGAAGAACGGCCGCGTGGTGGGCCATGCCCGCACCGAAGACGTGACCAAGGACGAAGTGCTCGGCATGATCATCCTCGGCAAGTGCCCTCCGGGCGCAATCCCGGGACCGGGTGCCATGCAGACGGCGTGAGCGTCGCCAAAATGAAATGAGACAGGCGAGGGGGCGAAAGCTCCCTCGTTTTCGTTTGGGGGAGTTGATTAAAGACCTGCGTTCGGCTGAGAAGCATGGGTCTCTGTTTGCGCCCCAAAAAGTCTTCCTTTTGCCAGAATGCACGCCAATGGTGTGGTGGCCATCCGGTCTGATCTGGTAGGCTATCCGAAGGCGGGGGTGACTATGCGGTGTGAAATCTTCTGGCTCGGCGTGTCTCTCCTCGTCGCCCAGCCGGCTGCAGCCTGCATCATCCATCGGCCCGTTGATCCTGAGAATGTAGAGTTTGCGGATCGTGTCGTCTCGGCACGCGTTACCCATTTCGAGATGGTGCGTGATGAGGAGGCGCACCGTCGTGCAACCGAGACGCTGGCCCGTCTGGTTCCTGAAAGCGCACCTGCCACAGGCGTCAGGTTGTTGACGGATTATGCCCGGTTAACGCTTGTCGTAGAAGAAACCCTGAAGGGGGAAGCCGCCAGAGAGATTGAGGCCATTTGGGCAAACCCACCCTACGACGAACGGTTTCCCTTTGTACCCGGACGCTATTTGTTCGCGCTCAGAAAGCCGACTTCGCCGATCGGGACCGGTTCTGGTGCTTTCATTCCTGCATCACCGCAACCGGCTGCCATTCAGATACTTGAGATACCCTGCGCCCCCTCATTTGTGCTCCGCGAGGGCAGCAAGGAGGCCCTCGCCATTCGCGCACGTCTGGGTGCGGATACCAACTGACGGCTTTGCAACAAGTGACTCCACGGCCCCCTGCGCCATCTCCAGCGCCGTTCCGATATGCGCCATCGGTCGCGCATCGAGCGGAACGCATCGTCGCGCGACGGCAGAAGGCCGCGCCGAACCCAGAACAGCTGCGCCTCCTCATCGATGGCATTGACAATCAGCGTCCGAGGTTCCGCCAACCCCTGGAACAATCCTTCCCCCAGCATTGTTCGCCTCCCATCCGCCGCGCAGGCCGCGAACCTGCCCGCAGCCGATCCTCTAGCCCGGAGGCGCCCATGTCCTACACCCGTTTCGCCGCCATGATCGTCACCTCGACGGTGGTGATGTTCGCGCTGATGTATTTGAACACCTACGCCCTTGAACACGTGACCTACAGCCAGACGCGCACCTGGATGGCGCTGATGATGGGCACTGTCATGGCGATGATCATGATGGGCTTCATGGCCTCGATGTATCGGAACCAGCGTCTCAACGCTGCCATCATCGCCGGCAGCGTCGTCGTCTTCGCCTTCTCCCTCTGGCTGGTGCGCAGCCAGGAGACTGTGTCCGATGTCAGCTACATGAAGGCGATGATCCCGCATCACTCGATCGCCATCATGACCAGCGAGCGGGCCCATATCCGCGATCCACGTGTTCGCGAACTGGCCGACGAGATCATTGAGGCTCAGCTGCGCGAGATTTCCGAGATGAAGGCGCTGATTGCGGAGCTTGAGGCCAATCCGCCACCGGATGAAGCGCCAACGCTTGCGCCTTCGCCATCTGCCAGTCCCGCCAGTCCCTAAAAAAGCAGCGGCGGGATAGAACCCGCCGCAGCCTGTTGCCCATCACGCCGCCCGGCGCAGGGGCGGCGGTGTCGTGGAGTTCTGCCCGCCGATCTCGAAACTGCCGATCAGCTGGAACAGCGCTTCTGCCTCCTTGGCCAGCGAATGGCTGGCCGCAGTCGATTCCTCGACCATCGCCGCGTTCTGCTGCGTGCTCTGGTCCATGATGTTCACAGCCGTGTTGATCTCCTTGAGGCCGGTCGCCTGTTCGCGCGACCCTTCTGCAATCGAGGTTACATTGGCGCCAACGGCCTGGACACTTTCCACGATCTGCTGGAGAGCTTTGCCGGTTTCGGTGACCAGAGTGACGCCGTTCTTCACCTGATCGCCCGACTTGCCGATCAGCGACCGGATCTCCTTGGCCGCACTGCCCGACCGTTGTGCCAGTTCACGCACTTCCTGGGCGACAACGGCAAAGCCCTTGCCGGCTTCGCCGGCACGGGCAGCCTCGACGCCGGCATTCAGCGCCAGAAGGTTGGTCTGGAAAGCGATCTCGTCGATCACCGAGATAATGCTGGTGATCTCCTGCGAAGAGCTTTCGATCTCCTGCATTGCGTCGACGGCACGTGCGACGATCTCACCGGACTGCTCGGCCGCCCGGCGCATGTCCTGCACCTGCCGCCCCGCTTCGCCTGCAAGCCGGCTGGAATCGGTCACCGTCGTGGTGATCTGTTCAAGCGCTGCAGCCGTCTCCTCGACGGAGGCTGCCTGCTGCTCGGTGCGTCTCGACAGGTCGTCGGCGGCTGCGCGGATCTGGTTCGAGCCTGCGGCAATCGCCTGGGCATTTTGTCCAACGCGACGCATGGCATCCTCGAGTTTCGCCACAGCCTGATTGAAGTCGATGCGCACGCGATCCAGCCGTTCGGCGAATGGTTCTTCGATGCGATGGTTGAGCTTGCCCTCGGAAAGCCGACCGAGCGCATGACCGATGCTCTCGACCGCGAAGCGAACCTCCTCGGCTTCCCGCGCCTGCTGGCGCTCCCGCTCCAGCCGCTCGCGTTCGGAAAGCGAGCGGTTGGCGTCCGCCTCCTGCTCAAGCCGGATGCGTTCGCGGGCATTGTCGCGGAATACGGCAACCGTAGAGGCCATGGCGCCGATCTCGTCCGTCCGGCTTTCGCCAAAGATCTCAACGTCCACATCGCCGCCGGCGAGCGCCTTCATCGCACCAGTGATGGAATGGACGGGACGGAGCACACCGGCAATGACGGTCCAGATCGAGAAGCCGGCGACCGCGGCAGCAATGGCAGACAGCGCAATCATGCCGACCGTCAGCATGTCCTTCAGGCTGTTTCCAGTGGCGAGGTCTTCCTTGGCGACCCGGATCTGCAGGTCGATCAGGGTGGCGATGTCAGTGCCGAGCGGGTCGATCGTCGGATAGAGTTTGGTGTCTGCGAAAGAAGCAAGCGCGGCCATGTCCTTCGCCTGCAGAATAGCAAGCAACTCCTGGACGCCTTCATCCGCATCGCGCCGCAGTCCGTCGAAGTTTTCGGCGATCTGCTTTTCCTCCGTCGTCAGCGTGGTGGCCGTATATTGTTTCCAGTGATCCTCCACATCAGCCAAGGCACGGTTGACGCCCGCAACTCCCGCTTCGGGAGAGAGCGCTCCAGCACGAACTTTGTGTGCCGTGTCAACGATGTCGACCGCATAACGATCGGCGATGATCTTGAGCTGCTCCATGGGCAGAACCCGATCGGCGACGATGCCGTTGGCCAGCCGCGACTGCTCGCTCATGGTGTAGAAGGAGAAGGCTGAAATGATCACGATAGAAGCGGTAAGCAGCGAAATGCAGGCGAGCAGTTTCACTTTGATGCTCATGATGTTCCCCCGGGCTTACGTCTGATGACAATATCGGGGACAGGAGCCAATGCGGGTGTAAAATCAGGAAGCCCGGGCCGCGCTGCCGGCCCCGAGCTTCCTCATTTCCCCTGCTCTGGCGCCTCCCGCGCCGATGCACCCCAAATTTAGGGGTCAATCGTTTACGAAATGCAAAGGAATTGCTCAACAATCAGAATTATTCGAATATTCGCGCATTCTGTTGGCAGGCGCTCGGAGGCGAGCCGCGCTAGGGGATGGCGCGATGCGGGGCGGGAAAGTCTGGGCGCGGGCCTGCGCCTCACACACCCTTGATCAGCGCCCCCAGCGTCCCGCCGAGCAGAAGCACGAGGCCGATCAGAAATGTCAGCGCCGCACCCGGTCCCCGGGTCTTGGCGTCGGCATAATATTCGGAGGCGTAGAGGGCGCGGGCCGCCGTCCATCCGAGGCCGAGCAGGCCGGCGAGCATGTCCGACACATAGAAACCGAAGATCCACAGCGATGGCAGGAACAACACCATCTGCTCCACCGTATTCTGCTGCACGCGGAAAATCCGTTCGAAATCCGCATTGCCCGTCGTCTTCGGCGCCTCGACGCCGAACTTCCTGCGCGCCTGACCGACTTTCAGCAGGAACCAGCAATAGGTGAGAAGGGCGGCAAAGGTCGCGAGGATGGTGAAACGCATGAATTTCTCGGACAAGACATGGTGATGGTAACCATTGATTGGTAGGCGCCGTGTCACATTTAGGCAAGCAAGGAAGGTTACGCTGCCGCCATGTTTGTGAAGGCTGCGGTGCTTGTCCGCCCGGGCCATTTCCGCCACTATCCCGCTATAGTGCTTCGCATTGAGTTGCAAAGCCCATGAGACGAGACGAAGAGACCAGATGAATACCGAGCATTTCAAGTTTGGCCGCGCCTACGACCTGCATGAGCTGGTCGCCGACGGGATCATCCATGGCGTCGGTGTCGTCTTTGCGCTGGTCGGCGCCACCGCGCTGATCTTCTATGCCACCGTCTATTCCGACTATGCCAATATTGCCGCCAGCTGGATCTATGGCCTTGGCCTGATCCTCTCGCTCGGCGTTTCCTTCACCTACAACATGTGGCCGCATTCCCGCGTGAAGTGGATCCTGCGTCGCTTCGATCACTCGGCAATCTTCATCCTGATCGCTTCGACCTACACGCCCTTCCTCGTCCATGGCGCTGATCGCCCACTGATCCTGGCACTTCTGATCGGAATCTGGTTGACCGCCTTCATCGGTATCTGGCTGAAATTCCGCTTCCCCGGCCGCTATGACCGCCTCGCCATCCTGCTTTATCTCGGCATGGGCTGGAGCGGTGCACTGGCCATGGGCCCGCTGTCGGAGATCATCCCCGAGATCACCCTGACCCTGATCATCGTCGGCGGCTGCATCTATTCCGCCGGCGTCGTCTTCCACGTCTGGGAACGCCTGCGCTTCCAGAACGCCATCTGGCACGCCTTCGTCGTCACCGCATCGATCGTCCACTATTCGGCGGTGTTCACGGCGATCAGCCTGGGGTGAGGCCGGCCAGGCCCTGAAGGCCCGTCATCCTCGGGCTCGTCCCGAGGATCTGCCAAGGTATGCCAAGAACTCGACGTCGCCACCCTCGTCGCACCCGCCGCACACTGCAACAGATGCTCGGGACGTGGCCCGAGCATGACGACCAAAAGAACGGTCGCCCCACGCTTCCACGCCGTCATCCTCGGCCCCTGTGCCGAGGATCTGCCGAGGCCGGCCACGACCTGAACCCTTCCGTTCTCGTCATATCAGTTGCAACCGCAGTGGATGCGCTGGACGCGGCGCGAGCATGACGACGGGTGAGGGCAGACAGCTAGATCCCCGTCAGCTTCGCCTGCCTCTCCATGTGTTTGGCGATCTGGCCCGCGCCGAGGCGAAAACCGGCAAGCGTCATGGGAAAACTCAAGAGCAGCGATATGCCGGCCAGCACCAGCGCCGCCATCGACGGCGCCATCCCCATCTGCGCCGCCAGCAATTGCAGCTCTGCCCCGGTGATGCCGTTCAAAACGACGATGCCGACGAGGATCAGCCCGCCGAGCAGCGTTGCGACGGCGGCGAGCAGGGCGGAGAGCTTGAGGCTCAGTCCCCAGCTCGGGCGTGCCTTCAGGCGCTGGGCGACAAAGGTGCCGGCGGACGAACCGGCAGCCATCAGCACCGCGACATTTCCCGCCGACGACAGGCTGTCGCCCCAGCCGTAGATATCGAGGACCAGCACCAGGAGATAGATGAACAGCTGTGCGCCGAGGAAGACCAGCACATAGCGGGTGAGGAGGCCTGGAAGAAGAGAGGTCATGGTGTGTTTTCCGTCTGTCGTGGTCTTGCCTTTGGCCCCTTGTTGCCCGATGTGTCGTCGCGGCGAAGTAACGCCCGTCACAACACCGTATCACCAGGCCTATTTTCCGCTGCAAACTGCAAAAGCCCGATCATGACCATTCCCCTCAATCTCCGCGACGCCACCGAAGCCGATCTGCCGGCGATCCTCGCCATCTACAATCATGCCGTCGCCGAGACCACCGCGATCTGGAACGAGACCCTGGTTGATCTCGACAACCGCAGGGCCTGGTTCGATCAGCGCCAGTCCCGCGGCTTCCCCATCCTCGTCGCCGAAGTCGAGGGCAAGATCGCCGGCTACGCCTCCTATGGCGACTGGCGCCCCTTTGACGGCTTCCGCCACTCGGTCGAGCATTCCGTCTATGTCGAGAAGGATTTTTACGGCCGCGGCCTCGGCAGGGCCCTGATGACCGCTCTCATCGACCGGGCAAGGACAGGCGGCATCCACGTCATGGTCGCCGCCATAGAAGCCGGCAATGAAGGCTCCATCGCCCTCCACAAAAGCCTCGGCTTCCGCCTCGTCGGCACCCACCACGAAGTCGGTCAGAAATTCGGCCGCTGGCTGGACTTGACGATGATGGAACTGAAACTGGGCTAAGAAATACCTACCTCCCCCTTGAGGGGGAGGTCGCCGCGAAGCAGCGGGTGGGGGTGATCCCTCAGCCTTCGCTTTCGGGAGGGTGGGCAGGGGGCTTCTTCATCGATACCCTGGAGCCGTGGCCCTCAATGCCACGCCCTCCGCTTCACACCCGCTCCATCTCGCGCCAGCGCACGCCGGAGATCACGAAACCATCCGCCGGCCCCGTCGGAACGGTCGTGAGGGAGACCGAAAGGTCCTGCTCCGGTACCTCGTAATCGATCGTGCCGGCCAGGAGCCGCACCGCCTCCTTGAGAATCTCCACCGTCGCCATCTCGCCGGGGCAGCGGTGCCCCCGGGTCGTCGACCCTGCCCCTTGCGGGATGAAGGCGTAATCCTCCTCGTCGCGTCTGACGCCGCGTCCTGGCCGGAACTCGTCCGGCGCGCGAAACACGGCACCGTCATGGCAGCTGCCATAGAGGTCGAGCATCAGCCACTGGCCTCGCCTTATGCGATAGCCGCGCCAGTCGAAGGAGGCGCGGGCAACTGCTCCGACAAAGGGGAAGAAGGGCGAGATCCGCCGCACTTCCTCGGCAAAATCGGCCAGCCGCTCGGCATCCGGTTCGGCCAGGATCTCCTTCCATTGAGGATGCCGCTCGAGCCGGAGCGCCGCGAATACGATATAGCGCCCGATGGCGACGATCGGACGGATCAGGTTGATCAGTTCCACCGCCGCGACCGTCGGCGTGAGCAGCGCGCCATGCACATCGCGATAGGCGGCAAGCATCGCCAGCGGCGAGCCGGGCAGGGGTGTGCGCCTTCCGGAGCGGATCTCCCGGAAGGCAGCGCGAAAACGCTTCTCCATCTGCGAGCGGCGAAACAGCGTCGTAAAGGTGCGCGGGCCGACATGCCCGGCATTCTCGATCATGTCTGCAGTGAGCGCCGCGTCGTCCTCCAGGGTCGCATCGTCCACGGGCGCCTGCGTCCACGACAGGGCCGTGCGAAAGAGAATGAGATCGAGTTCGCGCCCGAGGGATACCGCCCCCTTCCGAGACCAGTCCGGCACCCTCTCGAGAAACTCACGCCGGAAGGTCGCCACGAGCCGTTCCAGCGCCTCCCGATCCTCCATCAGCATGCGGACGAACAGCGCCTTGCGATGCCGATGGGCGGCACCGTCCAGTTGCTGCACGCTGCCCTTGTCCTGCAGGAGACGCAGCACGGTCTGGGGCATGGCGCCCACTCGTGTCAGTCGCGCATCGTCATAGATCAGCCGTGCCGCGATCGGCCCGGTCATGCAGATCACGTCGCGCAGCATCAGGCGGGTGCGGAAGATCGGCGTGTCGAGATCGGCAAATCGGCGCGGCAGGAAGCCATAGCCCTCGCGCATCAGCGCCAGCGTCTCGTCGAAGGAAGGACTGCGGGGGATCTTCGGCGGCCAGGTCCGTATGCCTGGCACGTGCTGTGCAGAGCCTTGCCCGCTGACGCCTTGCCCATTCGAGCCTTGCGCGCCCATGCCTTGAGCGGCGACCTGCGCCGCTTCGAGCTCCTCAGTGTTCATTCATGCCCCCTTCAAGCCGGCGCGCTCAATGCGCCCTCGCTTGCGTGCGAACTGACGCCGGGCATTTTTGTTCCCTGGTCTTGCCGCCTTCGCCACCACCTCACTCTATCCGCACCCTGACCATCTCACCGCGAATGCGGATGTCGGGCCGGGCGCCCGGCGTATTGGCGAGCGCGCTGTCGACATAGGAGGCGATGGCTTCGACGCCGTAGGCGATCGCCGTCGGCGTCAGAAAGCGCACTGTTGCATCGAGCATCTTGCCGGAGATCCGGATCTCTTCGGTGTTCAACACCCGCTCGAATGCGAGATTTGCTCTCAGAGCTGCACCCGTGGCCGCGACCGAGGCGGCATGGCCGCTGAAGGTGAAATCGCCGGCATCACTATCCACGTCGATCGCGGAGAAATCGCCGGAAAGCCTGATCCGCGCGGCATTTTGACGGATCGATATCATGGCCTCGGGGGCGAGCTGCGCGGTGAGCGACAGCGTGCAGTCGTCCCGGTCACTCCAGCCAAAGAAGCCGCCACGCTCGCCCATGTCGACGGTAAGCGTATCGCCGTCCCGTGTCATCCGGGCCTCACCGGCGCAATTGTCGCCAAACCAGCCTGAGCGCCAGATCGCCCCCCAGCCGTGCCGCGTGCCCGAAAGCACCGCCTGCCGTGCGCCATCGCCGCGGGTCGAGATCAAGATGTCGCTTGCAGCCCCCGTTACCGCAAGCCGTGTCACGCCGGTCAGGTCAACAGGACCGGAAATCGCCTCGCTCGCCCGGATCATCTGCACGCTGCCGTCGATGACCGCGAGCCCGACCAGGCCGCCGAGGATGGAAAGAATAAGGGTACGTTTGCGCATGGAGGCACCTTTGGGTTTGACGCGCCGTTGTCGGCAGGCCCTGTTGTCGATGCCCCACTGTTGCCGTCCGCACATCTTCTTCGACCTCGATCGCGATCCGGGTCGACCGGGATCGCGCTTTCGGTCATGGTCTGCGCAAGCTCGCTTGGCCTCCATCACCGAAACATCCGCATGCTGCTCGTCCCGCTCTCCTTCCTCGTCGCCCTGTTCCTCGCCGTCTTCCTCGTCCGACTTGTCAGCGAGGGCCGCGAGACATGGCGCCGCAACGGGCTCTTCCTCGCACTGCTGACACTCTATGTCGTCCAGAGCCTCTTGGTCGGCCTGCGCTGGGGTTACGGTGTGATGGCGGTACTCCCGGCGCTGCCGGTGATGGCAAGCCTCGTGCCGGCGCTGTCCTTCCTCGCCTTTCGCGATCTCACCCGCGAAAGTCAGGGGCTGATGATCGCAGACTGGCCGCATCTTCTGCCGGCAGCCACCACGCTGCTTTTGCTTCTCGTCGGTCGGGCGCCGGTCGACCTTGTCATCATCGCCAATTTCATTGGTTACGGTCTGGCCGTGCTGTGGCTCGCCCGCCAGGGCCCCGATGGACTGATTGCCGCCCGCCTGGACGGCTCGCTGCGTTCCTTCCGCGCCCTGCAACTCACCGGCATCGCGCTGATCGCCTCGGCGCTGACGGATGTCGCGATCAGCCTCGACATGCTCTGGTCCGGCGGCCGCTATTCCCCGATGGTCGTCTCGGCCGCCACCACGCTGATCCTGCTGCTGCTCGGCATCGGCGCCGTCACCGCAGGCCAGGAAGAGGCAGGGCAGGTTGGGTCAGGTGAGGGTGGGGCAGGGAATGGCGATCAACCGGCCAGACAACTGTCCGACCCGCTTGCTGAGGCATCACGGGTCAATACGCCGCCGATGGAGCCGGTTGCCCCTGATGCCGCCGCGCTGCAGCCCGCCCGAGCCGCCACCGATGACCACTATCGCCTTGCCGCCGATCTCGACCGCCTGATGCGAGAGAAACGCCTCTGGGCCGACGCCGATCTCAACCTCGCCCGTCTCGCCCGCCGAATGGGTGTTCCAGCGCGCGCCGTGTCGGAAGCGGTCAATCGCGTCCACGGCGTCAGCGTCTCGCATTACGTCAATAACCACCGCATATCAGAGGCCTGCCGCCTGCTCACGGAGACTGACATGCCCGTCACCCGCATCCTCTTCGAGGCGGGCTTCATGACCAAATCCAACTTCAACCGGGAATTCCTGCGCGTGACGGGAGAAAGCCCGAGCGACTGGCGGCGCGCGCAAGACCAAGGGCTGCCAAAGGCCTGCTAGCGAGGATATACTGAATTCGTCGAAAGGATATGCTGCCATGCCGCTCTACATCAGGGATCCCGAGGTGGATCAACTCACCGAAGAACTGATCGGCCTCACCCGGACGACCAAGGTGGAGGCGGTCAGGGATGCGCTGAAGGACGCCATTGCAAGCCGCAAGGGGAAGCTGTCGATCCCTGATCGCCTTGCCACCACGCTTGCCATGGCCGACGCGACCGGCCCTTTTCATCCTGGTGATCACAAACGGGAAACCGACGAGATGTGGGGCGAGGACGACTGATGCTTTTCATCGACGCCTCCGTTGCCGTCGCGATTATTACCCGGGAGGAGGAGGCCGACGCCCTCATGGATCGACTGGAGAAGGAAGGCGGGCCATTTTACGTTTCGGCAGTCATGAAAGTCGAAGCGAGCATATCTATCGCGCGTCGACTGGCGGGTCCGGGCAAACCCGCGACCTCGGATATAGTCGCCACGGCGCGGCGTCTGGGCAATCAATTCACAGCCGATCTGGAGGCCCGTGACGTTCCCATTGCCAACGACGTTGCTAATAAGGGACTTGATGCCGCGCAACAGTTCGGCAAGATCGTCAACCATGCAGCCCGCCTCAACATGGGCGATTGTTTCGCTTACGCCTGCGCGACAGCAAGCCAGACCAGGGTCGCCTACAAGGGCGACGATTTCATCCATACCGATATCGGTTGGTGATCATCTCCCCCTCATGGGGAGCCTGCCTTTCACCTTGAATAGGCGGTGATCACCTCGAGAAACGCGTCGCCATACCGCTCCAGCTTCGACTGACCGATGCCGGAGATCCCCAGCATCTCGTCTTCGTCCATCGGTCGTTCGGTGGCCATCGCAATCAGCGTCGTGTCGGGAAAGACCACGTAAGGCGGCACGCCCTGGTCCTTGGCGATCTCCAGGCGCTTGGCGCGCAAGGCCTCGAACAGTTCCTGATCCGCCTGGTCCAGGCCCGCTTTCGCATGCGCCGTGCGCGACGCGCTTGCACCCCGTGCCGCCTTGCCGGTCGTTGGCCGGTCCTTGCGGAAGCGCACCTCCACCTCGCGCTTGAACACGGCGCGTGCCGTCTCCTCGAGTTTCAGGGCGCCGAAGGCCGTATGGTCGACACGCACATACCCGGCGGCGAGCAACTGGCGAAAAACCGACTGCCATGTCTTGGACGGCAAATCCTTGCCCGCGCCGAAAACCGGCATGTCCGTATGGCCAAAACGGATGGTCTTGTCGTTCTCCGCTCCCATGAGCACATCGATCAGATGGCCGGTGCCGAAACGCTCGCCGGTGCGATAGATCGCCGCCAGAGCCTTGATTGCCGCGTCGAGGCCGTCCCAGGTCTCGACCGGCTTCAGGCAGGTGTCGCAATTGCCGCAACCACCTGCATGGCTCTCGCCGAAATGCTTCAATATGGCTTGTCGCCGGCAGCCCGGCGTCTCGCAGATGGCGAGCAGTGCATTGAGCTTCGCCCGTTCCACCCGCTTGATCTCGTCGGCAGCCCCGCCTTCGTCGATCATCCGCCCGCGCTGGATGACATCGGCCATGCCATAGGCCATCCACACTTCGGATGGCAGGCCGTCGCGCCCGGCGCGGCCGGTTTCCTGGTAATAGGCCTCGACCGAGCCCGGCAGATCGAGATGCGCGACATAGCGCACATTGGGCTTGTCGATGCCCATGCCGAAGGCCACCGTGGCGACGAGGCAGAGCTCTTCTTGCTTCAGAAAGGCGTCCTGATTGGCGTCGCGGAGCGCCCGGTCCATGCCGGCATGATAGGGCAGCGCCCGAATGCCCTGGTCGTCCAGCCAGGAGGCAATCTCCTCGACCTTGGCGCGCGACAGGCAATAGACGATGCCACTCGATCCCTTGTGGCGGGAGAGAAACCTGAGAAGTTGTTGCCGCGGCTGGTCGCGCTCGACGATCTCATAGGCAATGTTCGGGCGGTCGAAGGAGGTGGTGAAGACTTGCGCCTCATGCAGCCCCAGTCGCTCGATGATGTCGCCCCGCGTATGCGGATCGGCCGTGGCGGTGAGCGCCATGCGCGGCACTCCGGGAAAGAGGTCGGTGAGCTTGCCGAGTTCGCGATACTCGGGCCGGAAATCATGCCCCCATTGCGATACGCAATGCGCCTCGTCGATGGCAAACAGCGCAATCTCCACGCCCTGCATCATCTCGCGGAAGCCCGCCGTCACCGTTCGCTCCGGCGTCACATAAAGAAAGTCGAGTTCCCCGCGATCCAGCGCCCGGCGGATCTCGACATATTCCTCCTTCGACAGCGTCGAATTCAGCGCCGCTGCCCGCACACCCAGACCTTTCAGCGCCTGCACCTGGTCGCGCATCAGGGCGATCAGCGGCGAAACGACCACGCCGACGCCGGGGCGGCACAGCGCCGGCACCTGGAAGCAAAGCGACTTGCCGGCCCCGGTCGGAAACAGCACCACGGCATCGCCGCCCGACACGACATGGGACACCACCTCCGCCTGCCGCCCGCGAAAGGCCGGATAGCCATAGACGCGCTTCAAGACGGAAAGCGGGGATTCCCGGCCATGGGCGGAAAACAGGGGGGCGGTGAGGGGCTGAGTCGGCATGCCCATGGTTTAGCCGATGGGCGAGGGGCTGACCACTGGACAGCGGAGTTTCTCGGTGGAGAAGGCTCATCCTGCCTTGTCACACGGACCGGAGGCTGCTCCTCATCGTTCCCTCCCAACCATCCGGATCATCTCCCAATGACCTCCTCCCCCCTCAAGCTTTATCTCGCCGGTCCCGAAGTCTTTCTCCCCGATGCCCGCGCCGTCCTCGATGCCAAGGCGGCGCTTACCCGCACTTACGGCTTCGAGCCGATCTGCCCCGGCGACCTCACCATCCCGCCAGCGCCGACGAAACACCAGTTCGGCCTGAACATCTCGGAAATCGACGAGAGCTTCATGAACCGCGCCGATGGCATCATCGCCAATCTGACGCCGTTTCGCGGCATCGCGGCTGACCCGGGCACGGTCTTCGAGCTCGGCTACATGTGCGGCGCGGGAAAGATCGTCGCCTGCTACACCAATGTCGCCGAAACCCACTATCAGCGCACGCTCGCCTGGTATGACGGCGCGCTCAGCCGGGACGCCGAAGGCCGCATGCGCGGGCCAGATGGCCACTCGCTTGAAGATTTCGACATGATCGAAAACCTGATGCTGCATGGCGGCGTCGTGCGCCGCGGCGGCCCGGTGGCGGTGCATGCCGCCGATCCAGAAAGGCTCTGGACCGATTTCACCGCCTTCGAGCAGTGCTTGAAGGCGCTGGCGAAAAGACTCTGAAAACAGAAGCTTCCCTGGACAAGTTGAGGCGCCGCAACTGTCGTAGCTTCCTGGCCTGTTTCCCTTGAGGGGGCCAGACCGGAGCGATTGGGCGACATAGTCGATGTCTGCTGGTGCGACCCCGCTCCGTCTGCAGGGCCACCCTCCCTGAAGCGGGGGGGGTGGTTCATCACCCCTTCTTCTTGGCCGGCTTTGCCGTCGGGTCTTCAAAGCGGATGCCGCAATTGTTCTTGAGCGACGCCGCCTCGATCGCCTTCATCTCGCCCTTCAGCCGCGCGACTTCCGCCGCAGACGCCCCGTCGCCCTTGGCGAAGAACAGCGCCGGCCAGAAGATCACCAGTCCGACACCGACCGCGACCGCGTCATTGTCGGCCTTCTTCTGCTGCACCCCGCTGGCAGCAATCGCCCGCGCCGAGACGGATGTTGCCTCTTCGCGAAGACGGTCACACGACAGGCTTTCGTAAAGCGCCGGCGAGACATAGGCGGCCTCGATATCCGACGGCTTGCTGGCACAGGAAGAGAGCACCGTGGCGAGCGCCACAGCGGCTGCGATTTTCGTATTCATGATTGACCCCCAGTTGTGAATGAAACCGGGGTGTCGCAAAAGCTGCGCGCCGTCAAAGCCAAAGACTGCAGGTTTCAACCAAAGGGGTTGGGTATCCACAACCAAAAGTGGGATCAGGCGCAGGGGAACGCATCAAAGCCGAGCTTCAGCCGAAACACGAGCCTCGCCGATCGCCTCTTCCTGGATGGCCGGCTGGGGATGACCCGGTGTCGAATGCGCCAGTGACCGTAACCCCACCCCGGATCTCGGGTCTGATCCACCCCCTCAAGGGGGGGGGCGCCTCCATCACTCGATCGGCTCGAACACCATCGAATGGCCGTTGATGCAATAGCGCAACCCCGTCGGCTTCGGGCCGTCGGGGAAGACGTGGCCGAGATGGCCGCCGCAATTGGCGCAGCGGATTTCGGTGCGCACCATGCCAAAGGCCGTGTCGCGATGTTCGGTGACGGCGTCAGGCTTCACCGGCTCGAAATAGCTCGGCCAGCCGCAGCCTGCATCGAACTTGGTGTCGGAGACGAAGAGCGGCTCGTCGCAGGCCGCGCAGCGATACAGGCCCTTCTGGAACGTGTCCCAATAGGGGCCGGTGAAGGCGCGCTCGGTGCCGTGTTCGCGCAGGATCCGGTATTGCTCCGGCGTCAGCTGCTCGCGCCATTCGGCGTCGGTCTTGACGATCTTCGGACCAGTCGTGGAAGCGGTCATGATCTCTCCTTGTCGAGGCTGGGCGGAACACAGAAAGGCCGCCCGGATATGCGCTATAGATAGGGTGCGCTATCGCGGGCGGCAATCTCCACTCCAGCCCCTTTGCTCGTCCGCTGCCTCACCTCCACTTCACGAAAAGCTGAAACGCATGGGGACCATCTCACTGAAATGTGGGTTGACGAGTCCGTGAAGACGTCAATCTCCGTTTTCGCTTGAGACAAAGGTTGGCTTGTCCTAACACGGTCGCACCTTGTATCGACTTATGATCGTGACCCGATCGGATGCCCACGGGGAGATGGAATGCCTGAGATGACGAGCGATCTGACCTGGATCGCGATGCTCTTGCCCTTCGCGGCTGCCCTGGTGGCGCCGTGGCTGACGGCCCGCCTTGGTGCCACGGCTGCCTGGCTCCTGGCGCTGGCGCCCCTGTTTGCCTTCGCCCATTTCGCCGGCTTCCTGCCGGAGATCGCGGCCGGCGAGCGGGTGACAGGCGGTTTTGCCTGGGTGCCGAGCCTCAACCTGTCCTTCTCCTGGTTCATCGATGGTCTGTCGCTCACCTTCGCGCTTCTGATCACCGGGATCGGCACGCTGATCGTGCTTTATGCCGGCGGCTACATGAAAGGCCATCCCCAGCAGGGCCGGTTCATCGGCTTCATCCTGCTGTTCATGGGCGCCATGCTCGGCCTCGTCGTCTCCGACAGCTTCCTGATGCTCTTCGTCTTCTGGGAGCTGACCTCGATCACCTCTTTCCTGCTGATCGGCTTTGATCACAGGCGCGAGGCCTCGCGCCGTGCCGCCCTGCAGGCGCTGGTGGTCACAGGCGGCGGCGGCCTGATCCTGCTTGCCGGCATGATCTTCATCTGGAACATCACCGGTGTCAGCCAGCTGTCCTTGCTGCTCTCCACCGGCGATGCCCTGCGCCAGAGCCCGTTCTACCTTGCAGCCCTTCTCCTCGTGCTCGGCGGCGCCTTCACCAAGTCGGCCCAGTTCCCCTTCCATTTCTGGCTGCCCAACGCCATGGAAGCGCCGACCCCGGTCTCGGCCTACCTGCATTCGGCAACCATGGTGAAGGCCGGCGTCTATCTTCTGATGCGACTCAATCCGGTCATGGGCGAAACGCCCGCCTGGGAAATCCTGCTGCCCTTCTTCGGCGGCATCACGCTCCTGGTCGGCGCGGTCCTGGCCGTGCGCCAGACGGACCTGAAGCTGATGCTTGCCTATACGACGGTCGCCTCGCTCGGCCTGCTCGTCATGCTGACCGGTTTCGACACGCCTTACGCGGTCGAGGCGGCGGTGCTCTATCTCGTCGCCCATTCGTTGTTCAAGGGCGCACTCTTCATGGTCGCAGGCGCCATCGATCATGAGGCCGGCACCCGTGATATCAGGCGTCTGGGCGGCCTCGGCAAACTCATGCCCATCACCTTTGCCGCCGCCATTCTCGCCGGCATCTCCATGGCAGGTCTGCCGCCGCTCTTCGGCTTCCTCGCAAAGGAAGAGATCTATGCGGCGCTCGCCGGCACCAGCCCGCGTGCCATCCTCTTCACGGCTGTCGCCGTTATCGGCAATGCCCTGATGTTCGTCATCGCCTTTGCCGTCGGCTTGAAGCCCTTCATCGGTCGGGAAGGCGACACGCCACAGCATGCCCATGAGGGGCCCGTGCTGCTGTGGATCGGACCGCTGACTCTGGCCGTGCTCTCGCTGGTCGCCGCGCTCTTCTCCGGCATCACGCATCGCTTCATCTCCTCGCCCATGGCAAGCGCGGTCGATGGCGAGCTCCAATCGATCACCATCAGCCTTGTGCCGCATGTCGGAGCAGCCCTGGCGCTGTCTGTGCTGACGGTGATCCTCGGTGTCGTGCTCTATCTCGGGCTCGAGCGCCTGCGCGCCGGCGTCGACCGGCTTGTTACCGGCCTCGGCGTCAGCCCCGATCGCGGCTTCGACCATTTCATCACCGGTCTGGTCCGGTCCTCCACGGCGATCACCCGCGTTGTCCAGAACGGCCGTCTGGAAACCTATATCACGCTCTCCTTCATCTTCGTGGCGATCGTGCTCCTGGTCACGCCTGTCGTCTTCGGCGAGCTGCCATCGGGCGTCGCCTGGCCGGATGAGTTCGACTTCCACGAAATGGCGATCCTGGCGATTGCCGTGATCGGGGTGGTGGCCGTGCTCACCGCCAAGGATCGCCTGACGGCCATTGTCTGCCTCGGCATCCAGGGCTTCGCGGTCGCCGTTATCTTCCTGCTCTATGGCGCGCCGGATCTCTCCTTCACCCAGTTCATGGTCGAGACGCTGTCGGTCGTCATTCTCGCTCTTGTCATGACCCGGCTCAGGCTCTCGCTCGCCGATCACCGCCCGATGGTTGCCCGCCTGCTCGATGGCACGCTGGCAATCGCCTGCGGCCTCGGCTTCGGCCTGATGCTCGCAGCCTCGACGGCAGGTCACTTCGACGGCTCGCTCTCGGCCTTCTTTGCCGAGCATTCGAAGATCATCGCCCACGGCGCCAATGTGGTGAACGTCATCATTGTCGACTATCGCGGCGTCGATACGCTGGGTGAGATCGGCGTGGTGATGATCACCGGCCTCTCCATCCTGGCGCTGATCCGCATCCGTGTCGGTGGCGCACCGGCAGCGCCCGCCATGGCGCCGACCGACGCCTCCGCCGAGGTGGTACGTCCGACCAAGACGAAAGGTGGCAAGCGCTCATGAACACCCTGATCTTCCGCACCTTCGCGCCCTTCCTGACGGCGCTGATGCTGGTCTTTTCGATCTTTGTCTTGCTGCGCGGCCACAACGAGCCCGGCGGCGGCTTCATCGGCGGGCTGATCGGCGCGGCGGGCTTTGCCATCTATGGCATCGCCTTCGGCGTTCAGGCCGTGCGCCGCGCCATGGTCTTTCATCCGATGTCGGTCGCCGGTTGCGGCCTGCTGATCTCGACCCTGTCGGGCATCATTTCCGCGCCGCTCGGCTATCCCTTCATGACCGGCATCTGGGTCTATCCGAGCCTGTTCGGTGTCGAAGTGCCGCTTGCCACGGTCATCTCCTTCGATATCGGCGTCTATCTCGTGGTCGTCGGCACCTTCACCTCGATCGCACTTGCACTGGAAGAAAGGGATGACGGCTGATGGAAGTCATCTTCTCACTCGTCGTCGGCATCTTCTTCGCTGGCGCCGTCTATCTGATGCTGTCGAAGAAGATCATCCGCATCCTTCTCGGCGTCGTGCTGCTTGGCAACGCCGTCAACATGCTGCTCTTCACCGCCGGTCGTCTGACGCCTGCCATTCCGCCGATCATCCCGGGCGGCATGGATGTGCTTCCGGCTGGCACCGCCAATCCGCTGCCGCAGGCCCTGATCCTGACGGCGATCGTCATTTCTTTCTCCTTCTTCTGCTTCCTGCTGGTGCTCACCTACCGCGCTTATCAGGACCTTGGCACCGACGACACCGCTGAAATGCGCGTCGCCGAGCCGAAGGACGAACCGCTGCCGCCCAGCGGCTACTAAGCAGGAGACACGAGGACCTCATGGCCGCCCCCACAACGACACCTGCCGACTACGCTAGCGCCTATGTGATGGAGCCGATGACGGCCGCCCATTGGCTCGCCGTCACGCCCATGGCGCTTTGCATCGCCTTCGGCGCGATCCTGATGATGATCCGCCACCGCACCCACTGGCATCCGCCAGTGGCACTGCTGGGTCTGGCCCTTCTCGTCCTGAATGACGTCATGCTGCTGATGAAGGTCCTGGCCGACGGACCTCTGACCATGATGATGGGCCGCTGGTTGCCGCCTTTCGGCATCGCCATCACGGTTGACCTGACCGGGGCATTGCTCGCGCTCGCATCCGCCATCGTTGCCTTTTGCGGCGCCCTCTATGCCCATGTGGAGATCAACACCAGTGGCCGCCGCTACGGCTTCTATCCGCTGCTGATGCTGCTGATGGCCGGCGTGTCCGGTGCCTTCCTGACCGGCGATATCTTCAACCTCTATGTCTGGTTCGAGGTTCTGCTGATCTCGTCCTTCGGCCTCTTGATCCTCGGTTCCGAGCGCGAACAGATCGACGGGGCGCTGAAATATGCCGTCCTGAACCTGATGGCGACGACGCTGTTCCTCATCGGCGTCTCCTATGTCTATGCCATCTTCGGCACGCTCAACATGGCCGATATCGCCATGAAGGTCCCGCAATACGGCGAGACCGCGCCGCTGATGACGCTGACGGCGCTCTTCGTTCTCGCCTTCTCGATGAAGGCGGCAGCCTTCCCGGTCAATTTCTGGCTGCCGGCCTCCTATCACACGCCGCGCGTCGTCGTGTCGGCGCTGTTTGCCGGCCTCCTGACCAAGGTCGGCGTTTACGCGCTGTTCCGCGTCGTGGTCATGCTCTTCCCGGTCGAGCGTGAAGCCCTGAGCCTCGTCATCGCCATCGTCGCAGCACTCACCATGATTTTCGGCGCCATCGGCGCACTCGCCCAGAACGATATCCGCCGCTTCCTCGGCTTCGTCGTCATCGCCGGCATCGGCAACATGATGGCCGGTGTCGCGATCGGCAGCAATCTCGCCGTCGGTGCCGCGATCTTCTACGCTCTGCATTCGATCCTGCTGATGACGGCGCTCTATCTCGTCGCTGGCGAAATTGCCCGGATCGGCGGGCATTACCGCCTTGATCGTGTCGCCGGGCTCTGGGCTATCGCCCCGGCCTTCAGCGCCGTGGCGCTGGCACTCTTCTTCGCCGCAAGCGGCCTGCCGCCCTTTTCGGGCTTCTGGCCAAAGGCGCTCTTGGTCAAGGCATCAATTGATATCGGTGCCTGGTGGCTGGCAGCATCCGTCCTGATCTCGGGCTTCCTGACCACGATTGCCTTCGGGCGCGTCTTCCTCTTCTCCTTCTGGCGCCCCGTGGCCGTCGAGGGCACTGCCGAGGTGACGAGCGCACCGGCGATCACGGCGGGCGCACAGCGCTGGCGCATGATGCCGATCCTGATCCTGACCGCCTTTGTCGTCTGGTTTGGCCTCTTCCCGAACAGCCTGATCGTCGCCAGCCAGGATGCCGCCACCGGTCTGCTGGATCCCACCACCTACATTCGCTCCGTCTTCCCTGAAGGAGGTGCCCGATGAGCCTTTATGCAATCAGCATCCTGATGGCGGTGATCTGGGCCACCGTCTCGGGTAGCTTCACGCTCCTCAATCTGATCTTCGGCTTCGTGCTCTCGCTTCTGACGCTCTACCTCCTTCGGGAGCGCTTCGTCGGTGCCGACTACACGAGCCGCACCCGCCGGGTCCTGTCGCTCATCCTTCTCTTCCTTGTCGAGCTGGCGAAATCCGCCTGGCGCGTCGCCGTTCTCGTCCTGCGACCGAAGATGGATCTGAAGCCCGGCATCTTCGCCTATCCGCTGACGGTCAAGAGCGACTGGGAGATCTCGCTGCTCGCCAATCTCATCACGCTCACGCCCGGCACGCTGTCGGTCGACGTTTCCGAAGATCGACAGACGCTGTATGTGCATGCGATCGATTGCTCTGATGTCGAGGCGGCCCGACGTGACATTGCCGAGGGCTTCGAAAAGAAGATCATGGAGGCCTTCGCCTGATGACCCCCGAACTGATCGTCGAATACGCTTCCGTCTTCGCCATCGTCATCCTGGTGCTGGCGCTGCTCATCACCGTCTACCGGGTGGTGGTCGGCCCGACGCTGCCGGATCGCGTGATTGCGCTCGACATGCTCGTCGGCATCGTCATCGGCTTCATCGCCGTCATTGCGCTCAGAACCGGCTACACGCTCTACATCGATATCGCCATTGCCCTCGGTCTCGTCGGCTTCCTGGCGACCGTCGCCTTTGCCCGCTTCGTGCTGGCCCGCGGCCGAGTGGGGGAAGGGGAGGCGGTTCAACCGGGGCTGACGCCCGCAAAGGCGGGCGCAAGCGCCCCGGCAGCCAAAGCCGCCAAGAAGAGCAAGCCTGCCAAGACGCCCGCCGCGATCGGCAAGGAGGCCAAATGATCTCGCTTCTCGCAGCTTTGGCCATAGCGGCCCTGATGGTCGTCGGCGCCCTGTTCTCACTGGTAGCCGCGATCGGTCTCAACCGCCTGCCGGATCTCTACACCCGCATGCATGCAGCCTCGAAGGCCGGCACTGTCGGCTCCGGTCTTCTGCTGCTTGCCGTCGGCCTGCATGCGGCGGATGTCGCCACGTTCGGTCGTGCGCTGGCTGGCATCGTTTTCTTTATCCTGACGGCGCCAGTCTCGGCGCATCTTCTCGCGCGTGCGGCACACAAAGTCGGATATCCCCTTTGGTCTAAATCGGTTCGTGATGATATGATGGGATAATCACGCTAACGTATTGCTGGTTGAGTAAGTCCATCTGTTGAAATCGGAAAGACCCGTTTGCAGTGCAAACATGGACAAACGTCTAATAAAAGAGCTTTCCACCCGTTAGATCTAGTAGAACAATCGGGTGGACATTTGCGCTCGGAATGTTAATTCATTCCAGAGAGCGCTGATCTGTTGCGTTGAATGCTTCTGGCGAAGTTGAGTTTTAGGTATTGGCGCGTGCGCCGGCCCGATCTTCGTCAGAATGAACGCACAGGAGACCGAACGGTTTGGGGACCGTGGCGGGACATTTGGTGATCTTCGTGGGGCTGAATTTTTCTTGTCTGTCCGTGCTGCGGACGGGCTGAAATGTCGAATGATGACTGTAGGGACGGCGGCTCTGCAGGAGATGAACAGGAGAAGTAAATGAGTGAAGTAGAACAGGGGCCAAGCCAGCAGTTGCTGGTTGAACTGACGGCAGACATTGTCTCGGCCTATGTCAGCAATCACATGGTCCAGATCAGTGATCTCACGAGCCTGATCGCCGACGTCCATCAGGCTCTGAACAACACAGCCTCGCCGACGCCGGTACCGGCTGTTGTCGAAAAGCCGAAGCCGCCGGTTCCGATTCGCAAGTCGATCGAAGACGACTATCTGATCTGCCTCGAAGACGGCCAGAAGTTCAAGTCGCTGAAGCGTCACCTGATGACCCATTACAACATGACCCCGGAAGAGTATCGCGAGAAGTGGGGCCTGCCGGCCGACTATCCGATGGTCGCACCTGCCTATGCCGAAGCGCGTTCGCGCCTCGCCAAGGAAATGGGCCTCGGCCAGCGCCGCAAGCGCGGCAAGTGAGCCTTTCACCGTCTAAGGACGGTGCAGATGCATCAAGGCCGGTCCTGCGACCGGCCTTTTTGTATTCAGCGTCAGGAAAACATTCCAATGGCCGCGAACCTCGGGTGCCGCTGGCGCAAAAGAATTTTTCCTGCTTGAGACCCTAGATTTCAGGGGTTCACATGCCGCAGAACTCTGCTAGCTTGAATAGGAAGAAAATCCTATATCGAGTTGAGCCATGGCGATCGATCCACCCCCTCTCTCCCCGACACCAGCCCTGCCTGCAGCGCCTGCCCTGGAATGGCAACCGGAAGCCGCCTCTTCGGATGAAGACGATCCGCCTGCAGAGCGCCCCCTGACGCCGGAGCGCCGGCTCCTGTGCATGATCGTCCGCCAGCTGACGGAGGAGCTTCTGCGCGCCACCGGCCTCGAGCATGACCAGGACCCTGGTCGGCGTGCAACGAGCCATGTGCGCCAGGTGGCCATGTATGTCTGCCATGTCGCCTATTCCATGCCGATGGGCGAGGTTGCGCAGGCCTTTGGCCGCGATCGCTCCACGGTCGGCCATGCCTGCCGGATGGTCGAGGACCGCCGCGATGACCGCGCCTACGACACATTCGTTTCCATCGTCGAGCGCATGGCGAGCGCGGTCCATCTTGTCGCCGGACGACGCATCTGAAGGGAGAGAAGCCCATGCCCCGCAGGAAGACCCAAACCGAAAATACAGCACCGGCGGCCCATGCAGGCATCCGCGCGGCAGCCCCGGGCCGGGCCGAGCGCAAGCAGATCCGTCAGATCCTGCGCCGCGCCTTGGCCGGCCCGCTCGCCCTTGCCGCAGACGGCAAGCCCGCATCCGTGGCGACGCTTGATGCCGCATCGGTAACCGAACCTGACGCAGAACTTGTCGCCCGCCTCGTTGCCGATGGCTTGCTGGCTTCGTCGCCGCTCGGCCTCGTCGCCACGCCCGAGACGACCGCCTGGCTTCGCCGCGATCTCTGTGACCTGCCTGACGAGGTCCATGCCGCGCAGCACCGCACCATTGCGAACGAGACGCTGGTCCTGCCGGAGGGCCGCCATCAGGTGCGTCGCAACCTGCAGGAATCCCCTCTCTTTCCGCTGCTGCGGCTGAAGGAGAAGGACGGTCGTGCCTTCCTGTCGGAGGATGCGGTGTCAGCCGGCGAGCGCCTTGCCGCGGATTTCGATTTTGCCGGCCTGCAGCCGCGCGTCACCGCCAGCTGGCAGCCGCGCCTGTCGAGCCGCAGTTCGGGCGCGCCACCGGCTTCGGTCGAGCTCGCCGACAACAGGCTGGCCGCACGCCGCCGCGTGACCCGCGCCGTGGAAGCCATGGGTCCGGAACTGTCCGGTGTCGCGCTCGACATCTGCTGCTTCGGCAAGGGGCTGGAAACCGTCGAGCGCGAACGCCAGTGGCCGGCCCGCTCCGCCAAGCTGATGCTGCGGGCAGCCCTGCTCGCACTCGCGCGCCACTACGCCCCGCCACCAGCGAATCCGAGGTCCCGCCACTGGGGCGAGGAGGGATTTCGACCGAGAATCGGCTAGGGAGGGCGATCACGCCAGCCGCCGCGCAGCCTCCTCGCGGATCCGCTGGATCATCGAGCGCAGGCCGTTGGCGCGCTGGGCGGTCAGGTGCTCGAGCAGGCCAAGTTGCTTGAACAGGTCGAGCGCGTCGAAGGCGACCACGTCGGAGGCCTTTTTTCCGGAATAGGCTTCAAGCACGATGGCGACGAGGCCGCGCACGATGAAGGCATCGCTGTCACCGCGAAACTCCATCAGCGGATCGGCACCTTCACCCGCCGAGACCGACAACCACACCTGGCTTGCACAGCCCTGCACCTTGTTGGCAGCCGTCTTCTCCGCATCGGGCAGATCAGGCAGGGCCTTGCCGAGCTCGATCACGTAACGCATCCGGTCCTCCCAATCATCCAGGAAGCCGAAGTCGTCGATCATCTCGTTCAAAGTCGCCATGCTGCCCACCCGCGTTACAGTCGGACCGATATAGGCCAGACCGGCGCGCATTTGAACCGGCTGCGTCAACGAAACCTGTCGATGGCGGCTCTTTGCGATGTCACTTGGGCTCGGCTGTATCGGGATCGTCGAGATCAGGCATGGGGATCTGCATACGCCCATGCCTGATGGCCGCAATGTCGACGAAGGCGTTCCCCAGCCGGTAGTCGATGAGATACGCGCCGACGACCAGCGTGCGAAAGCCGGCAATCTGTAGTCCGTGCTGGGTATTGCCTGCCTCTGGAAACTCCTGCAGCAAGACACGGGCTCTTTTCATGGCCTGAGCGAAGGCCCGTGCTGCGGCCGGGCTATGCTGGCTCAGATAGGCGCTTTCGCGGCGAACATAGTTCGCGGCCCTGCGGGAGAGCCGGACCGATCTCATGCGACCTTGCCGGCAATGATGCGGTCCATCTCGACGAGAACTGCATCAAAGTCCTCGTGCTCGCCTGCGTCAAGTTCCGCGCGTCCCTCGATAGTAGCAATGATGTCCGCCCCCTCGTTGAGGAGATAGCCTTTCAGTGCGCGCAGGATGATGTAGCTCCTCGACCGTTCCGTGCCCTGTGCGATCCGGTCAATATCGGCGAGGATCTCCGAAGGGACCCGCAGTGTAACGGATTCGGTTTGCTTCGCCTTGGCCATATCATGCTCCTCTCACTCCGTAAGACAACGTAAGACATTTCAGCATCCTTCTCAATGACGAAACGCCATCCCACAGAAGAAAAAGAAAAAAGCCGCGCAGCTTGCGCTACGCGGCCCGGCAAATGCCGAATTCAGTCAGGGACAGGCAGACAGGCATCCGGTCCATGGCAGGGCCGGCTGCAAGCGGGGAAGGGGCGGGCATCCGCCCCGGAATTCTTGGAGGATTGCCGGGTGGCAATCGCAGGAAGCGCGTCTGCCCTCAGGGCTTCGGCGGCTGGTAGGGTTTCGGCAGATGCTTTGGCCGTTCCGCCGGCGTCACCGTCCCGGTGATCACAGGGGCCTCGACCTCGACATTGGCAAGACGTGGCGTTTCGGCGGCCGGCGAGACGATCTCAACGACGCCGCCACGCTTGGGCGCAACGCTCTCTTCCGCTGCCACAGCCGTCGCACCGTCAGTGGTGAACTGCTTGTCGAGCAGCTGATAGGCGACGAGCGCGCCTTCGCGGGCCCGCTGGCCGAGCGCCTGGAAGGTTTCCGCACCCTTCTCGCAGACCTCGGGCTTTTCGACGCAAAGCGAGGTCACATATTGATATGCGCCGCTCGCTGCGGTGATGGCGGCACCCATGTCGAAGCCCGCACCATCGCGTTCCTCGGCCGGCGGCGCCGCGAGGAAGGACAGCGCGACCAGCGTCGCGGTGCAATAGAAAGTTCCCTTGATCAGAAACCACATGGTCTTCACCAAATCCCTGTTGCCGGTCTTTGCCGGAACGGTCCGGGTTTCTCCCCGAACTCGTGAGTGCCACCCTAGGTTTGATTCGCGAAAATCGCTTTTCGAAACCCGCACGGTTTTGAGCCAAATTTGACTAAAATTTGAGTGATCGCTCCGTTTCGGGTCTCTTGGCTAAAACTTTAGCGGTGGCCGTTAAGCATAATTGTGGCAAGGCCCCCGCAATCCACCGCTTCTCGCGTGCCGCCGGCACCACAAGCGTTAACGGGCTTTCTAAAAAGCGAATGATTTCAGCGCTTACGCCCCGTTAACCATGTTTGGGAAAGCATCCCGCAGCTGTCCCGTTTCGGGTCGGAACGGCCGATCTTGGCCGCCAGCGGCACCCCGCCTTATCTATTCCTTAAGCGCGTCCGGCCTATCTTCAGCCGGTAAATCAGAGGAACCGGTCGCGGATTTCTGGCGTGGTTGTATTGCGTAAAATGTCGGATGCACTGACGGTGTCGATGGACGGGCTGCTCGCCCGCCTCCTGTCGCGTCATGCCGCCGGCCGCCCCGCCGATCGGGCCGAGATCGAGGCCCTGCGCAAGCTCACCTTTGCGCTGTCGCCGGTCCTTGTCGCCGTGCCCGTCGCCCTGACCTTTGTCTTCGGCGCCGCCACTGGCCTGCCGATCGGCTTTGCGCTGGCCACCTCCCTTTATCTCGTCGCCGCCGTCGCCATAATCGCCGGTCGTCGATTGGATGCCGAAGGCAGCGAGGCAGGCTCTGCCTTGAGCCTCGAGCCGGCAACCGACCCTTACGACTTCTGCCCTGGCCTGTTCCTGTCGCTCGATGCCAACGGCATCGTCCGCGCTGCTGGCGGTCGCGACCGCCAGATGTTTCTCTCCTTCCTGCGCGAACCGCTGTCGCGGCCCTTCGTTGAGCAAGTGCACGTGTCCGACCGGCTGGCCTTCGTTCAGGCGCTGGATGAACTGCGCCTTGGCGCCGATGTGGTCGTCACCGACCTGCGCCTCGATCGTCCCGTCATCGGCCTCGACCAGGCCCAGTTCCTCAATGTCCGCCTCGACATGACGGCGGTGCGGGCCGAAGACGGCGCGCTTGCCTCCATCCGTGCCCAGATGCTCGACATCGCCGGTGAAATGGAAATGCGCGATGCCGTCGCCCGCAAGGAAGAAGAGGCGAGTGCCGCCCACGAGATCAAGAGCCGCTTCCTGGCGGCCGTCAGCCACGAGATGCGCACGCCGCTCAATGCCATCCTCGGCTTCTCCGACATTCTCATCGGCGAATATTTCGGCAAGCTGGAAAACGATCGCCAGCGCGAATATGTCCAGCTGATCCGCCAGTCCGGCGCGCATCTTCTCTCCGTCGTCAACACCATGCTCGACATGTCGAAGATCGAGGCCGGTCGCTACGAGCTCATGCTGGAAGAGGTCGACCTGGCGCAATCGCTGACGGAGTGCGAGCGCATGCTGTCGCTCCAGGCCCAGACCAAGGGGGTCAAGCTCACCAGCCGCCTGCCAAAGGGCCTTGGCGAGATCACCGCCGATGGCCGGGCACTGCGCCAGATCGTCATCAACCTCGTCGGCAATGCCATCAAGTTCACCGATCCCGGCGGTGCCGTCATCATCGATGCCGCCAGAAGCGGCAATGAGGTCACCGTCAGCATCAGCGACACCGGTATCGGCATTGCGCCGGAAAAGATGGCGCTCATCGGTCGCCCCTTCGCACAAGTGCAGAACGATCTCAATCGCAACTACGAGGGTTCCGGCCTGGGACTTTCGCTGGTAAAGGGATTGACGGCCCTCCATGGCGGCACCTTCCGGATCGAAAGCCGGCCGGGCGAGGGAACCGTGGTCTGGGTGAGCCTGCCGGCAGACGGCTCTGGCGCCCGGGCCGCATGCGAAACGAACATGGTCGAATTCCCGCCGCGCCTGGCCGAGACGGGAGCTGACCCCAAAAAGGGCGGGAAAGCACCGAAGCATGACGAAGCGGAAGCGAAAATCGCCTGAGAAGAAGAAGGCGGGCTCCAAGGCCCTCTTCGTTCTGTCGCAGGGCGCAGGCGCGCTCGCGCGGCTCGCTGGACGCTATCCGCGTGCCGTCGGTGGTGGCTTCTGCTTCACGCTGATCTTCGGCACGATTGCCGCCAATGCCCTCTGGTACCAACCGGGCCAGCATCCGTCGCCATTCTTGCGCACCCGGGACGCCGAGGATTTCACCGCCCTTGCCGGCGTGCCGCGTGCTCCGCTCCTGAGCGAGCAGGATCCGCAGACCGTCACCACCTTCAAGATCGAGCGTGAAAAGCCCGGTTCGGTGGATCCGGCGGCGACACCGGCCTCAGGCGGCGGAGCCGAAGCACGGCCAGCAAGTCTGCCCGCAAGCGCAGAAAAGACTGCTGACCTGATCCGCGAGGTTCAGGCCGAACTGCTGCGCCGTGGCCTCTATGACGGCGAAGCCGATGGCGTTGTCGGTCCGCGGACCGAAACTGCCATTGCCGTGTTCCAGAAAACCGTGGGCATGGAGGCGAACGGCCTCGTAACCCCGGAGCTTTTGGCTGCACTCGCCCTCGACCGCGGCGTGACCGCCGCCGTCCCGGCACAGCGCCCGGTCATGGACGTCAACCTCGGAGCCGACGATCCGGTCGCGGCAGCGATCCTCAACTCCGAGAGCCAGATCGTGACAGCACCCCGCAGGCCAACGGCCGCCGCCAAGCCGTCACCGCCGCGCGACATCGCAGATACCGCTCCCGCACCCTTGCAGCAGGCCAATTTCGATCCCGGTCTGGTAATGGAGATCCAGCGAGGCCTCTCCAACATGGCCTACAAGAACATCACCATTGACGGCGTGCCGGGCCAGGATACCCGCGCCGCCATCCGCCGTTTCGAGCGTCATTACCAGATGCCTGAAACCGGTGAGCCGAGCGCTGCTGTTCTCAAGAAACTCAAGGCCATAGGGGCTCTCTGAGCCTTTCGTCTAAGCGAATTTTCGCATCCCCTAAATAAAGTACTCATTAATCATACCAATGTTATCCTTCTTCGATTGGAGGAGGATGAACCATGACAGCTGCGATGATCGCGCATCTTGACGACGAACCGCATTCCCGGGAGCCGGTGGCAGCACCGAGCGCGGAAGCAGACGCCGCCACCCTGCGGGGCATCGTTGAACGTCTTGCCCAGGAGGCATCCACGCTGGGCGTCGACCTGGTCGATATCGCCGGCGCGATCCAGGACGTCGCCGGCATTTCCAAGCGCCATGCAGTCACCTTCGACGGCATCACCAGAACAGCGCTGACCATCGCCGAAACCAACCGCGATGTGGCCGCCAGCCTGCGCGAAACCGACCAGACGGCCGGCGAAGCCCGCCGCATGCTGACCGACAGCGCCACGCGCCTGACCGGCGCCGTCGGCAAGATCGATCACATGGTCGAGGCATCGGAAGAGATCGGCACCGAGATCGGCAGTTTCTCCCAGTCTCTTGCCGAAGTTGACAAGGTCGCAGAGGAAATCGGCACGATCGCCCGCCAGACCAACCTCCTGGCACTCAACGCTGCAATCGAGGCGGCCCGGGCAGGTGATGCCGGCAAGGGCTTCGCCGTTGTTGCCGCGGAAGTGCGCGCGCTCGCGCTGCAGACCTCGCAGGCGACGGGTGCCATCCAGGAAACCCTGAACCAGATCCGCCTGAAGATCGTCCGCCTGACGGATGCCGGACGTGGCGCGACCGCAAGCGCCCGCGATGTCCGCGAGACATCCCAGGCGATGAACGACTCCTTCTCCGCCATGGAGCAGGTCATCACTCGCATCCTCGACGGCTCCTCCGCCATGGCGCAGACGACCGACCAGGTCGATCGCCAGTGCTCGGAATTTGTCGCGACGCTCAGCGACATGTCGGCGGAAGTCCGCCAGTCCGACCACCACCTGCAGCAGACCGCAGGCCGCATCGACAAGGTCGTGGGGCTGTCGGAAACTCTGATCCAGCTGACGGCAAGCGCCGGTATCCGCACCGCCGACAGCGACTGGATCGACACGGCCGTCGACGTCGCCGCCCGCATTTCGCAAGCCTTCCAGCAGGCGGTGGACAGCGGCCGCATCCGCGCCAGCGATCTCTTCGATCGCAATTATCGCCCGATCCCGGGCACCGACCCCGTGCAGATGATGACGGCTTTCACCGAATTCACCGACCAAGTGCTTCCCGCCATCATCGAGCCGGTTGCCGCCTCGTCCGAGCGCATCGGTTTCTGCGCCGCCGTCGACGAGAACGGCTATCTGCCGACCCACAACAAGAAGTTCTCCGCACCGCAGCGTCCCGGCGACACGGTGTGGAATACCGCCAACTGCCGCAACCGCCGCATCTTCAACGACCGCGTCGGCCTCTCCGCCGGGCGCTCGACAGCACCCTTCCTCGTCCAGACCTACCGCCGCGACATGGGCGGCGGCAATTTCGTCCTGATGAAGGACATCTCCGCCCCGATCTTCGTCGCCGGACGCCACTGGGGCGGGCTAAGGCTGGCGGTGAAGGTGTAAGGGATTACCAGGTCCGCAGCAACTGAGTGTAGCAAGCTCTTTTGTTGACTAGCTGGGACGCTTGTTGGTTGAGACTTTGCTGAGTACACTCCTTCCGGTCGGAAGGGTTATAGGTTGTGTGGCATAGGATCTACTTAGGGGCGTCGCTGCTGGCATTGCCAGCTTTTGTGCTGGCCGCATGGCTTCGCCCGAGCCTTGATTATCAATTCTTCTGTGGCGGCGACGGGAGCTGTTTCCGTGAGTGGATGACCACTTTATCCGGGTACTTTGCCGTGCTGGCCGCGTATGTCACGATACGGACGATGAACAGAATCCAGGCCGAGAATGTCGAGCTCACAGTGATCGCCCGGCTGGCAGATGCCAAAAACTTCTTGCAGGCCATTCAGGAGGTGGAGGAGGTGGCCGTCGGCTTCTGCTACCCGCTTTCAAGAAACATAAACGAGGCGAATTCGCTCAAGAGTTCACTCCGTAGCGAGATTGGGTACACGGGTAGCTCCTACTATTCGAGACTGAAAAAACTTCTCGATGATCCACGTATCTCCGGCTACCGAATGCGGATCGGCATGTCGATCACGGAGAATAGCATTATTTCGGCGATTGAAGAGGTGGAGTATTGGCGGCGTGTCGCGCGGGGTGATGTTGAAGCGGATGTGACGGATCTCCTTGACTGGCATTTCGACAAAATTTCCAGGCTCACGGATGAGCTGTTCGTGAGCTTGGACGCGTTCATTTCTGTCGGTCGCGATGAAGCAAATGCATTCATTACGCGCTGGGGCGCAGCTCGTCGCGGTTTTCCCTAGACGGGTTGTGGAAATGGATCGTTCTAAAGAGCAGCTCGTCTATCGCATGAAGTCGCCGGCTCATCCGGGTGAGTTCATCCGTCATGAAATCATCGAGTCGCTCGGGCTTAACGTCACAAGCGCTGCCACCGCCTTGGGTGTCACTCGTGCAGCGTTGTCTGCGTTGCTCAACCAACGGGCGGGCCTGTCTCCCGAGATGGCCCTGCGCATCGAAAAAGCCTTCGGCGCATCGATGGATACCCTGATGCGCATGCAAAACAGCTTCGACATCGCGATGGCAAGGCGCCGGGCGGATGAAATCGTGGTCCCGCCGTATAAGGCTGCCGTCTAGCGTACAGCGGCTATCGGGCTCGACGCCACCCCTGCAATCGCTTAAACCCCACCCATGCGCATCCGCTCCGACATTTTCGTCTCCGCACTCACCCGCCGCGTCTTTTCCGATGGCGGTTATGCTGCGGTCGTCGCCAAGGGCTCGGAGGCGTCAGGTGCGATCTTCGTGCGCCAGCGTTTCCGTGATGGCCGGGAGACGCTCTATGGCCCGGCCCCGCAGGCCATGATCGGGGAGGGTGAGCGCGACGACCGCATCTTCGAGCCGCGCCTGACGCGATCAGAGCCCGAGGCCGTCGAGGCTTTAATTGCCCGAGAGCGGAAATTCGACAGCGATCTCTGGCTGGTCGAAATCGAGGTCGAAGATCTGGGCACCTATCTCACACTGACAGATCAGAAGGACTGACCTGCAGACTCGGTCGTACCTTGCCATCGAGGCGGAGGGTCGGCGCAAGGCGCCGGGGCGGGTGACGACTGACGATGGTGGCTCCGAAAGTTGATTAACTGGCACGCCTAATGCCTAATGCCTAATGCCTAATGCCTGTATCAGCTTCTACCGCTTGCGTGCTCTCAGCACCTGCCGCCCATGCTCGTCACCCACCGGCTGGCGTTTGGGCGATGTCTGGTTGGCCGCGACCATCGGCGCGGCCTCGTCTGGCCGCGATCTTGCCGCCTGCGGCTCGGCCGGCAATTCCTCGCCGGCGAAGGTGTACCGGTCGGCACGGATCCAGCTGTCGATCCGCGCTTCCGCCTGATCCGGGTCCATGCCGAACAGGATGTTTTCTGCCCGGCTGGCGCCATTCTCGCTACGGGCAAGATGCGGATAGATATGTTCGAGGATGAAGATCGCGTCCCGATCCTCCATCGCGACGCCAGCAAGCGTCGTGGCGAGTTGCCGCCCGGAAATGTCGAGCAGGATGCGCTCGGCAAGCCAGCGGCTGGAGGAAAGCATGTCGGCCAGCGTCGTGGCAAACAGGCCGCCATCATGCTGGCGGGCAAAACGCACCAGAAGCGCCGTCTGCACCGGCGTCGCCTGCCGGCGCCCGAGCCGATCCTCGCGCGGCGGCCGCTGTTGCCGGGCCATGCGTTTGATCGTTTGGCGTAGCGCTTCTTCTCGTGCCGTGCCCTCGGTCAGGCTCTCCTCGACAGCAACGGCGCCGGGCAGATCGCGCATCTGAAGATCCGCAATCGCCTTGTCGAAGCTCGATGGTGTCGCTGACGGCAGTGGTGCGGCCTTGGCTGCTACAGTCTTCGCCTTTTCCGGCCGGGGCGGCAGAGCGTGGCGCAGGGATACCAGCGCGTCGATGACTGTTGGCGACAGCCGCTCGCGCTTGACGATGGCGCGCGCGTGGTCGGCGCCCTGCGTCCGGGCGATCATGATCAGCATGTCGTCGGAAAGCGCTGGTGAGGAGGCCAGAAAGGGAGCGGCAATCGAGATCGGCTGACTGGCGATGAAGGCTGCGACCGAAAGCGGCAGGCGCGGGCTCTGCGAAAGGGCCGCCACCGCTTCGCGCCGCGCCTCCATCGATGAACTGGCAAACAGCGGCTGGAACAGCTCGGCAAATTGTCGGAGTTCGGATTTGCCGGGAAAGGAGAGCGCCTGGAAATTCGTGACCGTGGCCATCAGAACGACATCCTTGTTCCGCGCGCCGGCCGGCCTTTCAAGCTCCCTGAACTGTTCGCTCACGACTACCCACTCCAACGCAATACAGATGTGCGCCAGATTAGAACGAATTTGTTAGCAAGCTGTTAACTAACCTATGGCTTCTTGTGGACAGGCGGATGGTCAAGACAGGCGATTCGCCGCATGTTTCCGTTATTAGGCATATGCGTACCCCGTTTCGTGGGGTGAACCGCGACAGGGGGAACGCGTCGGAGAAAGGCGCAGATGACCCTGGTTCGTGTGAGACTTTCCGCAGCATGAACCGGATTGTGCCGGCCCTCGTAACAAGAGGGCAGGGCGAGATGACACTCTCGATCCTCTCGATCTTTCTTCTAGAAAGGAGACGAGCATGGCGGATATCATCAGGATTTCGGACCGGCTGAATCTTACGCGCCGTATGCCCCGCACGGGCGAACATAAGGCAGAGATCCTCTTCTTCACCGGCATTCGCTACGAACGGCTGGATCCCAACGCCATCTGGCCACGGGTCGAACTGCCGACTTTGCCGGCATTGCCTGCCCCGCAGGGCCCCGTCTTCGGTCCCGGTCGCCGTCCTTTCTGAGGGAGGAGGGACCGCCGTCTCGCCGGTAGCGGGCTGCGCGCTCGCCAAGGACAACCGGCGCACGCTGCCGTTCGCGTACGGTAAGGGCGCTCTTCACCAGGGTTTGATCGGTGGTGGGGCACGTTCTGGGCGCAATCTTTCGACAAGCTGCGCGCCATTCATAGACCGTAAATTACTTGTGCAGCATACAATAAAATTACGAAATTGCGGTATCTCGCCGCAGTGCCTTCAGGTTCGGTTTCCGGCCTGTCTCCCACGGAGCCTCGCATACGGTTATGCTGGTGAAGATTGCCAAGGACCGCATCCGCAAAGGCATGTTTGTTGAAAGCGTCGCCTGTCCCAGCCGGGAATTCGCGCGCCGCCGCTTTCTCCTGACGACCGACGCGGAAATCGCAGCCATCCTCGCCACCTCTGCAGCCGACATATCCATCAATCTGAAGCTCGGTATCGATCCGGATGGCCGTCCGCCCGCAAAGCGCTCGACGAAGGCGGCGCCCGACCGGGTTCGCATGATTGAAGTCCGCAACGAAATCCGGACGTCGGCCAATGCCTTGAAAATGAGCCTGGGGGACCTGGTCGCCGGCGGCTCTCTCGAAATGACCAAGCTCTCTCAGGCCGCAACGGACAATGCCAGCCTGTGGTCTGACAGCGCTACCATCGCGCTCGAGGTTACGCGGCTGAAGCGCAAGGACGAGTCCACTTATGTTCATTCGCTGGCAGTCAGCGGAATGATGACGCTGCTTGCCCGTTCGCTCGACATGGATGAGGAGACGACGACCATCCTCGGCGTCGCCGGAATGCTGCATGATATCGGCAAGCTGCTCATCCCCGACGAGATCCTGACGAAGCCGGGCAAACTGACCGACAAGGAGCGCCTGATCATCCGCAACCATCCCGAGGGCGGCTACCAGCTGCTCAAGGCTCATCCGGGCCTGCCGCCCGTCGTGCTCGACATTTGCCGCCTGCATCACGAGGCCCTGGATGGTTCCGGCTATCCTCTTGGCCTGAAGCGGAACGACTTGAGCATGCCGGTGCGGCTCAGCACCGTCTGCGACGTCTTCGAAGCACTGACCTCGGCGCGCCCATACAAACGCGCCTGGACCTCTGCGGAAGCCTTGGACTGGATGTTCGCCAGACCGCAGCTCTTCGATCGGAAGATGGTCATCCGGCTCGGCAGCGTGCTGGCAGATGCGCCGGTCACCTGAAACCTCAGCCGCGACTTATCGGCCCGTAAACGGCAGGCATTCCGCATCCGCCAGAAAGGCCTTCGCCTCGGCCTCATAGCTCGCCTGCGGTACCAGCACCCTCAGCACTACATAGCCTTCCGTTCCGGGATGCTCGACCAGGATCGTCTCCGCCAGTGCTGCAATCGGCGCCTTTCTGAGCTGCGCCACCTGCACCGGCGTGGCGACCAGCACGTCGAGATCGCCGGCGACCGAGGTGCGGTCATTCATGGAAAACACCTCATTGGCATCCCGGTCGAAGATGGCGACGGACCAGAAATCGACGTTGCCACCCAGCGCCACCAGAGACAGCGGCTGGCGCTCGATATCGAAATGGCAAACCGCGATCCTGAGATCGGGATCGAGGCTGGAGAGCCCCACAGCATCCGGCTTCGCCGCGAGCGGATGAAAAAGGAAGGGCGCCCCTTCCGACGTCACGCGCGTATAGGCATCGCGTCCGGTGAAATGCGGTACGCCGAGAATGATGATGATATGCAGGAGCACCGCGCCGAAGATGCCCGTCAGCACGGCATAGAGAAGCTTGCTCATTGGCCGCACCCGATTTGCGTGATCACTGGCATGGCCAGCCCCGAAAGCCCGGTCGAGGCGGCCACAGGCGTATCGAGCAGTGTCAGCACCAGCTGGAAGGCGCCGGTATCGGGAATGGCGAGCCAGTTGCCGGGCTTTGCCGTGCGCGAGATCGTGATGTCGAAGGAGCCGTCGCGCTGCCTCAGCACGGTCTGCGAATTCTTCGCCACCGGCAGCTCGGCCCCTGCGTTGAGCGGATTGCCGTCGGCATCTGCGGCATAAAGCGTCCAGAGCCGCGTCGTTGGCGTTCGCCCGCTCATCCGATAGGAGCATGTCCCCGTCAGCGTCAGCCCGTCGGCATCGCGCGCGGCAGTAAACTGCAGCCCCTCCGCCGACCCATAAAGCAGCCGCCCGCCCTTGGCCCGATGCGCCTTGGCGTAAGGATCGGCAGCCGCCGTCTGCGCCGCCGGAAACGCCCGCCACCCCGCCACCTCGATCGCCCCGAAGCCGACAGACGCATTCAGCATCGAAAGCGCCGACAGGATCCCGCCTGCAAAGGCAATGATCAGCGCGGTGGCGACGATGAGCGGAACACGAAACACGGGCGGGACAAGACCTTCGGGATACGGGCGCCGGGCGCCAGACGGCAGTGCCCGAGGGGTATCACTGATTCGGGGGTGAGGGAAGTTTGGGGGAGGAGGGCGAGGAGGATGAGGGCACGTCGATCCTCGGAGCCAATGATTGACTAACTTCGCGTAAAAGCTGTAGTGTCGTTGTCTGCTCTCTTATGGCTATGTTGCGTGGAAGATCTTCTTTTTCCGTTCGACTTCTTCGTTCTCGGCACGCCGCTCTCGCTGCAAGCGCGCACGAACTCGCTTCGTCGATGGAAATACACGGTAGGTCAAGTTGCTGCTGCGAGGATACGTGAGAGGAATATACAGACCTTCCTCTTGCCGTCGTCGCTCGCAATCACGATCTACTATTTTCCACTCGCGCCAATGAGCGGAGATATCGATAATATCGTCAAGCCGATATTAGATGCATTGATTGGCGTCGTTTATCTGGACGATCGGATGATCGAAATGGTGACGGTGCAAAAGTTCGAGCCCGACATTGCCTGGGAAATCAGCAGCCAAAGTCAACAGCTGGCTTCGGCTTTAGATCACTTGAGCGCTTCGGAAGCTTCAACCCCCGTGGTATATGTTCATATCGCTGATGATCTGAGTTGGAGAAGGCGTTAATGGCAGCCAACACACAGCAAATCGTTGAAGCGGATGTAAATCCAATGGATCGGGTTCGCGAAGCTTACCTGAAGCAGGGTTTCCGTTTCGTCGAACATCCGGGTACTGAAGAACTGCCGCCTTTTTTCAGCGGGTACCGTCCCGATGCGGTGGCGCTCAAGACGGGCCAGAATGTGGCAATACAGTTCACGCAGTCCCGCAGGGACCAGAACGGTTTAACCTTCGAGGAAATCAGCAGGCTGTTCATTGGCCAGCCCGATTGGCGTTTCGTCGTCAGTCATGGTGGGGCGGTCACGCAGGGGGTGAGTGTGCTGCCCCGCCCATCGGAAGCTTCGATCCGCAAACAGCTAAAGGAGTTGCAGGAATTGGGGCGACAGGGGCAGCGCCGAGCCGCATTTGTGATGGGATGGTCACTGTTGGAAGCGGCTTTGCATCGGGTCGATGAAGATGCAGCCCATCGTCCCTGCAAACCCGGCACGGTGATAGAATCCTTGGCTCGGTTGGGGTACCTGTCCCCCGAACGTGAGATGCAGTTGAGACCCTTGACCCTTCTCCGCAACAGGATCGTCCATGGCGACATCACCGCCGAGCCATCTGTTGAGGAGCTAGAGGCAGTCTGGCAGTCGATCGAAGAGGCGCTTGCGTGAAGGGCTAGTTTCACCCATCTAGGCACTTGTCATCTTTGGGATGTTGCGTAGGTAAACGTCTGACGGATAAGCTCTCCTACCGCAACACCCCCGCCGCCAGCGCCCGCTGGATCCCGCGCACATCCGTGCCCTTCTTCAAGGTTTTCGTCACCGGGTCATGGGCGCCCGAGACCCAGATCTTCAATTCGCTGTCGAGGTCGAAGGTGCCGGCGGTTTCGACGGAAAAACGGGTGATCGCCCGATAGGGCACCGACATATAGTCCACCTTCGAGCCGGTGATGCCCTGCACGTCGATCAGGATCAGCCGCTTGTCGGTGAAGACGAAGACGTCGCGGATCACCTTGAAGGCAAGCCCCACCTGCTCGCCCTCGATCAAGACGCCATCCAGCCGCTTGGCGAGATCCGCCGGATCGACGCTCGATCCATGGCCAAGAAGTCCGTCAAACAATCCCATCGTCGTCCTCCATCCCTATCGAAGGGCAGATGGGGAGAAACCGCGCATAGATCAAGCGCCAGCGCCATTTTGCCGTTCACGCCACCCGCTCGTAAAACGCTTCGATGGTCGCCACTTCCACCCCGAGCTTGGTCAAGGACGCATGCACGCTCATATGTTTGTCGTCATGCAGGATGAACCAGTCGTCGAAGCCGAGCCTTGTCTTCGAGCCGTCGGCGGCGGGCACGTCGCGGGCATAGCGCCAGCGGAAGGCACATCCCGACTGCTCGCCCTCGGCAACGCCGTCGATCAGCGTCTCGCGGCCCTCATAGGTACTGCCGGATCGCTTCAGGATCGTCCAGGACAGCGTGTCGGAATGCCCGTCATCAAAGAAATAGTCTTCCGTCAGCGTGAGCACATTGGCGCTCGCGTCGAAGCGACCTCGCGCATCGATGGTGAAGCGGTTCTGGAAGCCGCCGAGCCGACCGACGGTCATGCCGAAACCGCGCAGCGTGCCGGAAAAGAACTCTTCCAGAATGAATTTGGGCTCTCTGTCTGCAAAATCCTCGAGTTTCAAGGCGTCTCTCCTCGTTGGTGTGACGGAGGAAACACGGGTCTTGGCGCTTAGGTTCCCTGACAGACGGTCATGCAGCCATGCCCCCTTACGCTTTGCCCTAAGCCGCGCTATCTGGTCATCCGACAACCCAGTTTCGAGGAGGATCATCATGGGCAAGCGGATCGTGTTCACCGGCGGCAGCGGCAAGGCGGGACGCCATGTCGTGCCATATCTTCTCGACAAGGGACACAAGGTGCTCAATGTCGATCGCGCCGTGCTGGATGTTCTAGGCGTCCACACTTTGCTGACCGACGTCACCAATGCCGGTGAGGTTTTCAACGCGCTTTCCTGCCATTTCGGCTATGACGGTTACGAACAGGAAGGCGGCCCGAAGCCGGTCGATGCGGTTGTGCATTTCGCCGCCGTTCCCCGCATCCTCATGCATCCCGACAACAAGACTTTCGCGGAAAACACCGTCTCGACCTACAATGTCATCGAGGCTGCCGCCAAGCTCGGCATCAGGAAGGTGATCATCGCCTCCTCGGAAACCACCTATGGCGTCTGCTTTGCCGAAGGCGACAAGGATTACCACGAGTTTCCGCTCACCGAAGACTACGACACCGACCCGATGGACTCATACGGCCTCTCCAAGGTCGTCAACGAAAAGACCGCCCGCGCCTTTGCCATGCGCTACGGCATCGACGTCTACGCACTGCGCATCGGCAATGTCATTTCGCCGGAAGATTATGCCGCTTTCCCGGGCTATCTCGCCGACCCGCCATGCCGCAAGCGCAATGCCTGGTCCTATATCGACGCCCGCGACCTCGGCCAGATCGTCGATCTCTGCATCAAGAAGGATGGCCTCGGCTTCCAGGTCTTCAACGCCGTCAACGACACGATCACCGCAACGATCCCGACGCGCGAGTTCCTTGCCAAGTACGCGCCCAATACCCCGATCACCGGGGAGATCGACGGCTTCGATGCGCCTTTGTCGAACCGGAAGATCCGTGAAGTCCTGGGCTTCAAGGAGGAGCACGACTGGCGCAAATACGTCGCAGTCTGAGGGCGGTTTCGCATCAACTCCCACTCACTTGATTGTCACCCATCCGGATCGGATCCGGATGGAACACTCCCGCCATTCTGCCGTTATCCTGTTGTTATCGTGATAAACGAATGAATGAGGGAGACTGATATGGCCCAGGCACGCCGGATGGAATTGCGACTTCTCGACGAAACGGAGAAGGAACTGGTGGAGGCCTCGCGGCATCCGCAACTGGCCGAGCGGGCTGACGAGGATCTGGCCTCCCTGCGCAAGACCCTGCGGGAGCGCCGCGACCGCGCCCGTGACATCGCCAGCCGCCAGAGGCGCGAAATGCGCGGCAAGGCGGCGCCGTCGGGGGCGAAGCCTGCCGCAGACAATGCCGGAAGCCGCGAGAAGTTCGCCGCCCTTTCCGCCGCCCTGCAGCGTGTCAACGGCGAGATCGCCCGACGCAAGCGCTTTTCCTCCCGCGAGGAGCTGAAGCGCAATGCCGAAAAGGCGCTGGAGATGCGCCGCGCGGCAAGTCGCCCCAACCGCCCGACATCCCGCCGTGCGAAGAAGGGCATGCGCTCCGTGCCCAATCAGCGCGCGCCGGATCTCGTCAATCCCATGGAGGTCGGTCGCGTTTCGCAGTTCGTCAAGAACGGCCAGGCCCGCCGCGACAGCCGCTGAGGACACGCGCCCGGCTAACGGCAGCATCTGGAATTTTTTCGGCGGGTCGCTCAGTGTCGGCCCGCCGTTTTGCATGCAGATTTTGGCCGGCAAAACCCGAAAAAAATCCTGCCGCTGGTTTCCATCTCTGGCATATAAGGACATTAGAAAACCCTAGAATGACAAGGGTCGGTCAGCGTCGAGACGTGAGGAGGGGCCTTGGGCCAGCGCAGTATTCACATTGCCAACCTCGCCAGAAGCGAGTTGCGCGGCCAGAACTTCGTCACCTTCGACGTGGCGATGAACGGGCATGTGATTGCGACGGTCGATGCACCCATCCTGGCCGGTCGCATCCTCTGGTCCCACGCGGCAATCCACGGCTTCCGCGATTTCGACCTCGGGGAAAAGGATCTGCTCGAAGCCGAGGTCGATCAGGCACTCTCCCCGCCATCCACCGCCCCGCTCAATGCTCCCGACCGGCGCCACTGAGCCACGTCTACCCCCTTCGTCAGACGCTCCAGCGCGGCAACTGAATGGCAACGGCAATCGCCACGGCGAGTGAACAGATCGCCGCGAGGATGAAGGCGAGGAGGAAGAGCCCGCCCGCTTTGACAATCCCGATTTCGAGATCCTGGCGAAACCAGCGAAGCTGCGCCTGACCGTACCACAGAACAGCGACCAGCAGTGCCACGGCGCCAGGCCAAATGCCCCGCCCGTCCGCGATGGCGAAAAAGTCAACCGCCAATGCGAGGAGGAAGGCGAAGGGGGCGGCTACATAGCACTGGCTGAAGAAGGGCGGCCTGAGCGTCGCCCGCGTCACCGGGACCCGCTTTTGCACGAGCAGCATCACCGCCATGGTCATCGGAAAGATTCCGAAGATCACGCCCCGCGCGATCAGCAGGTTGGAGCTTGAATGCGTCAGCGCCGCCACCTCGGCAGACGTGGCGCCCGTTGACGGGAAAGCGGTTGACAGCCCTTGGGAGAGGAGAAGCGTGATCAGCAGGAAAAGGGGTGGGCTGACCGTGTCGTCATACTGGTCTTCGAGCCGATCGGTAAGCTCGATATCCGCATAGCGCATCATGCTGAGCGGTCGCGTCAGCGCCCGCCAGAAGGTCAGCGGGTAGAAGACAAGCCAGGACACCAGCTCGTAAAGCAGCTCTTCCAGCGACTTCAGCAGCCTCATGAAATCCATGCGTTTTCCTCGATAGGGACCACCCCGCCGGCACGATCCCGCACGGCAAAGGTTCAGCCTCCGACGATGCCAGCCGTGGCAGCCCGGCGCAAGCCGCCCAGCCCCTTCACCTTAAGGGGGGAGGTCGCGCGGCGCGTGCGGGTGCGGTGACACCGTCTCAGTCTGCCCCAGGGACACGCCACACTGAAGAGCTCGCCCCACCCCACCTCGAAGGGGAGGGCGAACCGCAGCCCTTGAGAATCACCCCACCCCCTGCCAGTGTCGCCGGGTCGCAATGCAGCCGGAGGCCTGATGCTCGTACTCTTCCGCAAGACGCCGATCCTGGGCGCGCTTCTGGCCCAGGTCGTGGCCCTGCCGGTGGTGGCCGTCGTGACCGCGCCCCTGTCGGCTTCGGTGGAGCGCCTGCCGCTGATCGGGCTTGCCCTTCTCTTGCAAGGGGCGATTGCCGCCGGCATCTGCCAGTTGCTGGGGCTGGCGCGCTGGTGGCTTTTCATCGCCTTCCTCTTTCCGCTCGCCATGGGCTCGGCGCTCCTGATCGGCAATCTGCCCGCCTGGCCTTTCGGGCTGGCCTTCCTGGTTCTGGCGCTGGTCTTTTCCAACACCACCCGCGGCCGCGTGCCGCTCTATCTCACCAATGACGAAACCGCCTCGGTTCTGAAGGACCTGATCCGGGATCGCCAGGCCGCGCGCGTCCTCGATCTCGGCTGTGGTCTCGGCGGCGTGGTCCGCGCGCTGGATGGCGAGGGCAGGCGGGCGCGGGGGGTGGAAAACGCCCCCGCCGTCTATCTCGCCGCTCGCCTCCTGTCGAAGCTCTCCGGCAAAGGCGAAATCCAGCGCGGCGATCTCTGGAAGACGGATGTCTCTGAGGAAGACATCGTCTACGCCTTCCTCTCGCCCGCCCCCATGGCAGCCCTCTGGCAAAAGCTCTCCGCCGAGATGAAACCCGGCAGCCTCTTCGTCTCCAACAGCTTTCCCGTTCCGGATGTCGATCCGGACGAGATCTGGGAACTGTCGGACAGCCGCAAGACGCGCCTGTTTCTCTACCCGATCGGCAAGGCGGAGGGGGGCGCTGAGGGGTGACGCCCTTACTTGTCCCCGCTTGCGGGGAGAAGGTGGCCGAAGGCCGGATGAGGGGCAGATTCGCTAATCGCTGCCAACGTGGTATAATTGCCTCAAACCGAGGATGGAACGATGTTACTGGACAGGATCAGGCAGCGCAGAGACGCTATCCGGCAGATCGGAGCGGAAGCCGCCGATCGTGCCCTGGTGCTTGGCATTGAGCCTGTGAATGTAGTCTATCCGGAGCCTGTAACGCCAATCACCGTCCGCGGGATTACTGAATTGAGCGCAACGGTTGAGTTGGATGCGCCCGAGCTGGAACCCGTCGGCCTCAAGCAGAACAAGCGGTAGGGCTTCCGGGTGCCGCAGTGCACGATCCTGGCGGGGCCAAATGGGTCTGGCAAAAACTTCGATTTATGCCAAGCTTCAACCACCGGGCTTGTTCATCAACGTCGATGAAATTGCAAGAGAGCTTCCCGATGACATGGATGCGGGTGCTCGTCGCGTGAGAGCCGGTGGTCTGGCGATCGAAGAGATCAACAGCGCTCTGGCGTTCCACAGGGACTTCTGCTTCGAGACGACCTTGAGCAGCCGGCATGCGCTGTCTGTCATGCGGCGAGCCCAAGCGGCAGGATTTCAGATTGGGCTGCTTTACGTCATCCTTGCCTCGCCGGAACTCAACGTTGCTCGCGTCCGGTTTCGCGTGCAAAATGGTGGACATGACATTCCCGACGAGGACGTCGTGCGGCGCTACAATGCTTCCCTGAAGCACTTGCCCGCGGCGCTGAGACTTGCAGACGAATACATCGTCATCGACAACTCGCCTGCCCAACCCATCTTTCTATTCGAAGGCCGGTCAAATCAGTATCTGGATTTGACTGACTATAATCCTGAAGTGCCGCTCCACCGGCGTCTGTTCCATGCGTTGCGAACCACGTTCGCGTCTGACTCCTCGTGAGCCTCAAGCCACCACCCGCTCATCCTCATCAGGCACAGTCACCCGCCAGCTGTTTCGGCCGTCGGCCTTGGCGGCGTAGAGGGCCCGGTCGGCGCTATCGAGCAGGCGTTCGAAGTCGCCGTCATTGCGGATCGGCCCGCAGGCGGCGCCGACGCTGATCGTCACATGGGCGTTGCGGTCGCCGGTATGCGCATGGATGATCCCGAGCTGCCGCACCGCCCTTCGCAGGCTTTCGGCAAGCGCCGCTGCCATGTCCGGATCCGCACCCGCCAGGATCGCCACGAATTCTTCGCCGCCATGGCGGGCGAGATGCGCCTCGATCGGCAGGGATCGGCGCATCGCGCGGGCCACCCGTTTGAGGCAGTCGTCGCCGGCGCCATGGCCATAGGCGTCATTGAAGGCCTTGAAATGGTCGACATCGGCAACCAGCAGCACGAAGCGTGAGGCGGCATCCGGCGTCTCGGTCATCAGCCGCGCAAGCTCCATCTCGGTGCCGCGCCGGTTCGACAGGCGGGTCAGCGGGTCGGTGACGGAAAGCCGGGCGAGATCCTTGTTCTGGCGCGACAATTCCCGCTTCAGCGCCTCGTTCTCCTCCATCTGCAGGTGGCTGGTCACGGCCTCGACCTCAAGCTGATAGGAGACGAGCAGCGTCATCAGAACGGTCGGCGCATAGACCGCCAGATGCTGGATCACATAGGCCGGCGTGGCGTCCTGCAGGAACCAGATCACCGAATAAGTGAGGCAGAAACCGAAGATGCTGGCATTGAGGCTCGGCCGGAAGGGCGAGGCGGCGGCAATTGTGATCGCCATCTGGAAGGTACAGGCCGCATAGTAATAGCTGAGCACCGCCGGATTGT